>JAJOJF010000037.1 GCA_021208885.1 Burkholderiaceae bacterium
GATAGATGTTGCACTGCGTTTATATTACTCGAAGATGGCAACTCGATTGATTTAAGTCAATTTCAAAACCAAGGTCATTGTTTTTTGATCAAGGCAGTTGCGATGCGATGAATTTGACATGTCACACTGTGGCGCGACCCATTGGTGTTAAGACGGCGGGGTCGATTGGGCCAGCGAAGCGGATGGGTTTTTAATCGATCGATCTGTTGCGCAAGAACCTTGATCGTGGCATCTGAGGGGTCAAGTCCTTTGATGGAGCGTTTTTTAATGCGCTGCCTCAAAACAGCCACCGGTGCTTCGCACCACACTGTGGCCAAGTTGATTTGGTGTTTGCCGGCCAGTTTATTGAAGAGATCAATGTGTGGTTGCGCCAAAAACGTTGCATCGATAATGACGGTCATGCTTTGCAAGAGCAAGGCATTGGCAATGTTTGCGAGCTGGGCATAGGTTTTTTGGCTGGCTTGTCTGGAATAGAGCACTTTCGAATCATTTAGATGGCTTGCAAACAGTCGCTTGCGAATCACATCGGCGCGCAACTGGATCCCCGACAGCGTACCGGCGAGTTCTTTAGCGATTGTGGACTTGCCGCTGCCGCTTAAGCCACCGACTAGCACCAGACGGGCTCGATTGCCCGGCGCAATCAGGCGCTTTGCCAGACTCCAGTAGCGATCAAAGGTTTTGGTATTCGCGTGCCCATTGGTAAGCGCAGCAACCTTAGCCCTGACAACTGCACGGTAAAGTGTGTAGTAGCGCAGCAACGGCAATCCGTCATAGTCGCCAGTGTGTTCACACCATTGGTTCACCATGAACCAGGCAAGATCGGCCCGGTCATGGGCAATGAAATCCATGAAAGCAAACGCGATGTCATTGATTACATCGATCTGGCTTAGTTCCCGATTGAATTCAAGCGCATCAAATGCGACCACCTCCTTGCCCAGTTTCACCAGGTTTCCCAAATGCAGGTCGCCATGGCAGTTACGGTAGAACCCATGCTGCAGCCGCTGCTTGATCAGGCGTTGGTGGATTTGGGCCTGGCTCTTTGCCCACGCTGCGATTGCATTGGCGTCTAGACGTTGGGAAGGAAAGATTTCAGATATTTCGTCGAGACTTTGAAGCAGCCAGTCGATCGTGGGACGATGCGATCGCAACGATTCTGGGCTTAGGCTGGGCAAGCCGTTGGTGAATGCGGCCAGGTGCTGACCAAGTTTTTCAGCTGTGCGAATGTTGATGTCACCGCGATCGATTTGGTGACTCAATAAGCGAGTTTGCTTAAAGCGGCGCATCTTAACTGCCCAGTCGATTGCTGGGCCCGAGCCGGAAAGTCTCGGCTTGCAAGGCGAGCCCGTGACCTTAATGACATCGAGGTAAAGGGTGGGTGCCGTGCGTTGATTAATGCGTAATTCACGCTCGCAATCCTGGTGTCGTAAACCCAGCGTTGAGAAGTCAACAAAAGGCAGTTTCACGGGGCGTTTTAGCTTGTAGGCAAATTTGCCACACACAATGACACTTGAGATGTGCGTGCGGTAGACGCGGGAAGGCTCTCGAGCTTGCCGACTTAGGTGGGCGCAAAGGTTCGCGATTAACTCGTCGTGCATATGTGAATCAAGCTTCATGGCGGGCTCGAAGTTGGCAGTGGCAAGCATTATTTGGGCGCATGGCGATTGAGGCTCAAACCGAGATTAAAAGCCACCGATTTTCTCTAAAAGTAGCCGATAATGTGCGTTTGTCTCAAACCGTCTAATCATTGGTTTTGCCATTCATATCATTGTTAAGTTAAGTTTGTCATTTGCTTGTCATGCCACGTCTACGAGTCGATTCTCTCACCAAAGCCTATCCGTCAGTTCTGGCCAATGATCAGGTCAGTCTGAGCGTGGATGCGGGCGAGATTCATGCTGTGTTAGGAGAAAACGGTGCAGGTAAGTCCACGCTGATGAAAATGATCTATGGCGTGACAACACCAACGAGTGGCAACATCTATTGGGAAAACGAGCCTGTGACGATCGCCAGCCCGGCTCAGGCTCGTGCGCTTGGCATAGGCATGGTGTTTCAGCACTTCTCTTTGTTTGAAACCCTGACGGTGGCGGAGAACACAGCGTTGTTTTTGTCGCCGGGGCAATCTCTGGATGTATTGTCCGAAAAAATTCGCGAAGTATCTGAGCATTATGGGTTGCCGATCGATCCGAGTCGATATGTTCATGATTTGTCAGTCGGTGAGCGTCAGCGAGTGGAGATCATTCGTTGCCTGATTCAAAAGCCCAAGCTCTTGATCATGGATGAACCGACCTCGGTTTTGGCGCCTGCGGCTGTTGAACGCCTGTTTGAAACCTTGCGACAAATCCGGGCCGAAGGCTGCGCAATTGTGTATATCAGCCACAAGCTTGATGAGATTCTTGCTTTGTGTGATCGTGTGACTGTATTGCGCGATGGTCGCGTGACCGGCGAGTGTGTCACCGAGCAGCAAACACCGGCATCTCTGGCACGCATGATGATCGGTCATGACTTTGAGCACCCGTTAAAGCCTGAGCCCTTTGTGGGTGAGCTTGCTCTTGAGGCGAGACAATTGTCGTTAAAGGCGTCAGATGCACACGGTGTTAGCTTGGCTGATGTTTCATTTGGCTTGCGCGCGGGCGAGGTGCTTGGCATTGCGGGTATCTCCGGCAATGGGCAGCGTGAATTTTGCGAATTGTTAGCCGGTGAGCGAGAGCCCGATTCGGGCGACATCCGTTGGTTTGGTCAGCCTCTAGCGGGCCAAGGCCCGATGCAGCGTCGCCTGCGTGGGCTTTGCTACGTTCCAGAAGATCGGTTGGGTACCGGCGCACTGGCTGACATGAATCTAGCCGAAAACTCCATTCTGACTGGAGCCAATCGAGCGGGATTGGTCAGTGCCGGGTTTTTAAAGTTTGAAAAAGCCGGGCTTTCGCCGCTCGCTGTATCAAGTCGTTCGAGGTCAAGGCGCCCGGCGCACAGGCCACGGCAAGATCGCTTTCGGGGGGCAACTTGCAGAAATTCATCGTTGCCCGGGAGCTCGAGCAAGCACCTAAAGTGCTGATTTGTGCGCAACCGACGTGGGGCGTGGATGTCGGTGCGGCTGCCATGATCCGGCAATCTCTGATTGATATTGCTCGTTCGGGTTGTGCGGTGTTGATAATTTCCGAGGAGCTTGACGAATTATTTGACGTCTCGGATCGCATCGGTGTCATGTTTAATGGCAAACTCTCACCGATTGAACCAATTGGACGAACCAACCGACAGCAAATCGGTCTATGGATGAGTGGTCTTTGGCAAAAGGCGGCTTGAGCAATACTCGTTGTTTCTTTATTAACCGCACGGTGTCCGTGCAAAATCTGGTCTAATATTCGGCTATGAGCGAAAAAACCAAATACTCCAATATCTATCTGCGTTTCTTGAACCTGATGCAGGCGATTCGGGAACTGCCCACGTTTCCTAACGTTGATCCGGTCGAGGAGCGTTTGTTAAACGCGCTGGCAGCGATTTGGCATGGTGGCGGCAGGGTAACGGTGTTAGAAGCGATGGCTTTGCCTGTTGACGTGTCACCAACCACCTTGCATCGCCGGCTGAAATCGTTGCGCGCAAAGGGCTTGCTGGCGTTAGAGACGGATGCGGCAGACACTCGCGTTAAATACGTGGTACCAACCGATCGCACCAATGACTACTTCAGCACCCTGGGTCGCTGTTTGAACGAAGCAGGCCAAGCCTAAGGCACCTCGGCATGTCATCAGGCGCGAGCACACCGCCCTCGGTGTTGGCCCAGTTAACGCTGATATCTGGCTGCTGGGTGTTTCTTTATGTTTTGAACGATTGGTTGTTCGATCACGTCGCCATTTCCCAATATGCATCATGGGTATTCCTGCCAGCCGCCCTTCGCATGCTGGCCGTGGTGCTGTGTGGTTGGACCGGTGTTTTTGGGTTGTTTATTGGTAGTTTTATCACCGGTTACTACACCCATGATTTCACTGACCCTGGCATGGTGATTGTACTGGCGGGTCTCTCGGCACTCGCCCCAATGATTGCTTATTTGCTGTGTGCCCGGTTGTTTGGTTTGCGGGCTGATTTACAGGGTCTTAGCGCGTCACAGCTCGTTGTTTTAAGCGTGACTGTTGCACTTGTGGGTTCGTTCTTACATAACCTGCATTTTGTCTCGATAGGGGCTACTTCGGCTTTTGGGGACACGTTTATTGCCATGTTTGTGGGCGATCTGATCGGCACGTTTGTGATGCTGTACGCCGCCAAGTGGTTGATGGGGTTTGTGTTGTCCAAAAGTTCGCCTGCAACCTGAGCCTATCTGAGGGCGCTGCCTGCCTTGCAGGTTTTGTGTCGCATAGACCAACGAAGATATCCTCAGCTTTTATCTGTAATGCTTGTTGGCTAGAACACGCGATACGCACTCGCCTCAAACAGTCACACCAAAGACATCGACTGAACATATCGGCAAAAAACAAAAACGCCACTCTGTGAGTGGCGTTTTTGTTAACGAGAATCGAGGGTTAACGAACCGGATTAACCCAGCGTATCACCCCAGATGTTTTTGGCCCAGCCCCAGGCATAGATGCCTTCCATGCGGTTGGGTTCTGGTGACAGGCCACCGGCACCCTTGACTGGCAAGAAAGTGTTTTGAGCCGAGTCATATTGGTGAACACTGGCCACATGAACGACGTCGCGATCGTTGACGAAGCTGTAGCACGTGTTGGTTACCACTGGCGATGGGTTGACTGGGAAATCGTTTAATTCCGACACAATGGCGGCGGCTGCAACTTTGGCTTGCTGGTTGGCCATGTGACCTGACTTGGGCATGCCGGGCGCAACTTGAATCGAGTCACCGACGATGTGGATATCCTTGGCTTGCGTTGATTCGAAGTTAAGGAACTTAACCTCCGCCCAGCGGTTGTTCATGTTGGCAAGACCCGTTTCAACCACCAAGGAACCCGCGCCCATGACTGGGATGACGTTGAGCACATCGGCCTTGAAGTCATCCGATAGCTCGAATTTGAGTGTTTTGGTTTTAGCATCAACGCCAACCACTTTGTGGGCCGGTCGATAGTCGACGTAGCCATCGTACATATTGGCCCAGGCTGCCTTGAACAGCTTGCCTTTGGACGTGACATCCTCGTTGGCGTCAAACACGACAATCTTTGATTTTGGCTTGTTGTTCTTCAGGTAGTTGGCGATCTGGCAGGTGCGCTCGTAGGGTCCTGGCGGGCAGCGGTACGGTGCCAATGGAATGGTCAGAGCCACGACGCCACCATCGGGCATGTCTGCTATCTGTTTGTGCAGTGCCACCGTCTCGGGGCCAGCTTTCCAGGCCTGTAACGTCACGCCAGCGGCATTCGCTTCGGCTAAGCCTTCAACACTCGCCATGTTCATGGTGATGCCTGGTGCTAAGACGAGCTTGTCGTACGCGATGGTATTGCCGCCTTTGGTTGTGACGGTTTTCTTCTGAGGGTCGACTTTGGTCACCATGTCCTTGACCATGGTGATGCCGTGCTTGTCGGTCAGTCCTTTATAGGAAGTTGTCAGCGCACTGATTTTTTCTTCGCCGCCAACTACCAGGTTTGAAAGTGGGCAGGAGATGAAGTTGTCATTGGGCTCAATGAGCGTGACACTAATGGAATTGTTCGATAGCAGCCGAATGTATTTTGCGGTTGTGGCGCCTCCGTAGCCTGCACCCACCACAACCACCTGGGCTTTGCTTGGGGCGCTGGCAAGCGCTAGCTTATTGATACCAACGGTGGTGCCGAATAGGGCTGCACTTTGGCCGAGGAATAAACGACGATTCATGATTGTCTCCTTGTGTTTCGTTTAGTCGTGGCCAAGTACTTTGGCGATGATGTCGATCTGCTCTTCGGTATAGCCCTTGGCGATCTGAGGCATGATCGTGCCAGTTTTTTCGCCGGACTTGTACTGACGCAGTATCTCGGCAATCTGTGTGTGAGTCAGTTCATTGATCTTGGGCATGTCATTGCCAGCAACGCTGACCCCGCCAGTTCCGTGGCAGCTGGCACAGGTAGCCGCCAAACTGAGGTGATAGATGCGTTCAGCGCTTAAATCGTTGGCTTTAGCCGCGCCACTGATGCCAAACATTAATGCACCACTGGCCAGTGCTAGCCCAATTGCTTTTCCAGCTAGTCTCATCACAAGTCTCCTTTGATTTCGCCAAAATAGGTTTTCTATATGACGGTTGATTTATATCAACATATTTTGTTTCGCGATAGTTTTTTGTTTTTAGTTCCTTATTACCGAATGTTTAAACGCCATGCTCTTTGAACCAGGCCAAGCACTTTTTCCAGCCGTCTTTGGCCGCTGCTTCGCGATAACTCGCGCGATAGTCAGCATGAAATGCGTGCGGTGCGTCTGGGTAAATTTCGAACCTTGAGGCTTGAGCAGCCGGGTTGTTGGTCGCAGCGGCCAAAGCAGCCTTCATTTCATCAACCGTTGACAGCGGGATGCCATCGTCCTTTTCGCCATACAGACCTAGCACTGGAGCCTTTAAATCCTTAGCCAGGTCGACAGGGTGAGCAGGGAAGTTCTCACTCTTGTCGCCTACCAAACGCCCGTACCACGCTACACCTGCTTTCATTTGCGGGATGTTGGCGCAGGCCAACCAGGTGATGCGGCCACCCCAACAAAAGCCCGTGATGCCAACGCGCTCAGGGTCTCCACCGTTTTTGGAGGCCCAAGCCAAGCTTGCCCGGATGTCATCCATGACCTGTGCATCGGGGGTTTTGCCGACGATTTCCTTCAGAATCTCTGCGATTGTGCCTAGCGAAACCGGGTCACCGGCGCGAGTGAAAAATTCAGGGGCGATGGCGAGATAGCCTTGTTTGGCAAAGCGTCTAGCGATGTCAGCAATGTGTTCATGCACACCAAAAATCTCGCTACACACGATAACCGTGGGTAGTGGCCCTTTGGCATCTTGTGGCTTGGCATAGTAAGCGTAAAGCTCGATGCCATCCTCGCTGATGGATGCCTCACCCGTTTCAAGCCCATCAAAATCGGTGCTGATCACTTGCTGTGCCTGGATCGGACGGGCTGCCACGGCAAAGCCTCCGATTAAGCCGGCGGCGGTGGTGTTGCGCAGGAACGCCCGGCGTGATGTGTCAGAGCGCCCGCTTAATGCCTGCCCATCGAGATGAAGATCTGAAGGGCTAGCGCCTGGTGGCGAGGTGTGTCTTTTGTCTGACATAGAGCGAATCTCCAATGGCTAAATTTTACTTTGTATTTAAAGGTTCGTTAACTGATTTTGTTTGGTTGTCTCCACGATGCACCAAGCCTGTCAAGCGCGGTATTAGGGTTTCTATTGATCTTGCTTAAATGTTAATTTTTTATTACTTTATCGAATTATCAAATAACCACATCAATTAGTCCGTATCGCAGCTAGGGTCAATCCTTGGAGAGAGTCTTGAGCAAGTCAAAGCTTTTTGAAACAACCGGGCAGGTGCGTCGAGCGCCCGAAAGTTTTTTGCCCGCGGATTTCGTTGCTGATGTTTCAGCCAATGGCATGAATGAAGAGCGCAGGGGCTTTTTGCGCAAAAGTTTCCTGAGTGCACTGGGTGCTGGCTTGGCAACAGGCATGGGCGCCAAAGCGATGGCGCAGGCTGGTCCCGACGATCCAGCCATTGTGGAGAAACAGATTTGGCAAACGACTTTAGGCCAACCCGTAGCGGTCAAGCCCTATGGTGAACCCTCGATTTATGAAAAGTATCTGCAGCGTCGCCAGTCGCCTGGCTTGACGGCTGTTGACGCTGCATCGGTATCTTTCGCACCGTTGCAGGGTTTTTTCGGGATTATCACCCCCAACGGCCTGCACTTTGAGCGTCATCACCAAGGCTGGTACGACATCGATCCGAACAAGCACCGCTTGATGATCAATGGCATGGTCAAGAAAGAGCTCGTGTTCACGATGGATGACTTGATGCGCCTGCCAAGCACTTCGAAGTTCCATTTCATCGAGTGCGGTGCCAACACCGGTATGGAGTGGGGCAATGTGGCTGTGCCCACTGTCCAATACACCCACGGCATGCTTTCCTGTTGCGAGTTCACCGGCGTGCCGCTGTCGCTGTTGCTCGAGATGGCAGGCGCTGACCTGAAGAAAGGCAAGTACGTTCTGGCCGAAGGCAATGACGGTTCGGGCATGACGCGTACCATTCCGATGGAGATGGCGCTTGACGACGTGATGGTTGCTTGGGCCATGAATGGCGAAATGCTTCGCCCAGAAAATGGTTATCCCCTTCGTTTGGTGGTGCCTGGTGTTCAGGGTGTCAGCTGGGTCAAGTGGTTGCGCCGTATCGAAGTCGGTGACCAGCCCTACGGCACTAAAGACGAAGCAGTTCACTACATTGATTTGATGCCGGACGGCACGCATCGGCAATACACGACCGTTCAGGAAGTTAAGTCGGTCATCACCACGCCGTCGGGTGGTCAGCAGCTCTTGACTACGGGCTTCTATAACATTAGCGGCTTGGCTTGGTCGGGTCGTGGCAAGATTGAACGAGTTGATGTTTCCGTGGATGGGGGCAGGAACTGGAGCCAGGCGCGGCTTGAATCGCCCATTATGGACAAGTGCTTAACGCGCTTTAACATCGATTGGGTTTGGGACGGTAAGCCAGCAATTCTGCAGTCACGTGCAGTCGACAGCACCGGTTACGTGCAGCCTGCGATCAACGCTTTGCGTGAAGTGCGCGGTACTCGGTCTATCTATCACAACAACGCCATCCAGTCCTGGAAGGTTGATACCAATGGAGAGGTTAGCAATGTTCAAGTTGGCTAAGCTTGTCGGATCGGTCGCGCTGGCTGGCATGGCTGGCGTGACATTGGCTCAAGACGTTCGAACATTTGAAGGGATCGGTCGTGCGGCCACACCCAATGAAGTCGCTGCATGGGATATCGATGTGCGGCCTGATTTTGTGGGTTTGCCCAAGGGTTCGGGCACGGTTGAGGATGGCATGGGCATTTGGGATACCCAATGCGCGAGTTGCCATGGCTCCTTTGGCGAGTCCAACGAGGTTTTTACGCCCATCATCGGTGGTACCACCCTGCAGGATCAGGAAACCGGTCGCGTGGCATCACTGACTGATCCTAATCAGCCGCAGCGCAGTACGCTGATGAAAGTTCCGACCGTTTCTACTCTTTGGGACTATATCCATCGCGCCATGCCTTGGACCAACCCGCGCACATTGTCGGTAGATGATACCTATGCAGTCTTGGCCTACATTTTGTATTTGGGCGAAATCGTTGACGATGAGTTTGTGCTCAATGAGCAGACTATCAAAGAAGTGCAAGAGCGCATGCCCAACCGTAACGGCATGACGACCGCGCACGGCATGTGGCAACGTGATGGCAAGCCCGATGTCAACGGCAGTACATGCATGACGAATTGCGTGGAAGTCGTTGAAATCACGTCCACGCTGCCTGACTATGCACGCAATGCTCACTTCAATATTGCAGAGCAAAACCGTATTTTCGGGCCGTTCAGGGGTGCTGACACGACCAAGCCGCCTGTTGCCGAGCTGCCAGGTGCTAATTTCCAAACAGTTGCCATGACGACAACTGCCGCGAGTGGTGCAGGTGGCGATACCGTTGATGCTAGCGCTTTGTTCAAATCAAACAATTGCGCTGCGTGCCACGCTGCAGACATGAAGATGGTAGGCCCATCGATCAAGCAAGTGGCAGAGAAGTACGATGACAAGCCTGAGACCTTGGCAATGTTGGCTGGCAAGGTTAAAAATGGGGCTGTGGGTACTTGGGGACAAATCCCAATGCCCCCTCATCCACAAGTGTCCGAGCAAGACATCAACGTGATGGTGAAGTGGATGGTGTCTGGTGGCCAGTAGTGCTGGTGTGCTAGCGAGTTAAGTTAAGCAGTTTTTATATTCGAGAGGAGTCTACAAATGAATCAACAACGACGTACGCTGATGCAAATGACCGCACTGGTCGGTTTGATGGCCAGCGCTGGCCTGATGACCCAAGCTGAAGCTGCTGCCTGGAACGAGGCTGCTTTTAAAGCCAAATCTGTCGAAGACGTGGCCAAAGTGCTCGGCTCATCTGGTATGCCAGAAGTGTCTGACAAGGTAATGGTGCGTGCACCAGACATCGCTGAAAACGGCGCGGTCGTGCCGGTTGGCGTTGAAAGTTCGCTCAAAGCGACAGAGATGGCTATCCTGGTTGAGAAGAACCCCAGCGCACTGGCTGCCATGTTCATCTTGCCCGAGGGTGCAGAGTCATTCGCCACTACCCGTGTCAAGATGGGTCAGACCTCCAACGTTTTTGCGCTGGTGAAGTCTGATGGCAAGTGGTACATGGCTTCCAAGGAAGTGAAGGTTACCTTGGGTGGTTGCGGCGGTTAATCGATCGCGGTCAACAGAATTGGTTTTGAATTCGCTTTAAGCGAAACACGAGATAAAGAGAGGCACAAAATGGCAAGTCCAATGCGTATTCGAGCAACAAATGAGAATGGCGTGATCGACGTCAAGGTACTAATGCGCCACGCCATGGAAACCGGTCTGCGCAAGGGGCCGGATGGCAAGGAGATTCCTGCTTGGTACATCGAGACGGTTGAGGCCAAAGTAGGTGACAAGACGGTCTTTACCGCCTTGTTGGGCCCGGCTGTTTCGAAAGACCCGTTCCTTAATTTCAAACTCAATGGTTCAGCCAAACCTGGCGATGAGCTCGTGGTCACCTGGAAGGACAACAAGGGTGAATCGCGCACTGACAAAACGGCTATTAAATAAAGCCGCGGCCGAATCCTCGGAGGAGACATGATGAAATCAGGTGTAAGTAAACTTGCGGCTGCAATTGCGGTTACTAGCATGATAGGTGCGTCAGCGTTTGCGCAGACTGCGTCCGATCAGTTGGCCGAGTATCGTTCGATGCTGGCTGATGGCAACCCGGCTGAACTCTATGAGATGGAAGGCGAGGAGCTCTGGTCGACACCTGCTGGACCAAAAAACGCGACACTCGAGCAATGTGACCTGGGTTTAGGTCCTGGCGTTGTGGAAGGTGCTGCTGCTCAGTTGCCGAGATACTTCGCTGACACCGACAAAGTTCAGGACTTGGAGTCGCGGTTGATGACCTGTATGGAAACCTTGCAGGGCATCCCTTCCGAGGAAGTCATCAAGGCTAGATTCGGTCAGGGTGTGCGCAAGCCCATGGAATCGATTGTTGCCTACATTGTGGGCCAGTCCAAGGGCGTGCCGATCAACGTTCCAGCCAATCACCCGAAAGAAAAAGAAATGCTCGCCGTTGGCGAGAAGCTTTTTTTCCTGGAAGGCGGTCCGTTTGACTTCTCGTGTGCTTCTTGCCATGCCGTCGATGGCCAGCGCATTCGCATGCAGGACTTGCCCAACCTGACAGAGGCCAAAGGCGCTGTGGAAGGGTGGGGTAACTGGCCCGCTTACCGAGTTTCGAGCGGTACGTTCTGGACGATGCAACGTCGTTTGAATGATTGCTATCGCCAACAGCGCATGGCCTTCCCGATTTTTGCATCAGATGCCACCATCGCGTTGTCGTTGTATATGGCAAATAAGGCAAACGGGGCTGGTGAGATGAACACCCCGGGCTTGAAGCGTTGATTTAAAGGAGACACCACATGAAAACTAAAGCAACAGCAGTTGCCGGCTTGTTGGGTTCACTGCTCTTGGGTGCATCCATTGGCGTACAAGCTCAAACGATTGATCCGGCCGTTCAGGCTGTTTTGGAGTCAAGCTTTCGCTCACAAGGTATTGCTGATAAAAGCCGGATGATTCCAGATGAGGTTCAGATCTTATGCTCGGATCAAGCCTTTTTTAACTCCCCTGAGGGGCAAAAGAAGGCCATTGCTCTACAGGAAGCTGCTCTAAAGGCTATTAAGCCGCCTTCAGATGGCAAGTACCTCGGTGACTGGAAAGCCGGCGAGAAAGTGGCTCAGAGTGGACGTGGTCTGACTTGGAGTGATGGTTTGGACTCGCCTAACGGTGGGTCTTGCTATAACTGCCATCAGGTAACGAAGGAAGAAATCTCCTACGGCACGATTGGCCCATCATTGCTGGGATATGGCAAGTTGCGCGGAAATAGCCAGGAAATCATTGAGTACACCTGGAATCGCATCAACAACTCCAAGGCTTACAACCTGTGCAGCAACATGCCTCGTTTCGCGCATTTCAATATCTTGACCGAACAGCAGATCAAGGACGTGATGGCCTTGTTGCTTGATCCCAATTCACCGGTCAATCAGTAAGCTTTTCCTTTTCCAAAGGGTCTTCGGACCCTTTTTCTATTTCTAGGTTGGGTTTGACTATGAGTATGAATCGTCGTGAGTTTATGCAGATGTTGGCACTGGCGTCCGCGGCAGGCATGGTGTTAAAGCCGGGCATGGCTCAAGCGCAGGCTGCAGCCGATAAGTTTTATGACGTACCGAAGTTTGGCAATGTCCACTTTCTGCATTTCACTGACTGTCATGCTCAGTTGAACCCGATCTATTTCCGCGAGCCCAATGTCAACCTGGGTTTCGGGACGATGTTTGATCGCCCACCGCACTTGGTGGGTGAATATTTGCTGAAGTACTACGGCATTGCGCCTAATACCCGTGATGCGCATGCTTTTACGTATCTGAATTTTGTTGATGCGGCTCAGCAATACGGCAAAGTCGGTGGTTTTGCTCACCTGGCTACATTGGTTAAGCAAATGAAAGCCTCGCGTCCCGGTGCTTTGTTGCTCGATGGTGGTGATACGTGGCAGGGTTCTGGTACGGCACTTTGGACCAATGGTCAGGATATGGTGGATGCCTGTCTGGCGTTAGGCGTTGACATCATGACCGCCCACTGGGAAATGACGCTTGGTGAAGAGCGCGTGATGGAAATCGTTGAAAATGATTTCGCTGATAAGGTCTCGTTTGTCGCTCAGAACATCAAGACGACGGACTTTGAAGATCCGGTTTTTGATGCATTCACCATGCGTGAAATGAATGGAGTCAAGGTTGCGGTGATCGGTCAGGCTTTCCCGTACACCCCGATTGCAAACCCGCGTTATCTTGTTGAGAACTGGTCGTTCGGTATTGACGAAGAGAATATGCAGAAGACCGTCGATGAAGCACGATCGCAAGGTGCGCAGGTCGTTGTTGTCATTTCTCACAATGGCATGGATGTCGACCTAAAGATGGCAAGCCGTGTTCGTGGCATTGACGCCATCTTCGGCGGCCATACCCATGATGGTGTTCCGCAACCGGTCAAAGTGCAAAACCCGGGCGGCGTCACCTTGGTGACGAACGCAGGCTCCAACGGCAAGTTTCTTGGCGTAATGGATTTTGATGTCAAGGACGGCAAGGTTTCGGACTTCCGCTACAAGTTGTTGCCAGTCTTCTCGGATTTGTTGCCAGCTGATGCGGAGATGACCGCATTGATCAAGCGTGTGCGTGAACCGCACGAGGCCAAATTAAACGAGGTGCTTGCTACCACCGAAGGCTTGCTCTACCGCCGTGGCAACTTTAACGGTACCTTCGACCAGGTGATTTGTGATGCGCTGATGAAGGGCAAGGATGCTCAGATTGCGTTCTCGCCTGGGTTCCGTTGGGGTACGTCGCTATTGCCAGGTCAAGACATTCTGATGGAGCACGTGCTTGATCAGACGGCCATCACTTATCCTTGGACGACGGTGACTGACATGTCGGGCGAGATGATCAAGGTCGTGCTCGAAGATGTGGCTGACAACCTCTTTAACCCGGATCCGTATTACCAGCAGGGTGGTGACATGGTTCGTGTTGGCGGCCTTGAGTACACCATTGACCCGACCGCTGACTTTGGCAATCGTATCTCGAACATGACGCTTGACGGCCAAGCCATTGATGCCAGCAAAACTTATAAGGTTGCCGGCTGGGCACCCGTATCACCCGAAGCTCGGGACGCCGGTGGTGAGCCGATCTGGGATGTGGTGGCCAATTACTTGCGTGATCAAAAGGTCATCAAGGATGTCAAGTTAAATGAGCCCAAGATCATCGGCGCAGAAAACAATCCGGGCTACGCACCGCTTAGTTAATAAGTAAGCGTCTTAGTTGGTTTTTTGCATTGACGGCGGGGCTTGTCCCCGCCGTGTCGTTTGTACTGATTCATGTGTTCTATGAAAGAGCCCAAAGAGGCTAATTTTTATCAATCAAGGAGGCATCTATGAAAACAGTTTTTGCAATGGCTTTGGCAGCCTTCATGGGCTGGGTTGGGCTGACGCCTATCGACGTGCAGGCGCAAGACACCAAGCCCAAGGTGGTCTATCACCTTGATAATGCTTACGACAATGGTTTGAAGGCGTTGCGCAACATGCGCAACCATCTTGATACGTCACCCGAAACAGATATTGTTTTGGTGGCGCATGCTGGTGGCGTTGACATGTTTATCGAGGGAGCTCGCCATGGGCAGTCCGATACCAGTTACGGTCCATTGATTTCGGCTTTGAAGTCCCGAGGCGTTCAGTTTCAGCTTTGTGAAATTACGCTTAAATTGCGCAATATGAACAAGGACCAGTTTGTGATGGACGTTGATTTCACGCCGTCTGGTGTGGTCGCCTTGACCGATTTGCAACTGAAAGAAGGTCGCGCTTACATCAAGCCTTAAGGTAAGCTGAAGGTTGGCAGTTCGGCCTCGGATTGAGCTTGCTTGGTTCGGGGTTCGTTTTTTAGTAGTTGTTGTGGTTCAAAACGAGATCGGGAGTTTGGCGATGAAACAGTGGTTGGCGATATTTGCTCTGATGCTGAGTCCTTTGACGATGGCGAGCGAGGCGCCTAAACTCGAACTCAAGCAAGTTAGCAACCATGCATACTACGTCGAGGGTTTGTTTGAGCTCGGCACGCCGCTGAATCAGAACTTTATTTCCAATGCCGGCGTGGTGATTGCCCCAGAGGGGGTAGTGGTCATTGATGCCTTGGGCTCGCCCGCGCTGGCTGAGCGCTTGGTTGCTGAAATCCGCAAATTGACTGACAAGCCAATTCAATACGTGATCGTCACGCACTACCATGCTGACCACGTCTATGGCCTTCAGGTCTTCAAGGACCTAGGTGCCAAGGTCATTGCCCAAGACAAGGGCAAGCTGTACCTGACGTCTGATACCGCAAGGTTGCGTCTTGAGGTCTCACGGGAGGAACTTGCGCCTTGGGTGGATGCGAACACCCGTTTAGAAGCGGCGGACGTCTGGGTGATGAATGATGAGCAGCTGATGTTAAGCGGCTGGCAGTTTGATCTGCTCAAAGTGGGGCCAGCTCACACACCGGATGACTTGTCGGTCTACGTACCACAAGAAAACGTGCTCTTTGCGGGTGATTTGATGTTTCAGGGCCGTATCCCATTTGTGGGCAATGCCGACAGTGCTGGCTGGATCAAGTCGCTGGACCGATTGTTAACGCTAAGTCCCAAGGTCGTTGTGCCAGGCCACGGGCCACACTCAACCAATCCGGCCGAAGACTTGAAGTTCACGCGTGACTATCTGCAATACTTGCGCGACGAGATGCGCGAGCCAGCACTGAATCTCGATGATTTCGATGAGGCCTACAAAAATGCTGATTGGTCACCCTACGAAGGCTATCCGCTCTTTAGAGCCGCCAATCGAATGAACGCCTATAACGTGTTTCTGTCGATACAGACTTCGCAATAGCGGCTGAGCCGACAGTTCTCTACTGGGGTTTTACGTAGTCAACCAAGTCCCAGACGTCGAGGTCAATCATTTCGCCGTAATCCTTCTGCACAACTTTGCCTGAAGGATCGATCACATAGAGTTCAGGAATGCCCTGTCGCTTGCCAATCGCTTTCTCGAGTTCCGGGGTCATCATGGCCACCGGGAAATTTAGTCCGTGCTTTTCTACATAGGGTGGAACGTCGGCAGGCTTGCGGTCAATCGACAGGGCGATGATCTGCAACGGCATGCCTTCAGTTTTTTTGGCGAGTTCAATCAGGTTGATGTTCTGTCGGTGGCAGTATGGGCACCAGGTAGCCCATACTTGAACGACGAGGTGCTTGCCAGCCAGGCTCTCGCGCGTGATCGTCTGGCCATCGATGGTTTTGAGGTTGTCAACGATGAGGGTGTCACCAACTTCAATCGCTTGAGCCGAGAGGCAAGCTAGCCCTAGCGTCATGCCTAACAGAGCTTGTCTGCTGGCTTTGCCTATTGCAGCCAAACGACAGGTAAACCAAGCAAATCGTTGTTTCCAACTAGACAGCTGTTCAGTGTTCATGGCATACATGCGTCAAACCCTCGCTTGCGACTTGTGTGTTTGTCGCTGCTATTGCGTCAATGTTTACGATTCAAGCATACGACAATTTTTGCGTAAAAGAACGTTTCGCGGCACGTTTCGCAGATGGTCGGAGGCCTGGCGTTTCAGTTCACCACGTTTATCGGCTTGCCAGCATGAAACGCATGTAGGTTTTGCTCTAGGCCCTGCACCAGTCGGCTCTGGCCGTCGGTAGCCGCCCAGGCAATATGGGGCGTGATGATGAGATTGGGGTGCTTAAGCTTTAGCAACGGCTCTTTGCCAGTGGGCGGTTCCTTGACCAGGACATCGAGTGCTGCGCCACCCAAGTGACCGGTCTTTAAGCCATCGATGACGGCGTTCTCGTTGACCAATGGGCCACGTGCAGTGTTAATTAGCAGAGCACCAGGTTTCATATGGGCAATCTCGGCCTGTCCGATAAGCCCCTGCGTGGCAGGTGTCAAGGGGCAGTGCAGGGTGACGACGTCAGACTGCGCGATCACAGTTTCAAATCGGGTGTAACCCTCCCGAACCTCGGTTTTGCCCCGGTGTTCAGCGAAGATGACTTGCATGCCCAAGGCTTGCGCAAGCCTGGCTACCTCAGTGCCGATTGCACCTTTTCCGATTATGCCAAGCGTGGCGCTAGAGATATCCAGAATTGGCCTGTCATGCACGCAAAAGTGTGCGGAGTTTGACCATGATTCAGGGCCTATGCGAGCGTAGGTCATCAGATTACGCCTGAGAGCAAAAATGCTGGCAATCACGCATTCTGCAACGCTTTGTTTGGAGTAGCCCGGTACATTGCTGACAATCACACCGTGTTCCCGGCATGCCTGCAGGTCTACACAATCGTAGCCAGTGGCAGCGACACAGACGAATCTAAGTTGGGGGCATTGGGCGAGGATCGCTGGCGTGATACGGATTTTGTTGGTGATGCAGATCTCGGCGTTGCCCAGAGCCTTGGTTACGGCTTCGGTTGTTTGCTCGGTAGCAGGGCAGTTGATCCATTCGGTGATCCAGTCCGGACGCTTGATGGGGTGTGGCAGGGTATCGCTGTCGAGAAATACGATTTTCATGAGCCTCTGGGCGGACTGGCCGCGCTTGTCGTTGGGTTAAGGTATGCACAGCCTTGATTTAAGCATGTGTGCATGGATTCTGGGGTACCGGCAGCGATATCGGGCGTGAACTTTGTGCCAGCATGCCGTTCAAACGGATATAAAAAAGGACCGCGACCTTAGGCTTTTCCCGTAAAGTGCGACGGCATCCGGCTTGAGGGTATGCAGTTTGCGGTAACCTTGTGACCACTGAAAAGTGATCTGCGATCAGGGAGGTCATGCTAGATCGTGGGTTGGGCTTTGTGAAGAAGATGAAAAATCAACACAGACAGATCATCGGCGGAGTTGATAGGTTGGCGCGGGCGCTGGCGTTTGGTGTTATGGCAGTGCTGTTTTCAGCAACCGCGGGGTTGGCTCAGGCTTATCAAATAACCGGCAGGGTAGTGAATGTAGCCGATGGCGACACCATCACGGTACGTGACGGCTCTGAGAACTATCGGATTCGGCTGGCCAGCATCGATGCCCCAGAAAAGGGCGATGGCAGCGATCGTCCGGGCCAGCCGTATGGCGAAGCATCGCGGCGGTTTTTGGCCGCTGAGGTGGCTGGTAAGGATGTTACCCTCGAGTGCTTTGAAGAGGATCGATATGGGCGTCATATCTGCAATGTGCTGATGGGCGAGATCACGGCCAATCAATTATTGGTCTATGCCGGCATGGCATGGGCCAATCGTCAGGGCAAAGACAAATATTTGCGTGACCGCAGGCTGTTGGCACTGCAAGAAGATGCCAAAGCCAACAAGCGTGGCTTATGGGCTGAACCCAATCCGGTACCGCCCTGGGTGTGGCGCTATGACTGCTGGAGGCAAGGGCAGTGCAGCAAATGACGTTTGGATGCTTGTGGCGAGCAGTTGTGGCGGCGGCGCTTGTCGTGGCGCTTGCAGGCTGCGATCTGGTCAACAGTCCGATCAACAGTCCTTATGAGGCTGGTGCTGAGGCTGATAACACGCTGTACACCGCATTTACACAGAGATCGCCGCGCTACCTCGATCCTGCCAAGTCCTATTCCAGTGATGAGACACCCTACACCTACAACATTTACGAGCCACTTTATGGCTATCACTATCTGAAGCGGCCCTACGAGCTCACCGCGCGCGCGGCGCTTGAGGTGGCTCAGCCAGTGCTGCTTGACGCAAGTGGCAATGTTTTGCCTGATACCGTGTCACCAGACCTGGTGCATGAGAGCATTCATGAGATCAAGCTGCGGCCGGGTATTTTGTTTCAGCCACATCCCGCATTTGCTAAAAATGCCAACGGTCAGTTTACATACTACCCGCTGGCGCCCGGCGCACTGGAGGATCGCTATGCCATCACTGACTTCGCTGAGACTGGCACTCGTGAATTGACTGCACACGACTATGTTTATGCCTTCAGACGCCTGGCCAGCCCGCGGGTGGCTTCACCCATTTATTCAACGCTCGCGCAGCACGTCTTGGGCTTTGCGGAGTACGGTGAGCGGTTAAAAATTGAGGATGGCAAGCTGCGTGATACGGCAGATAGCAGCGATCTGCCTTGGCTGGATTTGCGCGAGTTTGGCTTTGATGGTGTACAAGCCGTTGATGACCACACTTTGCGCATTCGCGTCAAAGGCAGCTATCCGCAGTTCAAGTATTGGCTGTCGATGACATTTACTGCGCCTGTGCCATGGGAAGCTGACCGTTTTTACAGCCAACCTGGCATGGCGACTAATAATTTGTCACTGAACACCTGGCCAGTGGGTACAGGGCCGTTCATGATGGTTGAGTCCCTGCAAAACCGCCGCCATGTGCTGGCACGCAATCCGAACTTTCGGGGGGAGCCATATCCGTGCGAAGGTGAACCTGGCGATCGCGAGGCGGGGCTCCTGGATGACTGTGGCAAGATGACCCCGTTTGTGGATCGTATGGTGTTTAACATCGAGAAAGAGTCGATACCGCTGCAGGGCAAATTCATGCAGGGCTACTACGACTTGCCAGAGTCCAATCGGGGAGACATAGGCGTCGCGATGCTGGTGGCGGCCGGGGATTCTTCTGAGAAAGCAGCGCTCTACGCTGAGCGCGGCATACAGCTACCCAGTACAGTTGAGGCGTCAATCTTTTATCTCGGCTTTAATTGGCTCGACCCTGTCGTAGGAAAAGGCGATACACCTGAGCAGGAGGAGAAAAACCGCAAGTTACGTCAGGCATTGACCATTGCATTTAATTGGGAAGAGTTCATCGCGATCTTCCGGCAAGGTCAGGCGCAACCTGCTTATGGACCAGTGCCACCTGGCATTCTGGGCTATCAGGAGGCACCGGAAGGCATTAACCGGACGGTTTATGACGTCGTCGATGGCAAGCCCAAGCGTAAGTCGCTCGACTACGCACGTCAATTGCTGGCTGAGGCTGGCTATCCTAACGGTAGAGATGAGGTGACCGGGCAGCCTCTGGTGCTGTATTTTGATTCGGCAGCCGGTGCGAACGCATCAAGCCCCACGCTTGACTGGATGCGCCGGCAGATCGGCAAGCTTGGCATACAGCTGGATATACGTGCCACCGACTACAACCGCTTCCAGGAAAAAATGTCGCGCGGCGTGGCACAGATGTTTATGTGGGGCTGGATTGCAGACTACCCCGATGCTGAGAACTTCCTCTTTTTGCTGTACGGCAAGCAAGTCAAAGCGGGCAAGGGTGGTGAAAACGCTGCAAACTACAGCAACCCTGAATACGACGCCCTGTTTGAACAAATGCGAGATCTGCCTGATGGACCCGAGAAAGCCGCCATCATCGATCGGATGATCAAGATCGTGCAGGATGATGCGCCCTGGATGTTTGGGTTTTTCCCCAAGTCAGCCGGCGCTTATCAGCAGTGGGTGCACAACGCCAAGCCTTCTCAGATGGTTCGCAACGGCTTGCAATATTTGCGCATCGACAGTGAACTGCGTACACAAAAGATCGCTGAGTGGAACCGCCCGGTTTGGTGGCCACTTGTGGTGCTGGCGGTGGTGTTGGTGCTCGTGGTTTGGCCCGCCTGGCGTATGGTTAAACGCCAGCAACTGCGTACCGCTTTGCCACCGAGTGCCGCAAATACAGGAGGCGTGCGATGACAGGTTACATCTTGCGGCGCCTGATGTACGGCGTCATGATTTTGATCGGTGTCAACCTGCTGACCTTTGTCCTGTTTTTTGCGGTTAATACCCCAGACGACATGGCCAGGCTCGCCATTGGCGGCCAACGCGTGAGTGTGGACGCCATCGAGAAATGGAAGGCTGAGCGAGGATATGACAAGCCGCTTTGGATTAATGCCCAAGCCTCGGGCACCGAGAAATTTACCGACACAATTTTTTACCAACGATCAGTGCCACTGTTGACGTTTGATTTCGGGTTGTCAGATAGTGGTCGCGACATTGGTTGGGAAATTCGTGAGCGCATGGGGCCGAGTCTTGCGTTAGCCATCCCAAGCTTTGTGCTTGGAATTTTGGCGAGTATTTCGTTTGCGCTATTGCTGGTGTTTTTTAGGACGACCCCGCTGGATTTCTGGGGGGTGGTGCTGTGCGTGTTGATGCTATCGATCTCGGGGCTCTTTTACATCATTGCGGGACAGTGGCTTTTTGCCAAGGTTCTACGGCTTGTCCCTTATTCGGGCTACATCGGCGGGCTCGACATGGTGAAGTTTCTTGCTTTGCCGGTATTGGTTGCAATCATTTCGCGCTTGGGGCCTGAGGCGCGCTTTTATCGCAGCCTGTTTCTGGAAGAAATCAGCAAAGACTACGTGCGCACCGCGCGTGCCAAAGGCTTGGGTGAGCGCGTGGTGCTTTTTAGGCACGTCTTGCGCAACGCCATGCTGCCGATTCTGACAGGTACGGTCTCGGCCCTGCCATTGCTCTTTATGGGCAGCCTGATTGCCGAATCCTTTTTTGGCATTCCTGGCTTGGGCAGTTACACCATTGATGCGATCAATGGGCAAGATTTCTCGGTGGTCAGGGCGATGGTGTTTCTGGGTGCTTCGCTCTACATTGTCGGACTGATTCTGGCTGACATTTCCTACACCTTGGCTGATCCACGCGTGAGGTTTGAATAATGCCGAACTTCGTGTTTTTGTGGACCGATATTGCACTGTTTGCCATGGTGGCAGCGGTCATCGGTTACGCCTGGCGCGTCAGTCGTTCAGAAACGGCGCGAGCGACTTGGGCGCGCGTGGCTCGCAGTGCGCCCGCCATGAGCTCGGCTGTGGTGTTGCTGTTTTTTGTGGTGGTGGGGCTCTTGGATTCGGTGCATTTCCAGCCGCGTTTGCCGCCTTCCCCAGATGCCCCGCCCAATGCCCCAGTCGTTTACTCACCGAAGGTGGTGTCATTGCTTGACACCTTGCTTGACGACACCGCTTTAACCCATCAGGAGAAAACCTACTCTGCGCCTTTGGCCTATCGTCAGTTCACCAAGGAAACCATCTTGCAAGAGGGCGGTGAGCCCTACCGTGACTTTCCTCGATTGCGGTTTGGTGGTGCACATCTGGACGATCCCGAAGCGCAATGGCTGGCCGATGTGGCTCAACGAGCAAGTCTGGGGTTTGCTGGCGGCCTAGCCACAGCTTTGGGGTTAATGGCAGTGGTAGTGGCACTGATTGCGCGATCACGCAGCAAGCGCGGGGTGCAATGTTCTTGGTCAATGGTTGGTCGTGATGTCCTGCGCGGTCAAACGGACGTTCCATGGCGTGCGATGTTGATCACCGCCTTGGTGATGTGTCTGGTCTTGGGCATGGTGTTTGGACTAGCCACGGGCTACCACGTGATGGGCACGGATCAGACTGGGAATGACGTGCTGTGGCGCGCGCTAAAGAGTGTTCGCACAGCCTGGGTGATTGGCACGCTCACGACGGTTGCGATGTTGCCACCTGCGCTGTTTTTTGGCATCGCTGCGGGTTACTTCAAAGGCTGGGTCGATGATGTGATTCAGTACATCTACACCACGCTGACCGCTATCCCGGGTGTGCTTTTGATTGCTGCGGCCGTGTTGATGATGCAGGTCTACATCGATACTCATCCAGACCTGTTCCCCACGTCGGCCGAACGTGCAGACTTGCGGCTGTTCTTGTTGTGTATGATCCTCGGGCTGACCGGTTGGGCGGGACTATGCCGACTGTTGCGCGCTGAAGCGTTAAAGCTGCGTGAACTCGAGTACGTGCAGGCAGCAAGAGCCTTTGGCATCTCGCACTTCACTGTCATGGTGCGCCATCTCTTACCCAATGTGATGCATATCGTGTTGATTACCGTCGTGCTGGAGTTTTCTTCGTTGGTACTGTATGAGGCTGTACTGTCCTATTTGGGCATAGGCGTGGATCCGACCATGAACTCGTTTGGCACCATGATTGACAACTCCCGCCTGGAGATGTCACGTGACCCGATGATCTGGTGGAACCTCTTGGCAGCCTTTGTGTTCATGCTGGCGTTGGTGTTGTCAGCGAACCTGTTCGCCGATGGCGTACGAGACGCCTTTGACCCGCGCAGCCAGAGCTTCCGGCCAGCTCGTCGCAGCCGTCTGTTGGCGATGTTGAACAAAGGGAGCACCTGATGGCAGCAAGCAAAGATTTGGTGTTGGACGTCAAAGATTTGTCGATTGCCATCGATCATGATGAGCAGCTGAAGTTTGCCGTTGAGCAACTCGCGATCAGTGTGCATCGCGGCGAAACATTTGCGCTCGTGGGTGAATCAGGTTCCGGTAAAAGCATGACGGCACTGGCATTGATGCGACTGCTGCCGGAGGCTTTGCAGGTGGTGCAGGGCGATGTGTTGCTGGATGGGCAAAATATCAATGCTTTGCCTGAGATGGCGATGCAGCAAGTGCGTGGTGGGCGCATAGCCATGATTTTCCAGGAGCCAGGCACGAGCTTGAACCCGGTGATGAGAATTGGCGACCAGTTGCTTGAGACCATTGAGGTTCATACGAACCTTCGCGGCAAGCACGCCCGTGACAAGGCTATTCATTGGCTAAGCCGCGTTGGTATCCCGGAGCCAGAGATCAGGATCGATCACTATCCCTTTCAGTTTTCTGGCGGACAAAAGCAGCGCATCATGATCGCCATGGCACTAGCGGCAGAGCCTGATTTGCTCGTGGCCGATGAGCCAACCACGGCGCTTGATGTCACGGTGCAAGCCCAGATCCTTGAGTTGCTGGCTGACATTCAGAAAGAATTTGGAATGGCAGTGCTCATGATTACCCACGACTTGGCAATTGTGCATCAGGTTGCTGATACTGTTGCTCTCATGCGTCACGGCAAAATCGTGGAAACGGCACCGGCAGACGAGTTTTTTAAAGCGCCCAAACACGCTTACGCCAAAGAATTGTTTGACGCCATACCGACATTTGACAAGCGTGGCAGGCCGCTGTCCGCTGTGGGTCAACTACAGCATCGTGTAGAACCGACAACGACCATTGGCCAGGCAGGAGCCGTGCTGAGCGTTAAGGGGCTCAAGGTTGGTTATCCCATCAGAAAAGGCTGGTTGAGACGTCTCGTGGGTGTGGCTCAGATCGTTGACGGTGTGAGCTTTGAGTTGTGTGCCGGCCAAACCTTAGCGCTCTTGGGCGGCTCTGGCTGCGGCAAGACCACAGTGGCCAAGACGCTTTTGCGATTGCTTGATGGCACCGCAACCTTTAGCGGTGATGTCAAACTTGCCGGTGAGAATTTGCTCAGCGCAAAGGGTGCTGATCTGAAGCGTTTGCGCACAAAAATACAGATTGTGTTTCAAGATCCATTTGCCTCGCTTGATCCACGCATGCGGGTCGGCGAAATCCTCCAGGAGGGTGTGGCAGCGTTGCTGCCGGAGGTGACAGAGTCAGATCGACACGATCGGGTTATTCGTCTGCTTGACCGGGTTGGGTTGCCCAAAGATGCGGCTAGCCGCTACCCACATGAGTTCTCGGGTGGGCAACGCCAGCGCATCGCGATTGCCCGTGCCCTGGCCGTCGAGCCCAAGGTTCTGATCCTTGATGAGCCGACATCTGCGCTTGACGTCTCGGTGCAAGCCCAGATTTTGGACTTGCTCAGCGACCTTCAGCGCGAGTCGGGGATGGCGTATTTGTTTATCACCCATAATTTTGGGGTGGTGGAGTATTTTGCTGACGATATCGCGATTATGGATTCAGGTCAGTTGGTTGAAGTAGGCACGGCTGAGTCTGTGTTGCATCGACCCGAGCATCCGGTAACCAAGCGTCTCTTGGAGGCAGTGCCTCGCTTGTCGTTTGGCCAGGCTTAATTTGGCACAAGGCTGGCAATGAGTCGGGCCATTGATTGAGTCCGTGAGCCAGGTCGGTATACTGTGCCTTGAAATTACTGGGTTTGGCCTCACTTACTCCTCATGTCACTTAAAGTCTTTAACCTGCAATGCGACGCTGGCCATCTGTTTGAAGGCTGGTTTGGTTCGCATGACGACTACGATTCGCAACAAGCGCGTGGCTTGGTTACGTGCCCAATGTGCCAGAGTGCGCACGTCCACAAAATGCCGTCTGCGCCACGGATTAATTCCTCACGCACCGTGGCGCCTGCCGAAACAGCCCAAGGCGTTGTTCATGGTGAAGCGATGCCCGCACCAGTAACGAATTCGGCGGCACTTGCCAAGCTACAAGCCGCGGTGCTCGCTCAAATGCGTGAGTTGGTGGGCGCCGCAGAAAACGTTGGTTCGGCATTTGCACGCGAGGCCAGAGCCATTCATGAGGGTGAGGCCAAAGCGCGCTCCATTCGTGGCACAGCCACGCCAGAGGAACGTCAGGAACTGATTGAAGAGGGCATTGCCGTCATGCCATTACCGGACTTTTTAGTGGACGACCGCTTGCAATGAGCGTGATCACGCTTTCAAGCTGTTGCAATAAAGACGCCGCTGTCAAGCGGCGTCTTTATTGGGGTCAGTCGCCTGCTTAGGACATCACGCGACTGCGGTATTCACCGGTACGGGTATCAATTTCAATCTTGTCACCGATGTCACAAAATAGCGGCACTGGCAGCTCATAGCCCGTGTTGATCTTGGCGGGCTTCATAACCTTGCCTGAGGTGTCACCACGCACAGCGGGTTCGGTGTATGTGATTTCACGGATGACCGAGGTGGGCATCTCAACTGAAATCGCACGGCCCTCGTAGAAGACGACTTCAACGCTCATGCCTTCTTCGAGGTAGTTCAGGGCATCACCCATGCTGTCGGCTTCGACTTCGTACTGGTTGTACTCTTCGTCCATGAAGACGTACATTGGATCAGCAAAGTAGGAATAGGTGCACTCCTTGCGATCGAGCACAACCACATCAAACTTTTCATCGGCCTTATAGACCGATTCGCTGCCAGAGGCAGTCAATAGGTTCTTGAACTTCAGTTTGACCACGGCGGCGTTGCGGCCTGACTTGTTGTATTCGGCGCGTTGCACCACCTGAGCTTGGCCATCGATGACGACCACGTTGCCTACACGCAGTTCCTGCGCTGTTTTCATGACTAAAGACTCCGTCTGCGAGCGCCTGCCAGAATGTTGCGGCGCAAGATAGTAATAAACCCTAGATCATAACCCATTCGTTGTGCTCGTTTGCGTTCGAACCCAGGCGTCGAGCCTTGTGGCTAAATCGCTCTGTTTGGCCAGTTCCCCACAAAGCGCTTGGCTTGCCTGCTGCCAGGCTTGCCAGCCATGGTCAGTCAACCACGGTGTCAGGTCGGTCGCGAGATTGCCGTCAGCCCACTCATGCATGGCTTGTCCAATGGATATCGGCAGATCCGCTAGACTAAGCCAGGCATCGAGTTTGGGGTGATGCACGCCATCTTTTTGTGGGTAGATTTGCCATAGCATTGGTTTGCCAGCCCAAATGGCACGAACGAATGAATCTTCGCCACGAACTAGATTCAAGTCACTTGCCCATAGCAGTTTGTCATAATCAGGTTGGGTCAGAAATTCAATGGCTTGCCAGGTGATTTGTTCGCCAGCCTCGCTTTTTGGTAAGCGAGTTGACGAGGGCAGGGTTGATGGCATCACTAGGTGAAACCGTTCACCAGTTTGTTCGAGTTGGTCGATCAACAAATGCAGCGGGGCGTGTGGATACGTAAACACCGATACCAGTCTGGTGTTGCTAGGTATGCTAATGCCGATTGAGGCTAACCAAGATGCCTGTTCCTGCTGGGCAATCCAGTGATTGCGTTGCTCGATCAGCTCAAACTCCCTTATTAGGCCGCCCGTTTGCTCGTTAAATCCCGGAAAGAAAAAAACGGGCTTTAATGCATCATTGCGTTTGGAGTGTAGGCCGTGAAACGAGCTTACCCAGTCTTGAGCGCTTAAGTATTCAAGTTGCAGCCAGGCTGGGTTGGTTGTGCCAGCCAGCAGCTTGAGA
The DNA here is from genome assembly GCA_021208885.1 of Burkholderiaceae bacterium. Taxonomy (GTDB): domain Bacteria; phylum Pseudomonadota; class Gammaproteobacteria; order Burkholderiales; family Burkholderiaceae_B; genus Algicoccus. Next base: position 26,638 of record JAJOJF010000037.1, read on the forward strand.
TAGTCGTCGGGCAACTCACAAGAAAACCCGGCAATCACCACTTGATGCGGTGAGGTCGGCTGCCAGACTTTTGGCCACTGGCGCACTTCGATGTTGTTGCACGTTTGTATTGGCAGGCTGGGGTCAATTTGCGGCGCAATTGTTTTAAAGCTCTCCAGCCGATCGACCCAAAGCCTAATCGTCCAATTTTTTTCTGTGGTCAGTTGGCGCGCCAAGCGCCACATCACCCCAATGTCACCGAGGTTGTCAACGACCTGACAGAAGAGATCCGCTGCCAGAGGCGGTAACGGATTGGAGGTCTCGGATTTGCTCGTTCTCAATGGAAGTGCTGTGGTGCTTCAAATGCCTCTTCAGGCAAATCAACGTGGACCAGCTCGCCAGATGGATTCGGAAATAGCGGTGCACCACAGTCGTCACACGATTCAGGCAACAACACGCCGGGAATGCGTTTGACATGTTCCACATCACAGTCTTTCAGGATAGCGGCGATCTCGTCCACTGTGTCGACAATCGATCCGTTCTCGGCTGCACCAAAGTTGTTAAACACTGGCCAGATCGTGCCGTAGATGACGTCCTGTTGCCGTCCTCGGTGATAGCCGATGCGGTATTCCTGCACACTTTGTTCACCGACTGCGGCAATCGTTGCTCGCAGTTCGCCGGGCTTCAAATTTAAGGTGCTATGCAGCCATTCACTAGCCGAGATAATGGCAATCAGGCGCATGTGTTGCTCTGATAGTTCAATGCTGCTGTGGTAGAGCTGCGGCACAAGTGCGTGGAACTGGCAGCCTGGCAGCAATTGCGCTAGCACGGGTTCAATGGCAGCACCCCAGGTCGACTGGCAGGTTTCTTGCGCCATGCTTGGGTCTGCTTGCCAGCGGAAGATGGGTTGGCCTTTGGGAGCTGCCACAGCCATTACCAGGTGACGGGTGTCGACAAGCAGGGCTGGATTTGGCTCAACCGTGATGGTTGTTGGCATTGCTGCGCGCTTGCCAACCGCCCGGTTGGCAAGCTTGTTTAGCCACTCAGAGGTCTGGCTAAATGAACGCGGCATTTCGTCAATGCCCACGAGTTTGGGTAATGCGGCGAGCTTGACGTCCGGTGCCAAGACTGTCCGTTTGAGTACGTCGATAAATTGCGCCAGAATCTCCTCGGTCATCTTGACCTGGGGCAACTGGTATCGCGTCCAGACAGCAAATGCACTGGTAATCAATACCGCTTGCCAAGGTTGCCGGTTGACATCAAGCTCCAGGCTTTGGCAGGTTGCCTGTACTTGCTCGAAGAGATCGTCGGCCTCGTCTGTGTCTTTTTTGGCGAGTTCATCAAGCGCAGCCTCGATGACATCATCTTGGCCCGCGGCCAGATGTTTGCGTATCAGTCTGTCGAGCTGGGTTTCCCAATATCTGTCTTCAAAACGGCTGGTTGACAAGGTTGACGCATGGTAGATCTCGAGCAACTGATTAGTGGCTCGAGGCAAGGCAGTATCGGGGTTTTTTTTAGGCATGGTAGAAATTTCAAATGGCTAGCTGCGCATTTTAGCCCGGTCTGTCCATGGCCTGCATGAATGCCTGGGTAACTTTTGACGGGGTTGCGCTGCCAGGCAAGACAATGCGAATCGATCTTGTCAGGCCTTGATCGACCGATATTCCGACCAATGTGCCATCCTCATGACCTAGTGACAGCTTAGAAACAAACCCAACGCCCAAGCCTGCTCTGACAGCTTGTTTGATGCCTTCCACCCCAGCTAATTCGAGATAGCCGGAGATAGATAGGTTTTGATCTGCGAATGCCTTGATTACAAGATTGCGCACGCCAGAGCCGTCTTCTCGCATGACCAAGGACTCTTTGGCGAGCGCAAGCAGATTGATCGATTTGCGTTTGGCCAGTGGGTGGGTCGGAGGCAGGATGGCCACTACCTCGTCAGTTGTCCAGGGATGTACCACGCACTGATTTAGGATGTCAGGACTCAGTTCGCCCTCGAGCACTGCAACGTCGAGTTCAGCTAGCCTGGCGATGATTTCGCCGGTGTTGCCAGCGATCATTTGCACGTTGATGCCAGGGTAGGTGCGCTTGAACTGCGCCACGATCTCTGGCAACAGGTAGCTCGCTGGCGTGGTGCTAGCGCCGATTCGGATCGTGCCGGCAGCTAGCGTTTGATTGGCTTTGCGCGCGTCGATTGCCTCGTTCATCGCTAGCCGCAGGCGATTGGCCGGCCCTAGCAGTCGGTGGCCAGCTGAAGTCAGGGCAATCCCTCTGCCATGACGGCGATAGAGTGCCTCGCCAAACGAATGCTGCAGGGCTTGTAATTGTCCGGATACTGCCGGCTGAGACAGGTGCAGGGCTCTTGCAGCTTGGCTGATGTTGCTGTATTCGGCAACCACGCTAAAGGTGATGAGTTGGTCAGGAGTCATTGAGAGTCATGATTCACTAAGTATCAGTAAGAACGATATTTGATATAAAAAATAACAGATTTTCAGATGAAATGTGTTTGATTAGACTCTGTGCCTAATAGCTATAACAACTAAGGCAATGGTGTGAATACTGCAGCAGCGACTTCTGAGACGATCTGGCGCGACCGAGGCAATGGTTTGCTATTTGTCGGGCTAATGGCATTTGCCGTGTTTCAGTTAGCGCAATTGGCACCCATTAAGGCCTTGAGCATCAGCCCGTTGGTGCTTGGCATCGTCTGTGGGATGCTGTATGGGAACTTGTTGCGTGGCACCATGCCGGCAGAGTGGGGCGTGGGGGTACATTTTGCGGCAAGGCGTCTGCTGCGCATCGCGGTGGCGCTCTATGGTTTGAACGTCAGCATTCAGCAGATTATTGAGGTCGGTGCGCCGGGCATTGTGGTGTCTATTGGCGTGGCGGTGGGGGTGCTGGCACTCGGTACCTGGTTAGGCACGCGTTGGCTAAGGCTCGACAGAGACACGGCCATGTTGACTGCAGCGGGCAGCGCGATTTGTGGTGCGGCTGCCGTGTTGGCGTTTGAATCGACACTGCGCTCAGCACCACACAAAAGTGCAGTGGCCGTGGCCACGGTGGTGCTGTTTGGCACAATCTCCATGTTTTTGTACCCGATGCTATATGGCGTGGGCTGGCTGCCGTTTGATGGCACGGCACTTGGCATGTTCCTGGGCGGCAGCATTCACGAAGTCGCTCAAGTGGTGGCGGCAGCTAGCAACATTGATCCGGCGACGACCGAGGTGGCCACGATTGTGAAAATGACCCGGGTGGCACTGCTCGTGCCGCTACTGCTTGTCATTGGCTTGTGGTTGCAGCGGCGCGATGCGTCGCTCTCGGGCAACAAGGCCAAGCTGCCAATCCCCTGGTTCGCGATTTGGTTCTTGATATTTGCAATCATTAATTCTCTGGGCATCATTGCGACGCCGACCCTTGAGATGCTGCGTGCGTTCGACATCTTTTTGCTGACGATGGCCATGACTGCGTTGGGCATTGAAACCCGGTTCGCGCAAATGAAGGCTGCGGGCCCTCGAGTACTGGCTTTGGCAGCGGTGCTTTTTGTGGTGCTGTTTGGCTTGACAGGTGGATTGGTGATGATCGTGAGTTAGGCACTGCGCAGGCCTATTGAACGGCCAGTCGTAATATTTTCATGACGCTAAGTTATTAATCCTTAAAAGTTTTGTGTTGACTTATGCAAATCCTTTTTTCAAAAGTGGATTTACATAACGATTCCGCGTCAAGCCCGCACCACTGTAGAGCGTCTGGCCAGAGGATTTCCTGTGGTTGCATTGACTGGCCCGCGTCAGTCCGACAAAACGACATTGGCACGTGCCGTATTCTCAAACAAGCCGTACGTCTCGCTTGAGAATCCCGATGAGCGCGAATTCGCGACGCAAGACCCCAAGCGTTTTTGGCAAGGTTTGGCGAGCAAGGCGCCGTAATCGATGAAATCCAGCGTTGCCCAGAGCTACTGTCCTGGTTGCAAGGGGTGGTGGCGAGACCTTGTTGCGCGGTGGTTACCCCGCTTGGCATGTGCGCGATCTCGGGAATTTTTAGCCATTTGTAAGGATGTGTGCTGCCAGAACCGGTCAGATCTTGAATGTCGCCTCTTTGGCCACTGACTGCGGCATTAGTGCATCAGCAGCCAAGCAATGGCTAACAGTGCTGCAAGCCAGCTACATCATCACGCTGCTCAGACCGCACCGCCAGAACTTTGGTAAGCGTATGGTCAAGTCGCCCAAACTCTATTTCCTGGACGCTGGCTTGGCCAGTCGGTTATTGGGCATCCGGGATGCTCAAACATTGATGACCCACGCGGTGCGCGGTGCATTGTTTGAAACCTGGGCTGTTGCTGAGCTGCACAAACAGCGTCTGAATCAGGGTGCTGCCCCTGATTTATATTTCTGGTGCGACAGTGGGGGCCGCGAGATTGATGTGTTGTTTGAAACGGCTGATCGACTGGTGCCGTTTGAGACCAAATCGGGATGCGCATTCGCTTCTGACTGGCTGGCGGGTCTTAAGAAATGGCAGGCAATGAGTGACGTCAAGCCGGGCGCCAGTCATCTGATATACGGTGGTTCTGAAAGTTACCAGCGAGAGGGCATGGATGTGCATGGCTGGCGTGACATGGGATCGCTGCTGTCTTGAGTGGTTATCCTGAGCTGTTATCTGCGACTCGTCTAAACCTGTGTTACGCCACAAGCACACCGGCAGCACGACTGGTGCTGCCGGTAGCCCCGTTATTCAATGCATGTCTAACTATGCCGCGAGCAGGTCTCTCAACACGTAAGGCAAAATGCCGCCATGCTGGTAGTAGTCAACTTCAATCGGCGTGTCGATGCGCAACAACACCTTCACACGATCTGTCTTGCCATTGTCGCGGTGGATGACTAGAGTGACATCCTGCTGAGGCGTGATGCCGCCTTCAAGTCCTTCAATGTCGTAGATTTCTTTGCCGGTAATGCCCAGAGAATCCACGCTGTCGTTGCCTTTGAACTGCAGCGGCAACACACCCATGCCGACTAAGTTGCTGCGGTGAATACGCTCAAAGCTTCTGGCAATGACGGCTTTGACACCGAGCAACATGGTGCCCTTGGCAGCCCAGTCGCGCGATGAGCCGGTCCCGTATTCCTCGCCACCAAACACAACGGTTGGCACGCCAGCCTTTTGGTAGGCCATGGCGGCGTCATAAATGGACATTTGCTCGCCAGAGGGTTGGTAGAGCGTCTCGCCACCTTCAAAGCGGCTGCCATCTGGACGTGGTGGAATCATCAGGTTTTTGATGCGCACGTTGGCAAAGGTGCCACGCATCATGATCTCGTGATTGCCTCGGCGTGATCCATAGCTGTTGAAGTCAGGCTTCTTGACATTGTGGGCAAGCAGCCACTGCCCAGCTGGTGATGTCTCTTTAATGGACCCCGCAGGCGAAATATGGTCGGTCGTAACTGAGTCGCCAAACACGCCGAGTGCTCGGGCGCCGCGTACAGCTGGCACGGCGCTTGGCTGCATGCTGAAACCTTCAAAGAAGGGCGGCTCGGCAATGTAGGTCGATGTGGGCCAATTGTAGATCTCGCCTTTGACGCCCTTGATTTGTTCCCAAAGTTTTCCGGGATTGTTTTTAACGTTGGCGTAGTTGCCTCGAAATACTTTGGCGTCCAACGCAAACTTCATGAGCTCATTGATCTCATCCGATGTGGGCCAAATATCACCGATGTAGACATCGCCTTTTTTCCCCTTGCCAACCGGCTCAGTCATGAGATCTCGGCGGATGGTGCCTGCCAAGGCATAAGCCACGACCAACGGCGGTGAGGCGAGGAAGTTGGCTTTGATGTTGGGGTGAATCCGCGCCTCGAAGTTACGGTTGCCTGAGAGCACTGCCGAACAAATCAGGTCGTTGTCAATGATGGCTTCGTTAATGTCGGTAGCCAAGTCTCCCGCGTTGCCGATACAAGTGGTGCAGCCGTATGCTGCGACGTTGAAACCAAGCTTTTCCAGATAGGGTAAGAGCTTGGCTTTCTTCAGATACTCGGTGACGACGCGTGATCCAGGCGCCAGCGAGGTCTTGACGTAGGAGGGGACGGTCAGGCCAGCTTCGACGGCTTTCTTGGCGACCAAGCCAGCGGCAAGCATCACGCTTGGATTGGACGTGTTAGTACACGAGGTGATTGCTGCAATCAGGATGTCACCGTTGTGCAACTCAGTGCCGGCTGATGTTGTGAAGGTTTTTTCCAGTTTGTCTTTGGGCTGGTTAAAGCCATTTTGTGCCACTGGTTTGGCAAAAAGAGAATCGAAAGTTTTAGCGACTTGCCCGATTTCGATGCGGTCTTGCGGGCGCTTGGGGCCAGCCAGTGAGGGCGCGACTTTCGACAAATCCAGTTTGAGCAATTTGGTGTACTTGATGTCTTTGCCATGTGGCACGCCGAACATCTCTTGGGCTTTAAAGTAGGCCTCAAATGCGGCAATTTCAGCTTCGGTGCGACCCGTGCCACGGAAGTACTCGATGGTCTTTTCATCAACGGGGAAAAAGCCCATGGTTGCTCCGTACTCAGGCGCCATGTTGCCGATGGTTGCGCGATCCGTCACTGAAAGGCTCGCGGTGCCAGTGCCACAGAACTCCACAAACTTGCCGACCACTTTTTCCTTGCGCAGCATTTCAGTAATGGTGAGAACCAGGTCAGTGGCAGTGACGCCACCGCGTAACTGACCAGTGAGTTCCACGCCCACGACGTCTGGTGTCAAAAAATAAACGGGTTGGCCTAGCATCCCGGCTTCAGCTTCGATGCCACCGACACCCCAGCCCACTACACCAATGCCATTGATCATCGTGGTGTGGCTGTCAGTGCCCACCAGGGTATCTGGGTAGTAGACGTTGGACTTTTTGTCATGGTGCACGCCACGTGCCAGGTATTCCAGGTTCACTTGGTGCACGATCCCAAATCCTGGCGGCACAACACCGAAGGTGTCAAATGCCTGCATGCCCCATTTCATGAACTGGTAGCGTTCCTCGTTGCGAGAGAACTCGACTTTCATGTTCAGGTCAAGCGCGTCCTTGGTGCCGAAATAGTCAATCATGACCGAGTGGTCGACAACCAAGTCCACAGGCACGAGCGGCTCAATCGCCTTCGGTGATCGCCCCATTTTGCCAGCAACATCACGCATGGCGGCAAGGTCTGCAAGTAGTGGCACACCGGTGAAGTCTTGCAATACCACTCGGGCCACAACGAATGGAATTTCGTCTTCGCGTTTCGCGTTGGGCTTCCAGTTGGCGAGTTCCTTAACATGGTTTTCAGAGACTTTTTTGCCGTCACAGTTGCGCAGCACCGACTCAAGCACGATCCGAATCGACACAGGCAGTTTTGCCATATCAACGCCGAGCAACTCACCGAGTGCCGGTAGAGAATAGAAATTGGCAGACTTGCCACCAATCTTGAAAGACTTGAGGGTTTTAAAGGGATCTTGTGCCATGGTCGGGAACCTCCGAAAAGTGGTTCTCTAAGCATATATCAGCCAAGCGACGGCGTGAACAATCTCCTTGTCGATATCCATAAAAAACATAAAAAAAAACCGCCTGGTTTGCAGGCGGTTTTGAACGAACAAACTCGGCGTAGGTAGCGCCGGACGTTTGTGAGTTGCCTTGGCTTTAAACGTTGACTGCGTCTGCCACGTCCTTGTAGTCCTCGATTTGATCGAAGTTCAGATAGCGGTAGATCTGGTCACCGTTCTCGTTGATCACCCCGATGTCAGCCATGTACTCTTGGCGTGTCGGGATCTTGCCCAACCGTGAGCATATGGCAGCCAACTCGGCTGAACCCAAGTAAACGTTGGTGTTTTTGCCCAGACGATTCGGGAAATTACGTGTGCTCGTTGACATGACGGTCGCGCCTTCGCGTACTTGTGCTTGGTTCCCCATGCAAAGCGAGCAGCCTGGCATCTCGGTGCGTGCGCCAGCCGTGCCAAAGACACCGTAATGGCCCTCCTCGGTTAGCTGTTGTGCATCCATCTTGGTCGGTGGTGCTACCCAAAGCTTGACCGGGATGTCACGCTTGCCTTCCAGCAGCTTGGAGGCGGCACGGAAGTGGCCGATGTTGGTCATGCAGCTGCCAATAAAGACTTCATCAATCTTGGCGCCAGCCACCTCGGAAAGCGTTTTGACGTCATCAGGGTCATTTGGGCAAGCCACGATCGGTTCGACGATTTCGTTTAGGTCGATTTCGATCACAGCGGCATACTCAGCGTCTGCGTCGGCTTTCATGAGCTGTGGGTCTGCCAGCCACGCTTGCATGGCCTTGATGCGGCGAGCCATACTGCGCTCATCTTCGTAGCCATTGGCAATCATCCACTTAAGCATCACGATGTTGCTTTGCAGGTACTCAATAATGGGCTCTTTGTTCAAGTGCACGGTGCAGCCAGCAGCCGAACGCTCGGCCGAGGCGTCTGAGAGTTCGAACGCTTGCTCAACTTTTAGGTCTGGCAAGCCTTCGATCTCAAGGATACGGCCTGAAAAGATGTTCTTTTTGCCTTGCTTTTCAACGGTCAGCAGACCGTTCTTGATGGCGTAGAGCGGAATAGCGTTTACTAGGTCACGTAAGGTCACGCCGGGCTGCATCTTGCCCTTAAAGCGCACTAGAACCGACTCGGGCATGTCCAGGGGCATCACGCCCGTGGCTGCAGCAAATGCCACCAAGCCAGAGCCAGCCGGGAAGCTGATGCCAATCGGGAATCGGGTATGTGAATCACCGCCCGTACCCACGGTGTCAGGTAACAACATGCGGTTTAGCCATGAGTGAATCACGCCGTCACCCGGACGCAGCGAAATGCCGCCGCGGGTGCTGATGAACTGTGGCAGGGTGTGATGGGTTTTGACGTCCACGGGCTTGGGGTAGGCGGCCGTGTGGCAGAACGACTGCATCACGAGATCTGCCGAGAAGCCCAGGCACGCAAGGTCTTTCAATTCATCGCGGGTCATGGGGCCGGTAGTGTCCTGGCTGCCAACTGATGTCATGCGAGGTTCGCAGTAGGTGCCTGGACGAACGCCTTTGCCTTCAGGCAAGCCACAGGCACGGCCAACCATTTTTTGCGCCAAGGTGTAACCCTTGCCAGTGTCAGCCGGGTTGTGTGGCAGGCGGAAAACGTCAGATTGACCTAAGCCCAAGGCTTCGCGAGCCTTGGCGGTCAGGCCACGACCGATGATCAATGGAATACGCCCACCGGCGCGCACTTCGTCAAGCAAGACGTCAGACTTCAACGAAAACTCGGCGATTACTTCACCGTTCTTGAGTGCTTTGCCTTCATAGGGGCGCAGCTCAATTTCGTCGCCCATTTCCATCTTCGAGACATCGAGCTCAATGGGCAGGGCACCGGCGTCTTCCATGGTGTTGTAGAAGATAGGGGCGATCTTGCCGCCCAAGCACACGCCACCAAAACGCTTGTTCGGCACATTTGGAATGTCTTGGCCGGTAAACCACAACACCGAGTTGGTGGCTGATTTACGCGACGAGCCTGTACCCACCACGTCACCAACGTAGGCCACTAGGTTGCCTTTAGCCTTTAGTTGATTGATGAGCTTGATCGGGCCAGTCTTTCCCGGCTCGTCTGGCTCAATGCCCGGACGGGGGTTCTTGAGCATGGCCAAGGCGTGCAGGGGGATGTCGGGGCGGGTCCAGGCATCAGGTGCTGGAGACAGGTCATCGGTGTTGGTTTCACCAGAGACTTTGAAGACGGTGAGTTTCAGGCTCTCGGGGACTTCAGGGCGGCTCGTGAACCACTCGGCATCAGCCCAGCTTTGGAGAACTTCCTTGGCATTGACGCTGCCTTTGTCGGCCTTTTCTTTGACGTCGTGAAACGCATCAAACATCAGTAGGGTTTTCTTTAGGGCGTTGGCAGCAGTTTTGCCGACCTCGGCGTCATCCAGCACTTCGATCAGGGCCGAGATGTTGTAGCCACCGAGCATCGTGCCCAGGATTTCAGTCGCTTGCACCCTGGAAATCAAGGGGCATTTTTCCTTGCCAAGCGCCACGGCGGCCAGGTAAGAAGCTTTTACCTTGGCGGCGTCATCCACGCCAGCGGGCACACGCTGCGTAAAGAGTTCCAACAAAAACGTCTCTTCGCCTTTTGGCGGGCTTTTCAGGAGTTCGATCAGGGCAGCGGTTTGCTCAGCGGTCAGCGGCAGGGCGGGGATACCAAGCTTGGCACGCTCGGCAACATGTTCACGGTAGGCTTCTAGCATGGGTTTGGCCTTATGAAAGTAGAGAAGTGAAAAGAGTCTTCAAGAGACGAATTTTAAGTCCACGAAAGCGTTATGGGCAAATGTCTTCTATAAGACATAAGACATTGTGTGTCTTTAGGTTCATTGTGCCCGGTAAATTCATTAAGCTCGTTGAACCGTCAAATCGGCATATTCGGGGTGACGCTTAATGTAGACCGCGGCGTACGAGCACTGTGGCACCACCGTCCAGCTATTGCCGCGAGCGGTGTCAAGCGCCACCTGCGTGAGTTCGGCTGCAATACCCTTGCCACCGACTGCTTGCGGCACACGGGTATGGGTGATGGTCATGACTGACTCATTGAGCTCATACTCAAGCACGCATAGGTGATCCTCGACCGTTGTTGCGAATCGCTGCTTGTCGGTTTCATGTTCGATTTGATAGGTCATAGAAATTCCAGCTCAGGCAAATGTTGCAATATCGCCGGGCACACGCACCCAGCCTTCCATCAGCACTCGCGCGCTGCGGCTCATGATGGCTTTCTTGACTTGCCAGTCGCCATCAACTTGTTGAGCTTCGGCTCCAACGCGCAGTGTTCCTGAAGGATGACCAAAGCGCACTGCATCGAGCTTGCCGCCGCCGGCCGCGAGATTGACTAGCGTACCGGGAATGGCTGCAGCGGTGCCAATGGCCACGGCTGCCGTACCCATCATGGCGTGGTGCAGTTTGCCCATCGATAGCGCGCGCACGAGCAGATCAATCTCTTTGGCTTTGACCTGCTTGCCGCTCGAGGAGATGTAGTCAATTGGCTTGGCTACAAACGCGACCTTGGGCGTGTGTTGGCGCTTGGTAGCTTCTTCGATGCTTTGAATCAGTCCCATGCGCATGGCGCCATGCGCACGAATGGTTTCGAACATTGCCAGCGCCTCATTGTTGTTGTTAATGTCGTCTTGGAGCTCCGTGCCCTTGTAGCCAATTTCTTCGGCATTTAAAAAGATCGTGGGTATGCCAGCATTAATCATCGTGGCTTTAAAGGTCCCTATGCCGGGGACTTCAAGGTCGTCGACTAAGTTGCCGGTCGGGAACATGGCGCCGCCTGCGCCTTCTTCTTCGGCTGCGGGATCCATGAACTCAAGCTGTACTTCTGCGGCCGGGAAGGTCACGCCATCAAGCTCAAAGTCGCCGGTTTCTTGTACCTCACCGTTTGTAATTGGTACGTGGGCAATGATGGTCTTGCCGATATTGACCTGCCAGATGCGAACTGTCGCGACACCATTTTTGGGGATTCGACCAGGATCAACCAAGCCACTGGCAATGCCAAATGGACCAACAGCTGCTGACAAATTGCCACAGTTGCCGCTCCAGTCTACAAAGGCTTTGTCAATCGACACCTGCCCGAAAAGGTAGTCAAGGTCGTGATCGGGGCGGGTGCTTTTGGAGACGATGACGGTTTTACTGGTGCTTGATGTCGCGCCACCCATTCCATCGATCTGTTTGCCGTAAGGGTCAGGGCTGCCAATGACGCGCATCAATAGTGCGTCGCGGGCTGAACCCGGCACTTGAGCGGCCTTGGGCATGTCATCAAGCTTGAAGAACACGCCTTTGCTGGTGCCACCCCGAATGTAGGTGGCGGGAACTTTAACTTGCGGTGCATGGGCCATGGCAGTATCTCTGTCGTGCTCGGTTAAAGGGTTGAACCGTTGTCTTAATCTTTCATTGAAAAAGCAGCCTATCAAAACGACTGAATCACAGGCTGTATCGCAGGCTGTGATTCAGTTGCACGAGTGTTACGCAGCCTCAGACTCCAGAAAGTCTTGGGCAAAGCGTTGCAGCACACCGCCGGCTTTGTAGATCGAGACTTCCTCGGCAGTATCTAAGCGACACGTTACAGGCACCTCAACGGTTTCGCCGTTTTTGCGGTGAATCACCAGGGTCAGCGTTGCACGCGGTGTATGCTCGCCAACAACGTCAAAGGTTTCGGTGCCGTCGATGTTCAGTGTTTTGCGCGTGGTGCCCGGCTTGAATTCAAGCGGCAGCACACCCATGCCCACCAGATTGGTGCGGTGAATGCGTTCAAAGCCCTCAGCCACAATTGCCTCCACACCTGCCAAGCGCACGCCCTTGGCTGCCCAGTCGCGCGAAGAACCCTGGCCGTAATCAGCACCGGCTACGATGATAAGAGGCTGTTTTCTGTTCATGTAGGTCTCAATGGCTTCCCACATGCGTGTGATTTTGCCTTCAGGCTCAATGCGGGCCAGAGAACCTTGCTTGACCTGGCCGTTTTCTGTCACCATTTCGTTTAGCAACTTTGGGTTGGCGAAGGTAGCGCGCTGTGCGGTTAAGTGGTCACCGCGGTGCGTGGCATAGGAGTTAAAGTCCTCTTCGGGCAAGCCCATTTTGGCGAGGTATTCGCCAGCTGCGCTGCTGGCCAAAATAGCGTTTGACGGCGACAGGTGATCAGTCGTGATGTTGTCACCGAGTACAGCCAGTGGGCGCATGCCCTTTAAGGTGCGCTCGCCAGCCAAGGCGCCTTCCCAATAGGGCGGACGACGGATATAAGTGCTCTTTGGGCGCCACTCATAGAGTGGGCTGATCTGCTCGGTGCTTTGAACCGAAGCGGCAAACATCGGCTCATAGACTTTGCGGAATTGCTCGGGCTTGACGCTTGACTTGACGATGGCATCAATTTCCTCGTCCGTTGGCCAGATGTCTTTGAGCGTCACGGGGTTGCCTTCTTTGTCCGTGCCGAGCACATCTTTTTCAATATCAAATCGAATCGTTCCGGCAATCGCGTAAGCGACCACCAGTGGTGGCGAGGCCAGAAAAGCCTGTTTGGCGTATGGGTGAATACGACCGTCAAAGTTGCGGTTGCCTGAGAGCACAGCGGTGGCATACAAGTCACGGTCGATGATTTCTTTCTGAATTTTCGGATCGAGCGCACCGCTCATGCCGTTGCAAGTCGTACAGGCAAATGCCACGATGCCGAAACCAAGCTTCTCGAGCTCGGGCAGCAGGTGTGACTCTTGCAGATAGAGCTCAACCGCCTTGGATCCGGGCGCAAGCGAGCTCTTGACCCAGGGCTTGCGAGTCAGCCCACGCGCATTGGCGTTGCGAGCCAGCAAACCAGCCGCGATCACGTTGCGGGGGTTGCTTGTGTTGGTGCAACTCGTAATTGCTGCGATGATCACAGCACCGTCCGGCATTAAGCCAGGCTCGTTCTCTACTTTGCCGGAAATGCCTTTGGCTGCAAGATCGGTGGTGGCCACGCGACGATGCGGGTTAGACGGGCCGGCGATGTTTCTGACCACAGAAGACAGGTCAAACTCAAGCACACGCTCGTATTGAGCGGTCTCCAGCCCATCGGCCCACAGCCCAGCCTGTTTGGCATAAATCTCTACCAGCTGAACCTGTTTTTCGTCGCGGCCAGTCAGGCGCAGGTAGTCGATGGTTTGCTGGTCAATAGCGAACATGGCAGCCGTAGCGCCATATTCAGGTGTCATGTTTGATATCGTCGCACGGTCGCCCAGAGTCAGCTTGGCTGCTCCCTCGCCGAAGAACTCTAGATATGAGGAAACTACTTTTTGGTTGCGCAAAAATTCCGTCAATGCCAGAACCAGATCGGTTGCGGTGATGCCGGGCTGCAGCTTGCCGGTGAGTTTGACACCAATGATGTCGGGCAGTCGCATCCAGGATGCGCGTCCGAGCATAACGCTCTCGGCTTCAAGGCCACCCACACCGATGGCAATCACGCCTAAAGCATCGACGTGAGGGGTGTGGCTGTCCGTGCCAACCAAGGTGTCGGGAAAAGCCACACCATCACGGGCATGGATGACTGGCGACATGCGCTCCAGATTGATCTGGTGCATGATGCCGTTGCCTGGCGGGATCACGTCTACATTTTTAAACGCTTTCTTGGTCCAGTTGATGAAGTGAAAGCGATCTTCATTACGGCGGTCTTCAATGGCACGGTTCTTTTCAAACGCATCGGGGTCGTCACCGCCACACTCAACAGCCAGTGAATGGTCAACAATCAACTGTGTCGGTACAACCGGGTTTACTTTTGCTGGATCGCCACCTTTTGCGGCGATCGCATCACGCAAGCCAGCGAGGTCAACAAGCGCTGTTTGCCCAAGAATGTCGTGGCAAACCACGCGTGCTGGGAACCACGGAAAGTCGAGATCGCGCTTGCGCTCGATGAGTTGCTTTAATGCGTCAGTCAATAGCGATGGATCACAACGACGCACCAGGTTCTCGGCATGCACGCGTGACGTGTAGGGCAGTTTGTCGTAGGCGCCGGGCTCGATGGCATTGACTGCTTGGCGCGCGTCAAAGTAGTCAAGCTTGGTTCCGGGCAGTGGCTTGCGGTATGCGGTGTTCATGGTGGTCTCGCTAAAAATAAGGCGAATGTGGCTGGCAGGACAATACAACTCGGTGCTATCTCAGCCCGAGGGACTAGCCCTCGGGTTTGGTCTTAATTACTTGCGTCGATTAATCGGGACAAACTTCAAATTCTCCGGGCCAACGTAGTTAGCGGTGGGGCGGATAATCTTGTTGTCAATGCGCTGCTCGATGATGTGGGCTGACCAGCCGGCAGTGCGTGCGATGACGAACAGCGGCGTAAACATGGCTGTTGGCACACCCATCATGTGATACGAGACAGCTGAGAACCAGTCAAGGTTCGGGAACATTTTTTTAACATCCCACATCACGCTCTCAAGTCGCTCAGCGATGTCAAACATTCTCATGTTGTTAGCCTTCTTTGACAGACGCTCGGCAACTGCTTTGATAACCTTGTTGCGCGGGTCAGAGATGGTGTAGACCGGATGGCCAAAGCCAATCACGACTTCCTTGTTCTCTACGCGACGACGGATGTCTGCTTCAGCTTCATCTGGCGTCTCATAGCGCTTTTGCACCTCGAAGGCGACTTCGTTGGCGCCACCATGTTTAGGGCCACGCAATGCGCCAATCCCCCCAGTGATAGCTGAGTACATGTCTGAGCCGGTGCCGGCGATCACGCGACTCGTAAAGGTTGATGCGTTGAACTCATGCTCAGCGTACAGGATGAGTGAAGTGTGCATGGCACGCACCCAGTCTTGGTCAGGCTTTTTGCCGTGCAACAAATGCAAGAAATGGCCGCCTATGCTGTCATCGTCTGTCTGTACGTCGATGATGCGCCCGTTGTGGCTGTAGTGGTACCAATAGAGCAAGGCTGACCCCAAGCTTGCCATCAAGCGGTCAGCAATGTCACGTGCGCCCGGAATGTTGTGGTCGTCTTTTTCTGGCAGTACACAGCCAAGAACGGACGTGGCAGTGCGCATTACATCCATCGGATGGCTTGACGCTGGCAGGGCCTCGAGCGCAGCTTGAACTTGTGCTGGCAGCCCACGCAGTGCCTTGAGCTTTTCCTTGTATGCAGCAAGTTCTGCCTTGTTGGGCAACTTGCCATGGATCAAGAGGTGCGCGATTTCTTCAAACTCACAGACATCAGCGAAATCCAGAATGTCATAGCCGCGGTAATGCAGGTCGTTGCCGGTACGTCCGACGGTGCACAATGCAGTATTGCCAGCGATTACGCCAGACAGTGCAACGGACTTCTTTGGCTTAGGCGCAACGGCCGGTTGCTCTGCAACTTTTTGTGCAGCAGGTTTGCGGGTGGTGGCCATATTTAACTCCTTGTTGCAAATTCAGATTCAAGACTTGGACTGAGCAAACAGTGCATCGAGTTTTTGCTCATAATCGTGGTAACCGATGCGGTCGTAGAGCTCATAGCGCGTTTGCATCATGTCAACGACGTTTTTCTGGTGCCCGTCGCGGCGAATGGCTTCATACACAGTTTCTGCCGCTTTGTTCATGGCGCGAAATGCTGACAGCGGGTAGAGCACCATGGCGACATTGACTGAACGAAGTTCCTCGACAGTGAAAAGCGGCGTCTGGCCAAACTCGGTAATGTTGGCCAGCACTGGCACGCCAACTGCTTTTACGAATTTGTCATAGGTCGGCAGGTCATAAGCCGCTTCAGCGAAGATGGCATCTGCACCAGCTTCGACACAAGCGAGCGCGCGCTCAATGGCAGCGTCAACGCCTTGAACGGCAATCGCGTCAGTGCGAGCAATGAGATAAAAATTCTCGTCAGTGCGTGCATCGGCTGCAGCCTTGACGCGGTCGCGCATTTCTTCAGTCGACACGATTTCCTTGCCAGGACGGTGGCCGCAACGCTTGGCTCCGACCTGATCCTCGATGTGGCAGGCTGCCGCGCCAAATTTGATGAGGCTTTTAACTGTGCGCGCAATATTGAATGCTGATGGGCCAAATCCTGTGTCTATGTCAACGACAAGTGGCACGTCGCATACATCTGTGATGCGTCGCACGTCAGTCAGTACATCGTCAAGTGTGTTGATCCCCAGATCGGGCAGACCCAATGAGCCAGCGGCCACGCCGCCACCCGATAAGTAGATGGCGCGATAGCCAGCCCGCTTGGCCAGCAACGCGTGGTTGGCGTTGATGGCACCAATGATTTGAAGGGGGGACTCTTCCTTTAAAGCTGTGCGGAATCGGGCGCCGGCAGATTGTTGTTGTGACATGTTGGTCTCCAGAGTGGGGCGGGGGATAAAAAAGGCCTGCTCTCGCAGGCCTGCGCCAGAACTTATTTCAGCAGGTTGGCGACACCATCGCGCTCTTCAAGCAGCTCCTTGAGTGTCAAGTCCATGCGCTCGCGCGAGAACTGGTCAATCTCGAGGCCTGTAACTCGGTGGTACTTGCCGCCTTCGCAGGTTACGGGGACGCCGTACATGATGCCCTCGGGAATGCCGTAGGACCCGTCTGACGGAATACCCATTGTGACCCACTTGCCGTCGGTGCCCGTCACCCAGTCACGGATATGGTCGATCGCAGCATTGGCTGCTGAGGCTGCCGATGAAAGTCCACGTGCTTCGATAATGGCCGCACCGCGCTTGCCAACGGTTGGAATGAACACGTCACGATTCCAGGCATCGTCGTTGATAATCTTGGCGACGCTTTGACCGCCAACGGTGGCAAAGCGGTAGTCAGGGTACATGGTGGGCGAGTGGTTGCCCCAGACAGCAAGCTTCTGGATTTCAGCAACTGGTCGACCAAGTTTGGTTGCCAGCTGTGAGAGTGCGCGGTTGTGATCCAAGCGCAGCATGGCCGTGAAGTTTTCGGGTTTCAGATCGGGTGCCGACTTCATGGCGATGTAGGCGTTTGTGTTTGCCGGGTTGCCAACGACCAGTACGCGCACGTTACGGCTAGCCGCTTCGTTCAATGCCTTGCCTTGAACCGTAAAAATCTGGGCATTGACTGTCAGCAGATCCTTGCGCTCCATGCCAGGGCCGCGGGGGCGAGAGCCAACTAGCAGTGCCACGTCTGCGTCTTTAAAGGCCTCTTTCGGATCGCTGTGAGCTGACATCGACTGCAGCAAAGGGAAGGCGCAGTCGTCAAGCTCCATCATCACCCCTTTAAGGGCGTTTTGGGCTTTTTCATCAGGAATTTCAAGAAGTTGGAGGATAACTGGCTGATCTTTGCCGAGCATCTCCCCGGAAGCGATTCTAAAAAGCAGCGCGTAACCGATTTGGCCGGCGGCGCCTGTGACTGCAACACGCATTGCAGGTTTGGTCATGGTCCGATCTCCGTCGTAGTGACTGTTGAAACTGTATGACTGCGGGGGTGAGTCAATACCGTTTCAAGTTTAGCCCTTTTGATTACATGGATTAGGGGCAACCCGTAGATCGTAATCTGTGAAATCCAATTCGTCAATAGTCTTATATCTTATATAAGACATAAGAATGCTGGCATTTCTCGGCCGTCTGTGGGACAATGGCACTTTTACTAACCATCCGCGCTCGCCATGGATTTGACCGATTCCCCATCGCCTGTACAGGCGCCTGCCAGGCGGGAGCAAACGGCGGCGTTCAGTCCGCTTTACCAGCAAATTCGCCAGCTCTTGTTGCAGGCCTTAGAAAAAGGCGAATGGAAGCCTGGCGATATGATTCCTAGCGAGTTTGACCTGGCGCGGCGTTTTCATGTTAGCCAGGGCACCGTGCGCAAAGCCATCGATGAGCTCGCAGCCGAGCACATCCTGATCCGCCGTCAGGGCAAGGGCACCTTTGTAGCCACGCATCGAGAACCTGTGGTGCGGTTTAGATTTTTACGCCTTTCGCCAAGTGATGGTGAAGCAGTGCCAGCTGAGAGTGAAATCCTTTGGTGCCGCAAGATGCGAGCCAATGCTGAGGTTGCGGCGGCATTGGATTTGCGAAGTGGCGATGGCGTCATCTACATCAGAAGATTGCTCAGGTTTCGCGGTGAGCCAACCGTGGTTGACGACATCTATTTGCCAGCGTCGATGTTCAAGGGTTTGACCATGGCGGTGCTGACGGAAAACGACGGGCCGCTCTATGGCTTGCTTGAGACTCGGTTTGGCGTGAGCATGGTTCGGGCAGATGAGCGCCTGCGAGCCGTTCCGGCGGCTGAAGATGTCGCTCAATTGCTGAATATCGAGTGCAATAAACCTTTACTTAGGGTGGATCGTGTTTCGTACACATATGGTGACCGTGCGGTAGAATTACGGTACGGTCATTATCTGACTGATCAGTATTTTTATCGCAACACCTTGATGTGAATAGAGATTTGGTCGATTTGAGTCAAGCTCGCCAATCAGCGAAAATACGGCATCCGTCTGCGCAAATAACGCAAAAAGAATTTATCGTTTGTTTAAAGGATGAAAGAGGCCAGCATGTCAGATAGCGCAACTAAGCCGCGCCCACAATATAGAAATATCAGCGTTGGGCAAATTCTCAAATACCGTTTGCCGTTGGCAGGCAGACTCTCAATATTGCATCGGGTAAGCGGCGCTTTGCTGTTTTTGCTCTTGCCCGTGTTAATTCTTCCGCTGTTCGCCATGAGTATGTCACCGGCTGGTTTCCAGGCGTTCGCCGTGGTGGCGGGTTTCCCGATTGTGAAAATTATTTTCTTGGTACTTATCTGGGCATACCTGCATCATTTCTGTGCCGGCATTCGTTATCTGGTGCTTGACTCGCACCACGGTCTTGACAAGTATTCTGCGCAAAAAAGTGCGGGAGTCGTTTTTGGGGTCAGCCTTGGTCTGACGTTTGTCTTTGCCCTCAAGCTGTTTGGAGTTTGGTAATCATGGCTACACCAGAAAAAATTGGCGCAAAGCGATTGGTGGTAGGCGCGCATTACGGCGTTGGCGATTTCATGATCCAGCGCATAACGGCAATCATTCTTGCTGTCTACACGCTGATTCTATTGGTTGGCATTTTGATGATGCCCGGCTTTACTTACGAGGCATGGGTAAGTCTTTTTACCTTTAGGCTTGGTGGTTTTCCGTTGGGGCAGGTCCTGGGTACGTTAGCCTTTTTGTCGTTGTCATGGCATGCCTGGATTGGCGTTCGCGACATCTGGATGGATTACGTCAAGCCAGTCGGGATTCGCCTGGCTTTGCAGGTGCTGACCATCCTGTGGTTGGTTGGTTCATTCATCTACTTTGCAGTCATTATTTGGGGGGCTTAAACCGTGGTGGCTATTGCTAAATCCTTGCCTCGCCGTCAATTTGATGTGGTGGTGGTAGGCGCCGGTGGATCCGGCATGCGCTGTTCGTTGCAGCTCGCCCAGGCGGGTCTGTCAGTGGCAGTGTTGTCCAAAGTGTTCCCGACCCGTTCACACACGGTTGCGGCTCAAGGCGGTATTGGTGCTTCGCTCGGCAACATGAGTGAAGACAGTTGGTACTGGCACATGTACGACACCGTGAAGGGTTCCGACTGGCTCGGTGATCAAGACGCGATCGAGTTCATGTGTCGTGAAGCGCCCAACGCCGTTTACGAGCTTGAGCACTTTGGCATGCCGTTTGACCGAAATCCAGACGGCACCATCTACCAGCGGCCATTCGGCGGGCACACTGCAAACTTCGGAGAAAAGCCAGTTCAGCGAGCCTGTGCGGCAGCCGACCGCACTGGTCACGCTTTGCTGCACACGCTGTATCAGCGCAACGTTGCCGCGCGCACTCAGTTCTTTGTTGAGTGGATGGCGCTTGACCTGATTCGCAATGACGATGGCGACGTGCTTGGCGTGACGGCTCTTGAAATGGAGACCGGTGATATTTATATCCTCGAAGCCAAGACCACAGTGCTTGCCACGGGTGGTGCTGGCCGGATTTGGGCTGCGTCGACCAACGCCTTTATCAATACTGGCGACGGCATGGGCATGGCAGCGCGTGCAGGTATCGCTTTGCAGGATATGGAGTTCTGGCAGTTTCACCCCACAGGTGTGGCGGGTGCTGGCGTGCTCGTGACCGAAGGGGTGCGAGGCGAGGGCGGTATCCTGCTGAATAAGGATGGCGAGCGCTTCATGGAGCGTTATGCACCAACTTTGAAGGATCTGGCACCGCGTGACTTTGTGTCACGTTGTATGGACCAGGAGATCAAAGAAGGGCGTGGTTGTGGGCCGGATGGCAGTTACGTGGTTCTGAAGCTAGATCACTTGGGTGCTGACACCATCAACAAGCGTCTGCCGTCAATTCGTGAGATTGCGATCAAGTTCGCTAACGTTGATCCGATCCGTGAGCCGATTCCTGTTGTGCCGACCATCCACTATCAGATGGGTGGCGTGCCGGCGAACTACCACGGTCAGGTGGTTTCCTGGGAGAACGGGGAATCCAAAGTGGTCAATGGTCTTTACGCAATTGGTGAAGTGGCTGCTGTGTCGGTTCACGGAGCCAACCGTTTGGGCACAAACTCCTTGCTTGACCTGATCGTGTTCGGGCGGGCTGCTGGAAACCACATCGTTGAAGCACACCTCGAACGTCAGCATGCACACCAGCCACTGCCGCAAGAGTCGGTAGACAAATCTTTGGCTCGTTTCGATGAGCTTGAGTCACGTACAGCTGGCGAGAAAACCCAGGACGTGGGCAACGCGATTCGCCAGACCATGCAAAAGCACTGTGGCGTGTTCCGCACGCTAGATATGCTGAACGAGGGCTGCAATCTCATTGACGACCTGGCTCATCAAGTTGCCAATGTAGCCTATCAAGATAAGTCCAAGGTATTTAACACAGCTCGCATCGAAGCCCTTGAGCTGCAGAACATGATCGACGTGGCTCGTGCCACCATTCATTCGGCAGCTGCTCGTCATGAGAGCCGCGGGGCGCACGCCCTTGACGACTTCCCCGAGCGCAATGATGAGGAATGGATCAAGCACACGCTTTGGTATTCAGAGGGCAACAAGCTCGATTACAAGCCGGTTCAGATGAAACCGCTGACCGTCGAGTCCTTCCCACCCAAAGCCCGTACTTTCTGATGAATCAGGGATGACATCATGAGCACAAAACGCATCGTGAAATTTGAAATCTATCGCTACGATCCTGACAAAGACGATCGTCCTTACATGCAAAAGCTAGAAGTTGAGCTGCAACCGACTGACAAGATGTTGCTAGATGCGCTAATTCGTATCAAGAGTGACGTCGATGACAGTTTGGCTTTGCGTCGTTCATGCCGCGAGGGCGTGTGTGGCTCTGACGCGATGAACATCAACGGCAAAAACGGACTGGCTTGTACGACCAATCTGCGTGAACTCAAAGAGCCGATCGTGTTGCGTCCATTGCCTGGCTTGCCGGTGATTCGCGACTTGATCGTCGACATGACGCATTTCTTTAATCAGTATCACTCGATCAAGCCTTATCTCATTAACGATACGCCACCGCCCGAGAAAGAGCGCTTGCAGTCGCCCGAGGCCCGTGAAGAGTTAAATGGTCTCTATGAGTGCATCCTGTGCGCGTGCTGCTCGACATCTTGCCCGTCGTTTTGGTGGAATCCGGATAAGTTTGTCGGTCCGGCAGGATTGTTGCAGGCATACCGTTTTATTGCCGATAGTCGTGATCAGGCCACCGCAGAGCGTTTGGATAACCTCGAGGATCCATACCGCTTGTTTCGCTGCCACACTATCATGAACTGTGTGGACGTCTGTCCTAAGGGGTTAAACCCCACCAAGGCGATCGGCAAGATCAAGGAAATGCTTGTTCGCCGCACGGTATAGTTGAGCGTCATCGAATGAGTGACTTGACTGATCTTGAACGTACCCGGCTGCGCTGGCGCGCCCGCCGGGGGCTTTTAGAAAATGACCTGATTATCACGCGTTTTCTGGATGCCAATGAGGACAAGTTGACCAACGCTGATGTCGACGGCTTGGCTATGTTGCTCGACTTGGGTGACAACGACCTGCTTGACATACTGCTGTCACGCAAAGAGCCGGATGGCTCGCTTGACTGCCCAGAGGTTCGCGATGTGCTGACTAGGATTCGTGCAGCGTGAGTCTCGTGTGAAACGAGGGAATATTTAATGAAACTATCTGAAAACATGGCCACACTGTCGTTCTCTAACGGTACGCCTTCTGTGGACCTGCCGGTTTATCAAGGCTCGGTTGGTCCTGATGTCCTTGATATCCGCAAGCTGTACGGCCAAACGGGTATGTTTACATACGACCCAGGCTTTATGTCTACTGCGTCTTGTCAGTCTTCGATCACCTATATCGACGGCGACAAGGGTGAGTTGCTCTATCGCGGCTACCCGATTGAGCAGTTGGCAGTCAATTGCGATTTCATGGAAGTTTGCTATTTAATTTTGAATGGTGAATTGCCAAACGCCGAGCAGAAGGCTGATTTCGATCGTCAAGTGACTCTGCACACCATGGTCAATGAGCAAATGCAGTTCTTCATGCGCGGTTTCCGCCGTGATGCGCATCCGATGGCTGTGTTGACCGGTTTGGTCGGTGGTATGTCGGCTTTCTATCATGACTCAACCGACATCACCAATGAGCGGCACCGCCACATATCGGCGATTCGCCTGATCGCCAAGATGCCCACGCTTGTTGCGATGGCATACAAGTACACGGTTGGTCAACCCTACATTTATCCGCAAAACGACCTGAGCTACACGGGCAACTTTTTGCGCATGATGTTCGCCACGCCTTGCGAACCTTATGTAGTCAATGATGTGGTTGAGCGCGCGCTCGATCGCATCTTCATCTTGCACGCTGACCACGAACAAAACGCTTCAACCTCAACGGTGCGTCTTTGCGGTTCATCGGGCACTAACCCTTTTGCTGCGATCGCCGCTGGGGTCGCTTGCCTGTGGGGCCCTGCTCACGGTGGGGCAAACGAGGCTTGCCTGAATATGCTTGAAGAGCTTCAAGCCAACGGTGGTGTCGAGAAGGTTGGCGAGTTCATGGAGAAGGTCAAAGACAAGAACTCCGGCGTTCGCCTCATGGGCTTTGGTCATCGTGTCTACAAGAACTATGACCCACGCGCCAAACTGATGCAGCAGACTTGCAAGGAGGTACTCGGCGCTTTGGGCCTTGAGAAAGATCCCTTGTTCAAACTGGCCATGGAGCTAGAGCGCATCGCGCTTGAGGACCAGTACTTTGTTGATCGCAAACTGTATCCGAACGTTGACTTCTACTCGGGTATTGTTCAACGTGCCATCGGCATTCCAACGGCATTGTTTACAGCAATTTTTGCATTAGCTCGCACGGTTGGCTGGATTGCACAGTGGAACGAAATGTTGTCCGACCCTGAGTACAAAATTGGCCGTCCGCGCCAGCTCTACACGGGTTACAGCGCACGCAACTACAAAAAAGCCTGAGTCAACCGTTGTCCTAATAGCTCGAAATTGAGCATTACTACTCCAAAAACAAACGCCGCATCATGCGGCGTTTGTTTTTAGGATTGAGGGTTTCTAGCCCCTTGATTCCATCTGAGCGTTGACCACAGCCAGTGCAGTCATGTTGATGATGCGACGTACCGTCGAGCTGTTGGTCAGGATATGCACCGGCCTGGCTGCGCCGAGCAAGATGGGTCCGATCGCGACGCCATTACTGCCTGTCATTTTCAACAAGTTGTAGGTGACGTTGCCAGTGTCGATGTTTGGCATGATCAAAAGGTTGGCGGGCCCATTCAAAGTCGAGTCTGGGAAGTTGGACTTCAGAATTGATTCCGACAACGCTGAGTCAGCCTGCATTTCGCCGTCGACATTCAGTTCAGGCGCGCGCTCGAGCAAGATTTGACGAGCTTGCGCCATTTTTCTGGCTGACGCGCTGGTGCGGCTGCCAAAGTTCGAGTGTGAAATCAAGGCAACTTTTGGCTCGATCCCGAAACGCTGTACTTCTTGGGCAGCTTGAATGGTCATGTCAGCGATTTGCTCAGCTGTTGGATCCTCATTGACATGCGTATCGCAAATGAAGAGTGTTTGTTCAGGCAGCATAAGGACGTTCATGGCAGCGTAAGTTTGCACGCCAGGCTTCAAGCCGATGACTTCATCGATATATTTAAGCTGATTGTCAAACCGGCTGCCGATGCCGCAAATCATGGCGTCGGCGTCGCCGCGTTGCATCAACATGACACCGATCAGCGTGTTGTGTTTGCGTATCATCGCTTTGGCAATCGTGGGTGTCACGCCATGGCGCGCGCGTAGTTTGTAGTACGCGTTCCAGCTTTCATGAAAGCGCTCGTCATCCTCGGGGTTGACGATATCGAATGCATCACCAGCCTTCATGCGCAGAGCAAGTTTTTGAATACGCATTTCGATCACAGAAGGGCGTCCAATAAGAATTGGACGGGCGATTTTTTCATCGATCGCTGTTTGGGCAGCGCGCAACACCCGCTCGTCTTCGCCGTCGGCATACAACACTCGCTTAGGATCTTGGCGTGCCTGGTGAAAGACAGGGCGCATGATCTGACCTGAATGATAGACCTGAGACTGCAGCTTATGCTTATAGGCCTCAATGTCTTCTATCGGACGCAAAGCAACACCCGACTCGGCTGCCGCCTGAGCCACAGCGGGTGCGATTGTGACGATCAGGCGTGGATCAAAGGGTTTGGGAATGATGTATTCAGGCCCAAAACTTAAGTCCTGACCTTGGTAGGCCTGAGCGACCTCATCGGTTTGCTCAGCTTGGGCCAGATCGGCAATCGCCTTGACGCATGCCAACTTCATTTCTTCAGTGATACGGGTGGCACCGCAATCCAAAGCTCCCCGAAAAATAAAAGGGAAGCAAAGTACGTTATTGACCTGGTTGGGGAAGTCAGAGCGACCCGTGGCGATAATGCAGTCTGGCCGGGCTTGCTTGGCAAGTTCCGGTCGGATTTCCGGGTCTGGGTTGGCCAACGCCAATATAAGTGGCTGTGTGCCCATGCTCTTAACCATGTCGCCCGTTAGCACGTCTTTGGTGGAACACCCCAGGAAGACGTCGGCGTTTTTACAGGCATCAGCCAAGGTTCGCATGTCAGTCTGGCGAGCGTAGCGGGCTTTGTTGGCCTCCATCTTCTCGTCACGCCCCTCCCAGATTACGCCACGTGAGTCGCAGACCACGATGTTTTCTTTTTTCATGCCCAGATCAACCAGAAGGTCCAGGCATGCGATGGCAGCTGCGCCGGCGCCCGAGCACACAAGCTTGACTGATTCAATCGGCTTGCCCACGAGTTGCAGGCCGTTCATGATGGCCGCTGACGAGATAATGGCTGTACCGTGTTGGTCATCGTGAAAGACTGGAATTTTGAGGCGCTCGCGCAGCTTCTGCTCAATATAGAAGCACTCGGGTGCCTTGATGTCCTCCAGATTGATACCGCCAAGCGTTGGCTCGAGTGCTGCGATGATGTCGACGAGCTTGTCCGGGTCTGTCTCGTTTAGCTCTATGTCAAACACGTCGATATTGGCAAATTTCTTGAACAGACAGCCCTTGCCCTCCATCACCGGCTTGGAGGCTAGCGCGCCTATGTTGCCTAAACCCAACACGGCCGTGCCATTGCTAATGACGCCAACCAGATTCGCGCGCGAGGTGTACTTGGCTGCAGCATCATCGCCCTCGTTGTGAATAGCCATGCAAGCGGCAGCCACACCCGGCGAATAGGCTAGCGACAGGTCGAACTGGTTTGATAGAGGCTTGGTCGGCGTGACTGAAATCTTTCCTGGGCGGGGATGCGCATGGTAATCGAGGGCTAGTTGGGTCAAGTCTTGATTCATTTGGTTGCTCTTTTGTTGGTCTGATGAAACAACACGACATCAGCCCCGCATCGCTTAATCGAGGCTGACAAGGTTCTGGTTTTGTTCTTCAAGCTTACCGGTTTGAGTCGGCAATTTGTGAAGAGAAGACCGACTTTCGATGTCGCAGTGCAGCATCGAATTGGTCTCTTTTTTGAAAAATATTCAATGTGTATGCGTCTAATCAAGGTCCTTGCGTTACACTTGCAGACATGGCTGTCAAGGCTATAAAGCTGCCTTTCGCCCTGCTATCCGCCAATCGGTGAAGCCGACCAAGCGGAAGGTTCCCTGCATCGTTTTCGGGTGAAGCACCCGGTTAGGTGAAGCGTCCATGTCCTCGCACGTTGAAGCATTTCAAAATTCCTACCTATTTGGCGGTAATGCGCCTTACGTAGAAGAACTCTACGAGTCTTATCTAAACAATCCAAACGCAGTTCCTGATAATTGGCGAGCGTATTTCGACCAGTTGCAAAACCTGCCTGCCACCGATGGCCAGATGCAGACTCGCGACTTGCCGCATGCACCCATCATCGAGACATTTGCACAACGAGCCCGTCAGGGCTCGTCGTCCATGGGTGCGCAGAAAGTCGATTTGACGGTTGCATCCAAACAACTGCATGTTCAGTCCCTTATTGCCGCATACCGGTCACTAGGCTCGCGCTGGGCTGATCTTGATCCGCTAAAGCTTCACGACCGCGATGACATCCCAGAGCTTGATCCTGCTTTTTATGGGTTGACCGATCTGGACATGGATCAGGAGTTTTCTGCCACAAATACTTACTTCACGTCTGACAGCACGATGACGTTGCGTCAGATTATCCACGCGCTAAAGGACACATACTGCCGCTCGATTGGTGCTGAGTTCATGCACTGTTCTGATCCGGTGGTCAAACGCTGGATCCAGGAGCGTCTTGAATCGACTCGCAGTGCACCGGTGCTGCCCAATGAGGTCAAGCGCAACATATTGCAACAATTGACCGAAGCTGAAGGCCTTGAGCGCTTTCTGCATACCAAATATGTTGGGCAAAAACGCTTCTCGCTCGAAGGCGGCGAGAGCTTTATCGCATCGATGGACGAATTGGTTAACCATTCCGGTGAATGCGGCATTCAGGAAATTGTGGTTGGCATGGCGCACCGGGGGCGCTTGAATGTGCTGGTCAATATCATGGGCAAGATGCCTGGCGATTTGTTTGCCGAGTTCGAAGGCAAGCATGCCGAGGGCTTGAGTGACGGCGATGTGAAATACCACAACGGCTTCTCGAGTGATTTGTCCACCCGTGGTGGCCCAGTCCACTTGTCGCTCGCTTTCAATCCTTCGCACCTTGAGATCGTTAATCCTGTGGTTGAGGGTAGCGTGCGGGCGCGTCAAGAACGCCGAGGCGATGAGCAGGGCAAGCAAGTGTTGGGTGTGTTGGTGCACGGTGACGCAGCGTTTGCTGGTCAAGGCGTGGTCATGGAGACGCTGAACCTGGCGATGACGCGCGGCTACGGTACCGGCGGTACGGTTCATCTAGTGATCAACAACCAGATCGGCTTTACCACGTCTGATCCGCGAGACAAGGGCTCGACCATTTATTGCACCGATGTAGTCAAGATGATTGAAGCGCCTGTGTTTCACGTTAATGGCGATGATCCTGAGGCCGTCGTGTTTGCGACACGCTTGGCGCTTGATTACCGGATGGCTTTCGGCCGCGATGTGGTGGTGGATATTGTTTGTTTCCGTAAACTCGGTCACAACGAACAAGACACGCCATCACTGACCCAGCCGCTCATGTACAAGCGTATTGGGCAGCACCCGGGCACTCGCAAGCTGTACGCTGACAAGCTAACGGCTCAGGGCGTTCTGGCCGAAGGCGAGGGCGATGAGATGGTCAAGGCCTATCGTCAGTATATGGAAGACGGTCGCCGCACTATTGAGCCGGTGCTGACTGATTACAAGAGCAAGTATGCGATTGACTGGTCGCCGTACCTTGGCGCCAAGTGGACCGATCAGGCTGATACCGGTGTGCCTTTGGCAGAGCTTAAGCGCATTGGCGAGCGGATCACGATGGTGCCGGAAGGCTTTACGCCTCATCCCCTCGTTAACAAGCTTTTGAATGACCGGCGCGCCATGGCCGCTGGTGATTTGAACCTGGATTGGGGCATGGGTGAGCACCTCGCGTTTGCGACGCTGGTAGCATCGGGCTATGCCGTACGTATTACCGGTCAGGATTCAGGGCGGGGTACCTTCACCCACCGCCATGCGGTATTGCATGACCAAAACCGTGCCCGTTGGAATGATGGCACTTATGTCCCGCTACAAAACGTGGTTGAAGGCCAGGCACCTTTTACGGTGATTGACTCGGTTTTGTCGGAAGAGGCTGTGCTCGGGTTCGAGTATGGCTACTCTTGTGCGGATCCCAACACCCTGACTATCTGGGAAGCGCAGTTTGGAGACTTCGTCAACGGTGCTCAAGTGGTGATTGACCAGTTCATCGTTTCAGGCGAAGCCAAGTGGGGTCGGCAGTCTGGCTTGACGCTGATGTTGCCCCACGGCTACGAGGGCCAAGGTCCAGAACATTCTTCGGCTCGCATTGAGCGGTTCTTGCAGTTGTGTGCTGACAATAACATCCAGGTGGTTCAGCCAACCAATGCAGCGCAGATTTTTCATCTTTTGCGTCGCCAGATGATCCGTCAGTTCCGTAAGCCTTTGGTCATCATGACGCCTAAGTCCCTGCTCAGAAACAAGGACGCCGGCTCCCCATTGAAGGATTTGGCTTCGTCACGGTTTAAGCCGGTGATTGGCGAAGTTAATGAGTCCATCGATCCTGCGTCGGTCAAGCGCGTGCTGGTTTGTTCGGGCAAGGTGTATTACGACTTGGTCAACGCCCGTACAGAGCGTGAAGCTAACAACGTCGCCATCTTGCGCGTTGAGCAACTCTATCCATTTGCTCACAAAACCTTCGATGCCGAGTTGCGCAAGTACAGCAAGGCCACCGAAGTTGTTTGGGTGCAGGATGAGCCGCAAAACCAGGGGCCGTGGTTCTATGTTGAGCATCATCTCTACGAGAATCTTGTCAAGGGTCAGAAGCTTGCCTATGCCGGTCGTGCGGCTTCTGCATCGCCGGCGGTGGGTTATATGGCCAAGCACATTGAACAACAAAAGGCGTTGATCGATCAGGCGTTTGGGCGGATCAAGTCGTTTGTGTTGAGTAAATAAGCAGGCCGCTAGTTTGGCAAACGATCGTGAAGTTTTTTTGAATTGACATTTACGGAAATCAGACATGTCTATATCAGAGGTAGTGGTACCCCAACTGTCCGAGTCGGTTTCGGAAGCGACCTTGTTGAACTGGAAAAAACAACCAGGCCAAGCAGTGTCAGCTGACGAGATTTTGATTGAAGTTGAAACAGACAAGGTGGTGCTTGAAGTGCCCGCACCGGCTTCGGGTGTGTTGACTGAAATTGTTAAGCCCGATGGCAGCACCGTGACGTCTGGCGAATTGCTGGCCAAGATCGATACAGCTGCTCAAGCTAGCGCCGCAGCTGCTAAGCCTGCTGCTGCATCAGCCGCTGAACCTGCCGCTGCCCCAGTGGCAGCGGTTTCAGCAGCTGCACCAGCATCAACGGGTGCCGCTGGTGTGGCTTCGCCTGCTGCAAACAAGATTCTGGCAGAAAAGGGCATGACGGCAGAAGGCATGATGGGTTCCGGTCGTGATGGGCGTGTAACCAAGGCTGATGCCATGGCAGCGCAGCCAAAAGCGGCAGCAGCGGTATCGGCTGCGCCTGTGCCAGCAATGACGGCATCTCTTGATGGACGCCCCGAGCAGCGTGTGCCGATGAGTCGGTTGCGTGCACGGGTGGCAGAGCGCCTGTTGCAGTCCCAACAGGAAAACGCCATCCTGACTACGTTTAACGAAGTCAATATGCAGGGCGTGATTGACTTGCGTAATCGTTACAAGGACAAGTTTGAGAAAGAGCATGGCGTGAAGCTCGGTTTCATGTCTTTCTTTGTCAAGGCCGCTGTGGCTGCTTTGAAGCGCTATCCGGTGGTCAATGCTTCGGTCGACGGCAAAGACATCATCTATCACGGTTACTTTGATATTGGCATTGCGGTGGGTAGCCCGCGTGGACTGGTGGTGCCAATTTTGCGTAATGCCGACCAGATGACAATTGCCGATATTGAAAAAGCGATTGCTGACTTTGGCAAGCGTGCGGCAGACGGCAAGCTTGGCATTGAAGAAATGACTGGGGGCACCTTCTCGATTTCTAACGGTGGCGTTTTTGGGTCAATGTTGTCTACCCCGATTATCAATCCACCGCAGTCAGCGATTCTCGGCATTCACGCCACCAAAGAGCGTGCAGTGGTCGAGAATGGCCAAATCGTGATTCGGCCGATGAACTATCTCGCGCTGTCCTATGACCATCGGATTATCGATGGCCGTGAGGCTGTTTTGTCGCTGGTGGCGATGAAGGAAGCGCTTGAGGATCCGCAGCGTTTGTTGCTTGATATTTAAACGGAAGATCAATGTCTAAACAGTTCGATGTGGTTGTGATCGGGGCGGGCCCCGGTGGGTATATCGCGGCAATCCGTGCGGCGCAGCTTGGAATGAAAGTGGCTTGCATTGATGCGTGGCAGAACGGTAAAGGTGGTCCGGCCCCTGGCGGTACGTGTACCAACGTCGGTTGTATTCCGTCAAAGGCACTTTTGCAGTCGTCTGAGCACTTTGAGCAGGTCAATCATCACTTTGGTGACCACGGCATTGAGGTCAAGGGGGTTTCTCTTAAGCTTGACAAGATGCTTGGCCGCAAAAACGAAGTGGTCAAGCAAAACAACGATGGCATTCTTTACCTCTTCAAGAAAAACAAGGTTGAGTTTTTTCACGGAAAGGGCTCGTTTGCAGGTCAGGTTGACGGTCAGTACCAGATCAAGGTTAGCGGCACGACTGATGCCGACCTGGTGGCCAGGCACGTGGTGATTGCTACAGGTTCGTCTGCGCGAGAATTGCCTGGTTTGCCGTTTGATGAAAAGCAGGTGCTTTCTAACGATGGTGCTTTGAACATTGAAGCAGTGCCCAAGCGGTTGGGTGTTATTGGTGCAGGTGTTATTGGCCTGGAGATGGGCAGTGTCTGGCGCCGACTGGGTGCTGAGGTCACGGTGCTTGAAGCCATGCCTCAGTTTCTGGGTGCAGTCGATGAGACGATTGCCAAAGAAGCTGCCAAGGTATTTGACAAGCAAGGTCTAAAGATTCACACCGGCGTAAAAATCGGTGATATCGCCAAGACCCCGCGACAAATCACAGTGCCGTGGACCGACTCCTCAGGAAAAGAACAAAAGCTCGTGGTCGACAAGTTGATTGTGTCGATTGGACGCGTGCCATACACCGGCGGGCTTGACGCCGAGAAGGTTGGCTTAAAGCTTGATGAGCGTGGCTTCGTGCAAGTTGACGATCACTGCAAGACTAACCTTCCTAACGTTTGGGCCGTTGGCGATGTGGTTCGTGGCCCGATGTTGGCTCACAAGGCTGAGGAAGAGGGTGTGGCGGTGGCTGAGCGGATCGCCGGCCAGCACGGTCATGTGAATTTTGAGACCATCCCGTGGGTGATCTACACCTCGCCAGAAATTGCCTGGGTAGGCCGCACCGAGCAGCAGTTGAAGGCCGATGGTGTGAAGTACAAGTCGGGTTCTTTCCCGTTCTTGGCTAACGGTCGTGCGCGTGCACTCGGTGACACCACCGGCATGGTAAAAGTGTTGGCTGATGCGCAGACCGATGAAGTGCTCGGCGTTCATGTGATTGGCCCAGTTGCCTCTGAGCTGATTGCTGAAGCCGTGACTATCATGGAGTTCCGTGGGGCGGCTGAGGACATCGCCCGCATTTGTCATGCGCATCCGACATTGTCAGAAGCCATGAAAGAAGCGGCCTTGGCTGTCGATAAACGAGCCTTGAACTTCTAATCCAAGGGATTGTTGTAAAAGGTTGGGACGAGTTTGGGCACTGTCCGATGGTCAGTGCCCATTTGGTTTCTAGCGGATGAACGTTACTGACTATTTCGAACGAGCACTGTCTGATCGTGGCTACCAGGCTGATAGAGCCCAGGAGGTTGCGATCGGACGCCTGCAGCGGTTTTATGACGATTGGGTGGCGTTTCGGGCCAAGCGTTCCAATGCCTTGAAGAAAATGATTGCGCGGCCCGCAGTTCCTCGCGGTGTTTATCTCTGGGGGGGTGTTGGACGGGGCAAGAGCTTTTTAATGGACGCCTTTTACGCCACGGTACCCGTGGTGCGCAAGACACGCTTGCATTTCCACGAGTTCATGCGTGGTGTGCACCGTGAGCTTGAGGAGGTCAAGGGACAGCAAGACCCACTCGATGAGGTGGCCAAGCGTATTGCCAAACGCTATCGGTTGATTTGTTTTGATGAGTTTCATGTGTCTGATGTGGCTGACGCCATGATTTTGTACAAGCTATTGCTTGGCTTGTTTGAGCGTGGCACATCATTTGTGATGACATCGAATTACGAACCCAAAACCCTGTACCCTGACGGTCTGCATCGGGATCGCATCCTGCCAGCGATAGACCTAATTTATCAGCGTATGGATGTGCTCAACGTAGACAGCGGCATTGACTACCGACGTCGCACCCTAGAGCAGGTCAAAAGCTACTACACGCCATTAAACGATGAGTCGACCGCAGCGCTAAAGTTAGCCTTTGATGGGCTCGCAGACACGGCGCCGCAAGAGCCGGTGCTATTGATTGAACATCGCGAAATTCGAGCCGTGGCTCGATCTGGCAGTGTTGTATGGTTTGATTTTGCGACGCTTTGCGGTGGCCCGCGATCTCAGAATGATTATCTGGAGCTCGCTAACCGGTTTCACGCGGTGATTTTGTCCGATGTGCCCCAGATGGGACCGCGTCAAGCCTCTGAGGCACGGCGATTTACGTGGTTAATCGATGTTTTCTACGACCATCGGGTGAAATTGATCATGTCAGCAGCGTGTGAGCCCGAGCAGCTATACACTGTCGGTCCTATGGCCAACGAGTTTCATCGAACCGTCTCGCGTATTCTTGAGATGCAATCGCGCGAGTATCTCGAATCCGAGCGTCGAGCCACTGTCACTTTATAGTTGTGCAAACCCTATGAACACTCGAGTTTTAACTGGCATTACCACCACCGGCACGCCTCATTTGGGCAATTACGTCGGCGCGATCCGCCCGGCGGTGCGCTCGACTCAAGACCAGAACGTTGACGCCTTTTTTTTTCTGGCTGATTATCACGCGCTTATCAAATGTGAAGATCCTGCCCGCATAGCCCGCTCGCGTTTGGAAATTGCAGCCACTTGGCTGGCAGCCGGCCTAGATCCCGCGCGTACCCATTTTTACCGCCAGTCTGATATCCCTGAAATCCCTGAACTTTCCTGGATGCTGACTTGTGTGACTGGCAAGGGGCTGATGAATCGCGCTCATGCCTATAAGGCTGCGGTGGATGCCAATCGTGAAAAGGGTGATGAGGATGATGATGGCGTGACCATGGGGCTGTTTTCTTACCCCATTCTGATGGCGGCTGACATTTTGATGTTTAACGCGCACAAGGTGCCTGTTGGCCGTGATCAGGTGCAGCACCTTGAGATGGCCAGAGACATTGCTGCGCGTTTTAACCACCTGTATGGCAGCAAAGAACCTTTGTTTGTCCTGCCAGAGGCCGTAGTGGATGATGAGGTAGCTACGTTAACAGGCCTTGATGGCCGCAAGATGTCCAAAAGCTACAACAACACCATCCCGCTGTTTGAAGGGGGTGCCAAGGCGATAAAAGCGGCTGTTGCCCGTATCGTCACGGACTCACTTGAGCCTGGTCAACCCAAGGATCCGTTTGCATCGAATCTTTTGCCGATCTATCAAGCGTTTGCTACGTCAGCGCAGACACAAGTCTACATCAAGGCCCTGCAAGAAGGCCTTGGATGGGGGCAAGCCAAGGAACAACTGATCGAGGTGATCGAGGCACAGGTGGCTCCTATGCGCGAGCACTACGAGACGCTCATGGCAAGGCCTGATGACATTGAGGATATTTTGCGATCTGGCGCTAAAAAAGCCCGTGCAATCGCGACACCATTTATGGAGCAGTTGCGTGCAGCTGTCGGTCTTGGTGCCGGTCAATCGGTGGTCAGCGGCAAAGGCCACAAATCCAAGCGCAAGGCCTCAAAGTTTGTGCAGTTCAAGGACGAATCGGGTCGGTTCAGGTTCCGGCTGCTCGACGCACAAGGCCAGACGATGTTTGTGTCTTTGCCTCAGGCCGATCCGAAAACCGCAGGTGCGCTCATCGGCAAAATCAAGTCAGCCCCGTCTGAGGTTGCGGTGGTCGCGCATGACACCGACGGCTATCAGGTTGTCTTGGATGCGCAGGTCGTAGCCATCGCCGAGCCAGGTTTGTCCTTTGGTGAGCTGCAGGCGCGCAGTCAGGCTGTGGCCTTGGCTTTGCAGGAATTGGGCGATTGAGTGCTTTGAATGACGTGTTTGACCGCGGGGGGGCATTTGCGCGCAGCTTGCCAAACTACCGTGAGCGAACTGGCCAGGTTGAGCTGGCGCAGGCTATCGAGTCCACCATCGACAAACGCAGTGTGCTTGTGGCTGAGGCAGGCACGGGCATCGGCAAAACCTGGGCTTATCTAGTGCCTGCGGTGTTGTCTGGCGCCAAGGTGTTGGTTTCCACCGGTACCCGCACGCTACAAGACCAGCTGTTTCAAAAAGACCTGCCAACAGTACGGGATGTGCTCGCAGTGCCGCTGGGCATTGCCATGCTCAAAGGCCGAGCAAACTATTTATGTCATTATTACTTGCAGCGCCTGCAAGATGACCCGCAGGCGCTAATGTCGCGGGGTGAGGTGATCTGGCTCCGTCAGATCAAACAATTTGCCCAAACGTCCAAGACGGGTGACCGCAGCGAGTTGTCATCGGTGCCAGAGGATGCCGACATCTGGAATCGGGTGACATCAACACGGGAAAACTGCCTGGCGCAAGACTGTCCGAATGTGCAGGAATGTTTTGTGTATAAAGCGCGCAGGCAGGCTCAAGACGCAGACCTGGTGGTTATCAATCACGCGCTTTACATGGCTGACGCCGCGTTGCGAGAGCAGGGTATCTCGGATCTATTGCCGCAGGCTGATGTGGTGGTGTTTGATGAAGCGCATCAGTTGCCTGCTGTGGCTACCCGATTTTTAGGGCAAATGCTCTCAAGCGCCCAGTTGGTCGATCTGGCCAAACAGGCTGAAGCTGCCGGTTTGGCTCATGCTCGAGAGGTTGTGCGCTGGAGCGAGTTGGCCAGTGGTTTGTCCCAGGCAGTCAAAGACTGGCGTTTGGGTCTTGAATGGGTGCAACAGCGTGCCAACCGGCGGGCTGTGCCTCGTGATGTCGTTGAGCAAGACAACGGGGTGCCGCTAATGCAGCATGTGGCAGATGCGCTGACCAAGTTGCGGCAGGCGCTCGATGTCAACGCTGAGCGCCATCTGGATTTGGCTGCGTTGGCTAGAACGGCTGAAACGTTGTCCGATCGGCTTTTAAATTGGATCGGTGCGTGTCAATCTCAAGCCTCGGATCTGACGCAAGTCTATTGGCTTGAGACCACCACTGGCGGTGTTCGCCTCAATGTTGCACCGTTATCGATCGCCTCGGCGTTCAGTGCCGAGCGACAGGCAGGACAGGCCTGGATATTTGTGTCTGCCACGCTGTCGGTCAAAGGCGACTTCAGCCATTTTGTGCAGCGCCTTGGACTCAATGCCCCGCAAACTCACCGTCAGGCATCACCGTTCGAATATGGCGAACAGGCTTTGCTTTGTGTGCCCAAGCACTTGCCAGCGGTGCAAAGCCCGCAGTACACCGCTGAATTTGTTGGTTGGTTATGGCCGCTGATTCATGCTTGCCGGGGTAATGCGATGATCTTATGCACCACCTTGCGTGCTGTGGAAAATACCGCGAATGCTTTGCGTGAGCTCTACGAAAACGAAGGGGTGGATTG
Source organism: Burkholderiaceae bacterium (assembly GCA_021208885.1). Taxonomy (GTDB): domain Bacteria; phylum Pseudomonadota; class Gammaproteobacteria; order Burkholderiales; family Burkholderiaceae_B; genus Algicoccus. The sequence continues at coordinate 62,838 of JAJOJF010000037.1, forward strand.
GCCTATCTTGCAGCAGGGCTTGCAGCCACGGCGTACGTTGCTTGATGCGTTTCGTCAGCAGGCGCATGCCGTGTTGGTCGGTAGCGCTAGTTTCTGGGAGGGGGTGGATGTGGTTGGCCAGCGCTTGAGCCTGGTCGCAATTGACAAGTTGCCGTTTGCGCCGCCTGATGACCCGATTCTAGAGGCCAGGCTACAGGCGTGTCGGGACGAGGGTGGTAATCCATTCATCGAACTCCAAGTGCCCGAAGCTGCGATAGCGTTAAAACAGGGCGCCGGCCGTCTGATTCGCAGCGAGCGTGATTGGGGGGTGCTCGTGGTGGGCGATACCAGGCTGGTCGATAAGCCCTATGGCAGAGCGCTGTGGCAGGGACTGCCGCCTTTTAAACGCACTCGCGATCAAGCCGACGCGCTAACGTTCATCTCACAAAAGCAGCAGGTTGCAATCGAGTCCTAGAAATAGCCCAAAGGATTCCACCAACTGTACTCAGTCTTTGGAAGGCCTTTGGCGATCAGTTGCGTGTCAGGAAAATTGGTCAACAAAACCCGCTCAGCGTCCTTTGATAGGTCGGGCATGTCTAGTTTCTGATACGACATCATGATGATGTAGAGAGCCTGTTCAGTGGCAGGTACGCCTTCGTAGTCGGTCAGTACAGCCTGTGCCCGGTTGATGGCCGCAACATAGCCTTGCCGTTCATAGTAAAAGCGGGCCGTGTGCAGTTGGTGCTCGGCCATGGTGTTCACCAGCCAGTTCATGCGTTTTTTTGGCGTCCTCGGCGTAGCGGCTTTGGGGGTAACGGGTGATGAGCTCTTCGAAAGCCGCATATGACTCGCGCAGGGCCCTGGGGTCGCGCTCAGCCGGGTCTTGTTGGGTGAGGAAGGCCAGTCGGGAGCTTGGCGGGGTAAACAGGATCAAGCCACGCAGAAACAGCATGTAGTCGCTGCCGGGGTGATTCGGATATTGACGCTGAAAACGAGAAATGGTGGCCAATGCCATTTCGGGCTCACCTTTTTTCCACTGTACATAAGCCAGGTTTATCAATGACTGCTGAGCAAAAGGTCCGAAGGGGTAGCGCGCTTCGACGGCTGTAAACCGCTCTTCTGCCAGGGTCCAGTTGCCCGCATTCATTTCCTCTTTGCCGTCTTGGTAGAGACGTTCAACCGGCCAGCCGGCCGTCTCGTCATATTCTTCCTTGCTAAATGATGAGCAGCCAGATAATGCAACAGTCATTACAAGCAATAGAACGCCAAGCCAGGTACGGCGGTTGGCAAAAGGCAAGCGGATAAGGCGTTCAGTCATGGAGTCCACGCACGCGTTAGGGTGTTAGCATTGATATCGATTATAGGATGTTGCTGCAGATGGTACAGCCCGAGAGCCTAACGAGTGAAACTGAGGACGCCGATGAGTTGATTTCGGTGTTTGGCACCGATGTATTGCATTTTTTGGTTCAACAACCGATGGCCGGTGATCGGCTAGACAAAGTTCTGGCCAAATTGATCCCTGAGCACTCGCGTGCGCGCATTCAAGGCTGGATTGAAGCGGGCCATGTTCAGGTAAATGGCCAGGCTAACAACCGGGTGCGACAGATCGTAGCGGCCGGTGATGAGATCTCTGTCAAGGTTCAGTCGTCCGAGCAGGCGTTGGCCCTTGAGCCTGATGATGTTGCTTTTGAAGTTGTACGAGAATCGCCCGAGTGGCTCGTGGTGAACAAGCAGGCCGGTTTGGTTGTGCACCCAGGTGCAGGCAACTGGCAGGGGACTTTGTTAAATGGACTGCTGTTTCGTTACCCATCCCTGAGCCACGTCGCGCGTGCTGGTATCGTGCATCGGCTAGACAAGGACACCACGGGGCTCATGGTGGTTGCCAAGAGTGAGACGGCGCAAACCCATTTAGTGCGACAATTGCAACAACGTACGGTCAAGCGCCACTACCGTGCTTTGGTGCATGGCTGGCTTAAGGATGCGCAGATGACGGTTGATCGAGCCATTGGACGCGATCCCAAGGTGCCAGTGCGGATGTCAGTGTCGGGCCCCGGCCCTGGCAAGCCAGCAATCACGCATGTGAGCAGGTTGCGCACCGGAACACTTGCTGGTCAGCCTGTCACGGAAATCAAATGCCAGTTAGAGACCGGGCGCACCCACCAGATCCGTGTTCATCTAGCTAGCGTGAAGCACCCACTTGTTGGTGACACCCTTTACGGGGGCAAGGTTTTAGTCGGTGCTGTGCGACAAATGTTGCATGCTGAGTCCTTATCGTTCGTTGATCCGGTTAGTGAGCAGTGGGTCAGTCTCACAAGCGAGTTGCCCGGTGACATGCAGTCAGTGTTGAATCAGGTCCAGTGGACCGACGCGGGGGCTTGTTAGTGCACAACGCCTGGATCAGGATTGAGAACGTAAGCCCCAAAGTGCAGGGGTTTTGCACCACAAGGCATCATGGGGTTGGTAGTAAACCATTTGATTCTTTAAACCTCGGTGACCATGTCGGCGATGATCCTGCCTGCGTCCAGGCAAACCGCGAAAGGCTTGCGCAGTGGCTGCCAGCTCCACCCGTTTGGGTTGAACAAGTGCACGGCACCAATGTGTTGGTACTCAGTGGACCTGTTAGGGATCGGTTGATTCAAGCTGATGCCATCGTAACCAACAGGTCAGCGCAGGTCTTGGGGATTTTGACGGCCGATTGCATGCCGGTGGTGCTCGCAAATGATGAAGGCACCGTGCTCGGTTTAGCTCACGCGGGCTGGCGCGGACTGGCAAATGGTGTGCTGCAGCAAACCTTGATTGCGATGCATGACCAAGTCCGTGAGCTTGGCACTTGGCGCGCATGGATTGGCCCGTGTATCAGCGCTCGGGCGTTTCAAGTCGGTGATGAAGTCAGGCGGGCGTTCATGGCCGTTGATCCTGCACTCGCCGCATGCTTTACCCCGGATGTTGCACCGCACAAGTGGTTATGTGATCTGCCATCGATTGCCAAATCAATATTGCTTGCAGCCGGTGCTCGGTCTGTTGCTTGGTGTGGTCATTGCACGGTGAGCGATCCGGCCAATCGGTTCTTTAGTTATCGTCGCGATGGTCAGACCGGACGCATGGCGACGGTTGCCTGGCTCGATTGATTAACTATTTGCTGACGTAGTTCTGACGCTTTGGGTTAGTACCATTGACAAGCGTCGCGGGACGGCGCAGGATCAGATAAATGGCGACATATTTGTTAATCTGGAGGACAGCGCGTCGTGACTGCTTCATTTCCCACCCCGTGGGGATTTGCCCCAGGAACGGATCAATCTGAGCTAGGACAGATCCAGCAGCAATTTATTGAACAGTGGCAAGCCTTGGCGCAAGCAGCCGCCAAAGGCGAGTTGCCAGCCATCAAGGACCGGCGGTTTGCGGATCAGGCATGGCAATCAAGTCCCATGCATGCACTGATGGCGCATTTGTATCTCTTGTCTGGCGACGCCATGAAACAGCTGGCCGAAGTCGCACAAGTCGAACCAGAGGTAAAAGACCAGCTGAGGTTTTCTGTGTCGCAATGGGTCGATGCTATGTCGCCGGCCAATTTTCTGGCGACCAATCCTGAAGCGCAACAGGCGTTGATTGAGTCTGGCGGCAAGACGCTGCAAGCGGGCATTGAGAACTTTCTCAAAGACCTGCAAAAAGGTCGAATCACGCAGACTGATGAGAGTGTTTTCGAGGTTGGCCGCAACTTGGCTGTTACACCTGGTGCAGTTGTTTTCAAGAACAAATACTTCGAGCTGCTGCAATACACGCCAACGACTGAGACGGTTTATCAGCGTCCGTTGTTGATGGTGCCCCCTTGCATCAATAAGTACTACATCATGGATCTGCAACCAGAGAACTCACTGGTTGCTTATCTGGTTGCGCAAGGCTTTACCGTCTTTATGGTGTCCTGGCGCAATCCTCTGCCTCAAGATACCGATGGCATACAGACCGCCACCTGGGACGACTATATCGAAGACGGTATTTTGACTGCCATTGATGTGGCGCGAGACATATCCCGACAGGGCAAGGTTAATGTGCTCGGTTTTTGTGTGGGAGGCACGATGTTGACCACCGCCCTGGCCGTTCTGGCAGCGCGAGGGGAGGATAAAGTGTCCTCTCTGACATTACTGGCGACCATGCTCGATTTTGTGGATACCGGCGCCTTGGGTGTCTTTGCCAATGAACCACACGCTCGGATTCGTGAGCATTCGATCGGTGGCGGTGGATTGATGACGGGCCGGGAATTGTCCAGCACGTTTTCTTTTTTGCGGCCAAATGAACTCGTCTGGAACTACGTGGTCTCGAACTATCTTAAAGGCCAGACCCCGGTACCGTTTGATCTACTGTATTGGAATAGCGATAGCACCAACCTGTCAGGGCCTTTTTTCACGTGGTATTTCCGCAATGCCTACATTGAGAACAACTTCAAAGAACCTGGCAAAGTCAAAGTGTGCGGCGAGAAAATCAATTTTGGAAAAATCGATGTGCCAGCCTATTTGCTGGCCTCCAAAGAGGATCATATTGTGCCGTGGCAAACAGCCTATCACTCGGCCGCTTTATTGGGCGGTGAGTCCCGGTTTGTGCTCGGAGCGTCTGGTCATATTGCGGGCGTGATCAATCCAGCCTCTAAGAACAAGCGTCACTATTGGGTCTCTGACTCTGATGTAGACGTAACGCCCGAACAGTGGTTTGATTCTGCGCGTGAGCAACCCGGCAGTTGGTGGCCAGATCATACCGAATGGTTAAAGGGCAATTCTGGGCGGCGAGTCAAAGCGAAAAACCAGTTGGGTAACGATCAGTATCCTGAGCTTGAAGCCGCGCCTGGCAGTTATGTCAAGGTGCGTGCCGTTTAAGGCGTTCTACCATCAGTTCAGCTTATGTTGATCGGAACTGGTGCACATTAAAAAAGAGACTTTTTGAAGGGAGAGGAACATGGAAAAGAAAGTTGCCTACGTAACCGGTGGCATGGGTGGCATTGGGACGGCGATCTGCCAGCGCCTGGCCAAGGAGGGCATGACAGTGATTGCCGGTTGCGGTCCGAGTCGCGATTACGATCGTTGGCTTAAGGAACAAGCCGAGCAGGGATTCAAGTTTTATGCTTCGGTGGGCAACGTGGCAGACTGGGACTCGACCGTAACGGCGTTCAAGAAGGTCAAAGAAGAGCATGGCCCGGTTTCGGTGCTTGTCAACAACGCTGGCATTACCCGCGATGGCGTGTTTCGCAAAATGAGCGAGGACGATTGGCGCACCGTGATGGATACCAACCTCAATAGCCTATTCAATGTGACTAAACAGGTCATCGACGAAATGGTTGAGCAAGGCTGGGGTCGGATCGTGAATATCAGTTCTGTCAACGGTCAGAAAGGTCAGTTTGGCCAGACTAACTACGCCACGGCCAAGGCAGCGATTCATGGTTTCACGATGTCGTTGGCGCAGGAGGTTGCTAGCAAAGGGGTGACAGTCAATACCGTATCGCCTGGCTACATTGGCACAGACATGGTTAAAGCAATCCGTCCGGATGTACTGGAGAAGATTGTGGCAACTATTCCGGTCAAGCGTCTTGGTGAACCATCCGAGATCGCGTCAATCGTGGCCTGGATCGCCTCAGAAGATGCAGGCTTTGCCACAGGTGCGGACTTCTCTTTGAACGGTGGCCTGCACATGGGTTAAGCTTGACGCAACAGTCCTCAGGCTGCCGGCAATCGGCCAGCAGCCTGAGTTCAGCGCAGGTTATCTTGGAAAGACAATGACAGATAAAAACGCAGCAGACACCACTAGAATCATTAAAAAGTACCCTAACCGCCGGCTCTACGATACGCAGACCAGTAGTTACATTACGCTGTCTGATGTCAAACAACTGGTATTGGAAAACGAAAACTTCAAAGTGGTCGATGCCAAGTCGGGTGAGGAGTTGACCCGTAGCATTTTGCTGCAGATCATTCTGGAAGAGGAAAGTGGCGGTGTGCCAATGTTTTCTTCCGAGATGCTCGCGCAAATCATCCGGTTCTATGGTCATGCCATGCAAGGAATGATGGGTGCCTATCTCGAGAAAAACCTGCAGGCCTTTAAGGAAATCCAGGATCGCATCACTGAGCAGTCTAAAGGCATGTATGGCACGCAGTTTGGGCCAGAAGCCTGGACTCAGTTTATGAACATGCAGGCACCGATGCTGCAGACGATGATGAACAACTACGTCGAGCAAAGCAAGAACATGTTCGTGCAGATGCAAGACCAGATGCAGGATCGGACGCGTGCCATGTTCTCGGGCTTTCCGTTCAAGCCCAAGGACTAGCTCGCCGTAAAACTTGGGAATTGGCTGTCTGCACCTGTCGGGTGATTGTCAACGGCGCCGCAAGAATAGTGCCGGGTCAACCCGGGCGTTATTGAGGCTAACGTTCCAGTGCAAATGCGGCCCAGTCGAGCGCCCCGTGTTGCCAACTGCGCCGACGATATCGCCGCGTTTGACCACGTCCCCGGGCAACAAATTGATTTCTGACAAGTGACAAAACATGCTGATGACGCCTTGGCCATGATCAATAAAAATCGTCAGTCCGTTGAAGTAATAGTCGCCAATCAACAACACCCGACCGTCCGCGGGCGACTTCACGGGGGTGCCTTTGGGCGCCGCAAAATCAAGCCCTGAGTGCGGGTTGCGCGGCTCGCCATTAAAAAATCGCTGTAGCCCAAACGGACTTGAGAGACGACCAGGTACCGGTGGATCAAATATCAGGTTCGATGGCTGCTTCTCACTGTAGGTTCCATAGGCAGCGGTTTGCTCGGCAAGCTCGGACTGGATGCGTTCAAGGGTTTTGGGTGGCGGGCTGACCATGGTTCGGTCTTTCAGTGTGATGTGCTGGCTTTTGTATTCAAATGGCTTGATCTCCACAGGTATTGTCCAACTGCGTTGGCCGGTCTTGGCAGCTAAAGACACTGAGCCAGGCTCAGTGGTCAGTGGTATGCCAACCACGGCCCACCACGATGACTGGTCTGACAAGACCAAAACGCGTTGATTGTTCAGGTAGACCTCTGGTGCATTTGGCGATTCGTCCAGGCTCACGACTTGAATCACCCCAACGCCGCCTGGCACGGGACGGTGCAGTTGCTGGCGCAGTTCTGGGACTGTGTTGGCTTGGGCAGTCTGCTGCGCCACGAACCAACCGAGAACGCAGACAAACAGGGCTAATGCGGTGACGTCGATTTTGATGCTTGCTCTTAACCGGCTTATGTGGCGCATCAATGACTCTCTTTGAACCGGTAATCAGCTTCGTATTGCATCCCAAGTTTCAGGATGGCGGCGCTTTTGGATCTAACCACCGCGTTCATCGCAAAACACACGGCATGATCCATCGATGGCAGTTGACGATAGCGGATCAATGCGTCGGTAATTTCCGTTTCTTTTATGGCAGTGTCTGGATTGATGTCCGGGATTTGGCAACGGGGACAGGGCTTGACGAGCTCAAGTTCCAGGTGACTGTCGCCCGCCTTTAGACGCAGCTTGCCAATTTGATCCTCCTCGTGTGGTTCCAGGCCGTCAATCACCAGGTTCGGTCGAAACCGTCGGGCATCCACAGGGTCAAGGCCCATCTCCATCAAACGTTCATTGAAATGCGTAAGACTTGCCTCGGACAGAACATTTACCGCAAAGCCGTCGGCAAACTGAAGGGCTGCTGGCCAGTCGCCGCACCAAGTTTGGTCTGAAAAGCGGGATTGCTTTCGATCAAATTGAACCAAACGGAAGTGACGACCTGGCACTTCCAGGAACTCATCTAGCCATTGTGCGGCCATGTCACCCATGTCTAGGGCCAATAGCCTGTCATTCCAAATATTTACTGCCAGCTTTTTCGCATCTGACGTAGCAAAGTTCACCGAAATAGTCGGCAGTTCGGGTGCTGATAGTTGCAACGATTTGCCAATGACAGTCGGCTCGATCCAAGCCAGATGGGGGATTTGACGCTGGGTTTGAAACTGGCCAACATCGTCGACGATAAGCCACTGACGATCATGTTCGATGCCTAGTGATGTCAATCTTGCCTCAGGCAATGCTGTGCCTGCGCAAGATTTGATAGGATAGGTAAATATTTGGGTAAGCGTGCCCGTTACGTCGGCCATGGTTGTTTAAAAAATCCCATCATGCGATGGCTTACAGGTTAAACCGTTATGGCCGTGGTGTGTGAATCAAGTTCAAAAGGAAATTTCAATGCCTTCATTCGATACGGTGTCTGAGGTCGAAAAGCACGAGTTGATGAATGCTGTAGACCAAGCCAATCGGGAATTAGCCAACCGGTTTGATTTCAAGGGTACTGACGCGAAGTTTGAGCTCAACGACTATGTCATAACCCAGCACGCGCCGAGCGCATTTCAGTTGAACCAAATGATGGACATCTTGCGCGGGCGAATCAGCGCCAGAGGCATTGATGTGCGTTGCCTTGATGCGGCTGACCCTATTGAGAATCTCGGTGGGGCGCGTCAGGTAGTGACGGTGCAACAAGGCATTGACCAGCCCACCGCTAAAAAGCTGGTAGCTGCCATTAAGGCAGCCAAGATAAAGGTTGACACCCAGATAAACGGCGACAAGCTGCGCGTGACCGGCAAAAAGCGTGACGACCTACAAGCAGCCATTGCCTTGCTTAAAACGGTTGAGGTTGAGCGACCGCTTCAATTCAACAATTTTCGTGATTGATTTGTCGGCCGGGCAGCTGGAAGACTGCCTGGCCTGAAAACCATTAACGTTGTCCAGTGGTGGCGTTGTCAAACAAGTGCTTTAGCTCGCGTGGCTGGCAGCGCCAATACTGTGGCGGGGCGCTTGCCGTGGCGCCTAACGCTGCAGCCGCATGCCAACCCCAGCGTGGGTCGTACAGCATGCCACGCGCCAGCGCAATCATGTCAGCATCGCCCGCTTGCAGGATATTCTCAGCTTGTTCAGGCTCGGTGATCAGACCGACTGCCATGGTGGGCATCCCTGCGGCTGCTTTGATGGCGCGTGCCATCGGCACCTGATAGCCTGGACCAAGTTTGATTTTTTGGGCTGACGACACCCCACCGCTTGAGACATCAATAAAGTCACACCCTAAGTTTTTGAGCTGCTTTGCCAGTTCAGCGCTTTCTTCTACCGTCCAGCCACCGTCGACCCAGTCGCAAGCCGAAATCCGGATGCCAACAGTCATCTCTGGTTTGACAGCGTCACGAATAGCTTGAAACACTTCGATGACAAAACGCATGCGGTTTTCCAGGCTGCCGCCATACGCATCTTTGCGGTGGTTAGCCACTGGCGATAAAAACTCATGCAGCAAATAACCGTGAGCGGCATGCAGCTCAATGCCATCAAGTCCTAGCCGCTCAGCACGCTTGGCTGCATCAACAAAGGCCTGCTTGATGCGCGCAAGTCCTGCGGTGTCTAGTGCGTGTGGTGGTGTTTCATGCTCGTTATGGGGTATGGCGCTTGGCGCGTAGGTTGGCCATGTGGTGGCTGCCTCGGGCAATTGTTGAGCCCCTTCCCAGGGGCGGGCACTCGCAGCTTTGCGACCGGCATGGGCAAGCTGAATAAACAGCTTGGCGCTCGATACCTTGCGGATAGCTGACAAAACCCGGGCTAGCGCTAGCTCGTTGTCGTCATTCCACAGTCCTAGACAACCTGGGGTGATTCGGCCTTCAGGCTCCACCGCGGTGGCCTCCAAAATCACCAGACCAGCACCGGACATGGCCATGCTGCCCAAATGCATCAGGTGCCAGTCAGTGGCATTGCCGTCAACTGCAGAGTATTGGCACATGGGTGCTACAACAATGCGGTTTGAAAGTTGCGTCTTGCCTAACTCGATGGGACTAAATAATTGGCTCATATTGGTTGTTGTATCCAGTATTTATTGCGGGTTTTAAAGGCTAATCGTTAGTGAGTGTTTTTAACAGACGGCGCTGACGGTGCCTAGGCACTCGACTTGGGCTCACGTACCCAACGCCTTGCCGCCGCTTTGAGGGTTTCGCCGCACAATCGTTGCTGATGGTGGTCTCGGTAGGGAACGGAAGGCTTTTTAACGGCAAAAAAGGCTTTAATGCTGTTGACATCAAGGCCAGTTACCCTGATAGTGTCGGTTGTCCGTGCAAGTACCATTAACTTAGTAGGGGTTGTGATGAGTTTAAAGAGTTGGCTTTCGGCTTTTTCCGTATGCGTGATGGCAGTGCTGGCGGTTCCTGCTAGCGCCGAAGCGCTTAAGCCTAGTGGCACTGTGACGATTGACCAGACTCAGTTTGGTTTCATTATTGGTGGCAATTTCGGCGGTGGTGAGCTGACCGTTGACGGCAAGACCCATAAATTCCAGCTCGGTGGCTTAAGTCTGGGTGCCAACTTCGGCGCCTCACAACTGGCCGCAAGCGGCGAGGTCTACAATTTGAATAAACTCGAGGATTTTGAGGGCAATTATGTGTCGACTGGCGGGCAGGCAGTGCTAGGCGGTGGTGTGGGTGGCATGCAGTTGCAAAACGCCAAAGGCGTCATCATGCGTTTGCAAGCAACAGCCACAGGAATTCAGTTCAATGTGGGCGCCGGTGGCGTGAATGTATATTTTGACAAGAAATAATTTTTAACCAAGGAAGCAACAATGACATCTCTTACTATTAAACGCTGGGTCGGTTCTTTGGCCGCAATGGGTGCGCTCACGTTGGCTGGTGGTGCAGTAGCAGAAACACCGAAGCAGCCAGTGGCTCAAGTCAGTATCGATGAAACCCAGTTTGGTTTCATCCTTGGGGGTAGCGTCGGTGGTGGTGTGCTGACTTACGACGGCAAAAAATATCCCTTCAAGATGGGTGGCCTGAGTCTGGGCGCCAATATCGGTGTATCCAAGTTCTCAGCTGTTGGTCAAGTCTACGACATGAAGGATATTTCCCAGTTCGCTGGCACCTACGTGCGCCTGACAGGATCTGTGGCGCTTGGCGGTGGCATGGGCGACATGACCCTTAAAAACGAAAACGGTGTCATCATGAGCTTGAAGGGTACCACTCAAGGTTTGCAGCTCAATGCTGGTGCCAGTGGCGTGACCGTGACGCTTGAAAAATAAGCGCAAAAACTAGAACCGACATGCGCGGTTCCGGGTTTTTTGGTGATGGGCTTGCTTTGGCAAGCCCATCGTTTTTGGTGGGCAGTCAACCATGCAATCTCGGTCGAAGTCAGGCATACTTTAGTGCCAACAGACAACACAAGACTCGACAACAGACGTAGCAGGGGATGGCTCGCGTGAACACAATACTTTTGGGGTGCATTGCTGACGACTTTACTGGCGCAACAGACTTGGCAAACAATTTGGTGCGCGCCGGGATGCGCGTGGTTCAAACGGTGGGCGTGCCAGGTGAGCCCTTGGCTGAATCCGTTGATGCGGTGGTGATCTCGCTAAAGTCGCGCACGGTTGCGCCCAAGCAAGCAATTGAGCAGTCGCTCGCTGCTCTGACGTGGTTGCAGGCACAAGGTGCCAAACAGTTCTATTTCAAGTATTGCTCGACGTTTGATTCCACCGAGCAGGGCAACATCGGCCCCGTCGCTGATGCACTGATGAAGGCACTCGATGCCGATTTTACGATTGCCACTCCAGCCTTTCCTGACGCCGGACGCACGGTTTACCAGGGTTATCTGTTTGTTGGCGACGTGCTCTTAAACGAAAGTGGCATGCAAGACCATCCACTGACCCCCATGCGGGATCCGAACTTGGTGCGTGTGCTCAAACCCCAGACTCAGCACGCCGTGGGGCTTGTTAATTATCGTGCCACGACTCAAAGTGCTCAGGCGGTTGCTGCCCGATTTGATGAGCTCCGAGCACAAGGTGTTGGCATTGCGATTGTGGATGCTGTGGGCAACGACGACTTGTATCGGATTGGTGAGGCAGCGCGTGAGTTAAAGCTTGTTACGGGTGGATCGGGCTTGGCCATTGGCTTGCCAGCGAATTTTGGCATTAAGCCCAATGTGCAAGCCGCACAACTTCCCGCGCCGGTGGGCAAGCGCGCCATTGTATCGGGTAGCTGTTCGCGTGCCACTCAAGCTCAGGTAGCAAATTTTATTCAGCATGGTGGTAAAGCGATCGCGCTAGATCCGGTTGCTTTGAGCCAGGACCCTGACAAACTTGAGCACTACAGAGACCAAGCACGCTTGGCAGTTCAGCAAGGACCGGTCTTGGTGTATTCGACCACCACGCCGGATCTGCTTGCTGAAGTCCAGGCTGCGCTTGGCGCCATGCAAGCCGGTGAAATGGTTGAAGGCTGGATTGCCAGTATTGCCTGCTCTTTGGTGCAGGCTGGCGTTGGTCAGTTGATCGTGGCTGGCGGTGAAACCTCAGGCGCTGTCGTTCAGGCGTTGGGCATCGAGCAATTGCGCATTGGTGCACAAATAGACCCGGGTGTGCCTTGGTGTCACGGGCTAGCCAAGCGACAAGGCACAACCTTGCCCCTTCATATCAGCCTTAAGTCAGGCAATTTTGGTGGGGCCGATTTCTTTACAAAAGCGTTTGAGGTACTGGCTTGATGAGCTATCCCGATCTGGCCCAAGAGCTGCTGCCGTTTGCACAGCAAATCGCGACCACTGGATCGAGTTTGCACGCCCGTGGATATGTCCATGGCACAACCGGCAATATCAGCGTTCGGGTGCAAACGTCGAGCTTCAATGGGTATCTGATTACGCCCACAGACGCTAGTCTTGGCACACTTGACCCTCTGCGCATGGCTGCAATCGATTCTCAGGGTAATCAGATATTTGGCGATAGAGCCAGTAAAACGATCGCTTTGCATCGTGCTATATACGATGCCCAGGCTCAAGCGAAGGCTGTGATTCACACACACTCGCACCATTTGGTGCTGTTGACATTACTGGGTGTCTGGAAAGCAGGTAGCATTTTGCCGCCAATCACGCCGTATCAAGTCATGAAAGTTGGGCCTGTGCCACTGATAGGCTACGCAGTGCCAGGTCACGAGTCAGTTGTCAGGGATGTGGTCGAACGAATTCAGGGCATGCAAGCCAAAGGCGTGACGCTGCGTGCAGTCATGTGCGATCGGCTAGGGCCCCAAGTTTGGCATCAGGATCTATCATCAGCCATGGCGACGCTTGAGGAGCTCGAGCAGACTGCCCGCTTGTGGATCGACGCCAAGTGCAATGTGCAGCCACTCGCGCGCAGCCAGTTAGATGCGTTGCGCGAGCGGTTCGGATGCGTTTGGGCTGATTAGTTTGGGCGGGTCAGCCAGCATTGGTCTAGCTAGTTAAACCACGCATGCTACTGAACCGCCATCCATGCTGATATTGACCCCGGTAATGTAGCTTGCTTGCTCAGACGCAAGGAATACCACCGCTTGTGCAATTTCCTCGGCCGTGGCTAATCGTCCGAGTGGCACTTTTGCTGTTGCGCGCTTGAGGGCTTCGTCCATGTCGATGCCCTCTTGTCTGCAGGTCGCCTTCAGGCCTTCTTTGAGCCGGTCTGTCAATGTTTGGCCAGGGTTGACGCCGTTGACCCGTACGCCCCGAGGACCAAATGCTGCTGCCATCCCTGCGGTAGCCAGCATCAGTGCCGCGTTGGCGCTGCCGCCTGGCAAATGCACGGGAGCCGCCGTCTTGCCGCCAGCGCCGATCACATTGACGATCGCACCCTTGCCGCGCTTGGCCATCTGCTGCGCCACGGGACTCATTACATTGATATAACTAAAAAATTTGGCGTCGATCGCCGCGCGCCAGTCCTCTGGCGTCAGTTCGGCGGCAGGAGTTCGTTTGGCTGCACCGGCGGAATTGACCAACACGTCTAAATCCCCGAAATGCGCTTGTGCTTTATCGAGCATGTCTTGGGCGGCGTGATGGTCAATCAGATCGGCACTGTAGATGGCAATTTCAGCGTCTGGGAATTGTTCTTTGAGTTGGCCATGAGCCGATTTGAGATTGTTCAGATCGCGCGATACCAGGCTAACGCGAGCGCCTTCTTGGGCAAACGCTTGTCCACAGGCAAAGCCGATACCCTTGCTGCCGCCGGTAATCAGCACGTGCTTGCCTTTGAGTTTCAAGTCCATATGTGTCTCCTTTGTTAACGAATTTTTGTTTCATCGGTAATCTGTTCACGCAAAATACCGTAAGCCGTTAAGTGCTATCTTCGCACGAAGCAACACTTTTTTTGGGCTGATTAGGATTTTGAGGGCGTGGAGGATAACCGATGGACAAGGCTCGATGGATGGTCAAGCCTGTAGACTTTAGCGACAAGGATCAAGCAAGAGCTTTTGTTGGGCTGCTCGATATGTATGCCCGTGATCCCATGGGGGGAGGGCAGGGCTTGGCCAACGACGTCAAAATGCGACTGCCCGACGACTTGGCAAGCTGGCCCGGCGGCGTTCATCTCATTGCCTGGCAGGGTGATGAGCCCATTGGTCTTTTGAATGCCTTCACGGGCTACTCGACCTTCAAGGCTCAACCGTTGATGAATGTGCACGACATCGCGGTTGTGCCGACATATCGAGGGCGAGGAGTTGGCCAGGCATTATTGGCAGAGCTTGAGACGATTGCGAAGCTTCGAGGCTGTTGCAAATTGACGCTAGAAGTTTTGTCGGGCAACACAAAAGCCCGTAAAGCCTATGAGTCGTTTGGGTTCGAAGACTACGCGCTTGACCCACAGATGGGGGCAGCGTGTTTTATGCAGAAATGGCTCTAGCTAGACGGTCGGTTTGACAAACGCCCAGTCGTCAAGGGGATTAAGACAAACGCGGCTGGTTTGACCGTGTACTATGGTTAAATTAATCACCAATTGGGAACCGCGAGCGGGTCTCTTTGCAGGAGATAGTGAGGCGCATGGCTGAACAAGAAAAAGGCACTCCCATGTCGGTTGTGATTCGGCAACGCTTGCAGGCGGCTAAGCGTCGTTTTCATGCCAACGACAATATTTCCGAGTTCATTGAGCCTGGTGAGCTTGAGTTGTTGCTTGACGAAGTCGAGCAAAAAATGAAGGGTGTACTCGACAGTCTCGTCATCGACACGGACAGTGACCACAACACCAACGACACGGCCCGCCGTGTGGCCAAGATGTACCTGAAAGAGGTTTTTGGCGGGCGCTACGCTAAGTTGCCAGCCATCACTGAATTCCCCAATGCAGAGCATTTGAACGAACTGATGATCGTTGGCCCCATCACAGTGCGCAGCGCCTGTAGCCATCACTTTTGCCCAGTGATCGGTCATGTGTGGATCGGCATTATGCCCAATGAGCACACCAACGTGATTGGATTATCAAAATACGTCCGTTTGGCTGAGTGGATCATGACACGACCGCAGATTCAAGAAGAGGCTGTGGTGCAGCTTGCTGACTTGATACAGGGTAAAACCCAACCTGATGGCCTTGCTGTCGTCATGAGTGCCAAGCACTACTGTATGGCTTGGAGAGGTGTGCGCGACATGGGTAGCCGGATGATTAATTCGGTCATGCGAGGCTGTTTTTTGAAGGACTCAAACCTGCGTCGTGAGTTTCTGTCATTGATTCCCAAGGAGGAGCGGTAATGTTGGTGCGTCTTTTGTATGTTAGCCGTGCCGCCGATGGCAAGGTCACGCCTGAGTTGACTGAGTCGATCATGGCCGCAGCCCGCGCCTACAACCTGGCCAACGGTATTACTGGTGTGCTCTGTTATGGCGGCGATATTTTTATGCAGGCCATCGAAGGCGGGCGCGACGAGATCAATACGCTTTACAGCATCATCATGCGTGATGCTCGCCATAAAGACGTTGTGTTACTGCATTACGAAGAAATTCAGGAGCGTCGCTTTGGCGGGTGGACCATGGGCCACGTCAATCTAGAAAAGCTCAATGCCTCTGTGGTGCTGAAGTATTCCGAAAAACCGAAGCTTGATCCCTACAACATGTCAGGCAAGGTATCGCTTGCATTGCTAGAAGAGCTGATGCTGACGGCCTCCGTTATCGGACGTGCCTGACAGAAAACCATGGACACGACTGAGCATGATCGGTCACGGCCAATCCAGGATTGGCCGTTATCGGTGCGGTTGTTGCTCAACATAGGGCACGCCATAGACCACATGTACCTCTTGGTCTTTGCAGCCGCTGTCGCTGTGATTGCCATTGATTTTGGCTTTACCCGATGGGAAGACCTGATGCCGTTTGGCGTTGGCGCCTTTGTTTTGTTTGGTCTGGGTGCGCTGCCTGCTGGGCGTTTAGGTGACCTTTGGGGGCGCCGCAAAATGATGCTGGTGTTTTTTTATGGAATGTCAGGCTCGATGCTTTTGGCTGCGATGGCTCAGTCTGCCTGGCAATTGGCGGCAGCGCTCACCATCATGGGTGCCTTCGCCTCGATCTATCACCCGGTTGGGATCCCGATGCTGGTGCAGCGATCGGCACGGCCCGGCATGGCCATTGGCGTCAATGGCCTTGCGGGCAACTTGGGCGTGGCGGTTGCCGCACTGGTAACTGGATTTTTAGTGAAATGGTTTGACTGGCGTTCAGCTTTTGTTGTGCCTGCGGTGATTGCGCTTGTCTGTGGGATTCTATTTACGCGTTGGTGTCCACATGAGGATAGCGCGCCAAGCAAGGGAACGATCAAGGCAAAAGTTCAACTACCACCTAAGTTGCTTGTGCGTTCGCTTTTAGTGCTTACCATGGCTTCTGTGTCAGCCAATATGCTTTTTAACTTTACTACCAACGGCAATGGTCAGCTGATGGCTGAACGATTCAAAGGTTTAATCGAAGATCCGGCCATGCTCGGACTGTTGTTGGCGCTCGTATACGCCATCGGTGCCTTGGCACAAGTGGTGGTTGGCAGATTGCTTGATCGAGTGGCAGTCAAACCGCTGTTCTTGAGCATCGTGATGTTGCAAATGCCACTCTTGCTCTTGGCATCTGTTTCGCAGGGATGGTTGCTGTATGCCGCATTGATTGGATGTATGGTTTTTATCTTTGGCGCGATTCCTTTTGTCGATGTTGTGATTGTGCGTTATGTCGATGATCGTATGCGTTCAAGGGTCGCTGGATTTCGGTTTGCGGTGTCTTTGGGTGTCAGTGCCTTGGCGGTCTGGATTCTTGGGCCGTTTGTGAAGTCAGCTGGATTTGATTCACTGTTCATGTTTATGGCGTTGATTTCGCTTTGCACGTTTTGTGTGGTGCTGATGCTGCCTGGTGAGCGTACATCAACTGTGCAAGGCTAGCTTTTTGGAGAGAATGATGGCCAGAAATTTGACACTTTTGACAGGGCGTGCGCTCGAGCAAGCGAGTCTAGCTCTCGATGCCCGTTGGCGAGTGCGGGAAGGAACTGGGTCTGACAAGTCTTCGCTAGCCTGTGAATTGGTATTTCGCGATTTCAGGCAAGCCTTCGCATTTATGACTGAAGTGGCCTTGCTCGCAGAAAAAGCTGATCATCACCCCGAGTGGTTCAATGTTTACAACCGTGTGAGTATTGTTCTAACTACCCATGATGCCGGCGGTCTGACGATCCAGGACGTCGAACTTGCCCGCGAAATCGACACTGCGCTATCGGGCTATCGAATCTGATTTCGTTGTGTCAGTGTCTACTCAGATCGGACGTAGGCATGCGCTTTTAGGTCTTCAAACCGCACGTATTCCAACACTTTGCTGTGTGTCGCGGCAAGCACCACTGGGGGAGCAACGCCGGCGTCCAGTGCCTCTTTCCAGCGTGTGGCGCATAGACACCAACGGTCGCCGGGTTTTAAGCCAGGAAAACGCCATTGCGGTCGGGGTGTGATGAGGTCGTTGCCACGCTCGGCAGAAAACGCCAGAAATTCCGCCGTCACGCGTGCACACACCACGTGTGTGCCATGGTCATTTGCGTCGGTGTTGCAACAGCCGTCGCGGAAATACCCGGTCAGTGGGTCATAAGAGCATGCTTGCAGTGGTTCGCCAAGCACATTGAGTGCGTCTTCCATGATGTCCTCGGTGGATTCTTAGAGCTTGTTCAAATTGTCCCGCCAAAACACCGCTTGTTCGGTAATGGCTGATCGTTCATCAGGGGTCATTTTATTGAGCTGTCGGTATGCCATCCCTATGCGAGGGTTTTTCTCAAAAAGGGCGGCATGTCGGTCAAAGAAGTGCCAGTACAGTGCATTAAATGGGCACGCAGTCTCGCCTAGGCGCTCCTTTGGGTTGTAATGGCAGCCCTTGCAGTAGTTGCTCATGCGCCCTATGTAAGCGGCACTTGAAACGTAAGGCTTCGTCGCTAACAGGCCACCGTCGGCAAACTGGCTCATGCCAAGGGTATTGGGTGCTTCCACCCACTCAAATGCATCAATGTAGACACCCAGATACCAGCGATGAAGGGCCTGCGGCTCAACGCCCGCTAGCAGCGCAAAGTTGCCAATCACCATCAGTCGTTGAATGTGATGCGCATAGGCGTGTTCAAGTGATTGGCTGATCGATGCACCCAAGCACTGCATGTGTGTCTTGCCAGTCCAGAACCAGTCGGGCAGTGCGGTATGGTGATCGAGTGTGTTTTCTTCGGTGTACCCGGGCATTTGTGACCAGTACACACCTCTGACATATTCACGCCAACCGAGGATTTGACGGATAAAGCCCTCAACCGCGGTTAGAGGAGCATTGCCGTTTCGATAGGCCTGTTCAGCCGCATCAATGACCTCCCGGGGGCCAAGCATTTTGGTGTTAAGGGCAAATGACAAAAGACTGTGAAAGAGATAAGGCTCACCCGTGTGCATAGCGTCCTGATAGTCACCAAAGTTTGGTAACACCCCATCAATAAATTGGGTCAGTTGAGCCAAAGCTTCTGTGCGGTTCAGTGGCCAGCGGAATTTGTCAGCTTGTGGGTTGCCAAAGGTTTTGACACCTGCCGATACAATCGTTTGCCAGAGTTCGGTGTGGTCATGGATTGGCCTAGCATCGGTTGCTGGTGGCGGCTCACCTTTCCATGCCTTGCGATTTTCAGTGTCGAAATTCCATTGCCCGCCAACAGGTTGATTGCCTTGAACAAGCACGCCATATTGTTGTCGCAGTGTGCGATAGAACTGCTCCATCAACCAACGTTTGCGGCCCTTAAAAATTTTTGCAGCAGTAACGCGCTCGGTCAAGAAATGTTCGGTGTCGACCATTTCTAGTGGAAGCGACGATTGTTTTGCCCAATTGCTGAGCTGTTGGTCTAAGCGCCATTCATCGGGTGCCTGATATTGAATCTGTGTCGCACCGACTCGATTTGCAATCAGCGCGAGGTTTTCGGTTATGTCGTGTGAGTTGTCAGGATCATGAATGGCAAGGTAATGCACTTGATGACCTGCGTTGCGCAAATCGCTTGCAAAAGCCCGCATGGCAGCAAATATGCCCAGCACTTTCTGCGCATGGTGCAAGACGTAGTCGGTTTCTTGCCGTACTTCCATCATGACGTAGTGCACGGTGTCATCGACCGTTTTAAACCAGCTGTGCTGGCTATTGAGTTGGTCACCAAGTATGAGTCGCAGGGTGGTCATGGCGTATTCCAAAGTTGGCGGTATGTGGCGTCGCGGTCATAGTCGTGCGCTTGCTTCTCTGGGTTAAAACGGCGGCCGCCTCGAGGGTCAGTGCCAACGCCTGCGATGTAAGCCCAATTTCCCTGATTGCTATGCACATCGAAATCAATCAGGCAATGCTCAAACCAGGCTGCACCCGCTAACCAGTCACCACCGAGGTCGTGTATTAAGTAGCTAGCCACATTCTGGCGCATGCGGTTCGAGAGATAGCCGGTGACAGCCAATTCACGCATAGCGGCATCGATGAAAGCGTTGCCAGTATTGCCGGTTCGCCACCGGCTAAATCCCTGCGCGTTGTGAGCCCGGATTGGCATGGGCTCTTTGGCTAATCCTGATCTGACAAAGAACATTCTGCCAAAACGCTGCATCATGAGCCGGAAATGATCACGCCACAGCAATTCGAACCAGATCCAGTAGGTGCTGTCGTTGCTGCCGTGTGTGGCCTCATGGGTTTGAAGCGCCTCCCAGATTTGTGGCGCTGACAGGCTGCCAACAGCCAGCCAAGGCGAGAACTTGGTCGAGTAGTCTTTCCCGATCAAGCCATTGCGGGTTTCTTTGTATTGTTGCGGCAGTTTGCTTGAGAAATAGTGTGTCAGGTGTGCCTGTGCAGTGGTCTCATCGCCATGCCAGCCGTTTGCTTGGTATGGAAAAGTGCTACGGGTGTCGAGTGCCGGCAAGTCAGAGGTTAAGTCATCGGTAGAACCGAAATAAGGTGAGGCGGCCAAGATATTGGCTGGCAGTGGTAATAGAGAGGTCGGGGTAGCCAAAGGCCTGCGCGGCAGACATTTGGCTTTTTCTACAGCTCGGCGAAACTCGCTAAAAACCACCGGTGTCTTGTGGATGTCGAATGGCAAGTCTTCGCGCGGCAGCATTGTCGACTGTTCAATCGCGATCACGTCAATGCCAGCGTTTTGGAGTTGCGTGATCTCGTCGAGCTCCTGTGGTGCATAAATGGCCTCGCACACGACCGTGCTTGCTTGAGTTTGTGTGGCAAGCTCAATAAGTCCAGCAACGCCTGGCTTTATGGGTTGGTAGAGATTGCTGCCGAGTGCTTTGAGCGACGTTTGTAACCCTGCTAGAGACTGTGCTTCAAACGCAAGCCGATGAGGTCCGATGCGCGGGAAACCCCAAGCTGTTTGGGGATTGTCTTCGTTCAGTGTCACCGGCAATAGTGCATTGCCAAGCTCATTGGCTAGTGTGATCGCGTGCAGCAATGCGGGGTTGTCTGACAGTCGTCGATCCCTGCGAAACCAGTAAATGATGGTCATTTCTTGTTGCTCGACTTGGATGTGGATTCTTTGGCGGGTTGACTTCGGCTGCGGCGACAGCGTTCTGAGCAGTATTTGACTTCGTCCCAGACGCCCTCCCATTTTTTGCGCCACACAAATGGCCGCTGGCAAACCAGGCAGGTTTTTTGTGGGAGGTTCGATTTTTTGACGCCTCGCATCCTTAAAAATCCAGGCTCAGTTGTGATGTTTGCGTTGCGGCAGGTTTACCGGATTTGGAGCGACGAGTTTTGGCCTTTGAGATCGTTTTGTTATTCGCGCTCGGTTCGAGTTGTTTGCGTGAGCCATGTTTTTTGACGATCGCTTTTTTGGCCGATTTGATTTCAGGATTTGCACGCAGGCCAAAGACCTTTTGTTTGGCCAAGCGAGTGGCGCTTTCTAGATCACAGATCGGCTCGGCGATGTCTACACCCACTGTGACACCACTACTGTTCTGGAGGTTTTTTGGCATGCGCCACGGTTCAAATAGCCACATATCGGGAACCTTGCGCATTGCAGGCAGCCAATGGCGCACGAATGTGCCGCGTGGATCATGGTCACGAGCTTGTTTGATTGGGTTGTAGATCCTCGGCACGTTGATGCCGGTGGTGCCGGATTGCATCTGCATTTGGCTCCAGTGAATGCCAGGTTCATAGTCCAGAAACTGGCGCGCTAGCCAACTCCCCACCTCGCGCCAGTGAAGCCAAAGTGGGTAGGCAGCGACAGACACCAACATGGCTCGCATCCGGAAATTGAGCCAGCCAGTTTGATGCAGCATGGCTACACAGGCATCGACTAAAGGCCAGCCGGTGCGGCCTGCTTTAAGAGCCTCAAATCGTTCGTCTGACCAGTCAGGCTCGCGCAGGCCATCGTAGCCACGATGCAGGTTACGGTATTCCATTTCGGGCTCGTCTTCGAGTTTTTGGATGAAGTGACAGTGCCAGTAAAGCCGGCTGACAAACGATTGCAGGCCTTGCTTGTGGCGGCTTCGGCTCGCAGGGAGGGACTCGATGTACGTTTGAGTGGCCTGATAAACCTCTCGCATGGATAAGCAGCCGTAACTTAAATAGGGTGACACCCGTGAGCAGGCCGTTGGCGCAGATAACGGCGAAGAAATCCCTCCCCGATATTGCTGGCTGCGATCAGTCAAGAATTCATTGAGTGTTTGCAACGCAAGCTTGCGGCCGCCACGCTGACGCTCGGGCGGGTCTGGATCGGTCAGTCCGAGTTCAGGGGCGCTCGGTGGCAGATCGAGTAGACGCAATGGACTGGCCCGTGCTTCATTTGGTGTGGATATTTGGGGTGCCCCACAAAACGCCTCCCAGCCAGACTTCCAGTGATCGCGGTCGTGTGAGCCACGCTTGACGCCAAACTGGGCAAACTCGTGCCAGTCGATGCCGTGCTCACGGCACCAGCGTGCCACCGTCTTGTCGCGCGAGTAAGTCAGATCATTGCCAGTTTCCTGGTGGGAGTAGAGCGTGGCAAATGGCAGTTCCAGCCGAATGCGTTCAAGGCATTCGGTGGCCTCGCCAACGAGCAGGTTTAGCCTCAAGCCCAAGTTTGCGAGCTGTGTGTGCAGATCACGCAAACTCTCCAAGACGAACTGATAGTGCTGGGTTGCAGCATCAGGTGCACGCCACAGACTCGGTTCAATGAAATAGGCACAGGTCACCGCACCGCGTCTGGCCGCTTGGGCCAACGGGCGGTGGTCGTGTGTGCGTAAATCGCGCTTGAACCAGATGACAATGTGTTCCATAGCATCATGCTAGCGCAGCTTGACTCAGTCTAGGAATCTCGTTTCCGACCTAAAAATAGGGCTATTGTGATGGTGGTTTTGTTAGTATGTCGTCATCATGATTGACGTTGTTATTTTCTTTTTCCTGTTGGGCGTATTTGCCCGCCTTGTTGGCTCGGATCTGCGCCTGCCCGAGGCGCTGTATGAAACCCTTTCTATTTACCTGCTCTTGGCGATTGGACTAAAGGGGGGTATCGAGTTATCGCAACAGCCCATGCTGTCGGTGTTACCCCAGGTAGTGGGGGTGGCGCTAATGGGTTTTATGGTGCCACTGATTCTGTATCCAATCCTGCGCTCGCTTAAGTTCAACCCACCTGACAGTGCCTCGATAGGCGCGCATTTTGGCTCGGTCAGTGTGGTCACCTTCGCTGTGGTCACCGCGGCGCTCATGCGTCAGGGAATTGCTTATGAGGCCCATGCCCCTCTATGGGTGGCGGTGCTTGAGGCCCCAGGCTTAATTGCCGGTGTGTTGCTTGCGCGACTTGGCGACAAAGACAGCGATGGCAAAGTGTCTGAGCGTGGGCAATGGGGGACGCTGTTGCATGATGTCGTGTTTGGCAAAAGTGTCCTGCTATTGCTTGGCGGCCTGATCATTGGCGCCGTGGCAGGCACCGCCGGCACTGAGCCTATCAAAGCGCTCTTTATTGATCCGTTTAAGGGTGTGCTGGCACTGTTTCTGCTTGAGCTTGGCCTGGTGGCCGGTGGGCGTTTGGCCGAAGTTAAACGTTATGGCTGGCAGGTCGTGGCCATTGGTGTAGCGTTTCCCCTTGGGCTGTCGTTGATCGGCGCTGGTCTGGGGTTATTGTTAGGGCTGTCAACCGGTGGGGTGGCGGTGATGGCTACGTTAGCCGCGAGCGCGAGCTACATCGCAGCACCAACGGCCATGCGTATCGCGGTTCCTGCGGCCAATGCCGGTTTGTCAATCACCATTGCACTAGGCATCGTGTTTCCGTTTAATGTGGTCATTGGTATTCCACTCTACATCACGCTTGCGCGGGCGCTAACAGGGGGCTAGGTCAATGGAAAAGCACAAACGAACGCTCTTGGTGGTGATTGCCGAGGCCAACCTTGAGCGCATGCTGGTGCAGGACATCAAGCGTCTAGGTGCGGCTGGCTACACCGTGACTGATGTGCGCGGTGGTGGCCACAGCGGCGTGCGTGAGGGCACGTGGGAGGCTGATCGGACGATTCGCATGGAAGTCGTGTGTGAGGCTTTGGTGGCAGACAAAATTGCAGCGTCTCTATTGGAACAATACGGCAAGCACTATGGATTGACGATCTACTTCTCCGAAGTCTCGGTGCTCAGGCCTAATAAGTTCTAGGTTTAGCATCGTTCACAACAGAGCTAAACCGTAACCGCTTAAGATTTCAGTTTTCTTCTGAGCGCCTCAAAGAAAAGCGTCGACTGCAACCGTTCGCTGTCAATTTCCTCACCAGTTCTGGCGGCAAGCTTGGCATCGACTGGCATAAGCTCTTGACCGGTAGACATGGCAAGCACCTGCATCATACAGGCACGCTCCAGCATGTAAAGATCATCGTAGGCGTAATCGATGCGGTGCGAGCAAACCACGACGCCATGGTTGCCTAGAAATGCGATGTCTGCGCCCCGCATGGCCCGAGCAATCCGTTGGCCTTCACCAGCATCAAGTGCCAAGCCATTGTATTGCTCGTCAGCCACCGTCCTGCCATGAAACCGCATGGCGTTTTGTGAGAGGGTGGTGTCTAGCATGCGGGTACGTGTAAGTGTCAAAGCAGTGGCATACGGCATGTGGGTGTGTAGCACACAGGCTTTACCCGCGATCTGGTGAATGGCAGCGTGGATGAACATGGCGGTGGGTTCGACCGGATGTCGACCAGCCAACTGCGCGCCTTGGGCGTCAACCATGACGATGTCATCGGCGTAGACTTCTTCCCAAAGCAAGCCACGGGGGTTGAGCAAAAATCGGCCACTGCCGTCTGGCAGTTCCATGCTGAAGTGATTGCAGACACCCTCAGATAGGCCGTGAAAGCTTGCTGCCCGCAATGCAAGTGCTAAATCCTCGCGCAGACGCGTCACGCTCTCGCTGTGAAAGTCATCATCATGGGTTGTTGGGCTGTCTGACATGGCAGTTTTCCTTTTTTGCGCTCACAAGCCAATGGCTAGTGTTTGGCTGTTGTGGCATCAATCGGTTAGAAATTGCTCGAGTGCGTTGGCCCACTTGCGCCAATCAAGGCTGCTGGCAAAGTGACCGTATTCCGAATCGATTTCAACATATTTTGTAGCGCTTGAGGATGCAGACCACCGATCAAGCGTTTCTTTGGCAATGGACGGTGGGAAAAGTCCGTCGGTGCGGCAAAGAACATACATCAGCTCAGCCTGGGCTTGGCTGAGCGCTTCACGGACATCAAACCGGTTTATCGCTGCCCGGAGTGTCAGCATTGCGTTGGCGTCAAACTTTGAGGCCCATTGCCCGGCCATTTGCTTTAGCCTGGTCTGTATTTTGGTGGCGTCATGCAGTTCAGTCTCTAGCCAGGCTGGCACGCCATAACGTTCAAGTGTTTTGATGCGAATTGTCTCAAGCGTTTGTTGCATCTGCTCCAGATGATCGTAGTACCAACCGTTGTGCCAGGCAGCACTGGCCTGCAAAACCGCAGTTACCCCCTGGTGGCTTGCAGCCTGGTTCAATGAACCCCACGGAGCTGTAAGGACTGGAATGACTTTGCGCATCATCGTGGGGCATTGCACCGCCCACTGAAACGCACCGAATCCGCCCATCGACAAGCCAATCACAGCATGCAGGTGGTTTACGCCAAGCGACTTCAGCAATGACGTCTGCGCGTGCACTTGGTCTTCAAACGTTAGCGCCGGAAACTCTGGTCCCCATCGTCTGCCTGTCTGGCGGTTGATGTCGCCCGGTCCTGTGCTGCCATAGCTTGAGCCCAAGGCGTTTGGCGCAATGACAAAGTACAGGTTGGTATCGATCGCTTTGCCAGGACCGATCAGTGGTCCCCAGCTGCCTTCGGCATTGTCTGGATCATCTTCGAGCACAAAGCGATGGCTAGATGTGTAGCCATGCAAGATGAGAATGGCGTTATCACCGGCCGTGTTCAACTCTCCTAGCGTGACATAGGCTAGGCTAGCGTTTGGCAGCCTGCCACCGAGCAAGAGTTCAAATTCGCCGATTTCGAAATGCTGGTCGGGTACTTGCATGAATGTACGGGTTGGTTATGTTGGTCAACAGTGATTTCAATCTACCAACAAAACACACTGATGGGTCACTAAATCACTTCGCAATGGCACAATGCCCCCCCGCGGGTGCTTTGCCTGATCCCAAAGCAATGGCTGGTGGTTCGTTGCGCAGGTCAATGGCAGGCGATTCAATCCAGTCCCAGGACAAGAACAGCACCAACACGACCCAGAAAACCCATTTAAGTGGTGTTTGCGTTTTCATAAATGCCTCCACTTAAAAGCCGTAGCGGCGACGCACACGTACGCCGATTACCGTACCCACAAAGGCCAGCGGTATCCAGATCCAGCCATGCAGGCTGCCAGTCGATACACCGCTTAGCATGGCACCGATGTTGCAACCAAACGCCAACCTTGAACTGTAGCCCATCAAAAAGCCTGCGACCAAGCCGATGATCCATTGCTGGCGTGTTAGCGGGGCACTGCTGCTGGATGATTTGGCTGAAATCCAGAGCGCACCGGCCAGGATGCCGATGTTGGTAATTGAGGTGACATCAAGTAAAACCGTTTGGGCCAGGATCTGCGCATTGCCGTCCTGGCTCCAGAAAAAATTGCCGGCCGGATCAAATAAATTGACGGACTGCGCAATCTTGGCAGCCCAAAGTCCAAATCCGTAAACCACGCCCCAAGGCTGTCCGGCCACAATCAGGTTCAACGTGGCTAGCAGTGCTAACGCTGCGGCACCCCAGAGCCACTTTGAATCTAGCCAGGTTTTGTTTTTACCGACCCACAGGCGCACTGCAATCAGTGCCAACAGCAGTCCCAAGAGGGTAACAGCCAAAGCCTTTTCCAGGCCAAGCGAGTTGACCAGGCCCACTGGTTCGGTATGTCCAAGCGAGAGCCAGTCCCCGATGTGTACTGATCCGAGAAAGCTGCCGGCGGCAAACAGTGGCAAGATGCCCATGTTCAACGGGATGCCAAGCCCTGCCTTATACAAGGTGCCTGAGCCACAACCATCGGCAATTTGCATCGTCAGTCCAAACACGAAGGCGCCGACGATCAGGCTGATGCTTGGTGGACCGAGCGCAGCGGTTAGCTCGGTGTAGTTCGCCAGCAATGGCATCGCCAAAAGGGCCGCGATTGCCAACAGCACAATTTGGCCTGTGACGCCACGCGGGTCCTTATGCTCGATCAGTTGGCGCCAACCCGTGGTGAACCCAAACCGGGCGCCAGCCAAGGCTGCGCCCATGCCAATGCCGATTAAAAACAGTAAAGCCTGGCGCACCGAGACCGCCCACAACAACAGGATGAAAAAGGCGACCATCAAGGCCGCCAGAGGCAAGCGTTTCATGGGTGATTACAGTCCGGCAAACCAGAGTTTGGCATCAATAACCAGTTGCTTAAAGCGTCCGGGCACATTGTCCATCGGCAAAGGCGTAGAGGCTTGAGTCCAATCCACCATGGACCCGGCGTATAACTTAACGTCTTGGTCGCCCACGAGTTCCGAGAGCACGAACCAGTTGGTGGCTGCCCAATGGCCCGTGTTGCAAAACGACACGACTTCTTTGTCAGTATTGGCCAGGTTGTACTTGGCAGCAATTGACTTAGCCTGCTCGGCGTCAATGACTTGGCTCGTGCCTGGCTTGAACCAGACAGAATGCGAGACGTTGACCGCACCGGGTAGGGTGCCTGGCGTTTTGGCGGCCACGTGTCGGGTCTCGCCGTTAAAGAAGTCAGCCGGGCGTGCGTCAACCAAAACGGCGCGCGTGGATTGCGCATCCTTGGTCAGTTGATCCTGGCTCACAAGGAGGCTTTGGTTAATAGTTGGGGTGAAGTTGCTCTTAGCGATTTGCGGCACAGTCGCCGAGAGCACTTGACCCGACGCTTGCCAAGCTTTGATGCCACCATTTAGGATCGACAGGTTTTGTAAGCCTAGCACTTTCAATGTCCAGTATACGCGGGCTGCAGCACCGAAGTCAGTGTCATCGGTTCCGCTTGAGACAACGATTGCGTGAGTCTCGGGCGTCAGGCCAAGGTTTTGTACGAGCTCGGTAAGCTTGTTCAGGGGTGGCAGTTCACCGGGGTTGTTCGAGGGGCCGCGCCACTTGCCATAAGGGGCACTAGCCGCGCCTGCGATGTGTCCTTCGTTGTAGTCTTTTGGTGCGCGGATGTCGATGATGCGCACGTCCGGGTTGCCGGCAAGTTGTGCCACAGCGACTGGGTCTAGCAAGGGTTGTGCTGCCATGGCTAGGCTGCTGATTGCTGTTAAGGCGGCAGCGCCGATGAGATGGGTGATTGAGCGGGTCAGTGTTTTGTGGTGAAGCTGTTTCATGGTCTCGTTCAATAACTTGGGTGATTCGAAGGAGCCATTGTGAAAGATCGCTATAGATCTGTGAACTACATATTTTTCTATTTTTAATAGCTCCAGGTAATAAAGAATCAGGTGGTCAAACTTGTTGCCGCAAAAATAAAAAACGCTGCGTGTCGATCATCACGCAGCGGGTGGCTCTGTTGCTAGATTAGCGTTAATGCGCTGAGCGTATGCTCAGCGCTTACCTTCTCGCTTGCCTTCTATCTTTATTGCGCTTTAACTTTCAGACGCCAGGCGTGCAACAGCGGCTCGGTGTAGCCGCTAGGCTGCTCCATGCCTTTGAAGACCAAGTCGCAAGCGGCTTTGTAGGCCATGGACGTGTCAAAGTTGCCAGCCATGGGCTTATAGAGTGGATCGCCCTGGTTTTGTTGGTCAACGACAGCCGCCATGCGCTCAAAGGTGTCGCGCACCTGCTTTTCCGAGACGATGCCGTGGTGTAGCCAGTTAGCTACGTGCTGGCTAGAAATACGCAGCGTGGCGCGGTCTTCCATCAGGCCAACGTTGTGAATATCAGGAACCTTGGAGCAGCCCACACCCTGATCAACCCAGCGCACCACGTAGCCCAGAATGCCTTGAATGTTGTTGTCAAGTTCTTGCTGCTTTTGCTCATTGCTCCAGTTAGTGTCGGTGGCCACGGGTACTGTCAAAAGCCCAGTGAGCAATTCCTCGCGTACGTCATCCGCGTTGGTCTTTTCCAGTTCTTTCTGGATGTCTGCCACGTTGACTTGGTGGTAGTGCAGGGCGTGCAAAGTGGCAGCCGTAGGGCTAGGCACCCAGGCGGTGTTGGCACCGGCCTTGGGGTGGCTGATTTTTTGTTTAAGCATCTCGGCCATCAGGTCTGGCATGGCCCACATGCCTTTGCCGATTTGCGCCTTCCCACGTAGCCCGCAAGTCAGGCCCACCAACACGTTATTGCGCTCATAGGACTGGATCCAGGCGCTGGTTTTCATGTCGCCTTTGCGGATCATTGGGCCAGCATGCATCGCAGTGTGCATCTCGTCGCCGGTACGATCAAGGAACCCGGTGTTGATAAAGGCAACTCGACTGGAGGCGGCTGCAATGCATGCTTTCAGGTTCACGCTCGTGCGACGTTCTTCGTCCATGATGCCAAGCTTGACGGTGTCTTGTGGCAAGCCCAGCACTTTTTCCACCCGGGTAAACAGCTCTGCTGCAAATGCCACTTCTTCGGGACCGTGCATCTTTGGCTTAACGATATAAACACTGCCTTTGCGACTATTGCGAATACGGTTGCCCTTGGCGTCTTTGCCGCCGCCTTTCAAATCGTGCATGGCGATCAGGGTAGTGACAACGGCATCGAGAATGCCTTCGGGGATTTCCTTCAGCTCGCCATTGCCAGCATCGTAGTGAATCGCGGGGTTGGTCATCAGATGGCCAACATTGCGCAAGAACATTAGTGAGCGGCCATGCAGCGTCACCGGCTTTCCATCGGCACCGGTGTAGTGGCGGTCGCCATTGAGCGCGCGCGTCATTGTGCGGCCGCCTTTTTCAAAGGTCTCGGTCAGGGTGCCATTCAGAATGCCTAGCCAGTTGCGATAGCCAGCGACTTTGTCCTCGGCATCAACGGCTGCTACTGAATCTTCAAGGTCGAGAATGGTGGACAAAGCAGCCTCAACGACCACGTCGCTCACGCCAGCGGCATCTGACTTGCCGATTTCGGTGTTGCGGTTGATGATGATGTCTATGTGCAACCCGTTGTGACCCAACAAAATGTTGGTGGGGGTGGCTGCATCACCGTTGTAGCCAACAAATTGTGCAGCATGTTTAAGCCCCACGGTCTGCCCATCTTTGAGGGTGACATGCAGTTTGCCTTCCACGACCTGATAAGTGGTGGCATCCGAATGTGACCCATTGGCAAGCGGTGCAGCGTCATCAAGGAACTGGCGGGCAAAGGCGATCACGCGAGCGCCGCGAACTGGGTTGTAGCCCCCAGCGCGCTCACAGCCATTGTCTTCCGAGATGGCATCCGTGCCATATAGGGCGTCGTACAGTGAACCCCAGCGAGCGTTGGCAGCATTCAGGGCATAACGGGCATTTAAGATGGGTACCACCAATTGGGGGCCAGCTTGCACAGCGAGTTCATCATCGACGTTGCTCGTGGTGGCTTGAACCGATTTGGGCGGTTCAACCAAATAACCGATTGATTCGAGAAACTGACGATAGGCCTTCATGTCTGAAATCGGACCCGGGTTTTTCTTGTGCCAACCATCAAGCGCCAATTGCAGTTCATCGCGCTTCTTAAGCAATGCGACATTCTTGGGAGCGAGATCGGTCACGATGTCGTTAAACCCCGTCCAAAAAGCAGCTTGGTCCACGCCCGTGCCAGGTAGTGCTTCGTTGTCGATAAAGTTTTTGAGTTCTGGTGCCACACGCAGGCGGTCAACAACAATGGGTTGGCTCATGTCTCGGATTTCCTCGAAGAAGGTTTATGTTGCGATGAACTGACTATACGGGATGATTCGATATTGATTAATACCTAATTTGGTATTTCATCTTATCAATTTAGTAAAAAGTTAGGGCAATAGACCACGGCCTAGCTGTCACTTTGGCATCGCAATGCGTGTCGATTAGGACGCCAGATCCAGCGTGACCGTCTCAAAATCACCTGGCAAGACGATTTCGAGAAGCTCCAGGTCCTCAGAATGCGCAATCTCGCGGTGGCGTATGCCAGGCGGCTGATGCACGCAGGTACCGGCGACAAGTGTGTGCTCTCCGTGGCCTTCGTACTCGAAAATAGCCCAGCCTTTCAGCACGTAGACGATTTGCAGTTGCAGGTTGTGGTAGTGCCATTCGCCAGTGGCGTTGGTTCCTTCACGAGCTCGAATGATGTGCATGACTGCTTTGCCAGCGGTGGCGTCCTTGATGCCAAGATCGCGGTACTCAAAGTATTGACGAAGCCCATCGTAAGAAAAATCTGATTCATTGGCATGAGAAACACTGAATTGCATGACCCTTCTCCTTGTGTGATCCGTTTGGCATCAAGTCTTGTTCTTCTTTACATTTTTCTTGGCTGTCTTTTTTGATGCTTTTTTGTGCTTGTCTTCGTGGGTCTTATCTTTGTACTCGCAAAGGTCCTCAATACCGCAAACATCGCACTTGGGGTTGCGGGCCACACAAACATAGCGTCCATGCAGGATAAGCCAATGGTGAGCGTTTTGCAGGTATTGCGACGGAACAAATTTGAGCAATGCCTTCTCAACAGCAAGCACTGTCTTGCCCGGTGCGATGCCAGTGCGGTTGGCCACTCGGAAAATGTGCGTATCGACTGCCATGGTTGGCTCACCAAAAGCGGTGTTCAAGACTACATTGGCTGTTTTGCGACCCACGCCTGGCAGTGCTTCAAGCGCGTCTCTATCATGCGGCACTTCACCTGCATGCTGCTCAACGAGCAACTGGCACGTTGCAATCACATTTTTTGCCTTGGTGCGATAAAGCCCGATGGTCTTGATGTAATCGGTCAAACCCTCGATACCAAGTTTGAGCATTTTTTGCGGTGTGCCGTGTTTTTTGAAGAGATCGCGCGTGGCAATGTTGACTGACTTGTCGGTGGCTTGCGCCGAAAGAATCACGGCAATCAACAATTGAAATACGCTGCCGTATTCGAGCTCAGTTGTAGGGTTCGGATTGGCTGCTTCAAACCGGGCAAAGATGGCTTCACGTTTTTGTTTGTTCATGATTGTCCTCGCCGCGCACGAGCGCGCGCCAGTGCATTGGCCACAGCTGCCTGTTTGTCGGCCTCGCTAGCAACCGGTGCCAATTTATCGTCAACTGGTGCAGCAAGTCGTTGTTGCCGCTGCTCATAGCGGTGGCGTGCCAGCAAAGCGTTTTCAATTGTCCAGTTGGGTTGGCCCGGCACTTCAACCATCTCGATACAGTCGACCGGACAGGGTGGCAGGCAAAGATCGCAACCGGTGCACCAGTCCGCTAACACTGTGTGCATGCGTTTATTGGCTCCGACGATTGCATCGACGGGGCAGGCTTGGATGCACAGTGTGCAACCGATGCAGTGTTGCTCATCAATGACAGCGACCCGCAAAGGTCCCGGCTCACCGCATTCGGGATCAACGGGTTTGATGGGCTTGCCCAGCAGTTGCGATAGCTTGGCAACACCAGCATCACCGCCTGGCGGACATCTATTAATATCAGCCGAGCCTTCAGCCAGGGCTCGCGCGTAGGGTTTGCATCCGTCATAGCCGCATTTGGTGCACTGCGTTTGGGGCAGCAGTGCGTTGATTGTGTCGACGAGTTGCTCGATGGCCACGGTTTACCAGTAGTTCTCAACGGCCAGTGTGCCAGGGTTGCCGCGCCGGCTGGCGGCAAATCCTTGCTCTTGCAGCAGCGCACGCATCTCGGTGACCATCTCGGGATTGCCGCACAGCATGATTCGAGCATCTTCCGGGTTGAGCGGTTGGCCGGTCTCGCTTTGCAATAGGCCTTCTGTGTAGGCAGTGGTGACGCGGCAGCCCTTATGGCCTCGATAACCACCGTTGGCAGGCCATGGCTCACGCGAGGTCACGGGCAGATAGATGAATTGAGGGTTGTTTTTGGCCAGTTTCTCGAGGTACTCACGATAAGCCAGTTCGAGCACTGTTCTGACGCCGTGCACGATGATAACTTTCTCGAACTTCTCCCAGGTTGCTGTATCACGCAACATTGGGAGATAAGCAGACAAGCCAGTGCCTGTCGATACTAGCCAAAGTGCCTTGGCGGGCAAGAAGCGTTCTAACGTCAAAAACCCGAATGGCACTTTCTCGACCCACAGGTCACTGCCTGGGCAGAGTGCTGCCAGTTTAGGACTGAACTGGCCGTCAGGGACGGTGACGCTTAAGAATTCCAGGTAATCGTCATCCGGGTGCGACACCATAGAGTAGGCGCGCCACAGATCGGGTCTGGGCTGCGCCTGATCGCTTGGCAATCCGATGCGTGCAAACTGGCCCGGGATGAAGTTAAAACCTGAGTTGCGCGTGACTTTGATCGACAGCAAGCCGGGTGACTCCCATTGCTTGACGTCAAGGACTTGCTGGCAGGTGTACTTCTCTTGATCTTGATCCGCTGACATGTTTGCTGCTGCAGTGTTTGAGGGATTTTTAACGTTCGAGGTGCTTGAGCTTGTCTGGCACGCCATTCCATTGGTCAGCGTCGGGCAAAGGCTCTTTAGTACGAGTGATGGTTTTAAAAACCGGCGTTAATTCGGCGTTCAGGGCAATGAAGCCGACCTGATCCTCTGGCACATCCTCTTCAGCAAAGATAGCGTTGGCTGGGCACTCGGGAATGCAGACGGCGCAGTCGATGCACTCGTCCGGGTCGATAACAAGAAAGTTAGGCCCTTCCTTAAAGCAATCCACCGGGCACACATCTACACAGTCCGTGAATTTGCACTTGATACAGTTTTCGGTAACAACGTGGGTCATGGTCTTGGTGGTCTCAAAAGTGCTGCTGGCGCAACGATAAAAGACAAAACAGTGAAATTCACCGTAAAGTTACATTTTAGCCAATGCTCAGCACCGTGTTTGCAAGCCCCTAAGCGACGTAAGCCTGTGTGCTAACGTGGTTCCGACTGAATATTGATGACAATGCGACTGCGGATTTCATGATCATCCAATCCTTGCTCGACACAGATTTGTACAAATTCTCCATGATGCAGGTGGTGCTACACCATTTTCCGGCAGCCCAAGTAGAGTACCGGTTTCAATGCCGCACGCCCAATGTGGATTTAAGTGTGCACATCGACGAAATTCAGGCAGAGATTGATGCGCTGTGTGAGTTGCGTTTCACCGAAGATGAATTGGCCTACATTGGTGCATTGCGATTTATCAAGAGTGATTTCGTCGATTTCCTTGGCTTGTTTCACCTGCCACGAAAGTGTATTGAAATCGTGGCTTCTGACGCGCAAGGTGGAATCTCGATTTCGGTCAAGGGGCCGTGGCTGCACACCATTTTGTTTGAGATCCCGGTGCTGGCAATCGTTAACGAGGTTTATTTCCGACATGCCAGCCCGACACCTGACCCAGAAGAGGGCAGACGGCGGTTGCGTGAAAAAATCGACTTAGTCTTGAATGAGCCGGAAATGGCTGCATTTCGCGTCGCGGAGTACGGCACACGACGCCGCTTTTCTCGGCAATGGCACGGCGAGGTCGTTCGCATGCTCAAAAGCCTGATGGGCGAGCACTTTGTGGGCACGAGCAATGTTGATATGGCCAGGCGCCATGGCATCACGCCACTCGGGACCATGGGTCATGAGTACCTGCAAGCTTGTCAGGCGCTCGGTCCACGTCTACGAGACTCGCAAGTGTTTGCGCTAGAGACCTGGGCCAAGGAGTATCGCGGTGATCTTGGGATTGCGCTGTCTGATGTCTACGGACTCGATGCGTTTTTGCGCGACTTTGACATGTACTTTTGCAAACTCTTTGATGGCGCACGCCACGATTCGGGCGACCCTTTTGTTTGGGGTGAGCGCATCATTGCTCACTACAATGCCAACCGCGTCGATGCGCGCACCAAAACGCTGGTGTTCTCTGATGCATTAACATTCCCGCTGGCTATCGAGATCGCCCGCAGATTCCAGGGCAGGGCGAGGATCTCGTTTGGTATCGGTACCAACCTGACCAATGATCTTGGCTTGCAGCCTTTGCAAATCGTCATGAAAATGGTTCGATGCAATGGACAGCCGGTCGCCAAGGTTTCTGACGCTCCGGAAAAAACCATGTGCGACGATCCAGCCTACCTGGCATATTTGCGGCAGGTCTTCGATCTGCCGCCAACTCCTTGAGCCGCGCTCAGTCCTTTCCCACACTAAAGCATTGTTAAACGGAGAAGTTGATCATGCAATCCATCCAACGCGTGAATGTTGCAAAACGCCTGTCTGATATGGCTGTCTACAATGGCGTAGCCTATTTGGCTGGGCAAGTCCCGGAAGACCCCTCGCTTGATATCACAGGTCAAACTGAACAAGTGCTGGCGATTATCGACAGCTTGCTTGAACAAGCTGGCACTAATAAATCCCGCATCCTGATGGCCCAAATTTTTATAGCCAACATGGCCGAGTTCGATGGCATGAATAAAGCGTGGGACGCCTGGGTAGCTGATGGAAATGCCCCGCCTCGTGCGACGGTTGAAGCACGTCTGGCTAACCCGAACTTCAAGGTTGAGATCGTGGTAACCGCTGCAGTCTAAGCAGCGCTAGCAAGCGTTAGGCTTTGACAACGATGACTAGCGACCTCGATGCGATCACGGCTACCGAGTTTCAGTGCTTGGTCGCGGGTTTATCAGCCGATGACGCGGCCCGCTTAGCCCAAGCAGTGCAGTGGGCACAGCAGCGCTATGAACCTGAGGTGATCGCAGGCAACCAACCGCTTTGGACGCATTGTGTTGAAACGGGACAGATTTTGGCTGGCCTTCAGTCTGATGTGGCTAGCCGTATCGCAGCGATTTTGTTGTCGCTGCCAGCGCATGATGGCAAGGGACTAGACCCGATTGCCAAATCGTTCGGGCCAGAAGTTGGCAAGCTAGTGCAGGGCACGCGTGCTTTGCTCAAGCTCGGAGAGGTCGCGCGTGAGGCATCTGGCGGGGAAATAGCTGACCCGGCGATGCAAAAAGAGAACTTGCGCAAGATGCTGCTAGCCATGGCTGCTGATTTGCGCATTGTATTGATCCGATTGACGTCACGTCTGCAAACCCTGCGCTGGCACGCAAAAACCAAGGAACCTTGCAGTGTCGATTTCGCGCAAGAGACGTTGGATCTTTATGCGCCATTAGCCAATCGACTTGGTATCTGGCAGGTCAAGTGGGAAATGGAGGATCTTGCGTTTCGTTTCCAGCAGCCGGAAAAATACAGAGAAATTGCCAAGGCGCTCGAGGAAAAACGCGCCGAGCGTGAGTCCTTTATTGAACAGACGCTTCAGGAGCTACGGAGTTTGCTGGCAGACGCTGGCATCGAGGCCTCCGTTTCAGGGCGACCAAAACATATCTACAGCATCTGGAACAAGATGCAGCGTAAATCAGTTGATATTAGCCGCCTATACGATTTGCGTGCTGTGCGAGTCATTGTCCCCGATGAGCGTGCCTGCTACAACGTTCTGGGCATTGTTCATGAGCATTGGTCGCCAATTGGCGAAGAGTTTGATGATTACATCTCAAGACCCAAATCCAATGGCTACCGCTCTTTGCATACGGTTGTGTCCGACAAAAATGGTCGCGCGTTTGAAGTCCAGATTCGTACTCAAGCCATGCACGACTTTGCTGAGCATGGCATGGCTGCTCATTGGCGATACAAAGAAACCGGCAAGTCCAGTGGGCCTGCGCCAGGCACCGATGACTATGATCGGCAGCTAGCCTGGATGCGGCAGCTTTTAGCCTGGCAAACTGAGGCTGGGTCTGATGTCGTCAATGAGCAAGACATTCGTGCTGTGTCGGACCGGATTTACGTATTGTCGCCCCAGGCACGCGTGATTGAGTTACCTAGGGGTGCCACCCCGATCGACTTTGCGTATCATCTGCACACCGATGTTGGTCATCGCTGCCGCGGCGCACGGGTTGACGGGCAGATGGTGCCGTTGCAAACCAAGCTAGACACGGGTCAAACTGTTGAGATTATTACGACCAAAGCCGGCGGACCATCACGTGATTGGCTGAATCCGCAGTTGGGTTATCTGGCAAGCTCTCGGGCTAAGGCCAAGGTGCGCGCCTGGTTTAATGCCATCGAGTTGCAGCAGCGCATTACCCAAGGTCATGCTCTCGTCGAAAAAGAGCTGCAGCGCTTGGGCAAGACCGCGGTAAATCAGGAGCAGCTGGCTCAACAACTCGGGTTTGCGCACGCCGATGATTTGTATGTGGCTGTGGCTAAAGAAGACTTTAGCTTGCGTCACATCGACGCGGTGTTTCAGCCCCAGCAGCAAGAGGCGGAGCCCCGGGTTGATTCGATCGTCAGCGCCCCCAAACCGGGCACAGGTGGCTCTAGTGGTGTGTTGGTGCAAGGGGTCGATTCGCTGCTGACACAATTGGCTCGTTGTTGCCGACCAGCGCCGCCGGATGTAATTAGTGGTTTCGTGACTCGCGGGCGGGGTGTGTCGATTCACCGATCAGACTGCGCAAGCTTTGCCCAACTGGCTAGACGCGACCCCGAGCGTGTCATTGAGGTCACCTGGGGGGACACGGGTGATTCGGTCTATCCGGTCGATGTCGTCGTGCACGCGCATGACCGGCCTGGATTGTTGCGGGACTTGTCAGAAGTGTTTGCCAGACTCAGGCTCAACGTGGTGGGTGTGAACACACAAAGCAAAGCCTCGCTAGCGCACATGGTCTTTACGGTGCAGGTCACCGGGGCGGATGTTTTGCAGCGGGCGCTTGCGGCACTGACCGAAGTCCCGGGTGTCTTGTCAGCCGAGCGCCGGTAACTTCGAACAGAAAATAAGCCTGCGCGCCGACTGGCTGTTAAAATCCAGCGATTGTGTAATGCATTGCCAACTAGGGGGCATGGCCTGTGAAACCGTATGACTTTCCTGATGCAACCGGTCACTTTGGGCCGTATGGCGGCGTTTTTGTAGCCGAAACGCTTATGCACGCACTGGCACAGCTGCGTGAGGCGTATGCCAAGTACCAGAACGATCCTGACTTTTTGGCGGAGTTTCACAGTGAGTTGCGCCACTTTGTTGGTCGCCCGACGCCGGTCTATCATGCCCGTCGCTGGTCAGAAGAGCTCGGTGGTGCCCAAATTTGGTTCAAGCGTGAGGATTTGAATCACACGGGCGCGCACAAGATCAACAACAGTCTTGGTCAGGCGCTGCTGGCTCGTCGGATGGGTAAAAAGCGCATCATCGCCGAGACGGGTGCGGGTCAGCATGGCGTAGCCACCGCGACGGTTTGTGCGCGTTACGGCATGGAGTGCATCGTTTATATGGGTAGCGAGGACGTCAAGCGCCAGTCGCCAAACGTGTATCGCATGAAACTGCTTGGCGCCACGGTGGTGCCGGTTGAGTCAGGTTCCAAGACACTGAAGGATGCGCTGAACGAAGCGCTGCGTGACTGGGTGACTAACGTCGAAGACACGTTTTACATCATTGGTACCGTTGCCGGTCCGCATCCTTATCCGATGATGGTGCGTAACTTTCATTCGGTCATTGGCGAGGAATGTATCGAGCAAATGCCCAAATTCGCCGGCCGCCAGCCAGATTATGTGTTGGCGTGTGTAGGCGGCGGCTCAAACGCGATGGGGATTTTTCATCCGTACATCAACCACGAAGACGTCAAGCTCGTGGGTGTTGAGGCTGCCGGTCATGGCATTGCCACCGGTCATCACGCCGCTTCCTTGTCGGCCGGGCAGGTGGGCGTGCTGCATGGAAACCGCACTTACGTTATTCAGAACGAAGACGGTCAGGTGCAGGAAACGCACTCGGTGTCAGCTGGTCTGGACTATCCGGGCGTGGGCCCAGAGCACGCTTGGCTAAAGGATACTGGACGTGCCAGCTATGTTGGTGTAACCGACGACGAGGCACTGGCTGCGTTTCACCATTGCTGCCGCATCGAGGGCATCATTCCCGCGCTTGAGACCGCACACGCTCTTGCCGAAGCTGCTCGATTGGCTCCAACGCTTCCCAAAGACCGCATCATCCTGGTTAATCTTTCGGGGCGTGGTGACAAAGACATCAACACGGTGGCTACTCAGGCAGGCATCGAACTTTAAGGGCGGGCTAAAAATCGTGAGTATCTCCAAAATCACCCAGGCGTTTGAGCGAGCCCGCGCTGACCACCGCGCTGCTCTAGTTCCCTACATTGCCGCTGGCAATCCGTTGCCGGAATCTACTGTGCCGCTCATGCATAAGCTAGTGGCAGCTGGTGCAGATGTCATTGAGCTTGGCGTGCCATTTTCAGATCCAATGGCCGATGGCCCCATCATTCAACGCGCCGCCGAACATGCCATTGCGCAGGGCGTGGGCTTAAAGGATGTCTTGAAGGTGGTGGCCGAGTTTCGTCAGACCGACGAGCAAACCCCGATCGTGCTGATGGGCTATGCCAACCCTATTGAGCGTATGGGTCAAGAAGCATTTGTTCAGAAAGCTGCTCAAGCCGGCGTTGACGGTGTGTTGGTGGTTGACTATCCACCAGAGGAAGCCTCGCAATTTGTAGATTTGCTAGACAAGTACGACATGGCACCGATTTTTTTGTTGGCACCGACATCCACCAATGAACGAATCGCTGCTGTTGGTAAGCTAGCCAAGGGCTATGTGTATTACGTGTCCTTGCGTGGCGTCACGGGTGCAGGGCACCTAAACACCGATGAGGTGGCTAGCCAATTGGCTAAAATTCGTCAGCATGTGACCATTCCAGTTGGCGTCGGTTTTGGGATCAGCGATGCGGCTAGTGCCAGCAAAGTGGCCGAAGTGGCTGACGCGGTGGTGATTGGCAGCAAGCTCATCGACGTCATGAACAAAGCTTGGCAAGTAGTGCCAGCTGAGCAACAGACCGCTGCAGCGGTTGCTGCTGGGCACGATTGGCTAAAAGGCATCCGTCATGCCTTGGACCAAGTTAATAAACAGCCCGCTTAAATGGGCAGTGGAGCAACATGAGCTGGTTAGACAAGATCCTGCCGCCGCGGATCAATAAAAACGCCGAAGCATCGGCTAAACGAGTGCCCGAAGGTTTGTGGGTTAAGTGCCCCTCTTGCGAGTCAGTGCTCTACAACGAGGATTTAGCTGCTAATTTGCAGGTCTGCCCCAAATGTAGTCATCATATGCGGCTTGGTTCCAGGGCTCGCATTGACGCTTTGCTTGACATGGAAGGACGCCAAGAGATTGGCCAAACGACGCGCTCCATGGATCCACTTAAGTTTCGGGACTCTCGCAAGTATCCTGATCGACTGCAAGAGGCGATCAAGCAGACGGGCGAAACAGACGCGTTGGTGACTGTCAGCGGTTCGATTCACGGTGTGCCGTGTGTGCTTTCTTGCTTTGAGTTTGATTTTATGGGCGGCTCCATGGGGTCTGTCGTGGGAGAGCGATTTGTGCGCGGTGTGCACGCTGCTATCGAGCAGCACACGCCGTTTATTTGTGTGGCAGCTTCGGGCGGTGCGCGCATGCAAGAGAGCCTTTTTTCGCTGTTGCAAATGGCCAAAACCAATGCTGCGCTTACACAGTTGTCTGCCCATAAATTGCCATTTATCAGCGTGTTAACTGATCCCACCATGGGCGGCGTGTCAGCAAGTTTCGCGTTTGTGGGCGATGTGGTGATTGCCGAACCGAAAGCACTAATCGGATTTGCGGGCCCTCGCGTAATTGAGCAGACGGTGCGCGAGAAGCTACCCGAAGGGTTTCAGCGTTCTGAATTTTTGCTCGGAAAAGGGGCTATCGATATGGTGGTCGATCGCAGGCAGCTGCGCGACGAGCTCGCACGCTTGATGGGTTTATTTATGAACCAGGCGGTCGACATTCCGGTTAAGGCAGCTTGATCGGTTAGAGCAGCATTGATTTTTTGTCGACCGCCCTTGTAGTAGGTAATTCTGATGTCACTCGCCTGTTAACTGTTGTGCTTGAAGCGGGTGATACGGCCATCGCTGTGCACAATTTCCCTGGCATAGAGTTCCAGAATCAAATCATTATCGACAAATCCCTTGACCGTGACGCTTTCACCAACGTCAACGGGAACGAAGTTTTGCCAGCCAATGTAGACCTTAATATCGCCTGTGTCGTCGGCAAGCCTAAATTCATCGGTATCGAGAATCCTTTCTACGGTTCCTCGTACGGTAACCATGGAGCCACGTTTAACGTCGTCAATGGCTGTAATGTTTGCTTGAACAGTTGATTGATTGATGTTTTCGTTTGAGGCAAACGAGACACCTGGCAGCAAAATAGCCGCAACG
Source organism: Burkholderiaceae bacterium (assembly GCA_021208885.1). Taxonomy (GTDB): domain Bacteria; phylum Pseudomonadota; class Gammaproteobacteria; order Burkholderiales; family Burkholderiaceae_B; genus Algicoccus. The sequence continues at coordinate 103,755 of JAJOJF010000037.1, forward strand.
ACAAAAGCGGGAAGCGTTTTACGCATTGTCTGCTCCTGTTTTCTGTGAATGGGTGGGTGCAATTTGCCAAGCTCAGTCAAAAATTAAGAACGCGAGCACTAGTGCCGCAATCGCAAACACCCAAACGGGCAGGGAGAATTCGATCCTTTTGGAGAGCCATTGTGGTAACTCCTCGGGTAGATTGATCCATTTGCGTTGGCTTGGTTTTGCTGTGTCATGATCGACGCTGTCGTGATTGGCGCTGCCTTTTGAAGTGTTCAGTGCGTCGTTGGGCGTGCTGTGGTTCATGACGGTATCCTCCGTTCGTTGGTGGCCGATGAGTCTATGTGACCCCGGATCGAGTGGGCCAGTTCCCGAACATTCAGGATAACCTTCTGATATGAATGGGTTTTTGGGAAATAAGGTTATTGACAAGATGCCAGGCAACACAGCATGGAGTTATAACCGAAGAATGCTAGCGTCCCATCTCAGCTTTTATGCAGTCTTAAACGTAAAAGCCCAGCACCTTTTGAGGGCTGGGCTTTGCCGATGCGCGTCTAATTGTGTGTCAGGCGCCTGTACGGGTCTCGACTTGTGTTAACTGCACTTGGGCAGGTGGCGGCAAGATTTTGGGCTCTCTGCCGAGTTTGATCGGCGGTTGGGAAGCAACTTCACGTTGCACCAGCTCAACTCGAGCGGGGTCGCTTTCTACCCACCGCAGTCCTGCACTCGCCACAATTGCATTCAAGGCGGCTTTGTCAGCGATCTGTGCACGCACCACAATGTCATCGGTGCCTGATGGCATGGCAACGGTTGCTTTTGCTGCAGTATCGTGACCATTTCCAATGGCTGGCTTTGATTCGTACTGCTCGGGCGTAGATGCTACGGCAACAGAGTCGGCAGCGGGTTTGTCTTGAGCCTGATCGATGCTTTGGGTTAGCGCCTGAACCGCAGGTTCGGGGGCTTGCACCAAAGCTGTTGCTTGTGCCTCTTCGGTCGTTGCGATCACATTTTCTATTGCCGTGTCAGGGGTTGATGCACTGGATTCTGAGACCAAGCCCGCGGCAACAGGTGTAGTCGCAGGTTGTGGGGCGGATTCGCTCGAGGTCTCGGCGATGGTGTCAGCCTCAGTCTCGGTCGCGAATTCTTGGTTCTCGCTTATTAATTGATCGCTGTCAGCCTGGCTGCCATCGCCATTTCGCTTGCCGCGACGACCACGACGGCTACGACGACGTGGCTTGTCCATGCCTGCATCATCTGCTTGCGCCGCACTTGTCTGATCAACATCGGGCTTGCTCATATCGCTTTGAGCGTCAGCTGTCTGCTCCGTTTGCTCATGCGTTTGCAGATTGTTCAGTTCTGCAGCTGCCATAGCTTCGCCCTGGCTGGGTTTGTTGCGACTGCGGCTGCGACGCGAGCGACGTGAACGGTTGTTTGCGCTGGTTGTCTCCTGCTCCGCATCTGCGCTCTGTGCAGCCGTTTGCGTGGCAGGCTGGTTCGGTTGGGCTTGAGTGTCGACGCTGCGATCCTGGCGTCGGTTGTCCGGGCGGCCAGATCGACGGTTGCGATTGTTGTTGCTGCGTCGATCATTTCGGGCTTGCCCTTCTTTGGGCTTGGCCGATGTCGCTTCGGGTGCTGGTGAACCCCCAAAAATCCCACCAAAGAACTTAAGGATTTGGCCCCAAAGACCGGTGCCTTCAGGCTTGGCGGCAACTGCGGTCGAATGAGATTCCCTTGGTTTCGGCGTCGAGGGCGGGGCAGGCTGCGCCGGTGTGACACCTTTTACCAATGCTTCAGGCTTGGCTTTGATTTCTTTTTCAGTACGAGACAAGCTCATGTCGACAGACGCGGGCGCTTCAAGCATTTCAAAGCTGGCTTTGGTCTCTTCAAGGCGTGGGTCATCGTGTCGCAGGCGCTCGATGATGTGATGCGGTGTTTCCAGATGCTTGTTGGGGATCAGCATCAGGTTGATCTTCAGGCGGGCCTCCATCTTGGTGATGTCGGTACGCTTTTCATTCAGAAGGAACGTCGCCACCTCAACTGGAACTTGTGCATGAATGGCAGCCGTATTCTCTTTCATGGCTTCTTCTTGCAGCAAGCGCAGTACGTGTAGGGCACTAGACTCAGCATCGCGGATAACGCCCGTGCCGGTGCAGCGGGGGCAGGTGACGTGCGAGCCTTCGCTTAATGCGGGACGCAGGCGCTGGCGTGACAGTTCAATCAAGCCAAAGCGCGAAATTTTGCCCATCTGTACCCGGGCACGATCAACGTGCAGGGCGTCGCGCAGGCGTTGCTCAACGGCACGTTGGTTGCGAGGCTCTTCCATGTCGATGAAATCGATCACGATCAATCCACCCAAGTCACGCAATCGAAGCTGTCTGGCAGCTTCTTCGGCAGCTTCTAGGTTGGTGCGTGTGGCCGTTTCTTCAATGTCAGCGCCGCGCGTGGCTCGTGCTGAGTTCACATCGATCGCAACAAGCGCCTCGGTATGGTCAATCACAATCGAGCCACCAGATGGCAGGTCAACGTGGCGCGAGTAGGCGGTTTCAATCTGATGTTCGATCTGGAACCGCGAAAAGAGCGGTACATCGTCACGATAGCGCTTGACCCGCTGAACGTTGTCAGGCATGACTACGCTCATAAAAGCCGTGGCTTGATCGGCAATGTCATCGGTGTCGATCAGGATCTCACCGATATCAGGCGAGAAGTAGTCGCGAATGGCTCGGATGACCAGACTTGACTCGAGGTAGATAAGAATCGGGGCTTGATTCGATTGAGCAGCGCCGTCAATGGCAGCCCATAATTGCAGAAGGTATGACAGGTCCCATTGCAGCTCTTCGACCGAGCGTCCTATGCCTGCAGTGCGCGCAATGATGCTCATGCCTTGAGGGACTTTTAGCTGGTCCATGGCCTCGCGCAGTTCCTGGCGCTCTTCGCCTTCTACGCGACGTGACACCCCGCCGCCGCGCGGGTTATTTGGCATGAGCACCAGATAGCGACCGGCAAGCGAGATAAATGTGGTCAGGGCAGCCCCTTTGTTGCCGCGCTCTTCCTTTTCTACCTGGACGATTAATTCTTGGCCTTCTTTCAAGGCATCTTGGATACGGGCGGAGCGAACGTCTACACCCTCTTTGAAATAAGCCCTGGCGACTTCCTTGAAAGGTAAAAAGCCGTGACGGTCTTCGCCGTAGTTGACAAAGCAGGCTTCAAGCCCAGGCTCAATTCGGGTGATGACGCCTTTGTAGATATTGCCTTTGCGCTGCTCGCGTCCAGCGGTTTCGATATCGAGATCGATGAGCTTTTGCCCATCAACGATGGCAACGCGCAATTCTTCCTGGTGCGTTGCATTAAACAACATGCGTTTCATTCAAACTCTCCGTAGGTTGGCGCGACAAACGGTCGCGCAGCCTAAGGCAAGCAAGTGGAGACATCCGTGAAACGCAAATTCAACCCGCCTGTGAAGCGGGCCGTTACCCGTCAGGCAGGCAAACCCAATCTCGAGCTTGCCATTCCGCTAAATAGCCAGTTACGTTGTGAATTCAAAGGATTACCAATTGTTCTCTAACGCTGACAACATCAGGCTCTGATACCGCCTGATGCGGAAAATTCGACCGTTTCTTATTGCGATTCGTTTCGTCATCCGGGTCACGCAATTTGCGTGAACATCCGCTTGCCGTTTGGTCTGAACGTGCTGTCGTTACAATGGCACAGGGCGATGGAGGCGACCAACCGTTGGCGCTTCTAAACATCTGCCTGATTTTTCAGACCTTTTTAGGCTAAACGCATTATATGCCCGATTTACCCTTTCGCGAAGCGGTAACTGACTCAAAGGCGCAAGCTAGGTTAGTCGAGGTGACCGAAGCCCATGAAGGCCAACGGCTCGACAATTTCCTGATCCGCCTTTGCAAAGGGGTTCCCAAGAGTCATCTATACAAGGCAGTCCGGGGCGGGCAAGTCCGCGTCAATCGTGGGCGTTGCCAGGTTGACTATCGCTTGCAACTGGGTGATGTGGTACGCATCCCACCCATCCGGGTTGCCGCCTCAAAAGAGTCCAGAGCACCGGCCAAAACTTTCGAAGTCATCTACCAAGATGATGCGATCCTGGTAATTAACAAACCGGCCGGTGTGGCAGTGCATGGTGGCAGCGGTGTATCGCACGGTGTCATCGAATCGTTGCGAGCTGCCAACCCAGACTTAAGGTTTCTTGAGCTTGTGCATCGACTCGATCGGGATACTTCTGGGCTATTAATGCTGGCCAAGAGACGCAGTGCCTTGGTCAAGTTGCACGCCATGCTGCGTGACGGCAAGGTCAACAAGCACTACCTTGCAGTGGTACAGGGTCGTGTTGCCAACAATCGTCAACACATCAAGCTGTCCTTGACCAAGTGGGTGACCGCAAGCGGTGAGCGTCGGGTACGGGTCGATTCAGACGGGCAATTTGCCCATACGATTGTGACTTGTGTTGAACGTTTTGCTGATTATTCGTTGCTTGACTGTGAGCTGCGCACCGGGCGAACCCATCAGATCAGGGTTCATCTAAGCTCAATGGGACATCCAATTCTCGGCGACACCAAATACGGCAGCGATGAGCAACAAGCGGCTTGGCGGGCTGCTTGTGTCAAGCGTATGTTCTTGCATGCGTGGCGTTTGAGTTTTGAGCATCCACTGACTGGACAACAACTAGCTTTGGAGGCACCCATGCCGACATCTTTTGAGGAGTTGATGGAACATCCTCCTGAGAAATCAACGCCCGACCCGGGAGGCGGTGAACAATGAGTCAGTACGAATTAGTGGTGTTTGACTGGGACGGCACCTTGATGGATTCGACCGGTGGCATCGTGCGCGCGATTCAGGCTGCAAGCCGCGATATGGGGTTTGATGTCCCGGATGACCGAACGGCTGCTTGGGTGATTGGTTTGTCGCTAGATGAGGCCTTGGCGCGTCTGGCACCGAAAATGACTGAGCGTGACCGCGGCAGGTATCTGGAACGTTATCGATATCATTATTTGACCAAAGACGCGGAACTGAGGCTATTTGACGGAGTCATACCGATGTTGGAAGCATTAAGCGAAGAGGGCGTCATGATGGCAGTGGCCACTGGAAAAAGCCGCGTGGGGCTGACCCGAGCGCTTGATGCGACCGGTTTGGGGCAGTATTTTGCAGTCACCCGGTGTGCCGATGAAACCCATGGCAAACCCCATCCGCGCATGTTGCTAGAGATCATGGCTGATTTGGCTACCGGGCCGGAAGCTGCAGTCATGGTCGGCGATACTACCCACGATTTGGGCATGGCTGCCAACGCGGGAATGAACGGGCTTGGGGTAAGCTATGGCGCGCACCCGGAGTCTGAGTTAAAGACACACCCCCATTTGGACATTGTCGGCAGCGTTGCTGAAATGCATCAATGGCTTAAGCCGCGCACGCGCGGCATCAAATAGTGGAGGTTAGTGATGGGCATTTACCGATATCCTCAGCCGTCAGCATCAGAGATAACACCCAAAGAGCTTTGGCTCACCCGTCGGCGATTCATGACCGCTAGCGCCATGGTGGCCGGTGGCCTGGCCTCACCGTTTGCTGGGTCTGTTGCCCATGCTAGCGTGCTGGCAGCGCTGCCAGCCAAACCGAATCCCGAGTTTATGTCCGTTGAGAAAGTGACTGACCGGGTGCAGGCGACGACCTACAACAACTTTTATGAATTCGGTATGGACAAGTCTGATCCTGAGCGTTACGCCGGACAGATGAAAGTCTCGCCCTGGAGCGTCAAAGTTGAAGGTGAAGTGGCCAAGCCTGGCACTTTTGCGATTGAAGACTTGCTTGCCCTTGAACCTATGCAAGAGCGCATCTATCGTTTACGTTGTGTGGAGGGTTGGTCCATGGTGATTCCATGGATCGGTTACCCGTTGTCGGCACTGCTAAACAAGGTTGAACCCACTGGTAATGCCAAGTACGTGGAGTTCATCACTGACATGCAGCCCGATGTCATGCGCGGCTTGACCTCTTCGGTGATTGACTGGCCATATCGCGAGGGGCTGCGCATGGATGAGGCCATGCACCCATTGACGCTTCTGACTTTCGGCATGTACGGTGAAGTGTTGCCCAATCAAAATGGTGCGCCTGTGCGTATCGTTGTGCCGTGGAAATACGGCTTCAAGTCCGCCAAATCAATTGTCTCGATTCGTGTGACCGAAGAGCAGCCAACTTCGAGCTGGATGCAGTCCGCACCTCGTGAGTACGGCTTTTATTCCAACGTCAACCCCGACGTGCCCCACCCGCGCTGGAGCCAGGCAACCGAACGACGCATTGGAGAGGGCGGGCTTTTCGCGCCTAGACGAAAGACCCTGATGTTTAACGGCTATGAAGAGCAGGTGGCATCAATGTACAGTGGCATGGATCTGGCCAAGTTTTACTGAAGTGCCAAGCCTGTCTGTCAAGCATGTCACATGGATAAAGCCCTTGCTATTTCTGGCAGGGCTTTATCCTTTATTGCGGTGGCTGTATCTGGGTTTTACAGACGATCTGACCGTCAACCCCACGGAGTTCCTGACGCGATCGTCTGGCACATGGACGCTGGTTTGCTTGATTGCCACGTTGTTGGTTTCGCCATTGCGAGACTGGTTTAATGAACCCGCGCTGATTCGTCTGCGTCGGATGTGTGGCCTGTTTGCTTTTTTCTATGCCTTTTTGCACACGCTGGCCTGGGCCTGGTGGGAGCAAAATTTTGTGCTCGCTGATATGGGTTTGGATATCATTAAACGACCATTTGTCGCGGTCGGCATGGCCGCGTTTGTCGTAATGTTAGCCATGGCACTCACCTCAAGCCAACGAGCGATGAAAAACATGGGCCGCTACTGGAAAGCACTTCATCGCTGGATTTATTTCGTGGCTTTGCTGGCGATTGTCCATTACTGGCTGCACAAGGCGGGCAAAAATGACTTTGTGGAAGTCATCGTTTACGGCGTGATCGTAGCCGCTTTGCTTGGCTGGCGTTTATGGCGCCGCTATCGACCAAGGTAAGCCACAGATCACACCATCTCAGCTCAATCAATCGTTCAAGCTTGAAACAAGAACAAGGTTGGTTTGCCGACTAGATCTGGTTGTGGGGAGTTTTTCCAGCTGGCAACGGTTCGGGTTCGTAGCCACTCATTTGGGCCCGTGACATCGCAGGCCACGCAAAGCCGGGTTTTTGGGTTGAGGGTTTGCAAGAGACTGTCAAACATGGCGGCATTGCGATAGGGTGTCTCGATCAGAATCTGGGTTTGTGACAGTCGTGCAGATAGCTGCTCCCACTGTTTGAGCTGTTTTGCGCGCTCATCTGGTTTGACAGGCGCATAGCCGTGAAAGGTAAAGCGCTGGCCATCAAGTCCGCTGGCCATGAGCCCAAGCACAATGGACGAAGGCCCGGTCCACGGCTTGACGGTGGCCCCCATGTCGTGTGCCAGTGCAACCACGCGTGCACCCGGGTCGGCGACAGCAGGGCAGCCGGCCTCAGATACCAGTCCGATGGATTGATGGTTTTTCAGGGGCGCTAGCCATTGGCGGATTGTTTGGTCATCCGTCTTGGCCGTTAGTGTCTGTATATCAATTTCTTGTATGGGACGCTCAAGTGTCAGCAGTTTTAAAAACGCCCGGGCGGTTTTCGCATTCTCAGCGATATAGTTGGAAAGCCCGGCGGCTTGTTGTTGCGCCGCGATCGGAAGCCACGAATCGATCGGTGCCTCGGACAGTCCAACGGGAATCAGGTGCAGCGTGCCAGTGTGTTGAGGTTGCATGGATGGTGATGAAATTAGTTAGCGTTTCTGTTCGGAGTCAGTGGATCTATGCCTGCGAGTGAAAGCAGGCGAGTTAGCTCGATGAGCGGCAGCCCAATAATGGCCGTAGGGTCATCGCTTTGCAGTGACTCCAGTAGTGAGATGCCTAAACTTTCTGCTTTGGCGCTGCCAGCGGTGTCAAACGGTTGATCAATTTGTAGGTATTGCTCAATTTGCGCATCCGACAGTCGTCGAAACGTGGCTCTAGAGGGGCTGACTCTGATGCGCGTCGCTCTTGGGGTCACTAGCGCGATAGCGCTTTGGAATGTCACCGTTTGTCCACTGAGCATGATTAGTTGGCGTCGGGCATTATCCGCGTTGCCAGGCTTGCCAAGAGCGATTCCGTTGAAATCGAGCACTTGGTCCGCACCAATGACGACTGCATCAGGCTCTTGGCGCGCTATGGCCCGAGCTTTTTGAAGAGCCAGACGACGTGCTAGTGCGAGCGGTGTTTCCCCCGGCAACGCAGACTCATCAAGCTCGGGCGGGCAGACAGAAAAAGGAATGTTTAGTCTTGCGAGCATCTCGTGGCGATAGGGTGAGCTTGAAGCAAGAATCAGTTTCGATGGAAGTTGGGTGGACACAGCGTGCAACCAGTTGTATTCACAGAGGATTTCACGGTATGATAGCGGGCTTTGCCGCTTTTGTTGAAGCAGGTTCATTTTTACGGTCGAATTCCAATGGTTGGGTTGCCAGCGTCAGACGAAAATTGGCGAGCACAGTGCCAGGTGCAGTTTGGCATGCCGCCCAAAACGGATCTAAGGCGCTTGGCTCAGCACAACGGGGCTGTTGTCGGTGTAATACCTGTCAACAGGATGACCCGGCTGATTCAGGATTTGCCTGGCCAGCCTCACATTCGTGAACTTGCGGACATTGGTGCAGATGGCCGCGGGGCGGTCTGGTACGAGTTCAGAGGGTCGAGTCAGCAAGGCCGCCGCCCACGCGTGTGGTTAAAAGTGCAGGCTTTGCTCACGCTCACTTGTCAGCGATGTTTAAGCGACATGCTGTTTTTGGTTAATGAAACGGTTCAGTTCGAGCTGTTTGCTGACGAGAACACGGCCAACGCAGTTGAAGCTGTTGATGAGGGGGATCCTGATGCTCCTGAACCGCTCGTGGCTGACGGGCCGGTTGACCTCGTGCAGATGGTTGAAGATCAGCTGATACTCGCTGTTCCGTATGTACCTAAACACCACGCTTGTGAGCCGGCTAAGACCTCAGCTGGCGAACCTGTCGAGGAAGTAAAACGAGAGTCACCGTTTAAGGTGCTTGAAGGTTTAAAGCGCGGCTCAAAATAATTTTTTGAGCCGTATTTTGGTTTTTACCGGATTGGATTGACGTACAATCCATCCCATTATTAGGAGTCATCATGGCTGTCCAGCAAAACAAGAAAACCCCATCGAAGCGCGGTATGCACCGTTCGCACGATTTTCTGACTAACCCGCCTACGGCAATCGAGCCGAACACGGGTGAACTGCATCTGCGTCATCACATTAGCCCCAACGGCTTTTATCGTGGCCGCAAGGTTCTGAAGACCAAGTCAGACGAATAAATCACGATTAGTCGATTGCGGGATGTTTGGCATTCCGCTTGTTTTTCGTGACCAAGTCTGTCCGCATCGCCGTTGATTGCATGGGTGGTGACGTTGGTATCCCAACGACCATTCCTGCGGCTTTGGCTTTCATCGAACGTTATCCTCAAGCCTCTTTGCTGCTTGTAGGTGACTCTTCTCAGATAGAAAAAGCACTAGGCGAGTGGCAACCGAAATACCCCAGGGCCGATCGTGCTCGACTCGAGATCAGGCACACCAGTGAGGTGGTTGCCATGGATGATCCAGTCGAGGTGGCGCTGCGCCGCAAAAAAGACTCCTCTATGCGGGTAGCAATCGAGGCGGTCAAATCTGGTCAAGCTCAGGCCTGTGTGTCAGCGGGCAACACCGGCGCTTTGATGGCGATCTCGCGCTACGTGCTCAAGACGCTCGATGGCATTGATCGTCCGGCGATTGCTACTGCATTGCCCAATCAAAAGGGCGGTGCAACAACCATGCTCGACCTCGGTGCCAATGTTGACTGTACAGCGGAGCACCTGTTGCAGTTTGCCATCATGGGCACTGCCTTGGCTCAAACTTCTGATGACGGCCATCTGCCATCCGTTGGGCTTTTGAATATCGGCGAAGAGGTCATCAAAGGCAATGATGTCGTCAAGCAGGCTGCTGAGCTGCTACGCGCAAGCCCCTTGAATTTTTATGGCAACGTTGAAGGCAATGATATTTTCAAGGGCACGGTTGATATAGTCGTGTGCGACGGGTTCGTTGGTAACGTGGTCTTGAAGTCGGTCGAAGGCTTGGCGCATATGCTTGGCAGCATGATTCGCGAAGAGTTTTATCGTAGTACGCTCACAAAATTAGCTGGCGTAATCGTCAGACCCGTTTTAAATCGTTTCCGTCGCCGGGTAGATAACCGTCGTTACAATGGCGCTGCTTTGTTAGGGTTGCGTGGCATTGTATTCAAGAGCCACGGCTCGGCCGATGACTACGCATTCAGGCACGCGTTGCAGCGTGCCCATGACGCAGTTGCTGCCGGCGTGCTTGATCGCATCGCCAGCACAGTTGTTGAGTTCACGCGCCATCAGTCTGGCACGAAGTAAATGGCGATTGCCGCATGAGGATGTCATGACAGCTACTGTTCAGTATTCCAGAATCATTGGCACCGGCAGTTATCTGCCTGAAGATGTGGTAACCAATGAAGAACTCGCTGCCAGGCTCGCCAAACAGGGTATTGAGACATCCGATGAGTGGATCGTCTCGCGAACCGGGATTCGGCAGCGCCACATCGCAGACAACAACACTAAAACCAGTGACCTGGCTTTCAAGGCTGCCGAGCAGGCGCTTGCCCGAGCTGGCAAGACCGCAGCCGATCTTGACCTGATTATTTTGGCGACTTCTACGCCGGATTTTGTGTTTCCTAGCACTGCATGCATGGTGCAGGCCAAACTTGGCAACCATGGCGCAGCGGCCTTTGACGTCCAGGCGGTCTGTAGTGGGTTTGTTTATGCATTGACCACTGCAGACAGTTTTATCAAGGCAGGGCGAGCCAGGTGTGCATTGGTCATTGGGGCTGAAGTCTTTTCGCGGATCCTTGATTGGCAAGATCGCGGTACTTGTGTTTTGTTTGGTGATGGTGCGGGTGCCGTCGTTCTGGAGGCTTCTGATGAGCCTGGCATTCGAGCAGCGCAGTTGCATGCCGATGGAAGCTTGAACAACATTTTGTGTGTCCCAGGATCGGTAGCCCATGGTCAGGTTACGGGTGACCCCTTTTTGCGCATGGATGGCCAGGCCGTATTCAAGCAGGCAGTATCGGTGCTTGAGAAATCAGCCCGTGATACGGTGGCTGAAGCGGGCCTGGCGCTTGACGATATCGATTGGCTGATACCGCATCAAGCCAACTTGAGGATATTGACGTTCCTGGCAAAAAAGCTCGGTGGCTCCATGGACAGGCTTGTTGTGACCGTTGATCGGCACGCCAACACATCAGCCGCCAGTGTGCCGCTGGCGCTTGATCAGGCTTGTCGCGATGGCCGCATCAAAGCGGGACACGAAGTGCTGATGCAGGGCGTTGGTGGCGGTTTTACCTGGGGTTCTGTCGTCGCGAGAATGTAAGTGGATGGACTGCCGTCGAGGTGGTGGCCAGTTAACGTGGATGCACCCAGATTTAATTTGATATAGGTGAAACAGACATGAAGTTTGCTTTTGTGTTCCCGGGCCAAGGCTCTCAGACTGTTGGTATGCTGGATGCCTGGTCGGGTAACGAAGCGGTGACTGGTGTGGTCGCGCAGGCTAACGCCGCTCTTGGGGAGGATCTCGGGGCATTGATTGCTGATGGGCCTGCGGAGCAACTCAATCTCACCACCAACACCCAGCCGGCCATGTTGACCGCCTCGCTTGCCATGTTTGCCGCCTGGCGCGAAGCCGGTGGCCCAGAGCCAATGGTCATGGCCGGACACAGCCTGGGGGAGTACGCAGCGCTAACGGCTGCCGGTGCCCTCGATTTGGCCGATGCTGTGCGTCTGGTGCGTATCCGGGCTGATGCAATGCAGGCTGCGGTTCCGGTGGGCACCGGCGCCATGGCTGCCATCTTGGGCCTTGAAGATGATGCTGTGATTGCAGCGTGCCAGCAGGCTGGACAGGACGAAGTCGTTGAAGCAGTGAACTTTAATGCGCCTGCTCAGGTTGTTATTGCCGGCCATAAGGCCGCGGTTGAGCGCGCCATGGAAAACGCCAAAGCAGCGGGAGCCAAGCGGGCGGTGTTGCTACCAGTGTCTGCGCCATTTCACTCAAGCCTACTGAAACCTGCAGCGGCGGTTCTGTCGGAGGCATTGACCAACGTTGAGCTGCGTCAACCGGTTATACCCGTGATTCACAATGTCGATGTTCAGGTGCATCAAGAGCCTGCTGCCATTCGTCAGGCACTGGTTGATCAAGCTTGGCATCCAGTGCGCTGGGTGCAGACTATTCAGGCGATGGCTAATCAGGGCGTCACGCATAGTGGTTGAGTGCGGACCCGGCAAAGTGCTTAGTGGCTTGGTCAAGCGTATCTCGCCCGAACTGACGGGCATATCAGTGACGGACCCTGGTTCCATGCAGGCAGCCATGGATGCGCTAAAGTCTGCCTAAAAACAGTGGCACTCAAGTATTGAATTGAAATTAACAGTGATACGGAATAGCGACATGGATTTAAAGAACAAAGTAGCGTTGGTGACCGGTGCCAGTCGTGGTATTGGCAAAGCCATCGCGCTAGAGTTGGCCGCACGTGGTGCGACGGTGGTTGGCACAGCAACCACTGAAAGTGGCGCCCAAGGCATCTCTGAGGCATTGGCTGATTCTGGTGGGCGCGGCATTGTGCTAAACGTTGATGAGCCTGATCGCATCGCTGCTGTTGTTGATGAGCTTGCCAAAGAGGGTGGGCCACATATTCTGGTCAACAATGCTGGTATTACCCGAGATACCTTGGCCATGCGCATGAAAGATGAAGACTGGGATGCGGTTTTACAGACCAACTTGACCAGCGTGTTTCAGCTTTGTCGTGCGGTGATCAAGCCAATGATGAAGGCTCGCAGTGGTCGAATCATCAACGTCACCTCGGTAGTGGGGTCAAGCGGCAACGCTGGACAAGCCAACTACGCAGCAGCCAAAGCCGGCGTGGCGGGCATGACCCGAGCGCTTGCAAGAGAGCTTGGCAGTCGCAACATCACGGTCAATTGTGTTGCACCCGGATTTATTGAAACCGACATGACTCGCGCTTTGTCGACCGAGCAAACTTCAGGTCTGCTAGGGCAAATTCCCCTTGGTCGCCTTGGTGCGCCTGCGGACATCGCTTATGCGGTAGCATTTCTGGCATCTGAGCAGGCAGAGTACATTACAGGTACCACTTTGCATGTTAATGGTGGTATGTACATGTCGTAAGCCCGTTTTGGGCTAGGCTTGGCTATAATTCATAAGGTTTTTTCCCCACTGGAGATTTGAATGGAAAGCATCGAACAGCGCGTCAAGAAAATCGTCGCTGAACAACTTGGCGTTAACGAAGCCGAGATCAAGAACGAATCCTCATTCCTTGACGACCTTGGCGCAGACTCGCTCGATATGGTTGAGCTTGTGATGGCGCTGGAAGACGAGTTCGAGACTGAGATTCCTGACGAGGAAGCCGAAAAGATCACCACGGTCAAGCAAGCCATCGATTACATCGAATCAAACTCGAAGTAATCGTGCCGGATTAATTTCGGTTAAGTTTGCAGCTTGCACGCATCACTGTGAGCAAGCTCGGCGGTCGGGAAAGTTAGCGGTTTGACAACTGATGATCAGTCAGCTTGTCTGCGTTAGCAACCTCGGCCGCTTTTGTTGTGAAATATCGGGAGCGACTCTTGAAAAGACGAGTAGTGATCACCGGCCTTGGCATAGTGAGTCCTGTGGGCAATGACATTGCCACGGCTTGGGACAATGTGGTCAATGGGCGCAGCGGCATTGGACGAATCACGCGGTTCGATCCAGCAGAAATGAATTCTCACATCGCTGGTGAAGTCAAAGATTTTGACGTCACAGCTTACATGCCTGCCAAAGAGGCTCGGCAGATGGATACGTTCATTCACTACGGCATTGCTGCTGGTGTCCAGGCGTGGAAGGACTCAGGCCTTGAGATCAACGAAATCAACGCCGAACGGTTCGGTGTGATTGTGGGTTCAGGCATCGGTGGTTTGCAACGAATCGAAGAAACACAAAAAGACTATCTTGAGCGCGGTGCGCGCCGGATATCACCATTTTTTGTGCCAGCGTCGCTTATTAACCTGGTCTCGGGCCAGTTGTCCATTATGCTGGGCCTTAAAGGCCCCTCCTACGCAGTCGTTTCGGCTTGCACGACTGGTTTGCACTCGATTGGTGATGCCGGGCGCCTGATCGAGTATGGTGATGCCGATGTGATGTTGGCTGGTGGTACCGAGTCGACGGTCACGCCGCTTGGTATTGGCGGTTTTGCTGCCATGCGTGCTTTGTCTACTCGCAATGACGACCCGACAACCGCTTCGCGACCCTGGGATGTGGATCGCGACGGTTTCGTGCTCGGCGAGGGCGCTGGCGTCATGGTGCTTGAAGAATATGAGCACGCAAAAAAGCGTGGCGCCAAAATTTATGGCGAGCTGGCTGGTTACGGCATGAGCTCCGACGCCCATCACATCACGGCGCCAGACCAAGATGGTCCGCGTCGCGGCATGCTGGCAGCGTTGCGCAATGGCGGCATTAACCCCGATGAAGTCAATTACGTCAATGCGCATGGCACTTCCACACCTCTTGGCGACAAAAACGAAACGTTGGCACTGAAGCTCGCTTTCGGGGATCACGCCAAAAAGCTGGTGGTCAATTCGACAAAGTCTATGACAGGCCACTTGCTTGGGGCCGCAGGCGGTATCGAGGCCGTCTTCACAACGCTGGCGGTTCACCACCAAGTATCGCCGCCTACCATCAATATTTTTAATCAAGATCCCGAGTGCGATCTGGATTATTGTGCCAACCAGGCACGCCCCATGCAGATTGATGTGGCGTTGTCGAACTCTTTTGGGTTCGGGGGCACCAATGGTTCGATGGTCGTGCGCCGGGTTTGATGCAGCCCGCAGTCGACCATCCATCCACTGTGCAATGGCGGCCAAACGCTGCCCCGACTGCCGCCTGCTTTTTGCGGGCGGCTTTATTGTCGGCGGTTATTGCAGTTGTGTTGCAATCTTTGGTCAACCTAGTTGCTGATACACCGGTGATTTTTCTGCATCTGGGAAGCTTTCTAATCGCGCTACCCTTGGTCTGGAAGTGGCAAATAGGCGTCCATCCCGGGCGTGTCAGATCGGAGGTCTTTTCTAGCGTGACATTCGGGCTCAATGCGATCGAAGGGCAGTTGCGAAGCAATGGCGAAGTGGTTCCCTTGCGAGTTGTCGAGGTGGGTCGTTATTGGGGTGCCTTGCAACTCCAGTTACGACCGATTGACGCCCCAAAGGACTCGCTGTTCGGTGCCGGAATGCATAAGACGGCTGCAATTACCATCTGGAAATCAACCGTTGGCCAAAATAAATTTAGAATGTTTGCCCTTTTGGCAATTTGGCATGCACGGAGACACGCATGAGCGAGCGTGAGGCCGACGCCAAGCTAGTTGCGCGAGTGCAACAGGGCGATAAGCATGCGTTTGACTTGCTGGTGTTGAAGTATCAGCGCAAGATCCAACGGCTTTTATCGCGCATGTTGCGTGATCAGTCTGACATCGATGACGTGATGCAAGAGGCCTTTATCAAGGCTTACCGGGCTTTGCCGCAGTTTCGTGGCGACAGTGCTTTTTACACGTGGCTCTATCGCATTGCGATCAATACCGCGCGCAATTGGATGGCCTCGCAAGGCCGCCGGCCGAGTTCACCTGGTTTAAATCAAACCGAGGATGGTGAAACTTTTGATGAAATTGACAACCTAACAGACAACAACACGCCGGAGTCGGTGCTTGCGAGCCATGAAATTGCCAGCACCGTCAATGCGGTCATTGAGCAGTTGCCGGCCGAGTTGAGGACTGCCATCGTCTTAAGAGAGATCGATGGCTTGAGTTACGAGGAGATCGCCGAGACGATGGATTGTCCCATTGGCACGGTTAGATCCCGGATTTTTAGGGCGCGCGAGGCAATTGCCGCCAAATTGCGTCCGATGTTGGACACCCACGGTGATAAGCGCTGGTGAGGATATTGCGATGAAAGCTGCTGAGCAAGATATGGCATGGTCAGGTTCGGGTGAGGGGTTAGAGTCGGATTTAGCCCAATCTTTGTCTGCCATCATGGACGGGGAGGCGAGCTTGGAGGGAATAGAGTTTGCTTCGATCGATGTACGAGAACGTTGGGCGGTTTATCACTTGATTGGCGATGCTATACGTGAGCCAACTGCTGCAGTGCCAGTATCCGCTGAATTTGCTGCCCGCATGTCTGCTGCGCTGGCGCGCGAGGCTGCTCATGGCCTGCCTCTTACGCCACCTGCACGAGAACACCCGCGACAAAGCGTGTCGAGATGGCGTCAGGCGGTTTTGGCCTGGCCCGGGTTGGCGGTTGCCGCCGCGGTGGCCTCGGTGGTATGGATTGCGCAACCTTTGTTTGGTCTTGAGCAAAACGCTCAGCAAGTCATGTCAGTGGCAAAAAATGAGTCCGTCAATTCCGCCGCCCGGATCGTCGAACAGACCAGGCCTGAATCGGACTACGTGTCGGCGCATCGACAGATGGCTGGCCCTATTGCTGTGCGTCAAGTTGCCTTCACGCCGGGGGTGGATTGATGCCAGCGTTATTGAACTTGTTCGGTCAACTCGGTTTGGCGGTGTTTGTCGCCTTGGCGTTGCCCTTGGCTGCCTTTGCGCAGCAGACGGGTGTGAAGATCAGCGCGCCTGAGTTGTTGCAGCAAGTTCAGCAAGCCGCTAAAACCCAAAATTACCAGGGCATTTTCGCGCATCAGCGCAACGGCCAAATGCGTTCGTTTCGAGTGACCCATCGCTTTGCAGATGGTCAGGAATTCGAGCGACTTGAAGTGCTAAGCGACAGCCCCAGAGAATACTTGCGGCACAATGATAGGGTGCAGTGTCTGATCCCTGAACAGAAGCTGATTGTGTCAGAGCAACAGCGGCAAGAGCGGTTCCCGGCTTTACTAATGGGGTCGGTCAGTGACTTGAGCCAGCATTATGATTTTGTGTTGCAAGAGCGTAAGGCCAGGGTGGCGGGGCGTACTTGTCATCGTGTCAGCATCGTCCCAAAAGACGACCACCGCTCGCGTTATGAGCTTTGTGTCGATGATCAGACCGGGTTGTTGCTCGAAGCGCAAATGCACGATGAGCAAGGTTCTGTGGTTGAGCACATTGCGTTCACACAATTGCAGGTCGGTAATCCCATCGATCAAGCAGAACTGCAGCCGGCTTGGGCAACCGACGGGTGGCGGGTGGTTGAGCGAAACAACAGCAATATTGATTTGAAGGCGATGGGGTGGTTCTATCGTGAGCCCCCAGGCTATCGGCCAGTGATCGAGGTTGAGCGTCAGTTCCGTGATGGCAGACAAGTCAGCCAATTAATCTTGACAGACGGTTTGGCCACAATCTCAATTTTTATTGAACCTTATCAACAAAATTTGTCTCAACATCAGATGAGCGGCGCAAGTCGTTCCGGTGCGGTGAACCTTTACGGTAAACGTCACGATGACTATTGGGTGATGGTGGCCGGCGAGGCGCCAGCTGTAACGGTGCGTCAACTCGCCGAATCCATTATTCGGACCGGTGCTCTGCACACCAAATAGTGACAATAAAACATAAGCGATGCTAAACACGGAGTCCTATATGCACAATCGTGTCACCACTGAAAACGTGAAACAAAACATGCAATTAACTGAACAAAAACGCCTGTGGCAGTTCATGCTCTTGGCGCTCATGGCATTAATGCTTTGGCAGTTCAGCGCGCCCGGTCGGGCCAATACGGTAGGGCTGCCTGACTTTACGGCGATCGTGGAAAAGGCAGAGCCTGCCGTCGTCAATATCCGCACCACCGCGACAGTCAGCACTGGAGCAGGCCCGGGTGGCCGCGACCCCTACGAGATGTTTCGCTGGTTCTTTGGGCCAGATTTTCAACCGCCCGGTGGTGGCGGTAACGAACAGGCTCCTCAGCAGCGTCGTGGCAATCCTGAGCCACAAGAGCGCACCGTGCCCAGAGGTGTCGGTTCGGGGTTCTTCATAAGCGCTGATGGCTACATTCTTACCAATCATCACGTAATTGATGAGGCCTCGGAGATCTTTGTCACCTTGACTGATGGCACCGAGTACAAGGCCAAAGTCATCGGTAGTGACGAGCGCACCGATGTGGCGCTTCTCAAGATCGATGCGGAAAATATGGCAACACTGCCAATTGGTACTGCCGTTGATTTGAAGAAAGGCCAGTGGGTATTGGCGATCGGTTCGCCATTCGGTCTCGAATCGACTGTGACTTCAGGCATTGTGAGCGCAATTGGTCGCGAGACGGGTGATTACTTGCCATTCATTCAGACCGATGTCGCTGTCAACCCTGGCAACTCGGGCGGTCCTCTGCTCGATCTCAATGGTGAGGTGGTCGGAATCAACGCTCAAATCGTCTCGCGCAGCGGCGGTTTCATGGGCATTTCGTTGGCAATTCCCATCGATGAGGCGATGGAGGTGGCTCAACAGTTGCGCGAAAATGGCAAAGTCACACGCGGTCGCATAGGCGTGCAGATTGCTGAGGTCAGTAAGGACGTGGCCCAAGCGAGTGGTTTGGATAGTGCTGCAGGCGCAATGGTGAGTCGAGTGGTGCCTGATGGTCCGGCTGAAGCGGCCGGCGTTGAGCCTGGCGACATCATTCTTGAGTTTGACGGCAAGAAGATCGAGAAATGGTCAGATCTGCCGCGTGTGGTGGGTTCAACGGCGCCAGGCACGAAGTCGAAAATGAACGTCTGGCGCAAGGGCAAGCCCGTTACCCTGAGTATCACTGTCGGCGAAACGCCATCGGCTGCTCCGGTGGCGGCTGCGAGCCAACCAGCTGAGTCCAAGCCAGCAGGCGAGACCGCACTTGGCGTCACCGTCGTTTCCTTAACCGATGATGAGAAAAAAGAGTTTCGCATCAACCACGGTGTCAAGGTCACTGCCGCTGAAGGTGCTGGCGCTGCGGCCGGGCTCACCGCCGGTGACGTGATTCTGACGGTGGATAACACCGATGTTAGCTCGCCCAAGCAGTTTGTTGAGCTTGCAGAAAAAGCTGAAGCAGGCAAGCCTTTAGGCATGATGGTGCAACGTAATGGGCAAGCCCAGTGGCTTTTGGTGCGGCCCGCCAAGAAGTAACGGTCTTGAGGCTAAAATAAGCGCCTAATAGACGCGCAAGCACAAGAAGGGGGCGATCTGCGCCCCCTTTGTCTTGCTCGCCAAGCCGATGGTCACAGCGATGGGCTTTAAGCCAGGCTAACTAACTCTTTGCAGGTCTCATGCAGCATATTCGTAATTTTTCGATCATTGCCCATATCGATCACGGCAAGTCTACATTGGCGGACCGCCTCATTCATCGCTGCGGTGGCTTGGCTGATCGCGAGATGAGTGCTCAGGTGCTTGATTCCATGGACATCGAGCGCGAGCGGGGCATCACCATCAAGGCGCAAACCGCATCGTTGTTGTATCGGGCAGCCGACGGGCAGGACTATCAGCTAAACCTCATCGACACCCCAGGGCACGTGGACTTTTCTTATGAGGTGAGCCGCTCGTTGTCGGCTTGTGAAGGGGCGTTGCTCGTTGTCGATGCGTCGCAAGGTGTTGAAGCGCAAACGGTGGCCAACTGCTACACCGCGATCGAGCTTGGGGTTGAAGTGGTGCCGGTTCTAAACAAGATGGATCTGCCGCAAGCTGACCCTGATGGTGCGAGAGCTGAGATTGAAGACGTTATCGGCTTGGATGCCAGCGATGCGGTGGCAGCTAGTGCTAAGACAGGCATGGGCATCGACGAGATCCTCGAGGCGATTGTGGCCAAAGTGCCACCTCCCAAAGGCGACCCCAACGCCCCACTTCAGGCGCTCATTATCGACTCGTGGTTTGACAATTATGTTGGCGTGGTGATGTTGGTCCGTGTGGTCAACGGTACGTTGCGTCCCAAGGACAAGCTGCGTTTCATGGCCACTGGCGCTACGCATCCGTGTGAGCAAATTGGGGTGTTTACGCCCAAGTCCGTGCCACGCACAGAGCTGTCGGCCGGGCAGGTCGGGTTTGTCATAGCCGGGATAAAAGAGCTCAAAGACGCTAAGGTGGGCGATACGATTACTTTGGTTAATCAACCCGCACAGGCACCTCTGCCTGGCTTTAAAGAGGTCAAGCCGCAGGTGTTTGCCGGCCTTTATCCGGTTGAGAGCAGCGAATACGATCAATTGCGTGACTCTCTGGAAAAGCTAAAGCTCAATGATGCTGCACTGATGTTTGAGCCTGAGGTATCGCAGGCGCTGGGCTTTGGATTTCGTTGCGGGTTTCTGGGTCTTTTGCATATGGAAATTGTGCAAGAGCGCCTGGAGCGTGAGTTTGACATGGATATCATCACCACCGCGCCATCGGTGGTGTACAAGGTCGAGCTCAATGACGGCGAGGTGCTTGATATTGAAAGTCCCTCTCGCATGCCCGAAATCGCCAAGATTCGAGAAATCCGTGAGCCCATTGTTCTGGTGACTTTGTTCATGCCACAAGACTACGTCGGGCCCGTCATGACGCTTTGCAACAACAAGCGTGGCATGCAGCTAGACATGAGTTATCACGGCCGACAGGTGCATTTGCAGTACGACATTCCACTGGCTGAGATCGTGCTCGACTTTTTCGACAAGTTGAAGTCCGTCTCGCGTGGCTACGCCTCCATGGATTATGAGTTTCGGGAGTATCGGGCAGCCGACGTGGTCAAGGTAGACGTTTTGATTAATGGCGATCGCGTGGACGCTTTGTCCACGATCTGCCACCGTTCGAATGCGCGCTACCGTGGCCGTGAAATGGTGGGCAAGATGCGCGAGCTGATCCCGCGTCAAATGTACGATGTGGCGATTCAGGCTGCGATCGGCGCCGAGGTCATCGCCCGAGAAAACGTTAAGGCTTTGCGCAAAAACGTGCTGGCCAAGTGTTACGGTGGCGATATCACTCGCAAGAAAAAACTGTTGGAAAAACAAAAGGCTGGCAAGCGACGAATGAAACAAGTTGGCAGCGTTGAAATCCCGCAAGAGGCATTTTTAGCGATCCTGCAGGTTGAGGACAAGTGATGGCAGGGTGTAGGTCACTTCTGGGGCAAGGGCTTAAACGAGGCGTGGGCGCATGAGCTGGAATTTTTCTTTGATATTGTTTGTGGCGCTTGTGATCACGGGCTTGGTCTGGGCACTTGATCGCTGGGTGCTGCGCCACAAACGCGACAAAGACGCCAAGCGACCTTGGTGGGTGGAATACGGTGCGAGCTTTTTTCCGGTGATCCTTTTTGTCTTTGTGTTGCGCTCTTTTATCGTTGAACCCTTTAGAATTCCGTCTGGTTCCATGTTGCCCACCTTGCAGTCGGGTGACTTGATTTTGGTGAACAAGTACATCTACGGCATCCGCCTGCCGATTGTTGAGACCAAAGTGGTGCCGATCGGGGAGCCAGAGCGCGGTGATGTCATGGTGTTTCGGTACCCGGTTGACCCGTCGGTTGATTACATCAAGCGGGTAGTGGGGCTGCCAGGCGACGAGGTAGCCTATCTGAACAAACGTCTCTACATCAATGGCAAAGAGGTGCCCGTCAAGCGGGACGGCGATTATTTTGAGCCCGATCGGGTGACATATACTGCTCAGTATATAGAGGATTTAGGCGAAGTTAGCCATAAAATCCTGGTTGATAAGCAAAGTAGACAGGATTTAAGGCCTGTTTGGCGGTTTCCTTACCGAGAGAACTGTGATTTCCGGATTGATGGCATTGTCTGTCGCGTCCCAGAGGGTGTTTACTTTATGATGGGAGACAACCGCGACAACAGTCTAGACAGTCGATTCTGGGGGTTTGTGCCTGAGTCGCACATTGTTGGCAAGGCCTTTTTTATCTGGATGAATTTTTCTGAGCCGGGTCGTATCGGTCGATTCCATTAAGAATCATCGACACGCCCGCCTCGGATGTGTTGGTGACAAACCATGTCTGCTGCAAAGTTGGAAGCCGTTCTAGGCTATTCCTTTCAAAACAAGTCGTTGCTTGAGCTAGCGCTTACGCACCGCAGTCATAGCGCCCGCAACAATGAGCGCCTGGAGTTTCTGGGCGATTCGGTGCTTGGTACATCTGTGTCCTCGTTGCTGTTTCATCGGTTTGCCAAGCTTGATGAAGGTGATTTGTCTCGTGTGCGCGCGAATTTGGTTAAGCAAGCTGCACTAGCTGATATTGCGCAGCGCCTCGGACTGTCTGAACATTTGAGGCTTGGTGAGGGGGAGCTCAAGAGTGGTGGGTTCAGGCGCCCGTCGATTCTGGCTGATACGCTTGAGGCTATCTTGGGTGCGATTTATCTGGACGGCGGGTTTGAGCGGGTTCAGGCCGTGATCCACCAGCTCTACGAGCCTATTATCAAGTCCATTGACCCCCAGACGATTGGCAAAGACGCTAAAACATTGCTGCAGGAGTTTTTGCAGGCCCACAAGCTGGCTTTGCCGACGTATACCGTTATCGCTACCCATGGGGCGGCACATAGTCAGCAGTTTGAAGTGGCATGCGATATCGAGGAGCTCGATGTGCATGTCCAGGCTGCTGGCGCTAGCCGTCGTTCGGCCGAGCAAACTGCAGCGCGCCAAGCTCTGGAGAAGGCCATGGCTGCCAAGCCAGCCGGTGGGGCACGCAAGGCAGTCAAGCGCGCACGCAAGGCAGCACAGTTGAGTTTGCCCGTGGCGGTAGAACAGGATATCCGATGAGTGATGCGGCGCAAGACTATCGATGTGGCTACGTGGCGCTCGTGGGCAGGCCCAACGTGGGCAAGTCAACATTGACCAATGCCTTGATTGGCGCCAAGGTTTCAATTACCTCGCGTAAAGCCCAGACTACGCGTCATCGCATCATGGGGGTGTTAACGCGGGATGATGCTCAGTTTGTGTTTGTCGATACCCCTGGGTTTCAGACGCGTCACGGTGGCGCAATGAACAAGATGATGAACCGAGTCGTTAGCCAGACACTCGCTGATGTCGATGTGGTGTTGTTTTTAGTGCAGGCCGGACAGTGGACAGCTGCTGACGAATCATTGGTTTGCATGTTGCCCAAGGACAGCCAGGTGATTCTGGTGCTTTCTAAAACCGATACGGTCAAAGACAAAGCCAGTCTCTTTCCCTTTACAGCGACGGTAGCAGCCAAGTTTCCATTTGCGGCAGTCGTGCCAGTGAGCGCGGTCAAAGACCGTCAGCTTGATGATTTGTTAAACGAGATTGCCAAGCATTTGCCGCACAATGAGCCGTACTTTGACCAAGAGACCTTGACTGACCGGCCCATGCGGTTTTTGGTGGCTGAGCTTATCCGGGAGAAAATTTTCCGGCTAGTTGGCGATGAGCTGCCTTACGGCTGTACGGTGGTGATTGAACAGTGGGAAGAAAGTGACAGCAAAGCAGCCATTCATGCCTGCGTGATTGTGCAACGCGAGTCGCATCGGCCGATTTTGCTCGGTGCCAAGGGTGCACACATGAAACGCATAGCGACTGAGGCCAGACAAGACATTGCCAAATTGCTTGATAAGCCCGTACATCTTGAGGTTTACATCAAGGTTAAAAAGGGCTGGACTGACCGTCAGAGCAGCTTGCGCGAATTTGGCTATGAGTAAGCGTTCTGCACGGATTGTTGATGCACAGGCATTTGTCCTGCAATCGACCGCGTGGCGTGAAACTTCCCTGATTGTTAAGGTGTTCTCCCGCGATTACGGTGTTGTTACGCTCGTGGCGAAAGGCGCCAAGCGACCATACTCAGGCCTGCGGGCGGTGTTGATGCCGTTTCAACAGTTGGCATTGTCATGGACGGGCAATGCCGAGGTTAAAACACTTACACATGCCGATGTCACACGTGTGCAACCGGTACCGGGCGCTGCACTAATGTCCTGCTGGTACATGAATGAACTGTTGTTGCGTCTGCTAGCTGCTGAGGATCCGCATCCAGGGTTATTTGAGGCTTACGCGCAAACGATCGATGCATTGTCCCAAGGCAAATCGGTCTCAGGGGCTCTGAGACAGTTTGAGTGGCGTATGTTGCGAGAAACGGGCTACGGCATGGACGGCCCCGAGCCAGACTTCGACGACCGATCTATGGCGGCAACCTTGCGAGAGCAGTTTCAGCAGCGTTTGCTTGAGCAGGTGCCTGGCGGCAGACTCAATAGTCGCGAGGTGATGCTTGGCCTTAGGCGTCTGGCTGACACCCAAGGCCAATTCAAGGTTTAGTCGACCAGAACGGCTCGGCCGATCACTTTACCGTCGTGCAGCGAAGCCAGTACCTCCGATGCTTCTGATAGCGGGTGCGTGGTGACCGGAATGGGCTTGACTGCACCGGTGCGCACGAGCGCTAAAAGTGCCGTGAGCTCGCCAAGCGAACCGGTATAGCTGCCATGAATGCGTATCGCCCGCATGGGAATAAATGCCAGTGACCAAGGTGCTGCCCCACCAAACAATCCAACAATCACTAATGTGCCTCCCTTGGCCAGTACGTTAAAGCCTAGCTGTGTCGATGACGGTGACCCAACGAGGTCGATGACGGCATGCAGTTGCTTGCCACCATTGGCAGCCATGATTTGATTCGTCGCGTCTGCATCATTGCCATTGACAACGGCCAAGGCGCCAGCCTCCTTGGCGGCTTTAAGCTTGGCCTCATCTATGTCCACCACGATGGCACCAAAGCCTCCCATAGCCCTCAGAATTTCGATGGCCATCAGGCCCAAGCCACCCGCGCCCATGATGACGACTGGGTGTTTGGTGTAGATCCCCGCATCGATTTTATTGATGGCACTGTAGGTCGTGAGCCCAGAACAAGCATGTGGCGCAATTTGCGCGGGATCAAGCTCACCGATGTCTAGCAGGTAGCGCGGGTGGGGTACCAGTATGTGATCAGCGTAGCCCCCATGGGTGTAGATCCCGAGTGACCGCGGGGTTGCGCAATAGTTTTCTTGGCCTGCCTGACAAACTTCACACTTGCCACAACCAATCCAGGGATACACGAGGTAGTTCTTGCCTGGCTCTACACCCGAGGCCTCTGAGCCGATGGCCACCGGTGTGCCCACCGTTTCGTGCCCCATGGTTAGTGGCAGCTTGATGCCGCGTTCTTCGAGCGACAGGCGCTTGCCATGACCAAGATCGTAGCCACCTTCCCAGATGTGTAAATCACTATGGCAGACGCCAGCTGCACGGGTCTTAAGGAGAACCTCGGTACCTTGAGGTTCGGGTGTTTGTCGCTCGATGAGTTCAAGTGGCTGGCTAAATTTGGTGATGCAGTAGCATTTCATTGTTTCGTCTCCTGATTCATGCATCAAGTCTTTTTGTGCGGGCTTATCTGTGGCGCTAGATTCTGAGCGCAATCAATGACGGGCCTGGCGTCGCGTTAGCACGGTTTAGCGCCTGTTCGAATCCAGACAGTGAGTCGGCGGACACGCCATCAACCCCATGGGCCTTGGCCATTGATACCCAGTCAAGCTCCGGACCATCAAGATCTAGCATGCGGCTGGCGTTAACACCTGGCGCGGGTCCGCCCATGTTGGTCAGCTCTCCGCGCAAAATCCGATACGACCGGTTGTCAAATACCACGACCGTCACATCCAGTGCCTCACGAGCCATGGTCCAGAGTGCCTGTATGGTGTACATGGCGCTGCCATCACCCACGAGCGCGACGACTCGCCGGCCTGGTGCAGCCACAGCAGCACCGACAGCGGCAGGCAATCCAAAGCCAATGGCGCCACCGGTTATGTCGATACAGTCATGTGGCGCGAAGTAAGGCACGCTATCGGCAAGCTGTCGACCCGAGGTCACCGCCTCATCGACCAGGATCGCGTTGTCTGGCAGGGTTCGTGCCAGCACCGGGCCGATGGTGGCAGGCGTGGGAAACCCGTCCGCATATGAAGGCAGGGCGAGGTCTTTTGAAAGGAAGGCTGGTACAGCGCCACTAGCGCCGGTTGCATCGCACAGCGCCTGCAGGGTGCCGAGTAGGTCATGGCCAGGCGTGGCCAGTGTGTGCACCTTGCAATTGGCCGGGATGGTTAATCGAGGCTTGCTTGGATACGCAAAAAATGCCACTGGCACCGTGCTGCCGATGAGCACGATATGATCCGCGTCTTTGAGGGTGGCCACCGCGGCATCAACAGCAAAGGGGATTGGGCGCACGTTCACGCGTCCACGACCACGCTGCAAACGCGGGCTGCGAGGCTCGGACAACAGTTGGCAGCCCGTCTTGGCAGCTATTTGGCCGGCAAGCCACGTGTGTGTTTCCATCAAGGCTGACCCGCCTAGCAGCAAACAAACCCGTTTCGCTAGATCAGGGTTGGCAAGCAGCGCGGCAACTTCATCGATCGTCTCTGCCAGGGGCGCAGCAGGCGCTCGGGCAGGGTTAAAGTCGTAGCTGCCAGCATCTGCTGACTCCCAGGCGCAATTCGCTGGCAGGATCAAAGATGCTATTCGGCCCGGCGCGCTTTTAGCCTGGCTGATGGCCTCAGCC
The DNA here is from genome assembly GCA_021208885.1 of Burkholderiaceae bacterium. Lineage (GTDB taxonomy): Bacteria > Pseudomonadota > Gammaproteobacteria > Burkholderiales > Burkholderiaceae_B > Algicoccus. The sequence continues at coordinate 130,262 of JAJOJF010000037.1, forward strand.
GTGTCCATCGCCGCATGAGTTGAAGACGTGATGGTACGAACCCAGTTCGACATGGGTCGAGCCACACCCTCTACGTCTGAATTGAGCGGGGCATCGTTGTGAATATGGTCCAAGGCATGCTGACCGATCACATTGATAATCCCCGAACGAGCTTTGCGCGCGTTGTGCAGGTTGGCTAGGCCATTGCCCAGGCCTGGCCCCAAATGCAATAGAGTGGCCGCCGGTTTGCCTGCCATTCGATAGTAGCCGTCAGCAGCGCCGGTAACCACACCCTCGAATAGTCCAAGCACACAGCGCATCTCGGTGGCCTGATCGAGCGCGGCCACAAAATGCATTTCAGACGTGCCTGGATTAGCGAAACACACATCGACGCTGCCAGCGAGCAGCGTTTTAACCATGGCTTGTGAGCCGTTCATTTCATATCCCCTTGTTGTTGCCGCATCGTCTCGCGTGCAATCACCACTTGCTGAACTTCAGTGGCACCTTCGTAAATGCGCAAGGCGCGTATTTCCCGGTATAGCATCTCGGCCGGGTGACCGACCTTGACGCCAAGTCCGCCATGGATCTGTACGTTGCGATCTATCACTCGTTGAGCAGCTTCGGTGGCGAATAGCTTGGCCATGGCTGCTGTCTTGGTGGTACGTTGCCTGAGCACATCGCGCTGCCAGGCTGCGCGATAAATCAACAGGGCAGCCGCATCGATCTCGGTGGCCATCTGGCCAATGGCGGCTTGCGTGATCTGTAAGTCAGCCAGCGTGGTGCCAAACATGGGCCGGTTTTGGGCTCGTGTGCAGGCCATGTCAGCAGCAGCCTGTGCAAATCCGAGCGCGGCAGCGCCAACCGAGGCACGAAACACATCGAGGGTTTGCATGGCAACCTTAAAACCCCGGCCAGGCTCACTCAGACGTTGAGTTGCGGGAATCACGCAATCACTGAACTCGATTGACCCGATCGGGTGGGGTGCGCAGACATCGAACCGTTCCGAGACAGTGAGCCCGGGGGTGTCTGCATCAACCACAAAGGCCGTCACACCATCAACATCATCACACTCTGTGCGGGCAAAGACAGTGTAGAAGTCAGCGATGCCTGCATTTGATATCCAAGTCTTAATGCCATTGAGCCGGTAGTTCTGGCCCTCGCGGGTGGCTCGGGTGGTCATGGCAGCGACATCGGATCCTGCCTCGGGTTCAGACAGGGCAAAGGCGGCAATCGCCTGGCCTTTTGCGACGGCTGGCAGATATTTGGCTTGCTGCTCAGGGGTCCCAAATAGCGAAATCGGACCGCTACCCAAGCCTTGCATGGCAAACGCGAAGTCCGCCAGGCCGTCGTAGTAGCCAAGTGTTTGTCGGGCCAGGCAAAGGCTGCGTGAGTCCAGCGCAGGCAAGGCACCGCCGCCGGCTTGTGGGACACACCATTGAAGCCAGCCGGCTTGACCGAGTTGTTTGACGAGTTTCTTGCAAAGTGCGTCAACGTCACCGACGTGCACTCGGTTAGTGAGATTCGAATGCGCCCAATCATTTAGCCCGCTTGCCAGACTGGCATGCCCCTCATCAAAAAACGGCAGCGCCGTGATGTTCTGTGGCAGTGTCTCAAGCATGCTGTTTGTCCAGAAGTTGTTGAGCCATCTCACGCAGCTTGTGTTTTTGAATCTTGACCGAGTTGGCGCTTTCAACTGTCGGAAAGCTCTCGAGTACTTCAAAGTGCACCGGTACCTTAAAGCCGGCCAATTGGCGCTTGCATTCAGCCTGCCAAGCGTCAGGCGTCGATTCAGTGGTGTCTTTCAGCAATACGAACGCCACGGCAACCGACTTGGCACCGAGATCAGCGGCAACCACTTGAGCAGCAGCAACCCCGGGCAAAGACTCCACAACTGTTTCGATTTCAGCAGGGTTCACCAAAAAGCCACCCAAGCGCAACGAGTCACCCATGCGGGCTTGAAACACAAACTGACGGTCGCTTACGCACCAGCCTAGGTCACCGGTTTTGAAGTAGCCGTCGTCCGTGAAAGCCTTGCGCGTGGCCTCAGACTGATCGAGATAGCCTGCCATGTGCGAAGGTGACAAAATTTCAATCTCGCCGGATTCGCCGTTGGCCAGTAAATGCCCGGTTTCGGGGTCCCTGGCGCGAACCCGTGCGTTTTCATGGACAAGTCGCCCACCGGGCTCATAACGCACGCTGGTATCGCCTTGACTCGGGTCTGTGGGTTGTGCTGCCGTTAGTGCGATGAGTTCGCTCGATCCATACAGGCCGGTCAATGGCAAGTGGTTGCGCTTCGCCAGTTCAAACAGTTCGTCTTGGGCTGGCGCAAATGAGGCAAACCCAAATAGCTTGCAGCTCGTGAAGTCTCCGGGATCATTTGAAGCCTTTAGCATTTGCAAGATCAGTGCGTTATTGGCGTAAGTGTGGGTGACCTGCTGTTGCCGCACCAGGTTTAAGAGGCTTTCGGCAGTTGACACGGGTTCACAGGCCACGCGGTGGCCTGTGAACAAGCCGCCAATCAAGGTGGCAAACCCGAACGCCCCACAAAACGGTGCGCTAGCGAGTACGCAGGTCTCGCTGTCATAGGCGAACGCTTTGGCTATTGCATCAGCGTGTCGCAAGATCACGCTCTCAGTGTGCAGCACAAACTTAGGCAGCGAAGTCGTGCCCGAGGTCGTAAAGGTCAGTGTGCCATGATCGCCATGCGCCGCGATAACCGGCCAGTCTTTATCAATGGCGGCACGCAGTTCGGCGAATGTAATCGTGGTATTGAGCTGTTGCCTGACTGTGGGTGAAATATCGTCCAGGATTTCGTCAAATGCGATGCCTTTAAAGCCTGGCCAGTAAATTAGATGGGTTGCCTGTCCGCGCTCAATCAGGTCTTGAAGTTCGCGGCTGCGAAACCGGGTGTTGACCAACAGTGCGATGGCACCAAGGTGGCTAAGTGCCACAAAACTTGTAACCCATTCGATGTTATTGGGCAGCCAAAGTGCCACCCGATCGCCAGCTCTGACGCCACGGTTGGCCAAATAGCCAGCTAGCCTGTGTATTTGATCGGAAAGTTCACCAAAGGTAACGCTGCGTTCTGGCTCAATCAGTGCGAGTTCTTTCCCTTGATTTTTTGCCAGGGCGTCAAGGCGTTCGCTAAGGGTACTGTGCATAAAATTGCCTCACACGGTGGCAATTGGCGTGACGGGTGATCCCACGGCACCTGGCATTCGTAGTGGCGGGGCAGTGAGCAAAAAGTGGTGTCGCTGGTTCTCGTGCAGCCAAGTAGCCAAATCGCGCAAGTACCAAAGTTCGGCCAATGGCACGCCCAGCTTGAACAGGCAGTGATGGTGCAACGGCAAAATCGAGTGCCCAGGCCCGCTGGTGCGCGCCGGGTAGGCCTCAACCGCGTAATTGTCTGCACAAATCGCGGCGATGCCCGATTCGGTGATCCAGTTCAAAAGGGCTGGGTCACTGCCATCGAGCACCGCACCGGTGTTCTCGAGCTGGTCGTGATCCGGTTTGCCAGCCATCTCTACAATTGCCTCAGAAAATCCGGTACGCAATACCAACATGTCACCGCTAGCCACATCGATTTTGTCAGTCTGCAAGATGTTGATGAAAGTCTGTGCGTCAACCACCGTTCGGCCTGCACCAAGGTGGCGTTCGAGGTCAACGAGCACGCCCCGGCCTTGCATGCCTTTCTGCGCGTACCGGTCTATGCTTAGCCTGCGTGCAAACGATGCGCCATCGCCGCAGCAGTCGGTGTGTTCTGTCGGGGGGTTCTCGCCGCCGAGCACGTCTTTACCGGCCTCATAGCCGTTGTAGTAGACCTTGCGCAGTTGGCCATCGCCTTGCGTGTCAAACATGGCGCCCACATGACAAAGGCCGTCCCATTGAGTCGAGTACTGCATGCATAGCGTTACTTGATCGTCAGACAGGACGTCGATGGCATCTTGTTGGATGGCTGACATGGCGACGTTCATAAAAGCCTTGCCATCTGGCCTGAACGTGGGTGACAGCACGGGAGGGTGGCGGCGTGGGTTCAAGACATTCCCACCAGGCAAGTTCAGTGGCAACGACAAACAAAATACCTTGCCTGCTTTGACTTCCTTGACTGCTTGCAAGACTTTGTTTTCATCTAGGAGGTTCAGGCGCCCGAGTTCGTCGTCTTGCCCAAAATCGCCCCAGGTTGATCCCGGGGGTCGTTGCTTGAATCTTGCCATGTTGTGGTGCTCCCCTGTAACAGTGCGTGTGCTGTTTGTTGTTCATTTTTCATCGATCTTACAACAGTGAATGGGTCGGGCGGGGATTGCCATCCCCTGGTCTAACGACTGATTGGTTTGTTCCGTTTGCTGGTTAACGGTTGCACTTTAAGTGCGTCATAAAGGTAAGATCGTTGCATAGAGGACAAGGAGACAAACGATGGAAAAATCTCTAGCATTGGTAACGGGTGGCAGCCGCGGCATTGGACGAGCCATTGTCGAGCGTTTGCTCGCTGATGGTTACGAAGTATTGAATTTCAGCCGCACGCCACCGCCAGAAATCTTGCCTGGCGAAATCTTCGAATCTGTTGATCTCATGAAGGCAGATGCGACCAAACAGGCCATTGATCATTGGGTAGGCAAGCGTGAAATTGTGCATTTGGTGAACAATGCCGGCATGATTGAAGTTGCCGCGCTAGAAGACGTTACGGTCCAGCAGATCGACAAAATGGTGAGCTTGAACCTGCTTGCACCGATGTTGCTGACTCAAGGATTGATTCCTTGTATGAAAGCACGCCAGTATGGTCGCGTAGTCAACATCGGCAGCCGTGCAGCGTTGGGTAAAGTGGGGCGTTCAGTCTATAGCGCTACCAAGGCTGGCATTGTCGGGATGACACGCACTTGGGCGCTTGAGTTGGCCCAATACGGGGTGACGGTTAACGCCATTGCACCAGGTGCGGTGGCTACCGAACTTTTTTTGGCAGCCAACCCCGCAGATTCAGAGCAAACCAAGCGTCTAAAGGCTGCTGTTCCACTGAATCGGGTCGGTGAGCCTGCTGAGGTTGCACACATGGTGAGTTCGTTGATGCACCCCTTGGCGGGTTACACCACGGGACAAGTCATTTATGTTTGTGGCGGGCTGTCGGTTGGATTGGCTGGCAGTTAAACGCCTATCACCGCGTGCGGCAGTTTGCGCACTCATAGATCGCCAAAAGACTACGGTCATAAACAACCAGGCCGGCTGCAGATCACTGCAAGCCGGCCTGGTTGTTTAGTATGTGGCGAGGTTGATAGTGACTTAATCGCGGTCTCCGCCAAAGATGCCAAGCAGCATCAAAAGGTTTGAGAAGACGTTGTACACGTCCAGGTAAATCGCTAGCGTGGCGCTGACGTAATTGGTCTCACCACCGTTGACCACGCGCTGCAGGTCAACGAGCATGAAAGCCGAGAAGATGCCAATGGCCAATACTGAAATGGTCAGCATCAGTGCCGGGATCTGGAAAAACATGTTGGCAAGTGCAGCCACCAGAATGATCACCGCGCCGATGAAGAGGAATCGCTGCATGCTCGAGAGGTCACGCTTGATCGTCGTGGCCAGTGTTGCCATGGTGGCGAATACGGCTGCCGTGCCGCCAAAGGCGAGCATTACAAGCTGTGCGCCGTTGCCCATGCCAAACACGAACCCAAGCAGGCGTGAGAGCATGATGCCCATAAAGAAAGTGAACAACAGCAGCAGGCCCACGCCCAGTGAGCTGTTTTTGTTCTTTTCTATGGCGAACATCAGGCCAAACGCACCACCGAGAAACACGATGACGCTCAGCATGGGGCTGGCGTTCATGACTTGATTCAGACCAGTGAATAAACCAATGGCTGCGCCAGCGACCGTTGGGATGAGCGAGATCGCCAACAACCAGTACGTGTTTCTGAGCACCTGGTTGCGGGCCACTTGCTGGCCTGCGGTGCCAGCGTAACCGCGTGACAGGGAAGGACGGAAATCGTTCATTGAGCGCTCCAATAAGAGAGTTTTTAACTAAGGGCAAAACAACCATAACAAAAGAAAGTGTCGCCGCGTGTGGAGAAAACAACAAAATTACACGACAACGATACTTGGCTATCAGACTGTAAGGGTAACCGATAGTTCCTTGAATTCAAACATGAAATCGCTCTATATCCCCAAAACAATTAAGGTCTTTGTTTACCGGCAGTTCAACGGCTCAGGATCGCTTCGGCCGCCGAGCTAACGTTCACCGCGATCACTGAGCTGGTGGGCGTGTAGATCAAGCCCCATTGCCTGGTACTGGCGCCAGCGCTGACGGGCTAGTTCCCGGTCTACCTCATCGCAGCTGACAATCTCGAGCACGCGCGTAAACAAAGTCGGTTCAGGCGGGCAGTCATCATCGAGATTAACCAGCCAGTCTGCTTCGGTTACGCGCGTCGCTACCAACGGCCAAGCCGCCTGATCAACAAGATAAATCGGCAAAGTCTCAGTTTGTTCATCTAGCAGTCTTTCGTGCGGCACAAAGGAAGTGTCACTGACGCTCCAGAGTGCTTGATCAATCTGAGTCATTCGGTCTGGGTCATCGCAGTACACAAACAGGCGTGCACCCCGGTTGACGTGACGCAAAATGCTGCGCGCAGCTTGCTGCACACGTGCATCGGCGTTAAATGCAAAGTCAACCCGGGTCATTGCACTAAGTTGCTAACTGGACTATTTGCCCGTTTGCTCTAGTAGATATTCAAGCAGTAGTGGCACGGGTCGACCAGATGCCCCTTTCTGCGCGCCGCTTAGCCACGAAGTTCCGGCAATGTCCAGGTGCGCCCAGCGATAGGCTTTGGCAAAGCGCGCCAGGAAGCAGGCGGCCGTCACAGCGCCAGCTTTGGGGCCTGCGTTGCCGATGTTGGCCATGTCAGCGAAGTTCGATTTCAGGAAGTCTTGATATTCGTCTTCGACTGGCAGTCGCCAAGCCGGGTCAAGCGCGCGCTTGCCAGCAGCCAATAATTGCTCGGCAAGCTCATCATCCGGGGAGAACAGGCCCGAATTAACCGTGCCTAGCGCGACGATGCAGGCGCCGGTCAGCGTAGCAATATCGATGACGGTAGAGGGTTTGTAACGTTCGGCATAGGTCAATGCGTCGCATAGGATGAGACGTCCCTCCGCATCGGTGTTGAGCACTTCGATGGTCTGCCCAGACATGCTTTTGACGACATCGCCCGGTTTGGTCGCGGTGCCGCTGGGCATGTTTTCGCAGGTCGGAATCAGTCCAACAAGCTCACCTGGCCATTGCAGTTTGGCAATCGCAAGCATTGTGCCGAACACTGAGGCTGCACCACACATATCGAATTTCATCTCATCCATGGTTGCAGCTGGCTTGATCGAAATGCCGCCAGTGTCAAAGGTGATGCCTTTACCAACAAGCACGATCGGACCCTTGGATTTCGCTTTTGGGGCAGCTTTGCCCTTGTAATGCATCACAATAAAACGAGGGGGTTCATTCGATCCTTTGGCTACAGAAAGAAAAGATCCCATGCCAAGCGCCTCGATCTGTTTTTTCTCCAGAACAGATACTTTGATGGACTTAAATTGTCTACCTAGCGCTTTAGCCTGATTGCCCAGATAGGTTGGGGTGCAGATATTGCCAGGCAGATTGCCAAGCGTACGAGTTAACGCCATCCCTTCACCTAAGGCGGCTCCCTCAGTCAGGCCGGTCTGAACGAGTTTGAGGTCGGCGCGGTTGGCTAGCAGGTCAAACTTTTTCAGTTTTGGACGCAGTTTCGGGTCAGGCTTGCCCATGGTTGCGTCGTAGTAGTACGCCGCGTTGCTAGCGGCTTGGGCACTCAAGCGCGCCAGCAAACGGGCGTTTGAATCAGGGCAGGGCACTGTTGCAAGCGCGGATGTGGCCTGTGTCAGGCGAAGCGCCACGCATTGCTTGGCAAACGCGTTCTGCGCTTTCTGGAAGGCCTTGATGCCATAGCTTGCCTGTTTGCCCAAGCCCACCAGCACGATGCGCTCAGCACGAACCCCGGCCACATTGTGTAAAACCAGCGTCTCACCCACATGCCCGAGAAAGTCGTGGCCTATGACCGACTTTAGAGCGCCCCCGGCTGCGCGGTTCACAACATCAGCGGCAGCTGAAAGCTCACCGTCGGCAAACACACCAACAGCCAGTGCAGTTGTCTTGACCTGATGAAAGGCCGAAGTGCTCTGTGTGCTAAATTCCATGTGATTCACTCTCTTGTTGCGTTGTCTGGATGAATGGCTTACGTTCAACAGGCATTATGGCGCATTTGAAGCTTGCATGTCTCTCTTTAAACGGGCCGCGGTCTCTGAAATATCTAGTAACGCCAGCGTGGTGTTGTCCACGCTCGTGGTCGTATGGCTCAGCGTCGTGCTGGTGCGATTGATCGGACAGGCCGCCAGAGGGCATATCGGGGCTGATGTGGTAGTTGGGCTAGCTGCGCTGACCACCATTGCGGCGTTACCGACCATTATGGCGTTGTCGTTGTTTATTGGCGTGCTGACGACCGTGTCACGTAGTTACCGTGAATCCGAGATGGTCGTCTGGTTTGCAAGCGGCCTGTCTCTGGTTGATTGGGTGCGCCCCGCCTTGCGACTTGCTGTTCCTGTGTCTGTCGCCGTTGCTGCGTTGACATTGTTTGCTACCCCATGGTCTCACCGTCAGATCGAAGATTACAGAGCGCGTTTTGATTTGCGTTCTGAGGTTTCGCAAATTACCTCAGGTGATTTTTTGGAACTCGATAGTGGCAATCGTGTGGTGTTTGTCGAGCCGTCTGAGACCAACCCTGACGAGCTCGGACAGGTCTTTGCACGGATCACCTCGCCGCAGTGGCATGCCGTTATTAACGCGCAGTCTGCTCGAACCGAGGTTGCACCCAACGGGGACAGGTTTCTGGTTCTGGTTGATGGCACTCGTTATGAAGTCAGGCCAGGCAGTGGTGAGACTCGGATAACCGACTTTGAAGAGTTTGCCTTCAGGCTTGAGACGCCCAATGCCGATGAAACCTTGGCCCAGGCACGAGCCAGAGCACTCGATAACCGCAAAGCCAGACCTACCGAAATGTTGTTGCAAGACGACTCGTCCCATTCTGACGGACAGCTCATGTGGCGTTTGGCCATCCCGATTGCCACGATTAATCTGACGTTGCTTGCCATACCGCTTGGGGCGGTCAACCCCAGAGTCGGACGCTCATTTGACTTGTTTGTTGCCGGGCTTGTTGCCTTGCTTTACATGAATCTGATCAATGCATCCCATGGGTGGATTAACAGTCAGATTTTGCCGTTTGATCTCGGCGTCTGGATGGTTCACGGTATTTTTGCGGTCATGACAGTGTTTTTGTTTTGGTGGCGATTGCGCATGCGCAAGCCGAAAGAGCCCCACGTGGGTGCGGCATAGCGGCCCCAAACGGGGTCCAGTCAATGTATCTATTAAAATAATAAATAGTTATTTGTTCGTCAATTTTTATTACTTATAATGCTGATCTGTCGTCGTAACCGTTGTTGCGGGTACTAACCATGCGCGGAGTCGAGCTCATCGATCGCTATTAAAGAAGCCAGGATCCTAAATGAACCTACAGCAATTCCGTTTTGTGCGCGAGACTATTCGTCGTAACTTCAACTTGACTGAAGCATCCAAGGCTCTCTACACATCCCAGCCTGGCGTGTCCAAGGCCATCATGGAGTTTGAGCAAGAGCTTGGCGTGCAGATTTTTGAGCGCCATGGCAAACGCATCAAAGGACTAACCAAGCCCGGACAAGCCGTAGCCCAAGTTGTAGACCGTATCAACCGCGAGATTGAGAATCTGAAGAAAGTCAGTGATGAGTATGCCAAACGCGATCAAGGCAGTCTGGTAATCGCTTGTACCCACACCCAGGCTCGTTACGCCTTGCCGGCGGTTATTCCGGCCTTTCGTCAACGGTTTCCCAAGGTCCGGCTTGCCTTGGCTGAAGGCAGCCCGACGCAACTGGCAAACATGGTGCTTGAGGGCGAAGCTGATTTGGCCATCGCCACTGAATCCTTGGCGCAGACCCCGGGTCTGGCAAGCGTACCGTGCTATCGCTGGGAACATGCTGTTGTCTGTCGCCCGGATCATCCATTGGCCAAACATGCCAAAAAAAACGGGAAAGTCACTCTCGCTGATCTTGTCCAATACCCCATTGTGACTTATGACTTAGCGTTCTCAGGGCGCCGATTTATCGATGATGCGTTTGGCTCGGCAGGCCTGCAGCCGGATATTGTGTTGGCTGCAATTGATGCGGATGTCATCAAGACCTACGTTGATGTTGGCCTTGGTATCGGCATCATCGCTGGCATGGCCTATGACCCGGAACAGGACAGGGGGTTGGTCAGCATCCCAGTTGGCCATTTGTTTGGCAAGCAGACATCGCGCGTTGCTGTCAGGGCAGGCGAGTTTTTGCGGGATTATGTCTATACCTTCATTGGCATGCTTGCACCAGATCTAAAGCCAGCTGAAATTACGGCGCTGCTTAAGCCAAAACTATAAATATGCAGAAATTCTTAGGATATTTCAATCAAGATTTATATGGAAATCTATTGAAATACGAATAAGAACTATTATCATTTGAATATCTTCACTTCAAGGATGTTCAAGATGTCAGTCAGCACTGTTTTAAATGCGGTTGTTGTAGGCGCCGATAGATTGGGCAACATTCCAGATCTGCTCGGGAGCCACAACATCCGCATCATTCATCATGTTAGCGGCCGAGATCCTTCGCATCAGAGACGTACATTGCAGTTGCCAAGCGGTACAGAGCTTGTGATTCTGTTGACAGATTTTTTAGGGCACAACGTGATGAAGTCCTTCAGGCAGGCCGCGCAACGCTCAGGGGCTAAGGTCATGGCGTGTCGTCGCTCCGTGTGTGCCATGAAGCAGGCTCTTGAGCAGTCTGGGCTATGTCAGCGCGATGAACCGGCCAATCCGATGTGTGAACGTTGTCCAAGTCGCAAGCGCTAGATCAACGAGTGCTTACAAGAACCAGCAGGGATCTGACCTGACGGTTTTACCGCTGGCCTTTCATTGGCGGCTGACTGAGCGGTCAGCCAACAGGATTGGGTCGATTCGGCGTGCGCCGTTGTAGCGGCTGGCCCAGTAGCCCTTGCTCATGTTCTCTACACGAACGCCCCCTCCCGAGGAGGGTGCGTGAACAAACAACTGATTGCCCAGATAGATACCCACGTGGGAATAGCGCCTGCCCAAGGTATTGAAAAAAACCAGATCGCCGATGGCTAGTTCCTGCTTGTCTACCTTTAGGCCAACTCTCGCCAAATCAGCTGAACGACGTGGCAGTTTGAGTCCTAAAGAGGTTTGGGCAGAATAATAAACAAGCCCGCTGCAATCAAACCCCTCATCTGGTGCGTCGCCACCATAGCGGTAATTAATGCCGAGGTGCGTAAGCGCCTGGCGGGTTAGGGGATGCTGTGCGGCCGCTATCGCCGTTACAGGGTCGAGTGCATCTATGTCAATTTTTGCATTGCGACTGCCCTGGGGTCAAGCCAGGCACTATTGTTGTTGCTTGGCGAGGTGGCACAACCCGTCAGTAAGATCAAGGCGCCTGTCAGAGCGATCGTCTTTGCACGGTGCTTGCCGGCACGGATGATCGACTTGGAGTATTGAGCTTTGTCAGAGTTTTTAGCCATAAATTGGTTTGCGGACAACGCGAATCCACTAATCTTTTTTCTAAGTGCTTGATTGTACAGTGCTTCGCAAATGATGGCGTGTGCTTTCTGCCTTTGCGCAAGGCTCACGCAAGATTAGTGGGGCAATATAGTCACAAAACCACAACATATGGAGACTTTCGATGGCAAACCTCGAATCCGTCCACAAGCGCTCGATTGAGCATCGTGATGAGTTCTGGCAGGAGCAGGCGCAACGGGTTTATTGGCAAACGCCATTTGAGAAAGTGCTCGATTTTTCCGAACCGCCCTTTGCGCGGTGGTTTGTTGGCGGTAAGACAAATCTTTGCTACAACGCCGTTGACCGTTGGCTTCAGACGGCTTCTGATGAGCCTGCACTCATCTGGGTGTCCACCGAAGTCGATGAGCGGGTCACTTACACCCGCCGTGATCTTTACGAAGAGGTCAATGCCACGGCAGCGATTCTCAAGGCGCAAGGCGTGGGCCCGGGTGACCGAGTGCTAATTTACATGCCGATGATTCCCTCGGCCGTATTTGCCATGTTGGCTTGCGCGCGTTTGGGGGCGATTCATTCAGTGGTGTTTGGTGGCTTTGCGTCAGTCAACCTCGCTAGCCGGATCGATGATGCCAAGCCAAAGGTGGTCTTTAGCGCCGATGCAGGTTCTCGAGCGGGCAAGGTAACTCCATATAAGCCTCTACTGGACAAGGCCATAGAGCTTTGTGAGCATCCACCACAGTCGGTGATTATTCACAATCGTGGTCTGCACGCATTCGAACCAGTGGCTGGGCGTGATGTCGATTATCAAGCGCTTCGCAGCCAGTATTGGGGGCAAGAAGTGCCCGTGCAGTGGCTGGAGTCCTCAGAGCCAAGTTATGTGCTTTACACCTCAGGCACGACTGGTAAACCCAAGGGCGTACAACGTGACACAGGTGGCTATGCGGTGGCACTAGCGAGCTCGATGGATTACATCTTCGGGGGCAAGGCGGGCGAGACGTTTTTGTGCACCAGCGATATCGGTTGGGTTGTTGGGCATTCCTACATTGTTTATGGGCCATTGATTTCCGGCATGGCTACGATCCTTTACGAAGGCACGCCCGTGCGTCCCGATGGCGGCATTTTGTGGAAGTTAGTGCAGGACTACAAGGTGACCGTCATGTTTTCGGCACCTACCGCTATTCGGGTGCTCAAAAAGCAAGATCCAGCGCTGTTAAAGAAATATGACCTTTCTAGCTTGCGGGCACTTTACATGGCGGGAGAGCCATTGGATGAGCCAACCGCGGTCTGGATTTCCGAAGGTCTTGGCAAGCCGATCATCGACAACTACTGGCAGACCGAAACAGGTTGGCCAATCCTGGCAGCACAACCCGGTATTGAGCAAAGGCCAACCAAGTTTGGCAGTCCTTCATTTCCGGTCTACGGGTTCGATGTGCGCGTGGTTGATGAGCAAACCGGACAGGATCTCGGCGCTAATCAAAAAGGCGTCGTGGCGATCGTGCCACCCTTGCCGCCAGGTGCCATGAGCACGGTATGGGGCGACGACGCCCGGTTTGTAGGTACTTACTTCTCATCAGTGCCAGGACGTCAGGTTTACTCAACGTTTGATTGGGGCTTGGTTGATGAGGATGGCTATTGGTTTATTCTGGGGCGAACCGACGATGTCATTAACGTGGCTGGGCACAGACTTGGCACCCGTGAAATCGAGGAGTCGGTCAATTCGCATGCTGCGGTTGCCGAATCAGCAGTCGTGGGCGTAGCCGATTCGCTCAAAGGGCAAGTCGCGGTGGGGTTCGCTGTGCTCAAGCAGCCTGAACTATATGAGACGGACGAGTCCAAGCGAGCGTTAGAAGCTGAAATCATGAAGGTGGTTGACGGTCAGCTTGGGGCGGTAGCCAGACCTTCCAGAGTTATGTTCGTTCACGCGTTACCGAAGACACGATCCGGTAAAGTGTTGCGACGGGCGATTGTGGCAGTATGTGAGGGACGCGATCCGGGTGATCTGACCACAATTGAAGATCCGTCAACTTTGCAACAATTGAAGGAAACATTATGAAATCCAAGGCAGTACTACAAGAATCTGACGTAAGCAAAATTCTGGCAGCAGCCAAGGCATATGCACAGGGCAAGGGCTGGGCGGTGACCATTTCTGTCGTTGACGATGGCGGTCATTTGCTCGGATTGACCCGGCTTGATGGCGCGGCACCGGTTTCGGCCCACATCTCGCCGGCCAAAGCCCATACGGCAGCACTCGGCCAACGAGCAACCAAAGTATACGAGGATGTCATCAACAACGGCCGTACCGCCTTTTTAACGGCCCCCTTCATCGAAGGCATGCTTGAAGGGGGCGTGCCGGTGATCGTTGAAGGACAGGTTATCGGTGCGGTTGGCGTGTCTGGCGTGCAGTCAAACCAGGACGTGGAAATTGCTGAGGCTGGCATCGCCGCACTGGGTCTGAAGTAATAGCAGTATCAAGATCGTCATAACGAAGTACTGGGGCAAGGAGACTCTCAATCATGTCCAATTCAATTCAGTCTGTGCTGGTCGAAACACGTGTGTTCCCGCCGCCCGAGACATTCGTCAAACAAGCGAATATCTCCGGGCAAGCTCAATATCAGGCGCTATTAGACGAGTCTGATCGAGATCCCGAAGGTTTTTGGGGGCGTCTGGCAAAAGAAAACTTGCATTGGATCAAGCCTTTTACCAGCGTGCTTGATGAGTCTGATGCCCCGTTTTACAAGTGGTTTGGCGATGGCGAGCTAAACGTCTCGGCCAACTGCCTGGAAGCCAATATTGAGCGTGGCTTGGGTGACAAAGTTGCGCTAATTTTTGAGGCGGACGGCGGCGAAGTCACCAAGATCACCTACCATGAGCTTTATGAGCGGGTCTGCCAAATTGCCAATGGACTGAAGTCGTTGGGCTACAAGACGGGCGATCGTGCCATCATTTATTTGCCGATGTCGATCGAGGCTGTTGCCGTTATGCAAGCCTGCGCCCGTCTGGGTGTGATCCATTCGGTGGTGTTTGGTGGTTTTTCCTCAAAAGCTTTGCACGAGCGCATCATCGATGTGGGTGCTTCGCTAGTTATTACGGCGGATGAGCAGGTACGGGGCGGAAAACAAATACCGCTTAAGCCCGCTGTTGACGAGGCTTTCGCGATGGGTGGCTGCGACATCGTGCGCCATTGCATTGTTTACCAACGCACCGGCGGCTCGATTGCCTGGGACGACAAGCGCGACATGTGGCTGCACGACTTGGTCAAGGGTCAACCCAAAACCTGCGAAGCAGTGCCAGTCAACGCCGAACATCCCTTGTTTATTCTCTATACCTCTGGTTCAACCGGTAAGCCCAAGGGCGTGCAGCACAGCTCTGGAGGCTACCTGTTATGGGCTAAGCTCACCATGCAGTGGACGTTTGATGCCAAACCAAATGATGTGTTTTGGTGCACAGCTGACGTGGGCTGGGTTACCGGACACACTTACATCACATACGGTCCTTTGGCTAACGGCATGACTCAAATCGTGTTTGAGGGTGTGCCAACGTATCCGAATGCGGGCCGTTTCTGGGAAATGATTCAGCGCCACAAGGTCACGATTTTCTACACCGCCCCAACAGCCATTCGGTCCTTGATCAAGGCTTCCGAAGCCAATGAGGCCGTGCATCCCAAGTCTTTTGATCTGTCAAGCTTGCGATTGATGGGCTCGGTGGGTGAGCCCATCAATCCGGAGGCCTGGATCTGGTATCACGTAAACGTAGGTGGCGAACGTTGTCCGATCGTTGATACCTGGTGGCAAACAGAGACCGGCGGGCACATGATTACGCCGCTGCCGGGTGTCACGCCACTAAAGCCGGGTTCGTGCACCACGCGCTTGCCTGGGATCACTGCGGCTATTGTCGATGAGACCGGTGGTGATGTGGAGGCCGGCCAGGGCGGGTTCCTGGTGATCAAGCGTCCGTGGCCGTCCATGATTCGCACAATTTGGGGTGATCCGGAACGTTTTAAGACAAGTTACTTCCCGCAAGAACTTCGTGGTTACTATTTGGCCGGTGACGGCGCGCAGTGTGATGCTGACAATTGCTTTTGGATCATGGGCCGAATCGATGATGTGTTGAACGTCTCGGGCCATCGTCTGGGCACGATGGAAGTGGAGTCGGCGCTGGTCGCGCACGAGCTTGTGGCTGAGGCTGCGTTGTTGGACGGCCAGATGCGACCACAGGTGAGGCGGTGGTTGCCTTCGTGGTCTTAAAGCGTGCCACCCCAGAGGGTGAAGAGGCGGTGGCGATCGCCAAGCAGTTGCGTGACTGGATCTCAAAGGAGATTGGCCCGATTGCCAAGCCCAAGGAAATCCGGTTTGGTGACAATCTGCCAAAGACCCGCTCTGGCAAGATCATGCGACGTCTATTGCGCGTGGTTGCCAAGGGTGAGCAGGTCACGCAGGATGTCTCGACCCTGGAAAACCCAGCCATTCTTGATCAGTTGACCAAGCCTGTCTAACTATTTCGGTCTTCCTCGCTACAAACAAACCCCGGTGCAGTGTTGGCCGGGGTTTGTTTGTGCGATTCTGAAAGGCATACAGGTCCGCTTTGCAGTATGTTTGCAACATGAGTCCGACGACTAACGTTCAGCGTATTTGGCCCGCTTTGTTAGCGGGTATTTTTGCCACGCTAGTCGGTATCGGATTGGCAAGATTCGCCTACACACCATTAATCCCGGTGCTTATCGAATCAGGTTGGTTTGACGCGAGCGATGCGGTCTATCTGGGCGCAGCCAATCTTCTTGGGTATTTGATTGGGGCTTTAGCTGCCCATCGGTTGACTGAGCGCTTTGCGCCGAGGTTGATTGTAGGGCTCAGCTTGTCGATCGTGACGCTCGGATTTCTCCTGTGCTCGTGGCCGGCAGGGTTTTATTGGTTTTTTGTGTGGCGGTTTTTGTCGGGTGCGGCTGGCGCGATCTTGATGGTTGTGGTGCCCTCGATGGTGTTGTCCCGAACGGCGATTGCACACCGCTCGGTCGTGGGTACCTTGGCCTTTAGCGGTATTGGTATTGGCGTAGTTCTCTCGGCGTTTGTGGTTCCAGCGCTACTGTCGCTAGACCTGACTTTTACTTGGCTTGTGCTTGGGCTATTGAGCGGCGTCTGCGCGCTAGCTTGTGATCAAGGCATCAAGCGCATGCCCAAACCCGAGCTCAACGCCGCGAGTGCGTTCAGTAATGGCAGTGTTACAAAGTCCATTTCAACCATTGTTGTCTTGGTTATGCTGGCATACGGACTGGATGCAGCCGGATTTATTCCCCATACGGTCTTTTGGGTGGACTATCTTGCCCGTGAAAACGGCTTTGGCCAAGCAGCTGCATCGCTACAGTGGGGTATTTTTGGGTTGGGTGCGTTGTGTGGGCCGTTTGTGGTCAGCTTGTTCGTGGCGCGACTGGGTTGGGCAAACAGCTTGACCCTCGCATTTGCGCTCAAGACCATGGCCATTCTGCTGCCAGTACTGTCTTTGGCCTTAGTCAGCCAGGCAGTTTCTTCGTTTTTAGTGGGTGCGTTTGGGCCTGGTATGGCGGCTTTGACGTCCGGGCGTCTTGCTCAGATCGTAGGTCCCTCAGGTCATAAACAAGCTTGGGGGCAAGCCACCGCTATCTTTGCCATCACCCAAACGGTTTCGGGCTACATGATGTCGGCGGCCTATGATGTTCTAGACACCTACACACCCCTGTATGTAGTAGGTAGCGCTTTGTTGCTGCTAGGCACGTTGCTTGTTTATGCCAGTGCTTCGCTCCAGTCTCGAGCCAGATAGGTAAATTGGTCAACGCAATTCAATTTCCACAAACACCAGTGGCTTATTGCCGGCATTCACAACATTGTGATGGACACCGGCCGGTCGATTGTAGGCAACGCCACGGGTCAGTTTTGCCTGAACCGGTCCATCTGGCGTCTCAAGTAGCAGGTCGCCATCTGTGGTGGGTACCACCACGTAGTCAAACCCATGCGTGTGCCAGCCAGTCTCAGCACCGGGCTCGAAGTGCCACTGGGTCACTATGACTCGTTCATTATCGATTTGTCGTGTTGGCGTGGCTTGAGGACGTTGATTCGTGTTCATGCAGATTCCTTTTTCAGGGCGCGCTTCAGAGCTGAGGCGCAAAGACTAACAGCAAGGTTGGCTTCGTCAATGACTTTTCCCATCAGGATGAAGCCGTGAACTTGCCGTGCAAAACAAACGTAATGACAGGTCGTTCCAGCGTTTGAAAGCGCGTTGGCATACGCAAGGCCTTCATCGTGCAGCGGATCAAACCCAGCTGTGAGAACAAAGGCAGGGGGCAGCCCTGACAAGTTATCAGCCAGCAAGGGAGAGGCCAGTGCCTCGCGCCGCACGTCTAAATCTTGAAAGTAATGGTCGTAGTAATAGGCCAGGTCGCGTTTGCCCAAAAGATAGCCTTCGCCGTTGCGATCAATTGAATCGCTTTGCATCAAGGCATCAGTGATGGGATAGATTAATAGCTGAAACGCCAGATCAACGTTCGGATCCTCACGCGATGCCAGTGCAACAACGGCTGCAAGCTGTCCGCCAGCGCTGTCGCCGCCAACGGCTATCCGCTTGGGGTCGATCTGCAGGGTTGCCGTATTGGCGTGAACCCATCGGGTGGCCGCCAGGCAATCGAGGGCTGCTGCCGGGTAAGGATGCTCTGGGGCCAAGCGATAATCCACGGCGATCACAACACAGTTTGCCTGGTTGCAAAGCTCGCGACATAGGCCATCGTGTGTATCTAGATCGCCGATGACGAACCCGCCACCATGAAAGTAGACAAGCGCAGGCGATGGGCCGGGGCCTGATGCTGCAGGGTAGTAAAGGCGCAGCCCGATTTCACCGGTAGGCCCGTCAATCGTGATGTTGCTGACTTTTCCAACGGATGGCGGCTGCGGTTGAAGTGTGTCGCGTCGAGCCAGATAGGCCTGTCTAGCCTGAAGGGGGCTTAATTTGTGGGTTGGCACGGAGCCGCTTTTGGCCAGAGCCTCGAGCAAGGCTCTGGTTTGCGGGTCAAGCTCGAGAGCTGTATGAGCTTGCATCACATGCCGGTGTAAACCGGTCCTTCGCCACCTTGAGGAGCCACCCAGACGATGTTTTGTGAGGGGTCTTTAATGTCACAGGTTTTGCAGTGAACGCAGTTCTGAGCGTTGATCTGAAGACGATCCTTGCCTGCATCATCTTTGACGTATTCATAGACACCGGCCGGGCAATAACGCTGTTCTGGACCTGCGTAAGTCGCCAGATTAAGTTTGACCGGCACACTGTCATCCTTTAGGGTCAGATGAATCGGCTGGTTTTCTTCGTGGTTGGTGTTGGAAATGAATACCGAGCTTAATCGGTCGAACGTTATTTTGCCATCAGGCTTTGGATAGTCGATACGCAAGCACTCTGCTGCTGGCTTTAGGCACTCATGGTCGGCTTTGCTACGGTGTATCGTCCAGGGAATATTGCCACGCAAGAGCCACTGTTCGACCCCGGTCATGACGGTGCCGACCGTGCGACCTTTTTTAAACCATTGTTTGAAATTACGGGCCTTGTTAAGCTCAGTGTGTAGCCATGACTGCTCAAAGGCGGCCGGATAGGCAGCTAGCTCATCATGACTGCGATCAGCCATGATGGCCTCAAAAGCGGCCTCAGCAGCCATCATGCCTGACTTGATTGCGGCATGGCTGCCTTTAATGCGCGAGGCGTTCAGAAACCCCGCATCACAGCCTACCAGGACGCCACCGGGGAAAGTCAGTTTGGGCAGGGACAATAGACCGCCAGCAGTAATTGCGCGCGCGCCGTATGCAATGCGCTTGCCCCCCTCAAAGGTGGGTTTGATGGCGGGGTGGGTTTTGTAGCGCTGGAATTCCTCAAAGGGTGATAGCCATGGGTTGGCGTAGTCAAGACCGACAACCATGCCGACAGCGACCTGGTTGTTCTCCATGTGGTAGAGAAACGACCCGCCGTAGGTATCAGCATCCAACGGCCAACCCGCCGTATGAATGACCAAGCCGGGTTTGGACTTCGAGGGCTCGATTTCCCAAAGTTCCTTGATACCAATGCCGTAACTCTGAGGGTCACGGCCTTGGTCGAGCCTGTAATGGGCAATCAGTTCTCGCCCTAGCTGCCCCCGCGCGCCCTCGGCAAACACAGTGTACTTTGCCAGAAGTGCCATGCCGGGCTGGTACTGGTCTGTGGGTTGGCCGTCACGGCCCACACCCATGTCACCCGTGGCAACGCCAATGACTTGCCCCTCTTCGCCATAAAGCACCTCGGTGGCGGCAAAACCGGGAAAAATCTCGACCTCTAGCGCCTCGGCCTGTTCGGCAAGCCAGCGCGCGACCTGGCCAAGACTGATAATGTAGTTGCCGTGGTTTTTGAAGCACTCCGGTAGCAGCCACTCTGGGGTTTGCTTGGCGCCTGTCGGTGAAAGAAAGAGAAACTTGTCTTCGGTAACGGGTGTATTCAGTGGAGCGCCGCGCTCTTTCCAGTCTGGGATCAGCTCTGTGAGCGCTTGAGGATCCATCACCGCACCCGACAAGATATGGGCACCCACTTCACTGCCTTTTTCCAGGACACAGACTGAAATTTCCTGTCCTTTGTCCTTGGCGAGCTGTTTCAGGCGAATGCCGGTGGCCAAGCCAGCAGGTCCGCCGCCAACCACCACAACGTCGTATTCCATTGACTCTCTATCTGACATGAGTGTGTCCTCGTGATTACCCCTACAATGAACCGATTGTATTGCACAGCCTTGCTTTGCAGGGCAACTACCAGCCTTGTGATTTGCCAAAGAAAGCCTTTGGCACAAAGGCCGGTCCATATGCAGGAGAGCAAATGTCTGATCAACGTCCATTAGCCACTGGTGATGTGTTTGAGATTGACCTGCCCATGCGATGGGCAGACGCTGATATGTTGCGTCACATGAACAATGCGGTGTACTTCCGTTTCATGGAGGAGGCTCGAGTTCAGATGCTTGCCGCTGCTGGCTTGCAGGCAGCTGGCGATGTCGGCGCCGTGGTCGTGCACTGCTCGTGTGATTTCATGCGTGCCATCACCTACCCCGCTACTGTGCGCGTGCGGTTGATCGTCGAGAAGATAGGGCGCTCGAGCCTAACCCAAATTAATGAGTTGTTTGTTCTCGAGGATCTCGCAGCTGGGCCCTATGCTCGTGGCAAGACGGTGCTTGTTTGCACAGATAACCTTAATAATTGCGCAATCCCATGGGCTAACGAGGCATTATCTTCTCTTGGGGCAGTTTGCTCGTCTGGCACCTAGGCTGGCGGGGTACGGGTGCTTGGCAGCTTGATCGCAAGTTAAACTCAATCTAGCGTGATTAATCGTTACCACAACATTCCCCAGACTGGGCAAGGAGTCAATTGAATGGAAAAAGTCTATGCCAGTGCTGCGCAAGCACTAGAAGGCGTGGTCAAGGATGGCCAAACCATTGCGGTAGGCGGTTTTGGTCTTTGCGGTATTCCTGAGGCATTGATTGCAGCACTGCGTGACAGCAAGGTGGGCAACCTGACTTGCATTAGTAACAACGCAGGTGTTGACGGGTTTGGCTTGGGTATGTTGCTGGAAACTCGCCAGATCAAAAAAATGATTGCCTCTTATGTCGGTGAAAACAAGGAGTTTGAGCGCCAGTACCTTTCTGGTGAGCTCGAGCTTGAGTTCACGCCACAAGGCACACTGGCAGAGAAATTGCGTGCCGGTGGTGCTGGTATTCCAGCCTTCTACACCAAGACCGGTGTGGGCACAATTGTGGCCGACGGTAAAGAAACCAAGGAGTTTGACGGTCAGACCTACGTGATGGAGCGTTCGCTAGTGCCCGATGTTTCGCTAGTGAAAGCTTACATCGCAGATCGCAGCGGCAATCTGGTGTTTCGTAAAACGGCTCGTAACTTTAACCCCAATGTCGCCATGGCCGGCAAGCTCACGATTGTGGAGGTTGAGCGTGTGGTGGAAAAGGGCGAACTTGATCCTGACATGATCCATTTGCCGGGCATTTATGTCCACCGCATTGTGATCAATGACGCCCCGGAAAAACGCATTGAGCAGCGCACCGTGCGCGCTTCGAACTAAAGGAGACAGGCATCATGGCATGGACTCGTGATGAGATGGCTGCACGCGCAGCGCGCGAATTGCAGGATGGTTTTTACGTGAACCTTGGCATCGGGTTGCCAACGTTAGTGGCCAATTACGTGCCGCAAGGCATGGAGGTGTGGCTGCAGTCAGAGAACGGTTTGCTGGGCATCGGGCCGTTTCCTACCGAAGACGAGGTTGATCCCGACATGATTAACGCCGGCAAGCAAACGGTTACTACGCTGCCTGGCTCATCGATTTTTTCTTCGGCTGATTCGTTTGCCATGATTCGTGGCGGCAAGATCAATCTGGCGATTTTGGGTGCCATGCAGGTGTCCGAGAAGGGCGATCTGGCCAACTGGATGATCCCGGGAAAGATGATCAAAGGCATGGGTGGCGCCATGGATTTGGTTGCTGGTGTGAGCCGTGTGGTCGTGCTCATGGAGCATGTCGCGAAAAAGAAAGATGGCACCGAAGACATGAAGCTTTTGCCTGAGTGCACCTTGCCTTTGACAGGTGTAGGGGTGGTCGATCTGATTATCACGGATCTAGGGGTTTTGGAGGTGGCAGCTGAGGGCTTGAAGTTGATCGAACTCGCACCCGGTGTGACTGTAGATGAAGTCCAAGCCAAAACCGCTGCCAAGCTAGACGTTTCGGCCGTAGCCTGAATCACAATGGGCCACTCGAGCCAAGCGCTTTTACGTTTAGCTGCTTTGAGGGGCGTTATGCAGCGTCACGGGGTTGATGCTTGCCTGATGCCTTCAGCCGATCCTCACCTCTCGGAGTATCTGCCTGAGCATTGGCAGATAAGGCGGTGGCTCACTGGCTTCACGGGCTCGGTTGGCACGGTGGTTGTGACGCAGGTTGATGCCCATCTCTGGGTTGATAGTCGGTACTGGGTTCAGGCCGAGCGCGAGTTGGCTGGCAGCGGATTTGAGCTTAGACGAATTGGCGTGGCAACTGACCCTGGTCCTTTAATGTGGGTCAGTGAATTTCTTCAAAATGGGCAATGCCTCGCTGTCGATGGTCGCACATTGTCGTTATCAGCCCATGCGCAGTTAATTTCGCGTCTTGCAGACAGAGTCTCTGTTCGTCTGGATCTGGATTTGCCCGGTGAAATTTGGGACGGTCGGCCGAACCTGCCTGCTCAGCCAATCAAGCGCTGGCCTGATGAACTGGCCGGTCGCAGCCGTGCTGACAAGCTGGCAATGTTGCGTGAGCAGATGATTGGCAAGGGTGCGACTCACCATTTGGTCAGTTCGCTAGACGACATTGCCTGGCTTTTGAACTTGCGTGGCAGCGATGTCCCGTTTAACCCTGTATTTCTGGCCCATCTGTTGGTGAGTGCGGATGAGGCCATGCTTTTTGTCGATCAATCGCGGCTTGATGCTGAGCTGATCGACTCGTTGCGTATTGACGGGGTGTCGGTGGCACCGTATGACTCACTGCCGCACGGTCTGCGAATACTGTCTCAAACTGATACGTTGTGGGTTGATCCGACTCGAGTGGCGAGCGCCTACGCTCTGACCTCAGCGGCCAAACGAATTGAAAGCATCAACTTCAGCACGCTTGCCAAGGCTTGTAAAGACTCGGTTGAACTTGATCACTGGCGCGAAGTGATGGCTGTCGATGGCGCTGCCTTGTGTGAGTTTTTTGCGTGGTTGGATGATGCTATTGCCAAGCGTCATGAGCAGCCTCTGACCGAACTCATGATAGATGAGCAGGTATGCGCAGCCAGGGCTAAGTCAGACAAGTTTCTTGGGCCAAGTTTTGCGACTATTGCTGCGTTTAATGCCAACGGGGCAATGCCGCACTATCGCGCCACCGAGACTGCATACGCTCAAATAGAAGGCAATGGGTTGTTGTTGATCGACTCTGGTGGCCAGTACCTGGGCGGGACGACCGATATCACTCGCATGGTGCCTGTTGGTGACCTGACAGCCCAGCAAATATGCGATTGCACATTGGTATTGAAGGCCATGATTGCCTTGTCGCAACTGCAGTTTCCCAAGGGGATTGCTGCGCCGCTCATTGATGCAGTTGCGCGCGCCAATTTGTGGCAGCATGGCCTGGATTACGGACATGGCACCGGTCACGGGGTTGGTTATGGGTTGAACGTGCATGAGGGACCTCAGGTTCTCTCATATCGTGCGCCAATCCACCCCAATATGGCTCTGCAGCCTGGAATGGTGACTTCCAATGAGCCAGGACTTTATAGGCCAGGCAAGTGGGGTGTTCGCATTGAAAACCTTGTTTGTGCCCAGCCTGGTGATGCCAACGAGTTTGGGGAGTTCTTGCGATTTGAAACGCTAACGCTTTGTCCTATCGACCTGCGTTGCATTGACCTGCACGCGTTGACGACAAACGAGCGCCAGTGGGTCAATGACTACCATAGCCATGTTCGACAGAGGCTCGCGCCGCGCCTAGAAGAGCGGGGTTTGCAGTGGCTAGTGGAAAGAACTGAGCGACTGCCGCTATAATCCAAATTTCCTGCTAGCGTCCCTTAGCCGGCGCGTCTTTATATGACCAAGTATGTATTTGTCACTGGCGGCGTGGTTTCATCCCTGGGCAAGGGGATAGCCGCCGCGTCTTTAGCCGCCATCCTTGAATCGCGCGGTCTTCAAGTTACCTTGTTGAAACTTGATCCGTACATCAACGTTGACCCGGGAACCATGAGTCCGTTTCAGCACGGCGAAGTCTTTGTTACCGAAGATGGCGCTGAAACAGATCTCGATCTGGGTCACTATGAGCGGTTCATTTCCGCAAAAATGCGCAAGGCCAATAATTTCACTACCGGCCAAATCTATGAGTCGGTGTTGCGCAAAGAACGCCGCGGGGATTATCTTGGTAAGACAGTCCAGGTGATTCCTCACATTACCAACGAAATCCAGGAGTTTATTGCGCGTGGTGCAAGCCAGGCATGGGACGGCGCAACGGATGTGGCGATTGTAGAGATCGGTGGCACTGTTGGCGATATTGAGTCCTTGCCGTTTTTGGAGGCTGCGCGGCAAATGAGCCTGCGCCTTGGTCGTCACCAAACCGCCTTTGTACACCTGACGCTCGTTCCCTATATCGCCACGGCTGGCGAGCTTAAAACCAAGCCGACGCAACACTCCGTGCAAAAGCTTCGTGAAATCGGCATCATTCCTAATGCTTTGCTGTGCCGGGCCGACCGCGAAATTCCCGACGACGAGCGCGCCAAGATCTCGATGTTTTCGAATGTCCCGCTTGATGCGGTGATATCCGTTTGGGATGCGGGTTCCATCTATGAAATTCCAGGCATGTTGCATGCGCAAGGCTTGGATAGTCTTATTTGCGAAGCGCTGGCCTTAAATGTGCCTGCAGCCGATCTGTCAATGTGGGATCACTTGCTGGATGCGATCGCGCATCCCGACCATCAAGTTCGTATTGCCATGGTGGGCAAGTATGTCGATCTCACCGAGTCCTACAAGTCGCTAACGGAGGCGCTAAACCACGCTGGCATACACACCCGGTCGAAGGTTAGTGTTACCTATATCGATTCTGAGGATGTGGAGTCACAAGGCCCCGAGATGCTGGCTGAGTTTGACGCCATTCTGGTGCCTGGCGGATTCGGCAAGCGCGGCACGGAAGGCAAGATTGCCGCGATTCGATATGCACGCGAGCATCAGGTGCCGTATCTGGGGATTTGCCTTGGGATGCAGCTTGCTGTGGTCGAGTTTGCTCGTCATGTGGCGGGTTTGAGCGGTGCCAACAGCACGGAGTTTGACCCTGCAGCGCCTCATCCGGTTGTCGCCTTGATCACCGAGTGGATGGATCGTGAAGGTAAGGTTGAGGTTCGCTCAGAGTCGTCTGACCTTGGGGGAACCATCGCAAGGGTGCGCAGCGCTGTCCGGTCAAGCCTCAAACCCTGGCGCAAAAGATTTATGGTGACGAGGTCAATGAGCGTCATCGTCATCGTTACGAGGTCAACAATGTTTATGTGCCCAGGCTCGAAGAGGCTGGCTTGGTGATTAGTGCCAGAACACCTACAGAGAACCTGCCTGAAATCATGGAGCTGCCAAGTCACCCATGGTTTATGGGCGTGCAATTCCATCCGGAATTCACTTCCACGCCGCGCGATGGTCATCCGTTGTTTATCGGCTTCATACGCGCCGCTTTGGCGCATCAGGCCAAGCGCAAGGAGGCTGCATGAAACTTGCCGGGTTTGAGGTTGGTCTGCAGCGGCCGTTTTTTCTGATTTCTGGGCCGTGCGTGATTGAATCGCGCGACATGGCGATGGAGACGGCAGCCGTGCTGAAGGAAATTACGGCCAGGCTCGGTGTGCCGTTTATCTACAAAAGCTCGTTTGACAAAGCTAATCGCAGCTCGGCGACGTCATTTCGAGGTCTTGGTATGGATCAGGGCTTGCAGATCCTTGCAGATGTGCGCGAGTCGCTTGGGGTGCCGGTACTTACCGACGTGCACGACATTGATCAAATCAAGCCGGTGGCCCAAGTGGTTGACGTCTTGCAAACTCCGGCATTTCTTTGCCGCCAGACCGATTTTATCCAGGCATGTGCTGTTAGCGGCAAACCAGTTAACATCAAAAAAGGTCAGTTTCTGGCGCCAGAGGACATGATCCAAGTCGTGCGCAAGGCTGAGCTTGCGGCCACTGAGGCCGGTATTGAGCCGCAAATCATGGTGTGTGAGCGAGGGGCCTCGTTTGGTTATCACAATCTGGTGTCAGACATGCGCTCGCTTGCCATCATGCGACAAACTGGCTGTCCGGTCGTGTTTGACGCCACGCATTCCGTGCAATTGCCCGGCGGACAGGGCACGAGCTCTGGTGGCCAGCGTGAGTTTGTCCCAGTTTTGGCGCGTGCCGCTGTGAGCGTTGGTGTGGCAGGTTTGTTTATGGAGAGTCACCCCGATCCTGCCAAGGCTTTGTCCGACGGCCCCAATGCAGTGCCGTTAGCCAAAATGGAACAGTTACTGGCCACGCTGGTTAAGCTTGACTCGGTCACCAAATCATCTGGCTATCTAGAAGACGATTTTTAGTTCTTTTTAGTTCCTTTCACGATTCAGAAACCACATTAGACGGAAATACATTATGAGCGCAATCGTAGACATCATTGGCCGGGAAATCATGGACTCACGTGGCAACCCCACGGTTGAATGTGATGTGCTGTTAGAGTCTGGCGCCATGGGTCGTGCCTCTGTACCGTCTGGTGCATCGACTGGTGAGCGCGAAGCGATTGAATTGCGTGATGGTGATAAAGGGCGGTTCCTGGGCAAAGGTGTGCTCAATGCCGTGCAAAACATCAATACAGAAATTGCTGAAGCCTTGATGGGCCTTGATGCCCAAGAGCAGAGTTTTATTGATCGCACGATGATCGAGCTTGATGGCACCGATAGCAAATCTCGATTGGGTGCCAACGCGATTCTGGCGGTGAGCATGGCCGTTGCCCGTGCTGCAGCCGAAGAATCTGGCTTGTCGCTGTATAGGTATTTTGGGGGCAGTGGCCCAATGGCCATGCCGGTGCCCATGATGAACGTGATTAACGGCGGTGCCCATGCCAACAACACGCTTGACCTGCAGGAATTTATGATCCTGCCGATTGGAGCGCCATCGTTTCGCGAGGCCATTCGGATGGGCGCCGAGACCTTTCACGCACTGAAAAAACTCATCGATGCGCAGGGCATGTCCACAGCGGTGGGTGATGAGGGTGGTTTTGCGCCAAACGTTGCCAACCATGAGGCAGCCATTGAACTTATTCTTCGCGCCATTCAAAATGCGGGTTACGAGCCTGGCACGCAAATTGCACTTGGACTTGATTGTGCCGCTTCAGAGTTTTATCGTGACGGAAAGTACCACTTGGCTGGCGAGGGCAATTTGACGCTGTCATCGACCGATTTCGCCAACCTGCTGGCTACCTGGTGTGATAAGTACCCTATTATTTCGATTGAAGATGGTATGTCAGAAAACGATTGGGAAGGCTGGAAGATCCTGACCGACTTGCTTGGCAAGAAAGTGCAGCTCGTGGGTGACGATTTGTTTGTGACCAATACCAAGATTTTGAAGCAGGGTATTGATCAAAACATCGCCAACTCGATCCTCATCAAGATCAACCAGATCGGTACGTTGACCGAAACGTTTGCAGCCATCGAGATGGCCAAACGTGCCGGCTACACCGCCGTTGTGTCGCATCGCTCGGGTGAAACCGAAGACTCGACCATTGCTGACATTGCGGTTGCTACCAATGCCATGCAAATCAAGACAGGGTCTATGTCTCGATCTGATCGCATGGCCAAATACAACCAGCTCTTGCGCATTGAGGAAGAGCTTGCGGAAGTGGCCAGTTATCCTGGCCGCGACGCATTCTATAACCTGCGCTAAGGCAGAGTCACGCCATGCGGCTCATATTTCTGACGCTGCTGGTGTTGTTTGTATTGATCCAGTACCCCTTGTGGTTTGGGCAAGGCGGATGGCTGGCTGTCTGGGATCTGCAGTCTAAAGTCGCTCAACAGCAAAGCACTAACGAAGGTCTTAAAGCCCGCAATCAGGCGATGGAAGCCGAAGTTGAAGACTTGCGTTCAGGCACGCAAGCAAGCGAGGAGCGTGCGCGTCGCGAATTGGGTCTGATGCAGGAACAAGAGGTCTTTATTCAAATACTGCCTTCCCAGGGTTCAAGTAACAGCGGCTCACCGCCGACGAGTTCGACCACGTCTAATTGAGTTTCACGCAAGCTGTGCTGAGTCGCTGCCGATGGCTTTGCATGATGGCTTGATGCTCAAGGCGGATCATGACTGGATCAATGAGTCTACGCACCCAAGGGCTTAGCGCTCGGTAACGGAAAGTGGCGTGAACGTTGAGTTGATTGGCTTGGAAGATGGTTTTGTGGCTGCGCGGTCCACGACCATTTGGATAGCCACGGGCCACTGCCTCCCGGTGCTGCGCAGCGACATGATCGTGCCGGATTACTGGTTTGCCTAACCTCATGCTTAATTGCTTGTCCCTGAAGTCGGCAATAAGGTTGTTGACCGGATCGGTGACGCACGCCGTGACGGGCACGCGCAAACCATCGGGCAGATGGCGTTGTAAGTGCTGTCTTAACGCATCTGTGGAGCCGCCTGTCAATGCGGTATCGTCAACCGCGCGCTGCATGGCAAGTGTAAGTCTCTGGCGTGTTGTGTGCCAATGACTCAGCTCTATCGTTATGGAGCCAAGCAGCAGCAGGGGTATGGCTGCGATGCACCATTGCAACATCGCACTGCCTCGCGAAGAGCCCTGTAAGACATGTCGCGAGGAACGGGTCTGGTGTGTTTGGTTCGGCATGCGGGCATCATGCCGAACTTTGCGAACAAGCGATAGTCGTAGAAATACGCTACTGCATTAGCGACCGTTAGTGCAATTGATCAGTGTTGTGTGCACTGACAGCCTTGAAAAGCGCCTCGGCGTCTACTGCGTCAAACCGATAAGGCGTTGCACAAAACTCACACGTGACTTCGACCTGGCCTTGCTCAGCAACGATATCTTCGACCTCCTGCTTGCCCAGACTTCGTAACATGGCTGCAACCCGCTCGCGGTTGCACCCGCAGCGCCAAGTCACGCTTGCGGACTCCAGGCCAATAACCGGGGTCTCCCAGAAAAGACGGTGAAGCAAGGTGTCACTATCGAGTTGCACTAACTCGTTGGAGTCGATGGTGTCGCACAATGCATTAGCGTGACCCCACGAATCGCTGTGCGATTCGGCTGATGCCGTCGTGTGGCCGCCGTCATGTGGCATTCGCTGTAACAACAAGCCGCCGAGTCGTTTATCACTGGTTGCCAACCATATTCTGGTTTGCAGTTGTTCAGACTGCAGCATGTAGTCTTGCAGCACCTCGGCAACGGTGTTTGAAGTCAACGGCACGATACCCTGATATGGCTGGCGGCCAGGCGTGTCACGAGGAGGATTCAAAATCACCGAGAATCGCCCTTGTCCATCTGCGTTCAGAAGTGCTTGCAGGCCAGACTCGTTCGCGTGCGGTTCATGGTTCAGTTTGATGGTTGCTCTTATGCTCAAGTCCTGCCGGCATTCGACAACGATCAGCTTGACCACGCCGTTGCCTTGCAGCTGCAGCAACAAAGAGCCATCAAACTTGAGATTGGCGCTTAACATGACAGCGGCTGCCATTAGTTCACCGAGCAGGCTTCGAATCGCCTCTGACCCGGGTTGGTTGGCTTGTGCTGTCTGCCAGACACTGTCGAGCTGTACTGATATAACGCGCGCGCTTCGGTCTTGCAGCAAAAACTTATTCAGACAGTCCTGCTTGCTCATCAACCAATCCGTTTCAATGATTTGGCGTAGTGTTGGGCACGCTCTTGATAGTTCTTATTATTGGCGTGCAAGTTGGCGATCTCCTCTTCAGAGAGAGTTCTCGCCACTTTGCCAACACCGATAACGAGGCTGCCGTCAGGGATCTCACGACCCTCTGGGACAATGGCTCCCGCGCCAATCAGGCAGTTTTTACCGATCACTGCGTTGTTCAGGATAATGGCTTGCATGCCAATTAACGTGCCGCTGTGGATGGTGCAACCGTGCAGCATGGCTTGATGACCGACAGTTACATTCTCATGAATCGTCAAGGGCGTGTCCGGGTCAACGTGCAAGACACAGCCCTCCTGAACGTTGGATCCAGCCTTGATTTCGATTCGAATGTTGTCACCGCGTATGCTGGCGTTAGGCCATATGCTTGCATTCGGACCGATGCGAACATCGCCAATAATGACAGCTGACTCGTGCACGTAGGCTAGCGGATCGATTTGCGGGGTAAGTCCGTCTAATTGATAGATAGGCATATGAGTTACGGGAGTTATTTTTGATAATGAGTGTGACCAGGTTGGGTGCTATAAAAAGTCAACGAGTGCTTGATATGCTCGCATATGCCACGGCGCGCGCAAGCTTTCACTTTGCACTTTATTCCGGTCAACCAAGCCAACACGAAACTTGACAGCATCCGCGTCTAATCCGGTTGATGTCAGTATACGGTTGATGATGTCCGTGCGCAGTGTTTGTCGCCATGGTTTGAGCGTGTGGTCATCCCCTGTGCCTGCGTCTAGTAGCATCCAAATCTCGAGCTCTTCTGGTTGGGACTTGCGGCAGGGAATAAATGCAGCCTCGGCCCACCTTATTTCTGGATGCGTCAGTGCCGTTTGCTCAAGCTGCCACAGGTTAAGTGCCTTGCCGGCGATCATTTGCCACTCTTCGGCATGGCCAAGTACACGCCAATGACCTTCTGGCAGCGTTTGTGCCGACAGACCTGTGCGCCACCAGGTAGGCAGTTCTGCGCTTAAGTCCAGTTGGTCTTTCACCGGCCAAGCTTGGATAAACTGGGCTGGATCGGTTTGACCTGCGATGTCAACTCGAGAGACCTCGAGCTCGCGCACGTCTGTGCTCGCCGCAGAGCCTGAGCCACGCTCAAGCAGTCGAGCCTTATGGCCAGGCACCAAGTGCCCACAGCTATCGGCGGGTTCTGGCCATTTGCGTTGGCTTTGGGCGATCAGTAAGCCGCATCCGCTGACAAAGGTTGCCAAATTAACCTCGGTCCCGTACAAGTTAGACGCGTGCACACGCCATTGACTGGCCAAGGTGTGGTCCAACACAGTCAATGCCGCCAGCGCGGTGCCTCTGGTGCTTGTGTTGGGATCGCTTTTGATGGTTTCGATCAAATGCTTTCCAGTGGTCACAATGTGGGTAATGTGCCTGGGCAAATTACTGGCGTTAGGAAGTCGGTTAGCAAGCACGACCGTGTGGCCGAAGTAAAGTGCAGGCAATATGGCTGCCATAAGGCCCGATTCATCCCAAGGCTTCAGTGTGGTGAGCAGTTGCTTTGCGTTCTCGGGAAACCAGTTGGCAGCCATCACGAAACCTGGTAACTGACCAATTAGGCTTTGATGAGCCAGCACCATGGCCGCTTGGGGTGCCAAATCAGGGCTAGGGTGTTCAGGCCACACCATCACCGCTGGATCAGACGGCACAGACTGAGTCGGCGCAAACAAAGTTGGCTGCCGAGCGATCAAACCTCGCCAGCTCATCACTCGTCCATCGTAGACATCGATACCAACGATGTGTTTGATACGCGGACAGCGTGCAATGGCGGCCAGAGCTTCGCCTTGGTTGCAGGCATCAATCAAGGCTACTTGACTGCGAGCCTGCTTGATGTGTGGCAACAACACCTCGGCACTGCTGCCGGGCTTCATAGGCACAGCTACAGCGCGTATTGCCCAGCAAGCGAGCAAAGCGGTCAATGTGTCACTCGGGTTGGACAGCATAACGACAACCCGGTCACCTGGGATCACGCCCAGCCTGATCAGCCCATTAGCCAGTTGAGAACTGACAGCCCCAAGCTCGGCGAAGCTAGTCATCTCGGTGTGACCAAGACGGCTCTCATAAATTAGGGCAGGGCGTTGTTCATAGCCAGGTAGGCTAGACCACTGGAAACAGCAAGCACGTGCCAAATTGAAATCCTTTGGCACGTGCCAGCGAAACGCCTCGTAAAGCTCGGGGTATGACTCCACCATCGGTCTAGTGCCGTTTTAGATTTGTGACAAAGCGTAAAGCATCGCCGACTCTATCGCAGTTGGCAAGTGGCAAGACTTATTTTTTGTGCTTTGCAGCATGTCGCAGATGCTCTGGAATGTCTACGATTCGGGTGCCAGCTAGCCTGTCATGCAGAAATTGCCCGTCAGCGGCAAACCAGCTTGGTATAAAAACCAGAAAGGGTGTCACGATGGCGAAGGTGTAGATGGCTGGCCACCCTGTGACCGACACCAGTGCGTAAATCAACGCCATGCCGACCAGCGGCACTGGCCACATCAGCAAATACCGAACGAGTAACTGTTTGAGGGAAGGGCGTTGACCATTGGCTCCCACTAGCTTGATGTGCCAAGCTCGCATAGGCAGCGTTTGACCGCCACGATGCCAGCACAGCAAAAAATAAGCGCCAATGGCAAGAAAGAGCCAGAACTGCCGACCTGGCCTAAACATCAGGGCGTGCTTGCTTTGTGTGAGAGTGTCGAATAGGTAGTCAGCAGTAAATACCACGCCAAACAACAGTACCCCTTCGTACATCATTGCAGCAAAACGCTTGCCACGAGAGGCGTTGGGCATGTCGGTGACCGACACAGCGGGGTTGTTGGCATCAAGTTCGAGTGACATGTCCGGCATTATCCGCCATTGTCATGAACTTTGCAGGGCAACCCCGCGCAAGACTAGGTGACTCAGGCCGAGCGCAAACCTGAAGCGTTGGCTGCACGTGAGCGGGTAGCAACCGACCGAATCTTAGCGATCACACGACGCATGCCACGGGCAAATGCTTGAGCCGCGGCTCGCTGAGCCATGGCACGCAATTCATGCTCAAGCAAGGCGCGATCAAGACCTTCGGTCATGCGAGTAATTTCCTGAAATTGCTGGTTCATCTGGAACTCCAATCGTTCAAGTCTAGGGAATACCCTAATTATAGGGAAATCCCTAAGCTATGACAAAATTAATTTCGATTGGTTAATCCTAATTAAATGTGATGTGTTGTTTTTTTTGCAGTGTTTCGTTGGCTAATTGTCTTTGCGACCATATTGAGCACTAACCATCTCGAAGATGAAGAGTCGACAGTCAAGTGCGCCGTTGTAAAGCGGCACGCGTCGTTTGGGCTTCAAACGCATGGCACCGGGCAAACTGTGATCGGCGCTGATGACGTTGACTTGCCAGCCCGCAAAATGCTGTTTCAGGCCAGATGCCCAGGATTGCATTAAATCGGATTCGATCGCCAAGCGTTCCCCGTAGGGAGGATTCGTCACAATCATGCCGTTTGGTTTTGATGGTACGAGCGATCTGGCGTCACCAACTTGCCATTCAATGGTGCCGGGTTTAAGTCCAGCGCGTTGCATATTCAGGCGGGCTGCATCGATGGCTTGAGGCGAGATGTCGCAGCCCATGATCGGGGCGGGCAAGTCAGTCAAGACAGACTCTGTAGCTGCGCGTCGCATGTCTTGCCATGCAGGGGCGTCGTGAGTGCGCAGCCGTTCAAATGCAAATGGTCGATTGATACCCGGTGGAATCTTGAGCGCTATCCATGCGGCTTCGATCAAAATGGTGCCACTGCCACAAAATGGATCAAGCAGAGGTTGATCAGGGTGCCAGCCACTAAGTGCCAGCAGTCCTGCGGCCAAGTTTTCTCGTATGGGTGCCTCTGCCTTGTCTAGCCGCCAGCCGCGCTTAAAGAGTGACTCACCCGAGGTGTCGAGGTAGAGTGTGGCACTGTCGTGAGCCAGAAAAGTGTGAACGCGTGCATCTGGGCGAACCGTGTCGATAGAAGGTCGAGCGCCTTCTTTGTCGCGCAGCCGGTCGCAGATACTGTCTTTGACGAGCAAGTTGCAGTACTGCAGGCTCTGCATGGGACTACGAATGGCTGAGGTGTCCACGCGCAGGGTTTTTTCTGGGCCAAGCCAGCGTTCCCAGTTAACGCTTAAGGCCAGCGCCCGAAGCTCATCCTCATTAGCGACCTTGGCATGCGCTAACTGCACCAAAATTCGCGTTGCCAGTCGGCTGTGTAGGTTGGCCCGCCAGACATCCTGCCAGTTACCACGAAAGCTGCACCCGGCGGCGGCTGCCCGAACCTCTCGCAGGCCAAGCTGCGTTAGTTCATCGCTCAGGGCTTGCTCAAGTCCCTTGGGGCACGAGGCAAACATCCGGAATGTTTCGCTTGCTTCGGGACTGTCCTTGGGCACATAAGTCTGAGAGGGCTGCGGTTTAGGTGTTCGACGACGCTCGGACGGTCTGGCATTGGCTGCTGGTGCTTTCTGGGCTGGGCTTGGCGCGGCTCTTCGTTGTTGGGTTTGAAGGCGAGTGCGTTGATGCGCGCGCGCGCCCGTTTTAGTGCTCTCGGGCTTGGTGCGCTGGCCTTGGCCCTCATCTGTAATCGGGCGCTGTTTGAGGGTTATTTTGCCGGGCTTGTGCCCAGAGGAGTCTGTCATCGAAGTCGTTCAGAAGGGTTTGAGGACAACCAAGGCAATGATGGCCAGCATCAGTACCACCGGGATTTCATTGAACCACCGATAAAACACATGCGAATGTGGGTTGCGTTCCTGCTCGAAGAGTTTTAGGTGCTGCTTGCATACAAGGTGATAGACGATGATCAGGCCGACCAGAAACAGCTTGACGTGCATCCAGCCATTGCCTGGACCCATACCTATGCCGTAGTAGAGATAAAGCCACAACCCGAAACCGACTGCCGGAAAGGCCAGAATGGTCATGAATCGATAGAGGCGGTGACTCATGCCAATCAAGGTCTCTTTAACAGCGGGATCTGTCGCCTGAGCAAGATTGACGTAGATACGAGGCAGATAAAAAAGTCCAGCAAACCAGGATGCCATAAACAGGATGTGAAAGGTCTTAACCCACAGCAAAGCGACCGGTGACAACAGCAGTACATAGACGAGTAGGGCAATCAGCACGGCAGACAATGTGGCAACCCAAAACAATCTCATGACTGGCGTTCCTTTGTTTCTTTATTTCTGTGTTTCTTTGGTTTTGATGTAGCTTTGAACTTTACGGTTTTACCCGCGAGTTTGCCCCTCGCCATGCAATACCCACTTCTGGGTGGTCAGGCCTTCAAGCCCAACGGGGCCTCGAGCGTGCAAGCGATTGGTTGAAATGCCGATCTCGGCACCCAGACCATACTCAAACCCATCCGCAAAACAGGTTGGCAGATTGACATATACGGAGCTTGAGTCCACTTCTCGCTCGAACCGGTTGGCAGCATCAATGTCCTGAGTGACGATGGCATCGGTATGGCCCGACCCCCAGGTTGCGATATGATCCATGGCTTGTTCGATTGAGTTGACCACACGAACAGCGAGCACGGGCGCCAGATATTCCTCAGCCCAGTCAGCGTCAGTGGCCGGTTTCATGGCCGGGCAGATGTTGCGCGACTTTTCGCAGCCACGCAACTCAACACCATGCCGGCTCATTTCAGCCTCAAGTTTCGGTAAAAACTTATCGGCCACCTCTGCGTGAACCAATAGCGTCTCCATCGCCCCACAGATGCCGTAGCGATAGGTCTTTGCGTTGATGGCAATTGAGAGGGCGCGATCTAAGTCAGCGTGTGCGTCAACATAAACGTGGCAATTGCCGTCAAGGTGCTTGATTAAAGGCACGCGAGCTTCATCCTGCAACCGTCGAATCAGGCTTTTGCCACCGCGCGGGACGATCACGTCGACGTAATCAGTCATCTTCACGAGATATCCGACTGCATCACGATCGGTTGTCTGGATCAATTGCACAGCATCAGCGGGCAGTGTCGTTTCTGAGAGTGCTTCACGCAAGATGTCAGCAAGTGCCACGTTGCTGTGAAACGCTTCGCTGCCGCCTCGCAAAATGCACGCATTGCCAGATTTCAGGCAAAGTGCCGCAGCATCAATCGTTACATTGGGCCGTGACTCATAAATAATGCCGATCAC
This sequence comes from Burkholderiaceae bacterium, assembly GCA_021208885.1. Taxonomy (GTDB): domain Bacteria; phylum Pseudomonadota; class Gammaproteobacteria; order Burkholderiales; family Burkholderiaceae_B; genus Algicoccus. The sequence goes on from JAJOJF010000037.1 coordinate 166,427, forward strand.
CCCTAGTGGGACTCGCATCTGTGAAACACGCATGCCGTTGGGGCGAACCGTTGTATTGCTCAGGCTGCCTACCGGGTCAGGTAGCGCAGCGATTTGGCGCAAGCCTTCAGTCATGGTTGCCAGAGATTTGGCGGACAGTTTGAGCCGATCCATCATGGCGTCGGCCAGGCCACGCTCGCGAGCTGCATCCAAGTCTCTTTGGTTTGCCTCGATTAGTGTCGCATGAGAGTCATCAAGTTTCGTGGCAATGGCAAGCAGGGCTTTGGATTTTTCTGTGTCGGTTGCACGGGCCAAGTCACGGGCTGCCGCTTTGGCACGCTTGCCAATGTCATTGAGGGTTTGGGCTAGATCAGTCATGATTGTTGTGTTTTGTAGCAAAGGCCATGAGGCAAACGTGCAAAGCTTGTATGAAGGAGTGCTGACAGTTTAGCCTGAGCGGCTTGCTGCAATGCTCATGCCAAGCCTTGCCAGTTCATGCCAAGCATCTGTCAGGCGTCCGGTCACAGAAAGGCCTTTGATGATACGGTCCACTTCATGCGCATGGGTTACAGCACGTTGCCAACGTGCAGCGCTGACCCGGTTTAGTGCTGCGCGAGCACGCTGCTCCCGAACTCCAAACAGTCGTTGCGCTTTCATGGCTGCCGCCATCGGTTGGCCGCGACGAACAGCTTGGCTGATTCGATCAAGCGTGCGAATCTCTTCACCCATCGCCCATAGAACGAGCGGCGGGGCCTCGCCCTCGGCTTTTAGTCCCCAGAGCACATTGAGCATCCGCCTGGCATCGCCGTCGAGCATTGCATCTCGCAAGGCAAAGACATCGTAGCGAGCCACATTCAACACGGCAGCTTGACACTGTTCAATGGTGACTTCGCCAGGCTGATGCAGCAAGCCTAGTTTCAGGATCTCCTGATGCGCAGCCAACAAATTTCCCTCTACGCGGTCAGCTAGCCACTGCAGTGACTCGGGCTTCATATGCTGCTGTTGCAGTGCCAGCCTTTGGGCGATCCAGTCAGGCAGTTCAGCTCGGCTGATGTCCCGAAGCTCAATGACCATGCCCCCTTGAAACAAGGCTCTAGCCCAAGTGGTTTCGCGTGTTGTGCGGTCCAGGCCCGGGAGTTTGACGACCGTTAAAACATCACCAGCGAGTTGGCCTGCGCATTGACTGGCTAGCGCTTCAATCGCGCTGGCGCCAGCCTTGCCAGGCTTGCCGCCAGGCAGCGATATCTCCACCATTTGGCGATCACCAAACAGCGAGCCGCTGCTGCCTGAGCTTAGAGCGGCCTGCCAGTCGCTGCGCGCATCCATCACAAAGCGGTGCTGCTCGGTAAAGCCCTCTTCGCGAGCCCGTTCTCTGAGGGCATCGCCTGCTTCGAGTACTAGCAGCGGTTCATTGCCCGTTATAACAACAAGTGCTGGCAAAGGCTGATTGGCAGTGAGCGCATGCACGCGATGTTCCCTCTAGTTGCCGTTGGCTTTTAGCTCGGCGTAACGTTCCGCCACATCAGGGGCACTGATTTGGCGAACAATGCGCGAGACCAGGCTTGACTGCATTTGGTTAAATAACGTTGCTTGCTCGCCTTCTTTGGCTTGCACAACGCGATCGTCAAATGGCATATTGCGTACCGCTCGTAATGTGGTGTTAGGCAGAATAACCTCGCCGTTGGCAGTGACCAAGTTGAAGGTGTAGGTCAAAGTCAACTCATACTCCTCTACGCGACCCTGGGCATTTAGCGACACTTCCCGGGCCGTGCGCGATGTCGAAATTTGCTGCAGGGCGGCGTCATAGGAGGAGCTTGCCGATTCTAAGAGTGCTGTGTTTGGCGATGCCGCTTTGATCGCTCGCCGCAGGTCTGCTCCAAACGCCGTGTTTTCCGGGACCTTCATGAGCAGGGACTTAAATGGCAAGGGAGTCGTTCCCTGCATTCGGAATCCACAAGCTGTCAGGGTCAACGCCAGCGTGGCAAGCAACAGCAACCACCAACCCCGGCTTGCTGTTTTCGGTGTTTTGCTGTCGGTGCTCAGGCTGCACGTTAATTGCATGGCGGTCTTCCTTTAAGAGATTGTTGTCTGGCTCATTGTCTAGCCAACCACATTGACAAGCTTGCCAGGCACGATGATGACACGTTTGAGTGCTCGGCCATCAAGGTGCTTTTGGACGGCATCGTGCGAACTCGCTTGGTTTTCGATTGTTGACTTGTCAGCATCGGCAGCTACAACCAGAGAGCCACGCACTTTGCCATTGACTTGCAACACGAGCTCAAGCATATCAGCCTTGAGCGCCTGCTCATCGACACTCGGCCAGCTCGCATCGAGCAAATCGCCATGGGTGTCAGCAAATGACAATTCACGCCACAGTTGCCATGTAATGTGCGGTACAACCGGGTAGAGTACACGCAAGAGAATGCTGAAAACTTCTGCCAAGGCTTGCGCAGCCATGGCATTGGTTGCGGCGAGTTTGGCTTCATCAATGGCGTTGAGCATTTTCATGCAGGCCGATACAACTGTGTTGTATTGGATGCGATCGTAGTCGTAGTCAGCTTGCTTGAGCAAACCGTGGATGGTCCGTCGTAATTCGGCTACAGCTTCATCGGCACTTGACCAGCCAAGAGCTTGCTTTTGTGCAAGTCCAGTTTTGATGAGTTCGCGATGGTTATATGCGCTAGTCCAAAGGCGTCGTAAAAATCTCAGTGAACCATCGACACCGGAATCAGACCATTCAAGGGTTTGCTCGGGCGGGCTTGTGAACATCACAAACAAACGGGCTGTGTCGGCGCCTTGGTTTTCAATAAGGGACTGTGGATCAACACCATTGTTTTTGGACTTTGACATGGTGCCCACGCCACCATACTGAATCTGACGCCCATCTGCCTTTAAGCGTGCACCGACAATGGCACCCTTTGCATCGTAGGTGTTGTCGACTTCATCAGGCCAGAAGTATTCGATGCCACCACGCTCATTCTTTTCAAAATAGATGTGGTTGAGCACCATGCCTTGTGTCAGTAGACGGGTAAATGGCTCGTCAAACTTCACCAACCCAAGGTCTCGCATGACTTTGGTCCAGAATCGAGCGTAGAGCAGATGCAATACAGCATGTTCGATGCCGCCGATGTACTGGTCCATTGGCATCCAGTAGTCGTTGCGTGCATCGACCATGGCTTGATCGTTGCCCGGCGAGGTGTATCGCATGAAATACCAAGACGAGTCCACGAAGGTGTCCATGGTGTCGGTCTCGCGTCTGGCTGGCTTGTTGCACTTTGGGCAGTGGCACGACAAAAAGCCCTCGTGTTTGGCTAGCGGGTTGCCTGACCCGTCAGGGATCAGATCTTCTGGCAACACCACTGGCAGATCGGTTTCGGGCACTGGTACGGGTCCGCAATCGTCGCAGTGAATAATCGGGATGGGAGTGCCCCAGTAGCGCTGACGCGAAATGCCCCAGTCACGAAGTCGCCATGTGGTTTGACGTTCGCCAATGCCCATGGATTGCAACCGCTCGGCGATGGTGGCAATCGCCTGGGTCGAGGAAAGACCATCAAACTCGCCAGAATTGACCAGGACGCCGGCTTGTTTGTCGGCATACCACTCTTGCCATTGCTGGTCATCGAACGCATGTTTGCCGACCTGCACGACTTGTTTGATTGGCAATCCATATTTCAGCGCAAAGGCAAAATCCCGCTCGTCATGGGCTGGCACACCCATGACGGCTCCCCCTCCGTAACTCATGAGCACGTAGTTGCCCACCCATAGTGGCACGTCCTGGCCGGTCAACGGATGTTTAACCGTCAATCCGGTGTCGAAGCCTTCTTTTTCACGGGTGGCGATTTCTGCTTCGGTCTGTCCACCTTGCTGGCATCGCTCAATAAACCCCGCTAGCTCAGGGTTGGATGCTGCGGCATGAGAGGCCAGGGGGTGTTCGGGGGCTACCGCACAAAACGTGACTCCCATGATGGTGTCAGCCCGGGTAGTAAAGACAAACATCTGGCCGTCTTGTATCAAGAGGCCATCAGCGTCACGAACGTCATGACTAAATGCAAACCGAACGCCCTCGCTTTTGCCGATCCAGTTTTCCTGCATGGCACGCACGCGATCTGGCCAACCATCCAGCTTGTCTCTGACTTGCGACAACAGTTCTTCAGCGTAATCGGTAATGCGCAGGTAATAACCAGGGATTTCGCGCTTTTCTACTGGCGCTCCCGAGCGCCAGCCCTTGCCGTCAATGACTTGCTCGTTGGCAAGAACGGTGTTGTCGACCGGATCCCAGTTAACTACTTGAGTTTTTCGATAAGCAATGCCTTTTTCGAGCATTTTCAGGAACAGCCACTGGTTCCATTTGTAGTATTTCGGATCGCAAGCGCACATCTCACGCGACCAGTCAATTGCCAGGCCCATGGATTGCATCTGCTTTTTCATGTACGCGATGTTGTCGTAGGTCCACTTCGCTGGTGGGACTTTGGACTTAATGGCAGCATTTTCCGCGGGCATTCCAAAAGCATCCCATCCCATGGGCATCAATACGTTGTAGCCCTTCATGCGTAATTGCCGGGCCATCATGTCATTGATGGTGTAGTTGCGTACATGGCCCATGTGTAACTTGCCGCTAGGGTAGGGCAGCATAGAACAGGCGTAAAACTTGGGTTTTGGATTGCCCTGAGGATCGGTTGCGTCTTCTGAGACAGCGTAGGCGTTTTGGGCGTTCCAGGCGGCTTGCGCCGTGATTTCAACGTCGTTGGGTTGGTAGCGTTCCTGCATGAATCTTCTTTGCCTGTGTTTCGAGTAATTGGGAGCGGTTCAGATGCCAAGCCATTATAGAATCGCGTGACACCAAGAATCGGTGGGTTCGCTGAAATTAAAAAACCCCGCGATGAGAATCAGGCGGGGTTCTAAAGGCTGCAGGTGAGGCTGCCGGCTTGAACTCTAGCGAGTTCGCCTGCCGAGTTGACTGTAGCTTATTTCAGCTTGGTCTCTTTATACTCAACGTGCTTGCGCGCGACGGGATCAAACTTTTTGATGATCATTTTGTCAGGCGTGTTGCGCTTGTTCTTGGTGGTGGTGTAGAAGTGACCCGTGCCAGCGGTCGACTCCAGCTTGATTTTTTCGCGAATGCCCTTGGCCATGTCGTGATCTCCGTATCCTGATTAAGCTAGGGTTAAACCGCTTCGCCGCGGGCGCGAAGGTCCGCTAGAACTGAATCGATACCCACCTTGTCAATCGTGCGAAGCGCATTGGCGCTAACGCGAAGGCGAACCCAGCGATTTTCACTCTCAACCCAGAAACGGCGATATTGCAGATTTGGCAAAAAACGACGCTTGGTTTTGTTGTTGGCGTGAGAGACGTTGTTGCCCGACATCGGGCTTTTTCCAGTTACTTGGCATACACGTGCCATGATCGCACCTTATTCTTCAGCGCAGGCAATAAAGCCTGCCGGTTCAGTCCTAAACACGCAATGATAGCCCGGATTCGCAGTGCTTGGCAAGTCAGGTGGCTCGATTTGTGCTCAAGGGTGGTTTAGTTGCATCAGTCGGTTCCCTCGAATCGTAAAATCCGATAAATTCGTCAAGGTCGATCAACCCGAGAAGGAGAAACGGATTTGAACCCGTTGGCCAGCATTGTCGAGAAGAAACTTGCAGCCATGCCCGTCGCCGTCAGATTGCAAATGCCTGATGGTCAGTGGCTCGGTTCCAAAGATTCCCAGGTTGAATTTATTGCGAAAACGAATGCCGCCTTAAAAAATCTCGCCACCGGTGACATCGGCAAGGTGGGGGAGGATTACGTCGAAGGGCGTGTGGAGATTAACAGTCCCATGCGCGACTTGATGGCCGCGGCCACCGCGTTGTTGCCCGGCAACCCGGTTGAGGCAGCTCAGCAGGGGACTTTCACAGCGTTAATAGGGCGCCTGATGTCTGTTTGGCGTCACTCCATTGAGCGTGATGCCAAGCAGATTGAATTTCACTATGACTTATCCGATGACTTTTACGGGCTTTGGCTGGATCCCAGACGGGTCTATTCCTGCGCCTACTACCGCGACGCGGATATGTCGTTGGCTCAGGCGCAAGAGGCCAAGCTTGATCATATTTGCCGCAAGCTAAAGCTCAAGGCAGGCGAAAGGTTTGTCGATATCGGTGCAGGGTGGGGTGGGCTGTTGCTTTGGGCAGCAGAAAACTACGGCGTAGATGCCACGGGCATTACATTGTCTAAAAATCAACACGCCTACGTTAATAAACTCATCGAACAAAAGGGCTTGTCTGGCCGGGTCCGCATGGAGTTGCTCGATTACCGTAAGCTCGATACGACCAAACCGTTTGACAAGATCGCTTCAGTGGGCATGTTCGAGCACGTTGGACGAGCTCAGTTAAACAACTACTTCACCCGGCTAAGAGAGTTGCTTGCACCCGGTGGTCTCGTGATGAATCATGGCATTACTGCCGGTGGTGTTGATAACGCACAGCTTGGGCACGGAATGGGTGACTTTATCGAGAAGTACATTTTCCCTGGCGGTGAGTTGGTGCATATCGGGCATGTCCTGACTCACATGGCTAACGGTGGTTTGGAATCGGTTGACGTTGAAAACCTGCGCCCGCACTATGCCAGAACGCTATGGGCATGGAGTGATGCGCTTGAAGCAAATCTCGACAAGGCAAAAGCAATATTGAGCTCAGATCGCGGACAAAAAGCGCTCAGAGCTTACCGCCTCTATTTGGCTGGGTGTGCGGCCGGTTTTGAAAACGGCTGGATTGCCCTTTATCAAGTTCTCGGTGCGCACTTGCCACAATCGGGACGCGCCGACGAGCTCGATAACCCCAACGACTTAGCGTACCCGTGGCGTCGAGGCTACATGTACGGTGCTCAGGGTTGAATTGCAGCTGCCTCTGTTCGCGAGCTTGCCGGCATGTCAGCGATTGACATCATGGCCTTTGCGGCAATCTCAAATGACTCAAGTCTGGCTTGATGATCAAAAATCTGACCGGCGAACATGAGTTCGTCGGCTTGGGTCTTCATCAGTAGCTGGTGAAGGCCTGCTTTGACCGTGTCTGGCCCACCGACCACTGAACAGGTGAGCATTTGCGAGGCGAAATACCGCTCAGACTCATTCCAGAACTCGTCGATATTGGCGATTGGAGGCGGCAATTGGCCTCGAGTGTTTCGGCGCATACGAACAAAGTGCTGCTGAACTGAGGTAAACAGGTACCTGGCTTCAGCGTCAGTGGCTGCAGCAATGACGTTCACCAACACCATTGCGTAGGGACTAACAAGGTGTGCGGACGGTCTGAACGTTTGCCTGTAGACCGCCAACGCATCGAAAAGGTCGCTCGGTGCAAAGTGCGAAGCAAATGCGTAGGGCAACCCCAGATGCGCTGCTAGTTGCGCCCCATAAAGGCTAGAACCGAGAATCCAGATCGGTACTTCCGTGCCCATGCCTGGCACTGCTTTGACTGGGTGCTGATCAGCCTGTCTACTAAGATATCCTTGTAGTTCCAGTACGTCTTGCGGAAATCCCTCGCCAGTGTCTTGCAGGTCGCGACGCAGTGCGCGAGCTGTCAGGGGGTCGGTCCCTGGAGCGCGCCCAACTCCAAGATCAATTCTGTCAGGGTACAGACAGGCCAGCGTGCCAAACTGTTCCGCAATCACTAACGGCGCATGGTTTGGCAACATGACGCCACCGGAGCCCACTCGTATTCGTTTGGTCCCGGCAGCGACGTGACCAATGACCACGGCGGTCGCGGAGCTGGCGTTGCCAGTCATGTTGTGGTGTTCGGCCAGCCAGTAGCGCTTATAACCGAAGTTATCGGCGTGTTGAGCTAGGCTCAAGGAGTTTGCGAGCGCTTGGCCGGGCGTGGATCCCTCAGGTATGGGTGAAAGGTCTAGAATTGAGTATGGAGTCATGGTCATCAAACTATGACATGAAAAGGTTATCCTGTCGTGAATGTAAGAATGCAACTGGACTTTATTACACACGACTGATAGTGAGAGTACCTCGCTCGCCTGACTGAAATCAATGGGTGAGCAGCAAATTGCAAGACCTAGAAGACTATTAACAAGGAGCGAATCATGCGCGAAGTATGGGTGACGGCGGCCGTTAGGACGGCAGTGGGTGATTTCGGTGGGTCATTAAAAGATGTCCCTCCTATTGATCTTGGCACCACGGTGGTTAAGGCTGCCCTGGAAAAAAGTGGGGCACCGGTTGATCAAGTCGGTCATTTGGCGTTTGGCCATGTGATTCATACAGAGGCACGCGACATGTATCTCTCGCGTGTGGTTGCGCTCAATTCAGGCCTGCCGCAAACCACAGCGGCTTTTAACGTCAACCGGCTCTGTGGCTCAGGCTTGCAAGCCATCGTCTCGGCCTCGCAGTCAATTCTTCTGGGTGATACGGAAGTGGCTGTCGGTGGTGGTGCTGAGGCCATGAGCCGCGGCGGTTACTTGTCTGAGGCTATGCGGTTCGGTGCCCGTATGGGCGACACCAAGGTAACCGACATGATGGTCGCAGCCTTAACGGATCCGTTTGGCCGTATGCACATGGGTGTTACGGCAGAAAATGTCGCCAAAAAGTTCGGTATCACACGCGATGACCAAGACGCATTGGCCGTTGAGTCACACAAGCGAGCTATTCGCGCACAGGATGAGGGGCGTTTTGACGGCCAAATCGTGCCTGTTGTCATCAAAGGTCGCAAGGGCGATGTTGTGTTCGACAAGGACGAGCACCCTCGCCGTGATATCAGCCTTGAGGGCTTGGCCAAATTGCGCGCTGTTTTCCAGAAGGAAAACGGTACAGTTACGGCGGGCAATGCCTCGGGTATTAATGATGGTGCGGCTGCAGTTGTTCTCATGAGTGGTGAGGCACTGAAATCCTCTGGTTCCAAGCCATTAGCAAAGCTCGTGGCATACGCGCATGCAGGCGTTGACCCGGAGATCATGGGTATCGGACCAGTCCCGGCTTCACAGCTGGTGCTCAAGCGCGCTGGATTAACGCTGGATCAGATTGATGTGATTGAGGCGAACGAAGCTTTTGCCGCCCAGGCATGCGCCGTAACCAAAGAGCTTGGACTCGACCCTGAGAAGGTCAATCCGAACGGCAGTGGCATTTCGCTTGGCCATCCGATTGGCGCCACCGGGGCCATTGTCACTGTCAAGGCGATTCATGAGTTGCATCGCACCGGTGGTCGTTATGCATTAGTCACCATGTGTATTGGTGGCGGGCAGGGGATCGCCGCGATTTTCGAGCGCGCATAAGCTGTCAGGTCTCTGGCAGGCTCGCCACCGGTGAGCCTGCCATATAGCCAAGTTCAAACAGTGAAATCGTGCGTGGTCCGGCCACAATGATGTGGTCAAGCAGCGATACATCCACCAGAGCCAATGCCTGTCCGAGTGTCTGAGTCATGGAGATATCGCCGGGGCTCGGTTCGGCGAATCCGGAAGGGTGATTGTGTGCCAGGATTACCGCGCTTGCATGGTGTTCGAGCGCCATTTTGACGAGTTCGCGTGGATAGACTGACGTCTGCGTCAGAGTGCCTCTCGACACATGCTTGCACGCCAAGATTTGATTCTGAGCGTTTAGCAGCAACGCAATGCAGTGCTCAATTGGCCGGTTTGAAAGCAAGCGGCGACAGTGGTCATGAATCTGCTTGGGTTGCCGCACAGGTTGGCCCGAAACGAGTTCGGACAAGCTTGCTCGCTCCCCGATTTCAAAGCAGGCGGCCAGTAAACTTGCCCTGGCTGGGCCAAGGCCTTTGAGGGCTTTGAGATCCTTGACAGATTTTCGCTGCAAGCCTCGTAAACCACCACAACTGGCTAGCAATTCGTTGGCCATGCCAATGGCGTTGCAGCCTTTGCGGCCACTGCCAAGCAAAAGGGCTACTAATTCGGCATCGGTTAAGGCTCTTGCACCGAATTTGGCTAGTCTTTCTCTCGGACGTTCATCTGGTGTCAGGCTTTCGCGTAAATGCATGGGGCAACCTTTAAAATGCTGGAAGTTAAGTTTGACGCATAACCTTGATCTCAATGAGCCAACCATGACAAATTTGCCCACGGTCCGAGAGGACTCTTATTTAACGTTGCACTACCGAATCGTGATTGAAAGTGGGCCAGGGGCGGGCTCGATTTTTATTGACACGTTTGATGGGCGGCCTGCCACTTTGCAACTCGGTGTCGGGCAATGGGCCCCTGGCATGGAGCAGGCGTTACTGGGGCGCACCGAGGGGGATTGTTTCAGTATTCATTTGGCCGCCGACCGTGCATATGGGGACCGTAACCCCGAATTGGTGCAGCGGGTCAGTCGTCAGATGCTGGCTGAGAATGCGGGTGAGGATGAGGCGTTTTCTCCGGGTGATTTGGTGTCGTTTACAGCGCCAAACGGAGGTCAGTATTCAGGCGTATTGAAGGAAATTGATGATCAAGGCGCTTTGTTCGACTTCAATCATCCCTTGGCCGGACGTGCGCTTAGAATTGATATTGATTTGTTGGGAGTGATCTGATGGCGGGGCTTGATATCGTTTTGGCGCAGCCGCGCGGGTTTTGTGCAGGGGTAGATCGGGCAATCGAAATTGTTGAGCGTGCATTGCAGATCCATGGTGCACCGATTTATGTTCGTCATGAAATCGTGCATAACAAATTTGTGGTTCAAGACTTGCGTGCCAAAGGAGCGGTATTCGTCAAGGAGCTTGATGAAGTACCCACTGGGTCAATTGTTGTGTTTTCTGCCCATGGCGTTTCAAAGCAGGTTCAGTCAGATGCCAAGGCGCTGGGTCTGCAGGTCTTTGATGCGACCTGTCCCTTGGTGACAAAGGTACACGTTGAGGTAGCCAAAATGAGAGCCGCTGGTTTGGAGGTCATCATGATTGGTCATCAGGGGCACCCTGAGGTAGAGGGTACGCTTGGGCAGTCTGGTGAGGGCATGTATCTAGTGGAGACGGTCGAAGATGTGCAGTCTTTGCAAGTGGCTGATCCGACCAAACTTGCATTTGTGACGCAGACGACGCTGTCAGTTGACGATGCAGCAACAGTTGCCCAAGCATTGCGTGAAAGGTTCCCCGGGATTCAGGAGCCCAAGAAAAGTGATATTTGCTATGCCACTCAGAATCGTCAGGACGCAGTCAAGCTGATGAGTCAGCAGTGTGATTTGGTTTTAGTGGTTGGCAGTGCAAACAGTTCAAATTCAAATCGCTTGCGCGAGGTCGCCACTAGACTAGGGGTTGAGGCTTACTTGATCGACGGTCCAAATTCGATTGATCCCCAATGGCTTGTGAGCAAGCAGCATGTTGGTATTACGGCTGGCGCATCGGCTCCTGAAGTTCTGGTGCAAGAAGTGATTGTCCGTTTAAAAGAACTTGGCGCAATTTCGGTGCGAACGATGGACGGATTGCAAGAGCACGTGTCATTTCCCTTGCCCAAAGGGCTCAGTGACAAGTCGATGGGATCGCGTGACGAAGGGTAAGGCGATCGTCTCTGAAGTATCCATTTGATCCAAACGAGGCGGTTTTGGCCATGTTTTGTTCAGCGCAATGTTTGTGAGTGTGCCGATGCCCTAATATCCAACAGCCTGACGGCAAATTCGCCTAGGCTGTCAAAAATTAGATCAAAACAGAACCTATGCAGCGACCCTATCAATCCCGTTGGTACTACGGCTGGAATATCGTGGCCGGTGCCACGGTTCTAACGTTGTTGACCGTTGGCATGCGATTGGGCATCGGCCCGTTTTTCTTGCCAATGACACAAGACTTGGCATTTAGTCGAAGTCTGCTTTCTACCATTATTGCGGTTGGCATGCTGTGTTACGGCCTCGCCATGCCATTAGCAGGCTATCTGGTAGGACGATGGGGGACACGCGCGGTTTTGTTGATTGGTGTGTTTGTTGTGGTGTTGTCTTCATTCTGGACCATTTATGCAACAACACCCTGGGCATTGATGATGTCGTTCGGGATTTTATTGTCGGTGGGCCTGGCCTTTACGAGCCCGATTGCGCTTACCCCGGTGATTGCAAAGTGGTTTACGCGCAAACGCGGCATGGCTTTGTTTTTCCTGTCCACGGGTTCAATGGCGGGCATTGCTATCATGACGCCAGTCTTTACTTTGGCCATCGAGACCGTTGGTTGGCAGGCAACGCTGTTTTGGTTCGCTATCGCCTTTTTGGTAATTGCTACCCCGATAGCCATTTGGGTTGTTCGTGACAATCCTCCAGCGCACACAGATACGCTGGACAACCAGGTTGCTGCCGCCAAGACTCGTTCTGAACTGCATGCAATGCACATGAGCGTAGAGCGCTTGACGTTCTATCAGGCAATTAAAAGCTGGCCATTCTGGTTGATTTGTCTCGGTCTATTTGCTTGTGGCTTTAGCATGAATCTCTTGGGCACGCATGGCATGCCCATGCTGATGGATCACGGCTTTGATCCGCTGACTAGCTCTATGGGTATTGGTTTGATTGGTGTGGTGGCTATCTTCAGCACGCTAGTGCTGGGGCGGCTGTCTGATGTGCTGCCACGGCCGAGCATGTTGGCAGTGATTTATTTGGTCCGCGGCTTAGGTTTTTTCATGTTGTTGATCGTGGGTACAAAATGGGAACTGTTTTTGACGTCTTCCATTGGTGGGATTGTGTGGGCCGGCAGTATTGCGCTGTCGTCAGCCATTTTGGCTGACATCTATGGTGTCAAGTTGGTTGGAGTTTTGTATGGTTGGGCCTACTTGTCACATCAGATAGGCGCGACGGTCAGCTCTTGGCTGGGAGGCTGGGGGTATGACACGTTTGGTACGCACTGGATCGCGTTTGGTGCTTCCGGCGTGCTGCTGGTTGCTGCGGCAGCGGTATCTTACCAGCTGCCGCGACAAGGCACTTTTCTTATTCGAGTGTCTGCATAGCGACAGACAATCAGCCCTCAAAAATTGACCTGATCACGGCCTTTGAGTTGCAGAATTTGTCTGGCCTCGTCAGGCGTGGCGACCTCGAGGTTGAGTGCTTCGAGGATGACACGAATCCTGCTGACCTGCTCTGCATTCGATGATGCCATCTTGCCAGGTTCAATCCAGAGTGAATCCTCAAGGCCCACACGCACATTCGAACCCATTGCTGCACCCATTGTGGCCAATGGGATTTGATTTCGGCCAGCGCCGAGAATTGACCATTGGTAATTGTCACCGAACAGGCGATCGGCTGTTCGGCGCATGTGCATCAAGTCTTCGGGGTTAGGGCCAATACCACCGAGAATGCCAAATACGGACTGCACAAACGCTGGGCCGGGTACAAGACCTTTATCCATAAAATGAGCCAGGTTATAGAGATGACTAATGTCGTAACACTCAAATTCAAAACGGGTTCCGTTATCTGACCCTTGCCTTAGGATTGTCTCGATATCCTTGTACGTGTTCTTGAAAATAAGGTCACGACTATTTTCCAGATGCTCACGCTCCCATTGGTGCTCAAAGGTCTTGAAACGATCGAGCATCGGAAACAAACCAAAATTCATCGAGCCCATGTTCAAGGATGCGACTTCAGGCCTGAATGTCATGGCGGGTCGCATGCGTTCCTCAACACTCATGTGAGGACTGCCACCGGTCGTAATGTTTACGACCGCATTGGTGTTGGCTTTGATCTTTTGCAAGAACGGCCTGAATAGTTCAGGATCTTGGGAAGGTTTGCCGGTGCTTGGGTCACGAGCATGCAGATGTAGGATAGCTGCGCCAGCTTGGGCTGCGCCAATGGCTGCGTCTGCGATTTGCTCTGCAGTCACGGGTAGGGCTTTAGACATGGAGGGTGTATGAATCGCGCCGGTAACAGCGCAGGTGATGATGACTTTGCGTTTGCTTGCCATAATGTGTTCGCCTCGGGTTTGAGTTGGTTTGTCTATTCGCTAGTGTGTTCGAATTGCAGTTTGTGTCGCATGAGAGCCATCAGTCGTTCGTCGCGCCAGAGTCGCCGATCCAGTAGTTTGTCTGCGGGTAATTGTTCACGACGTTGTGTTTGGGCCTTGTGGATTAGTTCCTCACTCCATGGGTTCGTGTCCGTTTGTTCGGTGGCAATGCTCTGGTACATCCCACCATAGCGTTTGCAATAGTCTGCAAGTCCATCGGGTGCATTCAAGTCAATGGTTTCAAATGGTCCCATAAATGACCAGCGCAGCCCAAGACCATGTTTGACGGTGACATCAAGGTCTTCGACGCTAACTACACCTTGTTCAACCAGACGAAATGCTTCACGTAGCAAAGCGCCCTGAAGACGGTTGAGCACGAATCCTTCGACCTCGTGGTGAACGGTGACGGGTTGTTGTTTCACTAGCTCCATCAATGCTCTTGCGCGTTCGATAACCGCAGCGTCAGTCCAAGGCGCTCCGCACAGCTCAACAACAGGCACGAGATAGGGCGGATTTACAGGATGGGCAACCAGGCAGCGATGGCGCCCTGGCAATGATTCGGTAAATAGCGATGCGGGAATGCTTGACGTAGAGCTCGCAAGAATGGCGTCTGGCTTGGCAAGCGCATCGAGATGTTGATAAAAATCGCGCTTGATTTCTACCTGCTCTGGCAAGCTTTCCTGAACGTAGTCTGCGCCTTCGAGCGCATCAGCCAAAGAAGATGCAACCCTTATGTGGTTCATTGCAGCAGTAGCGTCGCTGACTAGGCCATGCGTTTGAAGCTCTAGCAATTGTTTGGAAATGATATTGGTAGCACGTTGCAGTGCTTCATGGTTGCCATCCCAAATGCTTACCTCCAGGCCAGCGCGCGCGAAGACAATCGCCCATGCTTGCCCAACCAGTCCCGTGCCTATAACGGCTATTTTCATAAAAAGACTCCTCCTTGTCTTGAACCCATGTCGTCATGCTATGGCCTGATGCCGCACCTATACGCCCCTTAGACAGCAGGCGTCCCGTGCCTGAGCACAACAACTCAGTGCTACCGGTGACCAGTACGTGCCTTTTCCCAACATCAGCGTCTGCGAACGCAGCTTATCTAGTCATATTTATCTTGGGGTATTTGATTTGACCATAAGGGCGACGCTTATCGGAAGTTGGGACTCCCATCCGCGCATAATGGGGTAGAGCCAAACCGTAGAGCCAGGGTCGAGTTGTGGAGGCTGGGGGTGTGGGAAGTGAGAGGGATGGTGCCGATGAGAGGAGTCGAACCTCCGACCTTCGCATTACGAATGCGCTGCTCTACCAACTGAGCTACATCGGCGTAGCCTGCAATTCTATCAGAATGTTCAAAGCTTGCGCTTCGTTCATTCCGTGCAGTGTTCGAGAGTCACACAGATTAAGTACGGTCTGTGGTCACGCGGATTGGATGTGGGCCGATTTGCATATAAGTAAAATTCGGTGCTAGAATCTTCGCTTCTCCGGTCCCCAATAGCTCAGTCGGTAGAGCGCCGGACTGTTAATCCGTAGGTCCCTGGTTCGAGCCCAGGTTGGGGAGCCAAAATTCACATTCAAGATCAGCAGGTTACGCCTGCTGATTTTTTTATCCCTGAATTGCACGTTTTATACACAGTTTAAAAATAGGTTGCTGATTTCTATATTTGGCAATACACTAGCTGCATGCGTGAACATTCAGCTCAAACCATAGTCGTGAAAGAGAACGCCATCCGGCTGGTGCGTCGTGCTGACAGCGCCCGCTGGCAGGTGCACTACAAGGTCGACAAATTGGGCAAGTGGATGCGGTCGGCAACCGGCACAGAGGACTTGGCAAAGGCCCGTGAAATCGCCGAAGAGAAATGGTATGAGGCCCGCATTCTTGCCAACAAGGGTGCGTTCGTTGTGTCAAAGAAGTTCCGGGCAGTGGCTGAAATTGTGCTGCGCGAACTTCACCTCAAAATAGAGAACGACAAAACCCGCCGTGGCAGCAACAATGACTACATCAGTGCCATCAATAACTACCTGATCCCGTTTTACGGCAACTACAACGTCGATCGCATCACGCAGTCAGTGGTCAATGATTTTCATGACTGGCGTGTAGAGAAGGTTGGGCGGGAGCTTAGCCAAAGTGCTCAAGCCAATCACAATGCCGCCATGAATCTGGTTCTACAGAAGGCAGTTGAGCGTGGCTATATGTTGCCCATGCAAAAGCCGATCTTAAAGAACACTGGTGAGTCGGGTGGTCGGCGTCCGGATTTCAGTGACGAGGAAGTTCAGCAGCTCTTTGCTTTCATGCCAGGCTGGATTGAAGCCGCTCGGCGAGGGCGTCACCGCGAAATACGTGAGCTCTTGTGTATCTACGTGGGATTTGCCGCTGCAACTGGCATGCGGACTGGCACAGAGATGCATTACCTCGAGTGGCGCCACATCAATATCAAAGAGACAGGATCTGAACCCGTGCTTTACGTCAGCCTGCAAAAGGGCAAAACGGTCAGAAAGCACAAGCCGCAGACGGTCGTGCTGCATCGCAGTTGCGTGCTTTATCTGGAACGGTTGAAGAACCTGTCAAATGCGTTGAAAGACAAGTCACTTTGGGATGTGCTGCGCGAGCGTCACGCGATTCGGCTTTTTAGCTTAAGCGATGGCACGCAGCCAACACAGCTGACCAAGCAGTTCAAACAGCTGTTAATGGACGCCAACTTGCTGCTTTGTCCGATCACGGGTGAAGAGCGCACGCTTTACAGTTTGCGCCACTACGCCATCACCCAAGCCATTTCAAGAGGTTTGACTGCAGAGCAGTTGCAGCCTCAGTACCGCACCAGTCCTGCCATGATTGCTCGGTACTACAACCATCTGGATCCACTGAGAAATGCCGAGTACTACGCTGGGCATAAGGATCCCAAGTACCAGCATCAAGAAGAGGAAATCTCACGCCTGCTGAATGGCGTTCCTACTGATCCCATGATCGGTCTGGCAGAGCTGTCCACGGGTTTACGTATGCCCCTGGCTGCTATTAACACGGCTGCCAACGATCATTTGCGGCAAGCACTGCGTAACTCCAAAGCCGCTCGATAACCCGGACTAACTGCACATGGCCAAACGACCCAACCTCACGACCGAACACTCTGGCCAAGACGCTAGCCAGCTGTCGAAACTCTTCAAGTCAAGGGCTGAAAAATCACTGGCTGAGTCCATCGAGCTTCTAAGTGCACGAGGTCTGTATGCCAGGGCTTTGAGCAAGATAGAGCAGGGGCAGGATATTTCAGATGAGTTGCCTGAGCTGAAAACAATCTCGACGGCAAATGCTATCCGTATCATCAAAAACTTGATCGCCGATGCCGACGAACAGGTTGAATCGGCGTGGGCACTAGATACCCGCTATGCTGACTTATTCAAGACCAGCTTCAGAATGAAGCAGCCCCCGGGAGAACTGTTTCCGGTTTTTGATGTTGAGTACACGGCAACGACAATCGATGGCGATGTGGTGATTTCAGCTGTGTCAAACCGTCGGATGGTGACGGTTACAGTGACTGGGTCTGATGCCGCCGTTCAAAGTTTGGCGAAACGGTTAGTGATCGCTGGGTTGCGGTGATTTTCTGTTTCTATAAGTTTTTGCAGGGTAAAGTCCAAAGGTGTCTATGACCACATCCGTCGAAAAGCTAGCACAGCAATTCACCGAAAAGAATCGCTATGCGAATTTTGGCCCGTGCTTGCGGAAAATAGTAGTCCACGGATTCAGAGGGCTACAAGAGCTTCATGTACACGTGGAGCATCCGATTACTGCAATTTCCGGAATAAATGGCGCTGGTAAAAGCACTCTCGTTCAACTAGTGAGTTGTGCGTACAGAAAACCGACAACTGCCGTCGACTACAAACGACAGTATGTCAAAAACTTTTTCCCCGTTTCACCGGCTGACCCTACGCCCATTTTGACTGACGCGAGAATAACCTATAGCTATGAAACAGATGACTACAGAAGGCATCAAGAAGTTACGGTGTCAAGAGTCAATTCTGCTTGGTCAGGATACAAGCGCCAGCCTGAGAGATATTGCTATTACATCGGGTTTACTGTCTACATCCCCAAAGTTGAAAGACGTGATTTAAGTGTGTACGGCGGTGCCAGTCTGAAAATGAATGAGCGCAGGGAGTTAGATCCCTTTATAGTCAGCCAGATGGCGCGTATCATCGGCCTCGATTATCAAGAGGTTTCATTCCAGGGAGTCTCTCACAAAGACAAGAAGTCAGAGATCGGCATTGCATCTCGTTTGGGCAGTAGTTATTCAGAGAACAATATGGGCTTTGGTGAAGGCCGTGTTCTTTACACCATAGATCTATTAGAAAAGTCACCCGAACAAAGTTTATTCGTACTCGAAGAGCCAGAGACCTCGTTACATGAGAGCGCCCAGAGAGAGTTTGCGAGATATTTAATCGACGTTTGCGTGCGACGGCACCATCAGATTTTTTTGACAACACACTCAAGTGTCATGCTTGCCGAACTTCCCGCTAGTTCTCGAAAGCTAATAATGAGAACGCAGGACGGGGTATTGGTTGAAGATAGAATCTCCGCCACCCAGCTTCGCTCTGCGTTGTCAGACGGTTGGGTGCGGGATTACATCGTTTTTGTTGAGGATGAGTTTGCCAAGTGTATGTTGACCGAGGCGATCCGAGTGTCTGATCGACAACTTTTAAGACAAGTAGCGATACATGAGGCGGGTGACGTTGATGCGGTTCGCAAGGCTGCTATTTTGCTACGGAAAGTCGGCAAACTTGCTATCGCGGTCCGTGACGGTGATATCGGCGATTCTATATCTGAAGGTATTTTTTCATTTCCTGGTTGTAGTGCTCCGGAGAAGGTCGTCTTTTCGCACTCAGATGTCAAAGCATTGCTAAAGCAAAAGTATGATCTGGATGTGGATTGGCTTATGCGTAAGAACAACATTGAAGACCATCACCAAATCACCGCGATGCTCGCACACGAAGCGGATACTGTGCTAGAGGTCGTAAGAACGGTGTCGATTGAGTGTTACGTCTCAGCTAACCTAACTGAATTCAAGAATTTGATTCGTCAAATTTCGAATTTCTTTCAAAGGGCTCAGGGATAGCGAAGCCTGGTTTAGGCGAGGCATTTGGCATCTTCACCACTCGTGTTCCTCGGCGGGCTGAAGTGGACATCATGACTGATAGTACGAAGAGCCGCTTAAACCAACTCGACCGCATTACGCAGCACTCCTGGCCGCAGATCAATGTAACGTTGCGTGGTAGCCATGTTGCGATGGCCGGCTAACGCCATCATCACGCGGGTGCTGACACCTTTTTCAGCTAAGTTGGTAAGAAATGTACGTCTGCCGCTGTGGCTGCTGGCACCATCAAATCCTGCTTGCCTGTAAAGTCCGTTGACGATCTGCGTCAGCGAATTCGCTGAAAAGTGCGGGCTGCGCTGGGTTTTGAAAAGCGCTTGTTTTGGGTCTTTGATTTTGATGGTCTTCACATAGGCAGCTAGTTCGGCGCGCATACGCTCGTTTAGCAGCACGGAACGGCTGTGGCTGCCTTTGGTTTGTGATGCGCGCAAGTTGATCTCTTCACGAATAGAGCCATCACTGGCAACTACGTCGCAGACGCGCACGGCAGCCACTTCGCCAATGCGCATGCCAGCCCAATGGGTGAGTAAAACAATGGCTCGGTTGCGTTCAGCGCTCTTGGTTTTGGCGACGTAGTCCAGCAACCGCTGCAATTCCTGTTCGTTGAGTGTTTTGGCTTGCTTGGTCATCTTTGCGCTCCGTGCTAATGATTTCGTACGTACAGTATGTTTTCTGATCTTCAAAATTCCTACCCCTTTTTGGCCTTAAAAATTTCTCTTTATTTATATGGGGTTAGTGCCACTCATCATGTTTTGTGTAAAACCTTATCAGTCGTATTTATGCCGATTTTCGCCAGAAAATGGCTGCAACCGTGGCGCAGATGCCACGAGAACACGCAGACTGGCGAGCAAGCCCTATATGCGTTTTTATGCGATTCGTTGGTGTTTGCCGCTGGCGAACGGTTTTTGTGCGCTGTAGGGCTTTTTTGACGGTGGTTTTTTGCCCGAAATGGGTCTGCAGCTCTCAAAATCCCGCTGCGCAAAAAATTGCTGGGGAGTACTTAGGCTTTTGAGGTGGTGATTTTTGACCGGTGCTGTGCCGGGGGCACCATTAATGCGCTGTCAAAAAAAACGCCATTAAAGGCGATGTTAAACAGACCGTTACACCGTGTAACGGTTCTGACTCAGCGCTGTGTGTGCTTTTTGTTAGTGCTGTCTACGGGAAATAGGCCGGTCACACCCAATAGGGTTCAGCTATTGATACTTGGCGTGTTCGCTCTTGGTCCACTTGTTTCGATCACGGATGATGGTGTTGAATTCCTTGGGATCAAAGTCGACCACGTGAGCAGGTTTGTTATGAGAAGGGAAGAGGCCGCGGGCTGCATTCTCGACCAAATATTTTGCGAGCTTGAGCTTACGCGACGTCAGGATTTCAAGGGTTCGGATTTCATCGGCGTACTTGGCTGAGCGCTTGCTGGCTTTTGAGTCGAACATTTTGCTGTAGGTGTCGCTGATTTTTGCTTCAACG
This sequence comes from Burkholderiaceae bacterium, assembly GCA_021208885.1. GTDB lineage: Bacteria > Pseudomonadota > Gammaproteobacteria > Burkholderiales > Burkholderiaceae_B > Algicoccus. Next base: position 186,861 of record JAJOJF010000037.1, read on the forward strand.
CCAACCTGCCACAGTTTGAAATCTGGCCTGGCAGCACGAACGAACAGAACGGCTAGCGCATCGACGATGCTTTGAAAATGCGTATGTTTCGTTGCCAGCATGTACTTAGCTGGGCCAGGTTCGAACTTTTTGCCAATGTTTTCGTCGTAGAGTTTTTTGACCTCGCGCATGGCACGCTGGCGCGTGAAGTTCAGTGGCACGGCAATCAACATGACATCGGGCTGATTGGCTTCTAGCCAGAACCCCTTGAAGTAGTTGCTGACGGAGTCGAGTTTTTCTTCTATCAGCCCATTGCCTCTGGAAGCTTTCATCAGTAGCTGTGTCTTGGGCATGGCCCCACGACTCCCGAACAGTCGAATCCCCGTCTTTAGCCACCACGGTCTGAAGAGCTGGGTTTGTAAGTCACCGAAATCGTCATATACAGCTAGCACACGATCAAAGTCCTCTGGTAGCCGCGCACGGTCTGCGGCTTTGAGTTTGCCTTTGCTCGTCCGGTAGCGCTTGGCTAACTCGTAACTGGGACTCAGTTTCAAGAGCTCAAACCACAAGCGATAAAAGCGGGTTTCCTCGGCAAACCATCCTGCGCGGCTGAGGTCCGAACGACGAAAAGTTAGCTTTTTGGGGGTTTTGTACATCCAAATATGTTAACTAAAAAAATTAACAATGGTTCAGATAATTTGTTTAAAGGCAACATAAAAGTATCGTTTGATCCATGCAATCGAATGGTCGGTTGCAGAGTCAAACGGAGATAAAAATGAACGCTTCAACCCCCACAAGCCCGTCCTTAAGGGCTTACTTGGCAGTCAACGTGATTCTGACTTTTGCTCAGGATGATCCTGAATACGGCACGCAGGACATCTTTGATATCCAGCTACCTGTTAACAGAAAAGAGACAAATGCAGTCGAGTTTCTGGATTCGAAGTTATTCAAGCGCATTGCACAAAAGTGTCATCAATTTGGGCGTGACCCAAGACAGCTCACAAAAATCAGCACCGCTGCTAACTGGTCAGTCTTTGCTGCCAAGACCGGGCAGCGCACCTTGCCTGATCTGGGTCACACCTGCAAGTGGTACTTCGGTGTCGGCCGCGACGATCTGGACTCTTGGGAAGAAAGCCTAATGCATCGCTACGAGTTTGGTGTGGATGTGGACATGAGCTGGCTAAAGCAATTTCGTGCCCGAGTGCAGCAGACCCAGGCTGCTGTGATCGCCGATAACGCCAATAGCACTGAAAACGCAACCATTTAAACGTAAGCATATTCAAGGAGATTGACATGTCTGACGCATACGGAACTTTGACATTCGCGAAATCAGATGACTGCAAATTCAATGCAGTCAAGTTGGTTGAGACATTAAACGCCTACGCATGGGACAACGAGGGTGGCAGTTGGGAATGTGTGGATAAAGCTGGCTTGCTGCGTTTTAACTCGAGTCGGCCGCAGTATCCCTCCGTGTTTCCTAGAAAGACGGTGAGCTATGTTTGCTACTGCGCTGACACGAAATCACAGTACACGCGAGCAGAAGACGAAATGACGGATGAAGACTGGGACTCCATCTTTGCGAGTCACGACGTTGAAATCGAGCTTGCCGAGTTAGTGGACAAGATCCGTCCTTGTCTTAAAGAGGGCTGGATCGAAATTGCTTACGCCAGCAACGAGAAGCAGCGTTACGTTGAATTCGGTTCGCTTCGTGTCAGCAAAGACGGTCAGTGCCATCACCGATTGATCCGCTCGGGGCCAGGGACAGATCCAGTCGATATCTTTGAAACGCTCTAGAACGCTTTAAGACACCCAGACCGTGTTGACTGAGCTATTTCAGTCAACACCACTGCCAACGCAAAACTAAAGGAAATCTTTATGGAAAACCAAATGATTGAGTCGACAAGCGCAATGCCTGCGGTCATCAACCACTCACCGCTAGACATGGCTGACGAGGTCGCTCGTGAGCACGAGGAATTCACTGTCAAGTATGTAGTGGGTGGTCGACTGGCACTGTATGACTTGCTGGGCAAGATGCTGGCTACCGTTCAGCAGTTCCTTTCGTCAGCAGATCGTGAGCAGCTGATTGAAGAGGTCCGGGCATCACTACATGGGCTTGGCATTAAAACCCAGCGCAATACGTCTGACATTGCTTTGCTGGTGCGGTACATGACGCGTACCGACCGCAAAGCTACCCATGTTTATACCCGCGCCATTGAGGCTGCTCTGGAAAATGGCGTCGCTGTTGATGGCATGCGTGACTTTATTGACGGCAGCGGCGGTATTGAAAAAATCCGTGCCAGTCGTGCTGTAGATGCTCAGGGCAATGTTTCACATAGCTACTCAGCAGTCGACTATGAGGCCATTGCCGAGGAGTACTTGAGCCTTAAGACCTATGTACCAATGGGTAAGTTTGACGCTAGTCCAGCATTTGACAGCTTTCGTAGCAACAGCGCTGCGTTTGAGTATTTCGTGTGCACGCGTCGTATTGATGGCTATCACATCCTGGCCAAGCTGCCACCGACAGCTGAATTTGAGCGGGTAGCGATACGTTATTTGGCGCAAACGATGGCTTCAGACCCTGACGGCACTGCAAAGGGCATGAGCAAGTTGCGCGCTGCAGTTGCTGAAGTCAAGCAGCAAAAGATGGCCGACATCACAGCCGCAATTAACGCTGCTGACTGACTATTTTTTTTCATTGGAGAAGATCATGAGAGTAGATACCAATTCTGTCGTAACGGACCGCTTATCAGCAAATACTGCTGTCTCGCTATTTGAGACCTTTAATGCCTCACCACGTGTTCGCTACGAGTCACAAGACTACAGTGACATTGAGGCTGCTTACAACGGGCTTGAAAAGTACGTGACGAATGTAGCCGCATCAAAGCTTCGGGGTTTGATTGTTAGCGGTCCCCCGGGGGTCGGCAAAACTACGGGTGTCGTGAAGATGCTCAAAGCTCATGGCGTTGGAAAGTACACCGTCGTGGCGGGTCACATGTCCGTGATTCAGCTTTACTGCGAGCTTTATCGGCACCGCAGTCAGGGTGATATCGTGGTCTTAGACGATGTTGATAGTGCCTTCAAGAGCATGGAAGGTTTGAACGTCGTTAAAGCTGCTGCTGATACCGTCCCTCAGCGTCGCATATCTTGGGCAACTAGCTCCCAGTGGCTTCAACTCTGGGGTATACCCAAAGCGTTTGACTTTGATGGTGGGATTATTCTGATTTCAAACGAAACTTCTCGTAAGGGTCGTGCAGGCAAGTTGAGACAGCACATCAATGCAATTGCAGATCGTCTGCACAGCGTATCGTTGGGCAGTGACGACAAGGACGAGCAGTTTCACCAGTTGTGCTACCAAGTAATCCACGGCGACCTGTTGAAAAGCCGTGGTCTCACGCCAGATCAAGAGTGCGAGGTGCTCGACTACATCGACTGTCACCTTGATAGCTTGGATTTTGTCAGTCTTCGGACGGCAACCAAAATTGCAGAGCTGATTGCGCTTGAGCCCCAGGATTGGCGCTCAATGGCCAACTTAGGCATCCTCAACAGTATTGATCATGCAGGAGTTAACTGACATGAAAGAGTCCATTACGTTGCCCGATGGTCGTGAATTGTCATGGGACGAATTCACAGCGTTAAGTGAGGCAGAGCAAAACGCGATCCTTAATCCGGGAAACCCGCGAAAATCGATAAGACACGCCAAAACCTCTGGCGACGGTGACAGTGCATTCGGGAATAAGGAGCTATTGCCGCGTATACGCGCTGCGGCTGAACGCAACAAACTGACCGAGGATGACTTGTTGGCGTTCATTAAGATCATGCACGACATTTTCTTTCCGCCCGAGCCGCAGGGTCGACGCGTCTGCGCACCACCAACCCCACCCAAACAAAGGGGGCACGGTAAAGCATTTGCGCCCAAGGCTGTCATGACACCCGCCGGGCGATTCGAGTCTATCGCTGCTGCTACTCGGTTCTACAACGTCGATGGAGGGCGGATTCGTGCTTGGATTAGAAATGGCAAGGAGGGCTTTTATTTTCTGTAGAAGGCTTCGGCGTGTAACTGGTAGTGCCGATCGATTGGTGCTGGAAAGGTCTGGTGCGGGCAGGCGAAGCGAATAAACCTTAACAGCATTTGGCACGACTGACACATGCTTTTCCCCAAAATGGGATTGTTAAAACCGTCAGCATGCGTGAAGTGCCCGTAATTGCGTTATCAAGTCGCGGTTATTGGGCGCTTGGCGGCATTCTCTAATGTGTCGGCAGTCCCGCAGAAATGCCTAAGTCTGACGGTAAACTGGTGGGGTAATGACAATAGTAAGCTGCGTAGGCCTGACTGCATCCCGAACCACAAACAAAAGGTGATCCCTATGTATGACTTAGACGCGGAGTTTGAAAAACTGCGTGCACGTATTGACGATGCTTACGACAATCGGTTTATCGATGGCGATGCACTGGATCGACTTGGAGTCACAATGTGCCTACTTTTTGTCGACGAGGCCAAGCAGGTAGAACTTGCCAATGGCGATAGAGACATCGATGATGAGCATCCTCCGACGTTCGCCGAAATCGACGATCTTTATCGGCAAGTTGCTGAGAAGCGGCAGTTCATCGGGCAACTTGAAATTGCCCTGTATCAGATAAACAAATTCTCTGATGCTGTTGAGCTTGCTGATTTCATTCGTGGCAGGGTACTTCATGAATAAAACAGGTTCACGACGACTTCCATCGGAAAACTTAGTCTGGACCGGCTCGGTTGAGATTTTACTTAGGCTTGTCGGTGTGCCATTGATTCACGTGATCTCACCGTGTCAAAAAGGCACAAGGCCGTAATGCAACAAAGCTATAAGCTGTGGATTGACAGTTTCGGATGACACGCCTTGGTATCTGACGTTAAACTAAAAAATTCAGAGTGGTATTTGGCCGCGTTTTTGGATTGTCCTGCTGCGTGGCTGATTTTGGCTACGTGCTGGCTCTCCAAAACGATAAGGCCACGATCATGTTTGTGCGAATGATTACATACGATTCTTCACATGGGGATGCCTACGTCTTCGATGACTACATCTTTAGTGCTGAAACTTATGATGAGTTCATATTAAGTGTTAGGAGCCGATTTGAGTCGCTCATAGAAAATAGGGCCCTCATTATCGACAGGGAATCTGGGTTTTTGGATCTGGTTGAACCGCACTCTGGTGACTCGGCTGAAAGTTACATAATCGCTTACCGAAGTGAGCAAGACGTAGTAGATAGAAATAATGGTCTTGAGTTGGCAAACAGCATTTTTTATGATCCTGACAAAAAAGAAATGTCCTGCAGAATTGAAGTCTATTCTTTTAGGGAATTGTTGTGGGATGCAGGTGATGGTGTACTTGAAGCATGGGGTCTCGAGGGCATCTTAGAAAACCCGCCACCTCAACTTGACGTGAACTCTGCTGTTCCTGGTCCTCGGCCAAGCGGTTGGGATCTGACGAAATTTTTTTTCGAGCTATACCAATCTCGTCTTGCGAGTCAGTGATCAGTACAGTTCGTGTTTCCAGCCCGAGACACTTCGGGTGCTTTGTTTGACTGCAATAAACTCAATTTCTGGCTTGCTCCATCGGATCCCGGATTCAGTGTTTACCAGTTGAGCATCGCCGTAAAACACTTGAACTACGTAGGCATCTCCTTCATAGTCGACGGTCTTGAGCCGCAGTTGCTGCAAGTCAAATCCAACACGATCGATGGCAATCTCGCCGGTAAACCACAATTGATCGCCTTCTCTGGTCCACGCAAGGTAAAAGCCTTGGCCAAGATCACTGTCGCGATAGAACTCGTCAATTTCTTCAACAAAATCCTCGCCATCGATAGCGTCGTTACCCTGAATTTGGTCTGAGTCTGCGGCTGTGACTAACTGCGTGTCTTCACCGACTACCTCAATTCGAAATGAATCGAGCAACAAGCCATCGAATCGGACAATGTCGTCGTACTCCCAAAAGGGTTTGAGCTTCAAGTTCGCTGTGCTAACACCGACTGTTGCGTAGTCAAAGGCCTCATTAGGATCAGTGGCCTCAAGGATGTGATCACTGTCTTTCCAGAAATCATGGGTTTTCTTGGTTACCTTGCCGATACCCGCTTGGATGCCATGGCCGTAAAACTTGATGGTGAAAGTTGTGGGTTTCATTTTTTCTCCAAGCAGTGGCGAACTCCGGCAATCATTTACACAACCTACATCCTGTCGGTGATCGTTATTGACCAGATGAACTAGGAACCAATACAGCCGAATGACTTATCAATATCTTAGCAGTTGACTGGGTTGAAACCGATTTGAGGGGTGAGCAGTGCTCACCGGCGTTTCGCTAATCGCTCATCGCCATTTTCTTCTTCTCTTAATATTGAAAAATTTTTTGATTGATCTGCTTTTGGAGCATAGGACGGCTACAGCCAGCGCCCAAAAAAAAAGCGTCGTCCGGTGTAGCAGTCCAGCCCGGTCATACAGGTTTGCTTCCGTATGCCTAGGAACGTGAAAGAGTTTTATGGGAGACAGTCGCATTAGAACTCCCAACCCATGTTCGCCTTCTTCCGGGCTAAATGGGTAACTCGTCGGCATCTACTCTTTTGCAGCCGTCCTTCACGTCGAACCAGCTGCGAGTGCGGGGTCGTTAGCCGTCATATCCCAACCCGCGTTTTTTACCCTTTGTTCGCAGCAGTGGCTTATCTGCTGTTGTGAGCCTGTATTTGCCTTGGCGCTTTTGTCTATTTGCCTGCCGTGCCTGATTTGCCTCGCTGTGTCTTCAAGTTTCAGGTTGTCTATTGTTCGCCTGCGGTGGTGCCTGATTTCGTTTGCTTTGCATTTCTTGCTGCAATTGCTTCACTTGCCTCACTTGCCTCATTTGCCTCAGTTGCCTAAATAGTTGCCTGTTGACGCGATTGCCGATGTTCATGACTTCGTGTGTCCGTTTTGCCTTAATGCGCCTGCGAGTTTTACGGGTCTGCATTGACTGGAGATAGCGAGTCAGCGTGTCCAATTCCCTGGCTGTCAGTAGCTCGCGTTGATGTGTGATGCAGTTGTGCGCGATGCGCTGCGCTTTTACTAACAGGCTGTCAATTTGTGCCAGGGTTTCAGGCGCAATGCCCTCAGATCGCAGCCATGCGTCGGCTTGCTTGGTATCGCGCTCTTCGCGCCAGTGGATTTCACGTTGTAAGTCTCTTTTGTACATGCAGTTATTTAGTCGACTGATAACGAAACAAAAAACTTTTTGATCTGATCCATTCAGCCACTGAAATTCGGTTGTCCGGATTTTGAGGCCGACAATACAGTTGCTTTGCCCTGGTTAAACACGAAAAGGAAAAAGCAATGGCAACACTGGCATCGTTAAAGCTTGTAACCGCAAAAAAGCCCGCCACACAAAGCCCGGTCACACAACGGCGCAACAAATTAAGCGGCAACATTCAAGAACAGATTTTGTTGGCAAAAGCCCTTAGTGACGGCAGTACCTACACACCAACACGTACCAAGACCATCAAAAATCCGGATGGCGAGCGCGTCCAGGTTAGCCAAACCAAACGCATCAAACCCTGGTGGTTCACGACTGACGCTGGCAAGGTCTGCATCCAAATCCGATACGGCGCCAAAGTCATTGAGCTGTCCAAAGGCAAAAGCGCCATCGAAGTCACTAACCCCACCGCGTTGATCGAAGCGTTAGAAGCCGTGAACGCTGCAGTACTGGCTGGTGAACTAGACGCCCAAATTCAGTTGGTTAGCCAGAGAGGGCGTGATGGCAACACCAAATAATCTTGTTCCTGCGCTGGCACATAAATACAGTTGGAGATCAGCCCATGCGAATCACAGAAATAGTCGCTGCTGGCGTCGATGGCGCCACCCAGCAAGTCGATGCACTGAAGCAACAAGCCAAACAGGCACAGAAACGCGCCAAAGAAGCATCCTTGCGCTTAAAGCTCAAACGAACCCAGCAGAATCTGGCCAAGACCATGAGCAAATCAACGGGCTAAGTGTTCGCTACACCACGCGCTACACCACGCGCCAAAGAATTAAGCCAATAAAACACCCAATTAGGCGCCCAAGCGTATTGCCAGCCAAACGCCAAACCGGTAGTCCAACCCAGCTTATGCACCACCACCGACAACACCACCGAAGTCGCCACTCAAACCACTGCCTGAGCCTTCACCAAATCCGTCACACAGTTCACCGCGATGGTTGGCAATGGCGAACCTCTATGTCCCGAAGCGGCGAGCGCTATTTCGCTGTGGGCCAAGACTAGTCACAACAGACGAGGATAGACATGAACGATCTCAATGAAGGCTTAACTGATGCGGTGGCTGAGCATACGCGCAGTCAGGCAGCCAAACGCTTGCAAGTCGTCATCCGAACCCTGCAGATGACCATCCATGAAATTGAGCGTTATCACGCGAAATTTGACGAAGTGGCAACCGACACGGAACGCGCCAGACTGATGAGCTGGGCTGTCAATTATCTGGTCTGCATTTCCGTGCCTAATTTGCGTATTGACCTGTTGGCAGACAGCCAGTCAGAACTGATAGCACTTGAGCGGGAGTAGGGCATGGATGATGACAAACAGCAATTGAAGTCTGAGCTATCCCAGCTCTCTTCGTTCACCGGCACTAGTTGCTATTACCGGCTGACACGTCGGCATCTTTTGACCGATGGCACCAAGTTTCTGGCAGACAAAGCATCAGCCTACTGGCTAATGGATGCAGCAGCTAGCCATTTAGACGAGATAGGAACCGAGGATTGGTTCGTCTTGGTCAGGCTTGAAGTGAACAACAGTCATGCAACCATGATCTACGAGGACGGCAATGGCCATGAGCATGCCAGGCAACAAATTGAATACACGGATTTTCCGATGGAGAGTATTGAGCTTTACGCCAGTTGGGATGGTGAGCACTGGATCATCATGCTGCCCAGCGAGTATTGATCGGCTAGTACTTATGGGCAAGCGCTAATTGGTGATCACTGACGGGCGGCTCTGCAATGCGTTCGATCTACTTTGCCAAGTACGGATGCCGAGTGTTTCACGCAAGAGGTTCGGTCAAGCAATTAAGTCAAGCGTACTTGCAAATTGACCAATCCAAGTGAGCCAGACAAACCAACGATGACAACAACCCAATTTTGTAACCGAGATGCAAAAACCTTCCAACACAACCGACCCACCCGTCGAGACAAATACTGCACCTGCGGCCAGCAGAACAAGCACAGCGACCTCTAATGACATCAAGCTCACCACCCAAGAGGTCGCCCACCGGTTGGGTCTTACCACCGCGGAACTGTCAGAGCTGCGGCTAAACACTGATGCACTAGCGATTGAAAGGCAAGGATTCAAACTGTTTTATTACCTGCATGGTGTCAGGTCTTTTGAGCAGCATGAAACCCTCAAGGTCATCGAACGGGTGCTGGCCTCAGAACGACCTTTGGTGCTGTTACGACAAATGGCGATCGCCAGTGGTCTATCAAAACTGCGCATTGCGGGGCAGTTGATTCAACCGGTCAAAGCAGTACGGGCTGGTGGTGAGGTTGGCCATACGAATGCCGTCAGAGTGGCCACTGCTGTCAGTCCTGCCGCAGTGCCAATGAGGCAGCCGACTGGGGGAAAGGCCGACAAGCTACCGTTAGAACTGCTGCCACCATCGCTTCCGCCACCTCTGCAGTCACCACATAAGCCTGTCGCTGATTTGGCAAACGATGTCGTACGCCTAAGTCAAAAGATCGAAACTGACAGGGATGTGGGCACAATCCGTGGCGTTCAAGCAGGTGCCATTGACAATACTGAGACCAAGAGCCTTGCGTCTCGAGCTACGAATAGCGGTTGCATTGATACTACGCATGCTATCTCCGCTGTTAGGGATCAAAACAACCGCCACAACAGCCACCACGGCAGCAACCACGCCAGTCTGAGTGCACTAAACGGTAGTCACATTTGGTACGTGGTGCACACCAAACCACGTCAAGAAGTGCTGGCCCTCGAGAACCTGGAGCGCCAGGGTTACTGCTGTTACTTGCCTAAATTCCGCTCAAAGCGCGCGATGGCGAGCAAGTTGATCGTGATCGACGAGCCGATGTTTCCGCGCTATCTGTTCATTGGCGTTGATCAGTTGTTTGAAGCGAAGGGCTCTTCACCAATCCGATCTACCCGAGGCGTGCATGAGCTGGTGCGTTTTGGGTCGCAGCCTGCGCAAATTGACTTTGAACTACTCAATGCCATTTACGAGCGAGAAGTTGCCCAACAGCGTCAGCCGAATAACCCGTTCAAAGTGGGTGATCGAGTCAAGGTGGTGAATGGACCCTTAGCGGGCATTGAGAGCATCTACCAGGCCAAGTCGGGTGAAGAGCGTTCGATGATTTTATTGAGGCTCTTGAACCGACAGGTGACCGTCAAGGTTTCTACCGCCCAATTAAGGAGAGCGGGATGACGGACATGAGTCGTAAAACATACGCCGCTGTCAAAGCAACTGCCACGGCAACTACCAAGGCAACTGGAAAGGCAACCGCAACTGCTACCGCCGCTGCTCGTGCTGTTGGCGCTGCTAGCACTGTTGCCAGTGTAAGGCCGGCGGTTACCTTCCGTGCCGCGCAGTACGTGCGCATGTCCACCGAGCATCAGCAGTACTCAACCCAGAACCAATCAGACAAGATCCAAGAGTATGCCGATCGTCGCGGCATTGAAATCGTGCGGACTTATGCTGATGAAGGCAAAAGCGGTCTGTCAATCGGTGGACGAGCTTCGCTGCAGCAACTGATTTCTGATGTGGAGTCGGGCAATACCGACTTCAATATGATCTTGGTTTATGACGTCAGTCGCTGGGGTCGGTTTCAAGATGCGGATGAGTCAGCCTATTACGAATACATCTGTAAGCGAAAAGGCATTACGGTCGCTTATGTAGCCGAACAGTTTGAAAACGACGGCTCACCCGTATCCACCATTGTCAAAGGCGTCAAACGTGCCATGGCCGGTGAATACAGCAGGGAGCTCTCAGCCAAGGTCTTTGCCGGGCAATGTCGTCTGATTGAGATGGGGTTTCGCCAAGGCGGCCCTGCTGGATTTGGACTGCGGCGCATGCTGGTTGATCAAAGTGGGCACATCAAAGGGGAGCTTAAGCGTGGCGAGCACAAGAGCTTGCAGACAGATCGGGTTGTGTTGGTGCTAGGGCCAGACGATGAAGTCAACACCGTGCAGCAGATGTACCACTGGTTGATTGATGAAGACCTGTCACTAAACCACATTGCCCAACGCTTAAACCGCCTGAACATCAAAACCGACCTTGACCGTGACTGGACGTCTGCCACTGTGCGTCAGGTGCTCACCAATGAAAAGTATATCGGCAACAACGTCTACAACAGACGGTCTTTTAAGCTGAAGAAAAAATACGTTCACAACCCGCCAGACATGTGGATCAGAAAGGAGGGTGCTTACGACGGGGTGGTGTCGGTTGAGACCTTCATGCGGGCACAAGAGATCTTGACGCAGCGCACCAGACGCCTAAGCGATGAGGAATTACTAGAACACCTGAGACGCTTATATGAAAGCTGCGGTCAATTGTCTGGGTTCATCATTAATCAGGCACCGGATATGCCCAGGGCTTCAACCTACGCCCAGCGGTTTGGCAGTCTCACCCGTGCCTATGAGCTAGTGGGTTACTACAGCAGCCGCAACAATGACTTCATTGAGGTCAACCGGCGGTTGCGTCAATTACATCCAGAAATCGTCGAACGCACCACAGCTACCATCACCGAACTGGGTGGCAAAGTTGATCGTGATCCAGTAACTGATTTGCTACTGCTCAATGATGAGTTAGCCATCAGCCTCGTCATCGCTCGCTGCCAATCAGCAGAAAACGGCATGCAGCAGTGGCGCATTCGCCTTGACACCGAATGTCACGACCCGGACCTGACCGTGGCAGTTCGGTTAGACGCCAACAACGAAATCGAACTCGACTACTACCTGTTGCCACGTCTAGACCTACCCACCCATGAAATCCGAGTCAGCACCCGAAACAGCGAACATTTTGAATGCTTTCGGTTTGACAACCTGGCATTTTTCTATGGCATGTCCGAACGCGAGCAACTGACGACGACATTGAGTGCGTCGACAGCCATGAAAGCAAACAGCAAAGTAGGCGGCAAGTTAGCCGGTGAAGTAGCCAGCAAAGCAACCAGCAAAGCAACCAGCAAAGCAACCACCAAATCAAGTGGCTCACCACCACCTGAAAAACTTAAAGGACCTCAAAAGGATCGGCCATGAAACCGGCTTTAACAACAGCAGCAAGACCCGCACTAGGGTCGGCATATAGAAGAGCGCCAACGCGAACACCATCAAACACGTTACCCGTGACACCATACAGGGCTGCTCGGTACCGACCGACTTGTCCTGCATGCCCCGAAATAGGCAATCACTGCCAACCTACGCTCAACAGCTAAGAGGACATGATGATGACTGAGACACCAGAGAGCGTGACGCTCATACCCATTGATCGAATTGACGTTTTGAACTCCAGAGACCGAAACATGAAGGTTTTTGAGGAGATTGTGGATAACATCCGGCAAATTGGGCTTAAAAAGCCCATCACCGTTACACGACGTAACGGTGATGATGGCGAACCGTCATATTTGCTGGTTTGTGGGGAAGGGCGCCTAAATGCGTTTCGCATTTTGGGTGAAAGCCACATTCCAGCCTTGGTGGTGGATGTCGATGATGAAGACGCTTTCATCATGAGCCTCGCAGAAAACATCGCCAGGCGCGGCTACAGACCCTTGGAGATCTTGGCTGACATTGAGGTGCTACGTAAACGTGGTTACAGCGCCGAGGTCATCATCGAGAAAACTGGCCTGTCACCCAAGTACGTCAAGGACATCGTCTTTTTGCTTGACAAGGGTGAAGAGCGTTTGATTGAAGGCGTGCAGCGCGGCAATATACCGCTGACCACAGCACTCGAAATTGCCCGCGCCAGTGAGACTGCCGCAGATGGTGAAACGAACCTTGGCGATTTGCTGCAAGAAGCCTATGAAAACGGCCAGCTCAAAGGGCGGCAGATCATTGAAGCCAAACGCCTAATTGAAAAGCGCGAAGTCCATGGCCCAGCATCACCATTGGCAGGGCGATTCAAACCACCTGCATCCAGTTACAGCCTAGTGCGCACCTATCAGAAAGAGGTCGAGCGACAGCGCAAAATGGTGCTCAAAGCCGAGCATGCTCATCAGCGACTGCTACTCGTCGTCCAAGGTCTGAAGACCCTATTTACTGATGAGCATTTTGTGAATCTGCTGCGTGCTGAACAACTCGACACCTTGCCCAAGTATCTGGCAGAGCGAATACAGATTGCCGATGAGACACCGGCGCCAAACACGGACTCAGTTACCGACTCAGCCACCGACCCAGTCACTAATTCCCTCAACAACTCGTTCACCAATTCCGTCAGCAACTCACAAGCTAGTGCAGGCAATCCCACACAACGCGTCTCGATGGAAGGGGCAACAGCATGAGCCATGATTTGAACAGCAGCCTAGGCAACAGCTTAGACAACAGCCCAGAAAAAGGTATTGACAACAGCATGCGCAACAGTATGCACGACAGCACGTATAACAATAGGCATGATGGTGACGAACAAGTGGTCAACCCAACCCCTAGTGAAATACCCAGTCAAACCCCTAGCCAAACACCCATCCAAACCGATAGTGAAATTTCATCTGAGCGCGAATCAAATCTTGAATCGGAGTCACAGCCACAGCCACAACCACATCGTCACTCACAACCAGAGCAACAGTCATCGGCGGAAAGACATTCACAGCCAGAACTTGATCAGTTACATACCTTCTTGGGGTTTGGGCTAGAGACTTATCAAGTCGCCATTGATGATTTGATGCCATGCAAGAAAGTGCCTGATGGGGTCATGACGACCCGAAAGTATCGACAGATTGTGTCGTCAATCCGTGAGATTGGCTTAATCGAGCCATCGTGGCGCTGGAAGCCAGCCTGCTGATGCAGAGCTGAAGAGGGAGCCGCGCCATGACGCTTTTTACGACCGACTACCTGGAGTACTACCTGACGCTGGTGTCCTGGATCGTCAACAACGGCATCTGGGCGGTGCTGGTGTCGAGCGGAGTATTCGCGCTGCCGTTCGTCGCCATCATCGTGCAGGAGTGGTTGAAGGCCCGTGCGGAAGGTGCCGACGAAGGCAACAAGGGCGTGCTCTCGGCTGCGCGCATCGAGAACCGGGTCTTCGTCGCCATCGTGGTGGTGATGTTCGCTGGCATCCCGTTCATCGACGTGGACCTCAACACCATCCAGTACGACAGCTCGCGCTCGGCCCAGTGCCAGGTCAGCGTGCCGCAGCCCACGGATACCGGCTGGTCGCAGTCCTTCAGCACCATCAACAACCAGTCGGCGAAGGTGCCGGTCTGGTGGGCTTTCATGCACGCGCTCTCGCGCGCCGTCACGAGCGCTTCGGTGGCGGCGATCCCATGCGGCACGGACCTGCGGCAGATGCGCATGGAGATCGACGCGACCCGCATTGACGACCCGGTACTGGCTCAGGAAGTAGCGGATTTCTCGCGGGATTGCTATGGGCCTGCGCGGGCCAAATTGTTCATGCAGCGCCCTCAGCTTGATGAGCAGCAGATGCACGACGTGACCTGGATAGGGTCGAGGTTTTTCACGGACACGGGCGGCTACTACGACACCTACCGCTCAAGCACGCCGCGCGACGACTGGCCCTACGACAGCACCCGCGATGCGGGGCTTGCACAGGTGGGCAGCGGTGGCGGCTACCCGACCTGCAGGCAGTGGTGGGCCGATGGCGGCAATGGCCTGCGGGCACGCCTGCTGGGACAGGTGGACCCGAACCTGTTGAATCGCCTGGCAGGCTGGGCCGGGTTCCTGAGCAGGGCCGAGGTGGACGACTCGGTGATCCGCGCCATCGCGTCACCGCGGCAACAGAAATTGAACCAGGGTAGCGTCTATACGGACTATGGCGGCCAGATCGACAAGACCTTGCCGAACATCGTGACGCGGGCCACGGGAGACGTTGGGATGGCCGTCGGCGCGATTGCCGCGTTTCCCGCCATGGACGTCGTGAGACAGTCTCTGCCCATGGTCCTCGCCTTGCTCAAGATGGCGCTGGTCATCTGCATCCCGCTTGTGCTGGTCGTAGGCACCTACGATCTGAAGACGGTCGTTACCGTCAGCGTCGTGCAGTTCGCGCTCTTCTTCACGGACTTCTGGTTTCAGCTTGCGCGCTGGATCGATTCGACGATCCTGGATGCGCTCTATGGCTGGGGGTTCGGCTGGAATCGGCCGCACACCAACTTCGACCCGCTGGTGGGGCTGAACAACGCCTTCGGAGACATGCTCCTGATGTTTGTCACGGGCACGATGTTCATCGTACTGCCTACGTTCTGGATCATGGCCTTGGCTTGGGCGGGCGTTCGTGCCGGCAACGTGTTGCAAGGCCTCGCAGGAGCCACCGGAGATGCCAAGGCTGCTGGCGGAAGGGGAGGAAGCATTGCGATCAATGCAGTGTCGAAGAAGTGATCGCTGCTAGTCGTCCTCGACATGAGGATCAATGCGGAAACCGTCGTAGGTGTATAGGCCGAATCCTGCTGGTCCGTTTCGCCACTCTGGCTCGGGCAACTCCTCGCCCAAGTCGGTGTTGCGGGCCATCCAGGCAACCACCATGACGCACACCATCACCAGGGCCAGCCAGAAGGTGGTGTACAGCAGCACCCCGAGCGCAGCCAGCTTAACCATCCACACGAGCGCGGTGGCTCCAGCCGTCGGCATGCCCTTGGAAACCAACCAGTTCGACGCCCGCCGTTCACAGCGCGCGTAGGCACGCCATCCGCGGCCAAAGGCGCGGCCGAGGCGTTCTGCGGTGCTGGTGCGAGTCGTGGTGTTCATGGTCGTCTCCTACTGCTGAGGGATGCCTATTTCAGTTTGGTCCATTTCATTCTGTTTAGGGCTTCAATGTGTTCTCTTGCTGCTTCAGGACGCTTCGTCATCCGGTTCCAACGGGCCAGGGTCGGGCTCCACGCCGATGCGGTATGTAGCAACGAAACGCGGCCAGTCCACATGGTCAACGAGATCGATGTCCTCGATGACACTGACCTTCGCGCTGGCACGCTCGAACAGCGCGATGCTCTTGGCGGGATAGTTGTTGCGCGACGGATAGAGCACCCCGTCGAACAGCACCTGGCCGTCATCTCCAAGCATCGCATGCACCTGGGCCGACACCTGCTGCGTGTGCGTGTAGTCGCGGCTGGCCAACTGCTCCAGGTTCAGGCCGAAGTAGCCCGCCATGACGCCCGGCGCCGTGAGATCGGCCAGAAGCACGTCGTCCAGCACGCCTACTGCGCGCACCATCCGGGCGTTGACCTCCTTCAGGGCGGTGGAGCGCCTCGTGTCTTCAAGCCATTGATGCTTGTGGAACACCGACTCCATCAGCGCCGTGGGCAGGTCGCGCCCCAGGTAGAGCACGCCGTAGGCCCCCGCTGGATCATCGTAGCGATTCGTGCTGCTGCGGCCATAGTACAGCGGGCTGCCCCGATAGACGACGCGGCTCACATGCTGGAGCAGTTCACCGGCATCGATCAGGAACGAAGGCAGCTCGTGGCTCATGGCGATCTCGCTTCAATGCACCTGAACGCCCAGCACGTTGAACACGGCCTCGGCCACGTCGTCGATCGTGCCATGCGTCACCGCATCCACTGGCGAGCGGCCGCCCAAGCCTTCGAGCGGTTCGGACAGTGCGCGGTAGATCGTCCAAGGGTCGATGCCCTCGACCTCCTGAAGCACGGTTTGGGTCAACTGCTGCTTCACCGGGTCGAGCTGCCAGTCGGGCAGTTTCTGGCCTCGCGGCCCCACGTTCAGCGCCAGCAGCCGACGGGCGAGGATGTCCTTGTAGATCTGCTGGCGCGACTTGTCCGCCAGCTTGGCGTACTCCGCGGGCGGCAGGTTGTGCGGCTGGTTGAAGGTTTCCAGCAGCACGGCGCGGCCTCGCTGGACGTCGGTTTCAGTCGGCGCCCAGCGCGTCTCAGCGCGCAGCGCAGCCGTCTTACGCTTCAAGGCGTGCTCCACCGTTTCACCTTCGAGGTTGGCTGGCAGCTTTACCGCCTCCACGCGCTCGTGAATGAACGCCTGCAACTCGGCCGCGAAAGCCGGCGCATCCCGGATTTCGACGGTATCCGCGAAGCGGCGCACATCCTCCACGGTGACACGCGGCAGACGGTCGGCAATGAATTCAATGGCGGTGGGCATGGTCATCTCCCAGGTAGGTTTGAGACAGGACTTACTCTAGTCGCCTTTGTCGCATTTGTCAACTTTGACGCCTAGAGAGCAACCTACCTGGCGAAAACAGCGTCTCCGCAGCATAGGCCGAGGCCAGCGGCTGGTCGCCGCGCAATCCATTCGTGCGGGTTCCACATTGACGCTGGAACCGCAACCCAGGCCCCGCTATACCGAAACGGTTAAAGGCCAAAGGGCCGAAACGGCAAGGGAATGGGGTGCAAGGGGAAAGGCCCTACCTCGAAAAGGCAAAAAGGCTCCCGGTCGGCCCGCCACAGGACACCCGCATGCTCTCCCTGTTCCAGCGAAAACGGCCCCCGGTCGCCGGCGCGCCACCGCCAGCACCCGCCACCGTCCTCCCGAAAGGGTTGATGCGGCCCGAGTCGGCCGCATCGCTGCTGGCCACCCCGCGCCGGCAGAAGCTGCTGGAGCACATTTGGCAGCGCACCTCGCTGTCGCGCAGGCAATTCGCCACGCTGTACCGAGCGCCCCTGGAACGCTACGCCGAGCTGGTCCAGGCCTTCCCGGCCTCCGAGGCGCATCACCATGCCTATCTGGGCGGCATGCTCGACCACGGCCTCGAAATCGTCGCCTACAGTCTGAAACTGCGGCAGTCCCATCTGCTGCCCATCGGCGCCAGCCCCGAAGACCAAGCGGCACAGTCCGAAGCCTGGACCGCCGCCGTCGCCTACGCCGCGCTGCTGCACGACATCGGCAAGATCGCCGTCGATCTGCACGTCGAGCTGGCCGACGGCAGCATCTGGCACCCTTGGCACGGCCCGCTGCGCCAGCCATACCGATTCCGCTACCGCGACGATCGCGAGTACCGCCTGCACAGCGCCGCGACAGGTTTGCTCTACCACCAACTGCTCGACCGTGAGGCCCTGGACTGGCTCAGCGGCTATCCGTCCCTGTGGGCACCACTGCTCTACGTCCTGGCCGGGCAGTACGAGCACGCCGGCGTACTGGGCGAACTTGTCGTGCAGGCAGACCGCGCCTCCGTCGCCCAGGAACTGGGCGGCGATCCCGCGCGCGCCATGGCCGCGCCCAAGCACTCGCTCCAACGCAAGCTGGTCAACGGGCTGCGCTACCTGCTCAAGGAAGAGCTGAAACTGAACCAGCCCGAAGCCTCCGATGGCTGGCTCACCGACGACGCTCTGTGGCTGGTGAGCAAGACGGTCTCGGACAAGCTGCGCGCGCACCTGCTGTCCCAGGGCGTCGATGGCATCCCTGCGAACAACACCGCAGTGTTCAATGTGCTCCAGGACCACGGCATGTTGCAGCCGACGGCCGACGGCAAGGCGATCTGGCGCGCGACCGTGACCAGTTCCACCGGCTGGTCCCAC
>JAJOJF010000030.1 GCA_021208885.1 Burkholderiaceae bacterium
AGCGCGAAGTCATGACGGTGGGCGACATGATGGGCGAGCTGGCCAAGCAGCGGGTGGCTGAGCGGGTTGCCCGGCGCAAAAAGTCAGGTCGTAATAAAGGTGGGTTGCACTAGGATTGTGTGGCAAGCGATGACTCAAGCCGCATCCCTGAGGTTCAAACTGGTTTTTTACCGGGATTGTTCGTCTGAGCGTCTTTTGCGGCGGGATTGGGTTGTTTGATGGTGAGCTTGCTGGTTAGCCCAGTAAGTTCACCCCCAACATTCTTGCCACTAGCGTCACCACCACAAAACATCCTATGGTCACCAGCACCGAGACACCTAGTGCACCCCAGAAGCCGAACTTGCCAAAGAGCCACGGAAACATGAAGAACATGGGCAAGGTTGGTAGCACATACCAGAAGGTGTAGAAGGCGTGGCTGGTAATCTTCTCATCAGGTTGTTTTTCAAAATAGAGCCATAGCAGTGTGAGGATGGTGATGGTGGGCAAAGCAGCAATAAAGCTGCCAAGCCGGTCGCTACGTTTAGCGACTTCAGAAATCACCACCACCAGAAATGCTGTCGTTGCGTACTTAAAAATGAGCCAGCCCATGCCTAGTTCCTTGCGACGTTTCAAAGCCTGTTGTGAATGTCCGCCAAGCCTGCTTTGCAGACTGCTCAACCTCTAAAACTGCCGCACGCTGCAAAGGCCGCACACGACGTCACACCTTAGACTGGTTCAAACCTCGGCGATCTGAACCAGTCGATGTGGTTTGCGCCGATCATATGGCATGACTGCCGTGCCTAGCTGTCACAATACGATCAAATCACGCGTTTCAGTTCAATGTAGTCACCGCTCGTTTTTAGCGTGACGGTCACATCAGACTTGGTGCGATTGCGCCAGAACCAGCCGTGATTGCCCTCAAAAGCAGCTTCGAGTATGCCCTCGCCACTTGGCACGCCGCGGCCTTTTTCATAGGTAATAGAGCGGCCACCGCCGTCTCCATGGGTGTCAAAGTTAACCACTGCACCGTTGGCGGTCCAACTGTAGTTGCTTTGGCACCGGCTTTCATGACCAGCTTGATTTCAGCACCTTGCCCAGGTTTTAGCGTAAAGCTAATCTCGTCTGATTTGCCCACGGGTGCTGCGGGTTTGTCGGGATTGGCGGGCTGTGTGGCAGCCTGTGCGATAGGTGGTGTCGGTGTCACTGCAGGTGCCACCGCTACCGCAGCTGGTTCACCTGCGCTTGGCGGTGTCACGGGGGTCATTGACTGTGCTATCGCTGTGGGCGCTGCCGTTGTGGGTGCCGTCGAAGATGCGGTATCAACGGCCTGAGCTTTGGCGTCTGCCTCGGCCTCAGCAGCAAGCTGCATCTTGATTTCGCCCATTTGGGTCAGCCCGAGCTTTGCGCCGATGCCTGTCGGATCGATGGCATATTCCGACGGCAAAACAATGGTCACCAGGATGATGATCGCTGAAATCAGCGCGACGATGGTTGAGCGCAAGAGCTTGCCAGAGCTTGGCAGCTCCGCGCGGCTCGGCAGTTGTGCGTTATACATGGTTAGCTTCCTTGTGAAACGTAGTAGCCAGCAATTTGATAGCCCATGAGAATGAAGCCAGCACTCATCATGACGACATTGGCGCTGTAGGCATGCTTAAAAAAGCCGACTGTACGCCGCCAGTAGCCCATGACGATCAGAATGGCACTCAGTGCTAGTAGTTGGCCAATCTCAACGCCCACATTAAAGGCTAAGAGGTTAGGCACCAAGCCGTCAGATGAGATGTTGTATTCAATGATCTTGGTAGACAAACCAAAGCCATGGAACAGGCCAAAGATGAAGGTTGCGGCTTTTGGGTCGGGTTGGAATCCAAACCAACGTTGGTAAGCCCCGAGGTTGTCGAGCGCCTTGTAAACAACCGACAGACCAATGATGGCGTCAATGATGTAGCTATTGATGCCGATGTTGAAATAAACGCCTAGCAGCATGGTCGTAGAGTGCCCCACTGCAAATAGCGTCACGTAGAGCGCCACATGCTGCAGCCGATACAGAAAAAACACCACGCCTAACAAAAACAGAATGTGGTCGTAGCCAGTCACCATGTGCTTGGCGCCCAGGTAAACGAAGGGCAGCAAATGTACCCCGCTGATTTCCTGGATATAACCTTTGTCGCCTTGGGCAACGGCGTGGGCAAACACAGGCTCGGCCGCCAGCGCAGTGAGTGCCAGAATCCCGAGCAGTGCAAGCCAGGCAACGCTTTTGGTGTGGCTTGGTAACCAAATGCCTTTGGTCATAAAACCTCCGAACGGTTATTGGATTGGTTGACCAAGTTTCGTGCTTGGTCACAGCTAGCGCACTAGCACTCCGGTCGGTGGCCGGTACAGAGAATCCAGTGTGGGGGGTGGCACAAGTAGTTCCACTAGAGCAATCCAGTGCGGCGCGGCTGTCAAGCCGGTCAAGAGAAAGCTCGGTGGCAAGTGTTGCGTTTCGTGAGAGTGATCAAACGGATTATGGTCGTGACCGTGAGATGGGACTAATTCGAGTTGGCTGTTTAACAAATCATCATGGCTGTGTCTATGGTCGTTGCTCTGATGATCACTGGAGATCACGACCATGTTTTCAATGACTAGCCTACTTCCGTCGTGCAGTTTTTGTGGATGGTTGTGTTGTCCGTGGGTATGCGCGTGAGACGCCTTCGGCGTCGGCAATAAGGCAAGCAGACTAATTACCAGCAAAGACACCAGCAGTTCACGTGCACGCCGGCGCTTCTTGCCCGTGAGTGCGTCACGGCGAGATGGTCTTTGAACAAATGCAAGATTTGCGTGTATCACGACGATGCTGTTGATTCAGTGCTAGCCATACTTTGAACTAACCGACGCTGATCATAGCAATGAAAGCCAGAGGCTAGATGGTATTGTCCGGGCAGATGCCAGGCTATACGTGCCCCATGATGATCGGTCACCTTCAGTCGCTTTCGTCGCTCAATATTTTATGGATCAGAGAAAAAATCTACCGGTTGGCAGGCTGAAAAAGTCAGGCTTAATTCACGATCCTGATAGGTCGTTTCCCCGATCATCACAATAGAACCCCTCGATCATAGGTCACACCGTGATTCATGTTACGCAAGAATCAGAGCATGACGTCTAATCGCTTAGCGTGATCCCCTGGTGTCGGCAACTACGAATTATCCGTGTTTCCTGACTACTGGGTGCGAGCCCCTTCAGCTTTGCCAAGCGCAGCGGTTGGGTCGCCAGACAGGTTAGCTGTCAGAAACGCAGGTGACTCGGGCAATGCCATCACCACTTCCTGCACATTCATGGATTGAACCGATAGATTTGACGCCTTGATGCCCAGCACATGCCCGCCGTGTTGATGATCCTTTGTCAGTAAATGCAAGTGATACCCAGGGATGTTGAAGGTGCGAGCGAAACTCGGCGACCAGAATCCCATCAGGGTGCCCGGACAGTTCTCGAGCTTGAATTCAGCCTGGTGACTGGTTGCGGTCACCAGGTCAGTGCCTGGGTCAGCCCGGCAGGCAACGCGGTAGTGGATGGTTTCGAACACACCCTCGATGCGAAATCCCACAAACAGATTCTCTGATGAGCGCAACGCATCGAGTTGTTTTAGTAGGTCTTCCCAGCTTGCCACTGTCTCGAGTAGCCGTGTCTGGTCAGCCGTAAACTCGGTGCAGACCCAAAACGGGGCTGTGGCACTGTCTGGTGGCTGTACGACACGACCGTCAGACAATGCTTGCCAAATCTGACCATCAAGCATCAGCCCTTCGCCATTGAGCTCATCGAACGTACCCAATCCAAAGTCACCATGGTTTTTTAGGTCGCCGACAGTGACGCAGCCCTGGTAGACGCCTTGCACCAAGGCGTTAGCGGTGGAGACTTGATAGATCGTATGATGATCAACGCCAAGCAGGTTGGCCAAGGCGCGCTGTAGGGTGTGACTAGCGGTCTCGCCGGTGTTTGCACAGTGCGCTTTAAGCGCTGCATAGAGCGTCTCGGACAAGTGGCTGTGAACGACTTGGCCACTTGGTGCTTTGTGTGGTTTCATGATGTCAGTTCAGAAAGCTTTGGTGGACATCCTGCATGAGCCGCATATTGTGGCTATAGTTGACAGGCACGTTAATGAGCACTGGCACATCCGCCTCGAATGCTTTGGCCAGTACTTCTGGTAATTGGTCTGGAGACTTGATGTCGTAGCCAACG
This sequence comes from Burkholderiaceae bacterium, assembly GCA_021208885.1. GTDB lineage: Bacteria > Pseudomonadota > Gammaproteobacteria > Burkholderiales > Burkholderiaceae_B > Algicoccus. The sequence goes on from JAJOJF010000030.1 coordinate 4,192, forward strand.
CAACCAAAGGCTTGTGCAAACTTGACGACATCGTAATCACCAAGATCCACGCCTGCCGTTTCACCATAATGTGCGTCTTCCTGAAATGCGACCATGTCATAGGACCGACTATTCCAGACGATATGAACAAACCTCGCGCCCACTCGCACGGCTGTCTCAAGCTCGGTGGCAGTAAACAAAAACCCGCCATCGCCTGACGAGGACAAGATGCGTGCGTCCGGGTACAAGAGGCTTAGCGCAATTGCCCAGGGAATCGACACGCCAAGTGTTTGTTGCCCATTGCTCACCAGCATTTGTCGGGCGTTGTCACTGGCGCAATAACGATTCATCCAGATGTAATTCGAGCCAACGTCAATCGCCACGTGTGTCTCTGGCGTGATGACTTTGCGCAGTTCGTGCACCAGACGCAACGGCTGCACCGGAAACTGGTTCATGGATGTTGCTTCGTTAAGCGTGGCCTGCACTTCGGCAAACGATGCCCGGGCAGCGTTGACGAACGTTGCATCGATATTGCAGTGAACTGACGGAGTCAGTAGGTCAAGGGTGGCTGAAATATCCCCGATGAGCTCGGCGGCAGGCAAATAAGCGTGGTCCTGGTCGGGTGCAATGGCATCAATACAGATGATTGGGCGCTTGCCGTTGGTGTTCCAAATGGAGGGGTCGTATTCAATCGCATCAAAACCAATGGTTACCACGCAATCAGCCTGATCAAGCAACTTGTCAGCAGGCTGGTTGCGAAACAAGCCGATACGGCCAGCATAGGGTGATCCGCCAGAGCGCTCAACCCAGGCGCCAGCTCCCTGGAATGTTGAGACATAAGGGATACCGGTAGCCCGCAAGAAATTGACCAGCGCATGGCGGCTGGCCTGGCCAGAGGATTGCATGCCCAAGATGGCGACCGGCCGCTGGCTACTGGACAGAATCTTTGCGGCTAGCTCTATCGAAGCATGGGCAGCTGGCCCCTGCAGCAAGGCTTGGCCCCAGTTGCCAGTCGTATCCCCCGGAAAATCTGCCAAGCCAATGTCTTTTGGCAATGACAAAAACGCCGCACCAGGTCGACCACTTTCCGCCTCGCGAATGGCTTTGCCCAGCAATTCGTCGACATTGAGCGGACTCAGAACCTCCGCAGAAAACTTGGTTGCTGGTCGCATCAGTTCCGTCGCGTCCAGAGACTGGTGTGTTTTTTTCAGACGCTCGGCCACCGGTACTTCGCCGCCGATGGCCAGCACGGGATCGCCTTCGCTCGTGGCGGTGGCCAGTCCGGTAACCAAGTTAGTCACGCCAGGGCCAGAGGTCGCGATGCAAACGCCCACTTTGCCAGTCACGCGTCCAAATGCTGCTGCCATGAAAGCGGCGTTTTGTTCATGCCGACATAGAACGAGCTTGATGCTCGAGTGCTTGATCGCCACAAACAGGCTGTCAATCTTGGCGCCTGGAATGCCAAAGATATGGGTTACGCCGTGGGCTTCGAGCATTCGAACGATGGCGTTGGCACAGTTCTTGGGGTTGTTGGGTTCGGTCATGGGTTCTGTGAGGACTTGGTGGATCTATGGGTTCAATGTCTGGTCGACAGTGAAGTGAGAGTGCAACGAAAGCTAAAGCAAAAGTTCTTTGGGCAGTATGCAGCGTATCCCGAGATGGATATTGAAGATAACTAATGCGTGATTGGAAATAGAGTTTGGATATTACCGCTTTGTTTGACAAGCTACCTTTCTAATACTTACGTGTGTTGACGGTTTGTATCTAAGTGAATTTCGGTATTTTGTTTGTAAGGCGTTTATATCCTTCATTGACCAAGACCAGCGACAAGGCAAGAGTCAGCATGGCACTCCATTCCTGCCAGGTAATTGGGTGCAGGCCGAGTACCTCACTGAAGCCCGGGGTGTAGATGGCAGCCACATGCACGAGTTGTGCGCCGATCACACCAAAGAACAAGAGTTTGTTTCGAAGCGGGTTCATCGTGAACACCGACTGGGTTTCAGAGCGGCTGTTAAAGGCTTGCAGGTTTTCAAATATGACCATGAGCAGCAGCACCAGGTTGCGTGCACCATCGACACTCCAGCCAGACGCGAGCAACCAGTAGTAGGCACCAAACGCCACTGTCCCCATCGTCATGGCTGACAGCAGTACCCGTTGCAGCATGACTCGGTCAAACACACCCTGGTTCGGTGGGCGTGGGCGCTGTTTAAGTTCATTGCCCTCGGCTGGCTCGAATGCAAGAGCCACATCCTGAATCCCATTGGTCACCAGATTAAGCCATAGCAGTTGCACAGCCAGCAGGGGCAGGGGCAGACCCGCCAAAAGTGCGAATACAAACAGGATGACTTCAGCGCCACCGGTTGAAATCAGCAGAAAAATTACCTTCCTGACATTGGCATAGGCCACACGGCCTTGTTCAATGCCTGCTACGATCGAAGAAAAATTGTCATCGGTAATGACAATGTCCGAGGTCTCTTTGGCGACATCGGTGCCGCGCATGCCCATGGCCACCCCGACTTGAGCAGCCTTTAACGCAGGTGCATCGTTAGCACCGTCGCCAGTAACGGCTACAAAATGTCCTTGTCGTTGCAGTGATTCGACGATTTGCAGTTTCTGTTGTGGCTCGACTCGCGCAAATACCCGAGCACCGCGACATAATGCATCGAATTGGTTCTGGCTAGCATCGGCTGCCTCTTTCAGTTGCGTACCGGTGACGACATCGTCTGGCTTATCAGCAAATCCGACTTCTCGGGCAATTGCCAACGCCGTTTGCGGATGATCACCAGTGATCATGGCCACGGTGATGCCGGCAGCACGACAATTGGCCACTGCCACAGCAGCCTCGGGCCTCGGTGGGTCACTCATGGCAACTAGCCCGACGAGACAAAGCCCTTGCAGTTCAGCCGTGGTTAGCTCACGCTCGGACATTGAGCCGTTGTCGCGGGCAACTGATCCGCTAGCAGCCGCTAGCACCCGATAGCCTTCAGAGGCCAATTGATTGGCTTGCTCGATGATGGCAGCTGCATCAACTGCAACCTCGCCATCAACGGTGATCATGCGGTCGCACATGGGCAGGAGCCGCTCGAGCGAGCCTTTGACAAAGATTCCTAGCTGCCCATCAACCCGGTTCAAGCTTGCCGCAAACTGCCGCGCTGACTCATAGGCGATGGTATCGAGTTCCGGGTAGTCCGCCAGACACTGCGCTTTGGTGACCCCCGCTTTGTGGGCCAGCACTAGCAAGGCAAGATCAACGCTGTCACCATGGCCGCTGAACTGGCCGTCACGTTGTGACAGTACGGCTTCATTAGGCAGTGCCATCGCTCGAACCAGAGACAGAATTAACTTTTGAGCCTTTGCCTGATCAACGTCACTGCCAATGACCACCTGGCCATCCGGTGCAAGTCCTTCACCCGTGACTTCCCAGGGATCTTGTCCAGGAAACTGGATTTGCCTGACGGTTAATTGATTGACTGTCAGGGTGCCGGTTTTGTCGGAAGCGATGTAAGTGCATGAACCGAGTGCCTCAACCGCGACCAGACGTCTGACGATGACACCTCGCTTGGCCATACGCTCCATGCCAACTGAGAGCGCCACGGTTAAGGCAACCGGCAGGCCTTCGGGGATGGCTGACACCGCAAGGGCGACCGCCAACAGCAGCATCGAGGCGAGGCTCGCGCCCTGCGCCACTGAGACACCAACAAGCAGCATGCACACCAATCCGGTGGCGATGGTGATCCTTTGCGTGAACTTCTCCATGCGTACAATCAGCGGCGCTTTGGTCACCACGCGCCCAAGCACGGACGTGGCGATCTTGCCTAGTTCAGTGCTCAATCCAGTGGCCGTGACTACGCCACGGCCACGTCCAGAGTTGACCAAGGAACCAGCAAACAGCATGTTGTCGCGGTCAGCTAGCGGCGTATCAGCCGCCAGAGGAAGCTTTGGATCTTTGTTGGCAGCCGCTGACTCACCGGTGAGCACCGACTCATCGACGCTTAAGTCATGCGCATCGATCAAACGCATGTCAGCAGGCACCTTCGCACCTGATTCAACGAGCACGACATCACCCGGAACGAGCGCTCGGGCATCAACGTCAAACACCTCGCCGTTGCGCACCACCTGGGCTCGGCTGGCAGTCAGACTCTTTAATGCACGTGCTGATTGTTCTGCTCGGTATTCCTGGACGAGTCCAATGCCCGCATTGATCAACAGCACCACAAATATAAAAGCCGCGTCGCTAAACGCCTCGATGGCCACTGAGACGATACCGGCTAACAGCAGGACATAAATCAGGGGGCTTTTAAATTGCCGAATGAAGATGGTGGCAATGCTCGGGCTGAGTGCCTCGGGCAGCTGGTTGGGGCCAAATGTTTCTAGTCGGGCTTGTGCCTCTGGCTCATCAAGTCCGAGCGGGCTTGATTCAAGTGCAGCCAACACGTGCTTGGCAGGTATGGTGTAGGGGTCAGCAGGGCAAGCTGCAGGTGACGGTGCCAGATCTGAGCTGGCAGGATCAACTGATTTGGTGGGCTGCTTCATTTCTGACAAGGTGGCGCTGAACTTTTAGGTCGGGAACCGGGTTGGTAACTAGCCTGGCAAATGTGGTTGCTACGTTAGCTACCAATGTAACGCAGGCAGGCAAATGCATGATGCAGCCGATTAGATTGAGCAAGCAACTACCTAATAACTCATGCTTGCCCTAAAATGAATCGAGTAATCACCTCAAACGCACAAGGTACGCATGAACCTGCCTGATTACTACGCCGTTTTAGGCGTCGATAAAACCGCGAGTGCTGATGAAATCAAGAAGTCTTATCGGCGCCTGGCCAGAAAGTATCACCCTGACATCAGCAAAGAGTCTGACGCGGCCCAGCGCATGACAGAACTCAATGAAGCCAATGCTGTGCTGTCAGATCCGGCCAAACGAGCGGTCTATGACCAGATTGGCCATAAGGCTTGGGCCATGGGTGCTCGCAGCGTGGATGATGTCAGGCCACCACCTGGCTATCAGCAGCAATATCGTCATGCTGAAGAGTCGGGTGGATTCGATCAGGGGAGAAGCGAGTTCTTCGAGGAGATGTTTGGCAGAACTGCCCGGGAACGCTCGCGTTATGAAGATTTCCGCGGTGGGCAGGGCCCGGCACAATGGGATGGCCAGGATCAGCATGCCGATATCACCTTGACGCTCGAACAAGCCTACGCCGGCACAAAAACCGCCTTGCAGCTAACGGGCTACGAGGTCAACGCGCAGGGCCACGTCATCCCTAAAACCCGCATGCTTGATGTCTCCATTCCGATTGGGGTGACACAAGGTCAGTTAATTCGGTTAGCAGGTCAGGGCGGGCCTGGGTTTGGGGGCGGCAAACCGGGTGATCTGTATCTACGAGTGCACATTGAGGTGCCAGAGGGTTGGCAGATCGAAGGGCGTGATGTCACGATGCCGGTGTTTGTGGCACCTTGGGAGGCCGCACTCGGAGCGGAGATCGTGGCCAAGACCCCGGCGGGTTCGCTGGCGGTCAATGTGCCGGCAGGGTCAGTCGCTGGCCGGCGGTTGCGTCTTCGTGGCAAAGGCATCCCGGCAAGCAAGTCCTCTGCAGCGGGGGACCTCATGCTTGAACTGAAGATCGCTGTGCCAGGGGCAGTGACCGACCAACAAAAGCAAGCGTGGCAGGCGTTAGCCGACGCTTATCCGGGCTTTGAGCCGCGGCAACGTTAAGAGGAGGGCGTCATGAGCCAATACCAGACCAACCCGGCACCATCAGACCCTCAGGTGTTTGACGATGACTTGCTCGAACTACAAGAGGTTGCACGGATTTGTTGTGTGAACTTGGCGTGGCTGCATGAGCGCATCGAGCAACAGGTGATCGAGCCGATTGCGCGCGAGAGTCACTATTACTTCACCAGTGCCACCGTCACCCGCATTCAGCGTGTGGTGCAGGTTGAGCGCACCTACGATGCAGACCCACAGCTCGCGGCCTTGGTAGCCGACCTGACTGAAGAGGTGCAGGCCCTGCGCCAGCAGATCAAGCGATTGTCAGCCAGCGACTGAACCGGATCAGAGAGATTTAGCGATGGCTGCTGCCTGTAGCGATCGCTGTTAATTGACGTTGGCTACTGCTGGCTACCGTTGGCTGCTGTCACCATTTTGGTTGCAGTAAGCTAAGCCCGTCAACTCCACTGATACCAAAGGCTAACCGATGCGCCAAGCGATGAACCATTCGACTCACCAAGCCTTGAATCACCCCATCAAAGAATCAAAAACATCGCACACTGCAAAACATTGCAGGGCGTGGGCAATGGGGCTGAGACAGATCAAAGCAGTGGTGTGCTTGCTTGGCGGGCTCGGTCTATCAGGCCTGCCCGTTCTGTCTGGCATGCTGTCGACAGCAATCGCTGCGCCACCGCCACAGCCGCTCATTCGTGATGGCAGTTGTCCGTCAGGCTATTACGCCAGCGGTAACTATTGCGTGCCTGGATCAAATGCCCGATTCGCGATTGAACGCAATGGATCTTGTCCGAGTGGCTACTATGCCAGTGGCAACTATTGTGTGGCATCGTCTAACAGTAGCAAGACCGTGATCCATCGCTCGGGATCATGCCCGAGCGGTTACTACGCAAGTGGCAAATATTGTGTCTCGAGTCGGTAGAGCCAGTGGCTAGTCACCAATAACGTCGAATCAATAGCCACGAAAGCCAATAGCCTTGTTTTAGAGTCGCCTTGCATGAAACCCGTACTCAACGCACCCGAAGAAATATGTCAGCAGATCTGGAAGGAGCTTGTGCGTGCCACACATGATCGCCACCATGCCTGGCGCACGCCGGTGTTGGCCACGGCAGGTGGTGATGGCATGGTCAATGCCAGAACGGTGGTGTTGCGCAAGGCTAGAGAAGAAGGTGGCGGTGTGTTGGAAATCTACACCGATCGTCGCAGCCCCAAGGTGGCTGAAGTCGTTCGCCAGCCATCGGCTTGTTTGGTGTTTTGGAGTCCGAGGTTGAAATGGCAGTTGCGCGCACGGGTTGATTTGTCAGTTCAAACTGACGGGCCCTACGTTGAATCGCTATGGCAAATGGTGAAACAAACCAGGGCAGTGGGCGATTATCTGGGATTCTTGCCGCCAGGAGAGCCGATGCCGGAACCAAGGTCATTTGACGCAACCACGACGTTAAATGCCGAGGACGCTGTGCTATCAGTTAATAACGAACAAGCAAACTATTTCGCCGTGCTGACTGCTCAAGTCAAAGAGATCGATTGGCTTGAGCTTGGGCCTGATCAGCATCGGCGAGCGAAGATTGCGGGTAATCAGTGGCAGTGGGTCAAGCCGTGAGCGTGACAGTTTGGTGGCAGCAAACCGCTCAGAAACTTGTCTACACGGTTTGCTGCGGCTGCCATCGTTGTTTAGAACGCAATTTGTTCGTCCGCTCCTGTTGCATTGGTGTACTAGGCCCTAGTGTCTACCAACCACAGGTTTGGCGTAGCGGGGCAATTGCATTTTGAAGGCCGGTCGTATCAAAAACCGCGGTGACTGGCGACTCACTGTAGGGAGTGACCTGTGCCACAAAACTGTTGTGTTGCATCAGCGTTTGGATGAAATCAACTGGGTTGCCTGGAAAGAAAGTTGCCTTGGCGTCAGTTGACAGGTTCCAGTATTGAGTCTGCGCTTTCAGGTTGCCAACGCGGCTAATGACTTCTGCTTCGCTGCCCAGAAAATCTTCCCAATCAATGTAGAGGTTGGTTTGATTGCTCTGGCAACGAATAATCAGCACGATCTCGTCACCAAGGTGTGGCCTGCCCTGGTCCGCGACTAATGCCAACACCACGGTTCGAGTGTCGTCGATCGGGTTGGTTTGGTCAGCGATTTCCCATTTGCCCACACCTTGCGAAGGCACAGGGTTGGCCTGTGGTGCATTAAGTCCTTGTTGTCGAGCCAGTTGATCAAAACAGTCCAGGCGCTCAAGATTGCCCTGAATTGCTGCGCAAGTAGCAATCTGTTTGTCTAGTGATTGAGCGTTTGCGTTTGGCGCAACCAGGGACAAACAAAGCGAGAGTGACAGCGAGAAAGCCAAACCGACAGATTTCATGATTGCTCCAAAATGGGTTTCAATATGCCGATGATTCTAGAGCTGATAACTACTGCAAGTAACTAAGTCAATTTTACGGTTACCGTAAAACAACATTAAAGCGAGAGCCTTGTGAATGGTGGCCAACTCGCGGGCAAACACGAGGCAAATACCAGCCCATGCAACAAAACCTGAACACCCCAAACAAGATCTTTTACTTGCCTGGTAGAGGAGGTCAACTGACCGCGGGTCTGGGACAAGCTCTGCTAGAGCGAGGTTTGGAGGTACAAGGGCGCGAAACCCGTGGCGAGTTCAACCAGCTGTCCTTCGCGCAGCAGGTCGGTCTTGTCGCCAGTGATCTGCAAGCCGGTTTCTGGGACAAGCGTTCGCACGTGATTGCCAATTCATTCGGCGCGTATTTGTTCTTGCACGCACAGACGATGCTGCCGCCTAACCCGGGCCGGGTTTTGTTGTTGTCGCCGATTGTTGGTGAATTTGCGAATGAAGAGACACAGACATTCTTTAGTCCACCGTACCCTAAGCGTTTGATGGAATTCGCCACAGCAAAAAAGTTTCCATCGCCCAGAAATGCGCAGATCCACGTTGGTGAACTTGATTGGCAAAGCTTGCCAGACAATGTTGAACAGTTTGGCTTGCTCACCAACATCCCGGTGAAGGTAGTGCCTGGTGCCGGGCACATGCTGCCCAAACAATATGTGGCTAGTGTGCTAGATGATTGGCTTTCGGGTCGTTTGCCAGCGGTGGTGTCTGACCAGAAACAGGAGCCAAATGAGCCAGAGGTGTTTTGAGTGAAAAAACGAGCGGATTTGCTGTTGCCCAGCGGCAGCGTTAGCCACCGCCAGGTTTGACCTACAACCAAAAACCCAATTAATCCATGCGTTCTAAATTCAGCAATTCCTTCAATGCCTCGTGTCTGCCCCATGCCCAGGACAAGAGGCTAAACGGTGTCACGTAGCTTGCAAATATCGCCGGGATGAACATGATGTATGCAGGTGCCGCAAAATCAGGATCAAGGCACCATGACCCAAAAAATGGCGGCAAATCGTCTGACTCCAATTCCCAGCGGTTTAAGTCGTTCACAAACTCTGGCAAGTCAGCAGTGTCCATCTCGATTTTGAAGCGGATCTGTGCGAGCAACCCCTTGCCGTAGAGTTGGTGCTGATCATCGATTTGAATCAAGATGGTGGATTTGCCCTCGTCGAGCTCATCGTCTTTGCTCTTTAGCCACCTCGGCCCATCCTCGTCTTGCCACTCGGAACGGTAAAAGCCATCATCGTCATCATCGTCATCATCATCCGAGTGCCCGTCAAACAAAAAGTCAGCCAATGTAGTCGGTCTCGGGTTCCACTCGAACCTGGCGATTAACCCTTGCTCATCTGCATCCGCTTCATGGCCTTGCTCGACTGACAGGTCGGCGGCTTCTTTAAAAAGGGCAGGGTCGATAGAAGGGTTTGCCTGCATTTGCTCGTCTGATAGTCCAAACCATTTGGATGGGTTGTCTATTTGTCCTGATACTAGAAAGTCGTATGCATTGGGTGAGGAGTCACTGAGATAGTGGGCCATGCCGATTGCCAGCCACACAGCAGAGCAGGCCATTGGCGCAAACACTGCCCTGACGTAGTCATCTGATTTCTCGTAGATCGTGAACTTGGCGAAGATGATGAGTTGGTCATCAACCAGAACAGTCGACATCAGGGCGGCGTAGCGATTCCACATTCCAAGTGCTGCGAAGTTCATCAGGCCCGGCGCAGGCTTGTCAATCACACAAGAAATCATGACGGTGAACGATGGCTTGTCTGACAAGCGAGTGGTGTGCGTCACCGGCGAGATGATCGCCTTGACCTCATGGCCGTTGGCTCGGACGGTCAAGATTCGGTTGTTGTCAGCATCAGGATTAGATGTCTCGTCGACATAGGCAAGACCGTTGGCTTTGCATAGTTCGATGATGGCGGCAATGACTGGGTTGTAGGCGTTATCTGCGGTGTCGCTATGATCACCAGTTGTTGGGCGGGTACCGATGGGGGAGTCGACATGCCGCACTGATCGGCTTACCGACTTGGCAGTCGAGCGTGCTGCTTGGGCTTGAACGTTTCGGCGTATTTGCATAGAGAACCTCTAGACAGTGGAGATTTAAAGCTTGGTGTGTAGCGGCAAATATTTGTCGCTGCTCATGAGCAAGGACTATACCGGTCAAGCTTGATGGATTCAGGGCCGGTAGGGTAAGTTTGCCCTAGTGGTTGGGGGTGGTTTTAGAGGTGGGTAGCGGATGCAAGTAGAGAAACTGTAATTCTCATGAGCATCACGGAAAAGCAGGTAATTGCTGAATGGGCAGTCTATTTTGCCGATCTTTGCACTTGGCGATGCGTGTTCGTTGGAACCATTATTTTTTACAGATTCAAGTTGTCTCAGTAGGTCAAGCGTTAAAGTGCCGAGCGATTGTCGGCGCATCTGAGATACTCATTCAGTGTGCTTTTGGCTACTCACGCAGTACATTGTTCATCCTCGCTTGCCAGCGAAACCAACCAGATCTTAATGCATCGATGATATCTGCATCCTTACTAACAGTTGTCTGGATTTGCGAGGGGCTTTTTGCAAGACACGAGAGCCAGGTCGCTTTTTAAGAGGCGGTGGCAAGCCATCAAAATCGAACAGTCTTCTCGAAATCAGCTGCGGTCCATTCGGGGTTGTCGTCTTGAATCGTTTTGGTGTCAGTCTGTTTCTCGTTCATATCGTTGCACCTCCCGTTGGTTGGCTTCAAGTGTAGACCGGCGCAACGAGCAATCTGAAACGCAAGTGCCTGACTGTTCCATCTTTCGATATTGGCGTTGCTCGAGAAAGTCAGCCCAACCTTCTTTCTCATATGAGCCGTAGGCCATTGGGTAGCGCTCACTGACACGATCGGTAAACCACACAGTGTCTTCGGGTGTTGGTTTGAGTTTGGTCACAAGCTCAACTGCTCGTTGGGGCAGGCCATCCGTGTGTTCCCACATACGATGGCTGATCAAATCTCTGACTGAGTACTCGAAGCGGTTTTGGTCTGCTTGGCTTTGATCACTAATCTGATAGTCAAATGCCAAGGTCAGTAAAGCGGGTACGTGCCAGTCGCTGTAGCCTGTGTAACAGCCAGAGCCACCCAGCAGACGAAAGTATTCATCTATTTCAGACGTGGCAAACCAAAGCTTGGCACGACGTTTGTCATCATTTGAATGCACCGGTCACTCCCGCGGTACGCAAAGTCGTCAGATGGTAGCTGGTGAGGTGTCTCATTCGATGAGACAGTGGCAGGGTTAATCAAAACTCCCTGAAAATAGTTTGCCAAGGGACAAAACCATGAATCGGTTACAAGATCAAGTTAGACTCTAATTGTAGTTTAGTGACATATTGGTGGAGCACTGAATAGAAACAGTCTAGCGACCTGGTGACTCACTCCATGAGATACCCGGCACTGTAAAAGTAACCATGACCGAAAAACCCTGCCCATTCTGCACCTTGCCCCAAGACCGGATCGTTGATCAAAACGATTTGGCCATGGCGATTCGTGATGGGTTTCCAGTGTCACCTGGACACACGCTGGTGATTCCTAAACGGCATGTAGGTTCGTTCTTTGAGCTTGGTGAAGAAGAGGTTCAGGCCATGATGGGTTTGCTCAAAAAAGCCAAAGCGAATCTCGATAAAAAATTCAACCCAGACAGTTACAACATCGGTGTGAACGATGGCCCACAAGCTGGTCAGACGGTGCCGCATGTGCACATGCATCTAATCCCGCGATACCAAGGTGATGTCCAAGACCCCAGAGGCGGGGTTAGGTGGCTAATACCAGAGAAGGCGGATTATTGGTCGGACAGGGAGGGCTAGTAACCATGGCTCAATACCCTAGCTCAGACCAGCATCTTGCGTTTCTGGTGAAACTGCAGAGGCTTCTGAGTGAGGGTGATTTTACCGCGACATATAAGTTTGCACTGCTGATGGCATTAGCCGACATTGCAGTGGGACGTGGCCACGATGATGTCAGACCACTAGATATCCCTATGCGAGATATTGCAGAAAAGTTCATCGACTATTACTGGCAGCAGACGATGCCGTACAGTTCAGGTCTTAAAAGCGCTGATCAAACTACTGGCATCCTCAGCCAAAACATGGGCACCACGGCTAAGGTAGTTTCCGACATTCAAAAGTTCAGAAATGCCAATCACATAGACAGCATTGCCAGGGCAAAGCAGTTTAAAGCGTTCAGTAAGCTGGTTACATCAGTGGCTCAAACCGTGTCAAAGCAACCGGTTACGTATTTGCAGAACATTGCAGGTGGCACAGATCCATTTGTCTATGACAGGTCAGCCATTGGGGTGCAATTAAAGCCTGGCGTAAGCAGTCACTTGCGCAAGTTCCATGGGCTCATCCAGCGTATGGCCAGAGACCGCTGGATACGGCATATCAAGAGCAACAAGCGCAACATCCCAATCCTTGGACAAAAAGATGATCTGCACAGCTTCTTGTTCGAGACCAACCGTAACGCCTTGGGCATTGTCAGCAAGAACCTGTCAAAGCTTTTCAGCAAGAAGTGTTTTTATTGCGGTGGACGTATCAATGACACACCAGACGTTGATCACTTTATTCCTTTTTCAATGTATGGCCGTGACATTGCCCAGAACTTTGTATTGGCCCATGGCGCCTGTAACCGCAGCAAGTCCGACATTCTGGCTGCCAAGCGCCATGTTGAAAACTGGCTGCAACAGATAACTCGATATCAAGACAACATCAGCCAGATTGCCTTGGATGCCGGTGTGATCAGTGACCAGCAGACGATTCTTTCAGTTGCCAAATGGTCTTACCAACAAGGTCATGAGGCGGGTGCACATGCGTGGGTGAAGAAAGGGGAGTTTGAGAGGATAGGAAATCTTCATTCGCAAGTCATCACTACAATCTTGGACTGCAGTGACTAAACTGGTTGAAATTCATAATAAGGACCCCCCCTTGAACCAACCTACCCAACTCGTCAACACCACCGGACTCGCCCAAGCCCTTGAGGCATTTGCCACCGAGCGTGACTGGGCACAGTTTCATTCCCCAAAGAACCTCGTGATGGCATTGACCGGGGAAGTGGGTGAGCTAAATGAACTGTTCCAGTGGCTAACCGAGCAACAGAGCAAAGAGCTGGCCAATGACCCTGAAGGCAAGCGCCGGGTAGCCGAGGAGTTGGCTGACGTGCTGTTTTATCTGGTGCGCACCGCTTCTGTGATGGGCATAGACCTTAACCAGGCAGCCAGTGACAAATTGGCACTAAATGCTCAAAAGTACCCGGCTGAGAAAGTCAGGGGCAGCAACAAGAAATACAGCCAGGTTTGAGTTTGGTTTGGATCTGATTTGTTTTCGTTGCGAGCAAGGAGATTGACCGATGATCGTCTACCAGGCCCACAAAACCCAGTTTTTGTCTGACAACGACGATCGTGACATTGAAGACGTCATCCTTGAGAGCTATCGTGCTGCTACTGGTCATGGCGTAGCCGCCAGCGAGGTGAGATCCTGGAAAGATTCGCTGCGGTACATGGCCTCCGTCTTGCGGGATGATGAGATCCCAGCCGACACTGGCGTTGCCGTTGAACTACACATACCCCAGTCATCCAAGCGTATCGATGTCACCCTCTCTGGGCTCGATGAGTCGGGTTCACCCTGTGCGATTCTGGTGGAACTGAAACAATGGTCTGAAGCAGAACTCACGGGCAAAGACGGCATTGTGCGCACCTTTGTCGGTGGTGGCCATCGTGAGCATGTGCACCCATCGTATCAAGCTTGGTCATATGCGGCATTGCTGGAAGATTTCAACGAAGCCGTGCACTCTGGCGACATTTCCTTGTATCCCTGTGCTTATCTTCATAACTATCTTGATGACGGAAATATCACCAATGCTTTCTATGCCAAGCATCTGGAGCGTGCACCGGTATTCCTGAAGGGTGAACAAGACCGGCGGGCCTTGCGCGAATTCATCAAGCGCCATGTCAAAAAGGGCGATGCTGGCCAAACCATCTTCGAATTGCACAATGGCCGCATACGACCATCCAAGGAGTTGGCAGACAGTTTGGTGGGTTTGCTGCGGGGCAATCGCGAATTTATTCTGATCGACGAACAAAAGGAAGTGTTCGAGACAGCCTTGCAATTGGCACACGATATCAAGGCTGCTGACAGTTTCGGGAATCTTAGCCACCGCGTCATGATCGTCGAAGGTGGGCCAGGCACAGGCAAGTCAGTGGTGGCCATCAATCTACTGGTGCGCATGATCGAGATGCAGCTGCTAGCCAAGTACGTCTCAAAGAACTCAGCCCCGCGCGAGGTCTACAAAGCCAAGCTTACCGGTTCAATTACCCAGAGCCGCTTTTCGGCGCTGTTTGGCGGCTCGGGGTCGTATGTCGAAAGTCCAACCGATGAATTTGATGTCTTGATCGTTGATGAAGCCCATCGCCTGAGAGAAAAAGGTGGCCTGTACGGCAATGTGGGTGAACATCAGGTCAAGGAAATTATCTTTGCCTCCAAGGCTTCGGTATTCTTTATTGACGAGAGCCAGCAGGTGACGATTGATGATGTGGGTTCGAAAGAAACCATCAAAAGGTTTGCCAAAGCGAAGGGTGCAGAAATCATCGAGCGCGAACTGCCGTCACAGTTCCGTTGCAACGGATCTGATGGCTACATAGCCTGGCTAGATGATGTGCTTGGCATTCGCGAGACAGCAAATAAGATACTCGCGAAACAGGAGTTCGATTTCCAGGTGTTTGATGATGCCGTTGGGTTGCACGATGCCGTCGTCCAACGCAATGGCAACAACAAGGCCCGTGTTGTTGCCGGCTACTGCTGGCCATGGGCCAGTAAAAAGTCTCCCCAAGCCTATGACATTAAAATCGGTGACTACAAACGACGGTGGAACCTCTCTGAAGATGGCAGTCTCTGGATCATGAAGCCCAATTCGATTGAGGAGGTGGGCTGCATCCATACCTGTCAGGGCTTGGAGCTCGAATACGTTGGCGTCATCATCGGTCCAGACCTGATCCTGTGTGATGGCCAGGTTGTCACCCGGCCAGAAAAGCGTGCTAGTCAGGACCGAACGATTTTTGGGTGGAAGAAGCGCTTAAAAGAAGACCCCGAACACACCACCCGTCAGTTAGACCTCATCATCAAAAACACCTACCGTACGCTCATGACCCGTGGCATGAAGGGTTGCTACGTCTTTAGTGAGGATGAGGAGACCCGGGAATATTTTCGGCAGCGGTTGACTCCCTAGCCACCGGCTGTTTTCCTTCAGTTGAATCAAACACCTGTTCCACCATCTCATCGATGACAGCGTCAACCACCTCACCGATGAATTCACCCACCGCATCCCCAACAGAGCTGTCGGCTGAAGTCTCATCTTTAGGTAAGTCTTGGTTCATTGTTTGACGGGGCGTTGTCCGCATGTCGCAGTCACTGCAATTGGTACCAGATTCGGTCATTGGCTTGTACGCAGATGCCGCTTCACGCGCATTGACTGCAGTGGCTGTTTGGGCGAATTGATACTTGCGTGATCGGTTGTCTGCAGTTGGTGTGTCCAGTGTGTTTTGTACGCTTGGCGCATTTGCCACCTTGGCCGCCGATGGGCTACTAGCATTTTGGGTGTGGTCTGAATCATGTGGCTGCTTCTTGTCACCAATCCACCATGTCAGCTGAATACGATCGCCGTCACTCATGAGGTGAAGATCACCGTAGTCAGATTCATGAGTCAGTTGCAGCGGCTGATGATTGTTGCGTTTCACAAACCACTCAATGGCAGCACTCAATGCTTCTAGTCTGGCGCGACGCCTCAAAATGATCGAACCTGTTCTCATGACAGATCGAGACATGAGCCCAACAGACTTGTTCAGTAGTGTCTTCAGTTTGCTCAAAGGCAAGCTCCTTGTTTGGTTGATTGGGTTGATCGATAGTGCCTAAACGCTTGCCGGTCGGGCTAGTGGCAGTCAAAAAGCTTTTTTATTGATGTGCTGGGCTTTGTGCCGGCTAGCCCTAAACGTCGGCAGCAATCTGTTGACGCTATGAATTGACGATGGCGGCTAGAAATCCCAGTTGAACTTGCAGGTTCTCGTTGGGCCATCTAGCGCCCAGATATCGAAGAAGCCGATCGCGGGAGAAACAATCGATATCTTGTCGAACACACAACCTAAATGTGTGAAGTAGGACGACAGGAATCCCATGGTTGTGTGAAAGAAGGTTGCAATGTCCATGGGCGATGGATCGATGGTTGCGGCGACAGTGTTGTAAATCGTGGCAAGGGAATCCAGCATCTTGAGTGCTCCATAAGAGTTGATCAGGCGAGCATCATGAAGCAAGCGTTTGTAAAAAGAAATTCGTATGTTTACGCAAAACTGCACATTTTTATGTGACTGTCTCAGGATCTGTGAAACCCCTGTGTCGTCTGGTGATACACCGGCTTGGCTAACGTGTGGTCGTCACTCATGCGCTGGCGCAGTTCTTGGTTTCGTTCGCTGATTTTCTTCGTTGATTTCGTTCGCCAAGTCCGCTTGTTAGTTTGCTGTTGCTGGCGCATGTCTCGATTCCAATGCCTCATTAAGGAGTGGTGGTCATGAGACAGTTCTGGTTAATGGGTTCAATCGCAGTGCTCGCCGGTTGCGGTGGCGGGGGTGGGGGAGGTACATCTGGATCGGTTTCCACTTTACCGTTTACGTCATGGAATAACTTGCAAGCGAATACTGAGATTGTTGCGCCAGGGATTTCAACGGAAACTACTTTCACTGAGGATCTGTCAGAGACAATAACGTCGGTCGGTGAGTTTTCTAGTTATTCAGGGATAGAGTTTCGTGAAACTTTCGGGGCGGATAGGTCAGTAACAAAGGCTAGCATAACAACAGGAGACGGAGGACGTTTGATCTTTGATAAGGCAGATGGCGCCCAATTCACTCAGGTATCGCAAGGTTATGCAACTGCGGCCATCAACAAAGATCAGACTGCTGTTGCTCTCGTTGTGGAACCCATCGAGCAGGGCTGGAGCTATCAAACTTTTGGTGTCTGGGTTAGAAGTCCTGCTCAAGGCAACCCAGGACGAATAGGCGCAGCGTCAGTCGGCAACATGTCACCGACAGCAAGTGTCCCGATGACTGGCGTCGGCGTTTTTAATGGAAAAGCCACTGGGATACGAACAGATAGTTTTGGGGTAAGCATAGAGTTCACCTCTGCCGATATGCGAATGAGCGTTGATTTTGGGTCAAGAGCAGCGAGTTTTCAAACCCGTAACACGCTGGCTAGTTCTGAT
This sequence comes from Burkholderiaceae bacterium, assembly GCA_021208885.1. GTDB lineage: Bacteria > Pseudomonadota > Gammaproteobacteria > Burkholderiales > Burkholderiaceae_B > Algicoccus. The sequence continues at coordinate 21,530 of JAJOJF010000030.1, forward strand.
TTGACTCGCTGGTATAAAAACTCTTTGCTTGATATGAACGGTACTCTACAGATTGTGCCAGGCAGCAACAATCTGGTCGGTACGGCGACAGTGCCAGGGTTGACAATAGGTGGCGTTGAGTCAACCAGAATGAGTGGCAATATCAACGCAAAATTTTATGGTCCATCGGCTCAGGAAATCGGCGGCACTTTCGGCCTGAAAGGCTCGGGTGTCGAGACATACATTGGCGGCTTTGGCGGCAAACGTTAATGCTTCGTATCTGTTTTGCCGGGGCGCTCTTGTTAGCGCCCCTTTTGTTTAGTTCCGTTAGCGCCCAAACCCCGCTTCTCTATCAAAAGCGCTTCGAAGAGGGTGTGCGGCTAATGGGCTCAAACATTGATGCTGCAGTGTCGGTGTTTCGGCAGCTGTACGACGAAACCGGAGCCATACGGGTGCAGCTTGAACTGGCCCGCAGCCTGTATTTGGCAGAAGACCTTGACGGCGCCAAAGCTGAGTTCATCGACATCTTACAAAAGCCGATACCGATCACGGTGCGTGACAAGGTTGAGTGGTACTTGAATGAAATCCAGAAACAGCAGTCATTTAAGTTCACCATCGGGGTATTTCAGGACAGCAACCCGGGACAGATCACCTCTGAGCGCACGTTCGAGTTGTTTGGCCAGCTGTTTGAGTATCAGCCACCCACACCGACCGAGACCCAGACCGCGCTCAATATCGGGCTAACCGCCGAGCGTGAGCTTGGCAAACGGACAGGGCTTTATGCCCAAGCGAATGTGTCTACGCTGACTTACGAGACCTCTGCCTACAACAAGCAAGTCATTGACCTCTCATTGGCCAAGCGCTGGGAAGACTACAACTACAAGGACGTCAGGCTTGGCAACCAGACCATGTTCTACGGGGGCAAGTTTCTGTACAACATGCCCTATGTCTCATCGACTTGGGTGTTTAACCGCCCCAATCAGGACTATTGGGGCGTATCCGGGCAGGTTGGTCAACTTGACTACCCAGACTACAGTTACCTGAACGGCCCACAGGCGCAATTGCGTACCTTCTATAACCACAACATCACAGAAAACCTCACCGCTTTCTTTGAAGTCGGTGGCGACCATACAGATGCCAAAGAGCGTCCGTACGACTCAACCGGTTACTTTGGTGCCATTGGCACGCAAATCGCCCACAGTCCCACCTCATTGCAGTTGAACCTCAAAGCAACCTTCTCTGGACGTCAGTACGGGGCTACCGATCCCTTGTGGGGCAAAACCCGACGAGACAAGGGTCAGATACTGTACGCGTCACTGATCAAACGCGACTTCTATGTCTTTGGCTTAACGCCGGTGATCGAGTTCACCTACCAGACCAACAGCTCGAATATTAATTTCTTTAGTTACAACAAGTTCTTTGTTGGGCTTTATTTCAAGAATGTGTATTGAGCGTTGCGCCAACGCAGGTGAGCTTGAGTAAATGGCCAGATGATGCACCAACGAATGACATGCTGTCACTGGCGCAACGTCACTGTGCAGCTGTCATCACATCTGTCATGAGCTTGATGTGGTGTTTAACGGCTTGTCATAGACCCGTGGAATCTCCGCAGCCAGTGTGCCACTCCGACTGTCTCCACCGCTGAGCGCTACGCCCTACTGATTAGACCGGCACACCGTTGCCCCTGACCATGGACAGGACGGAACTGGCGTCAAGGTTGCGCGCTTTGTCTTGAATATCGGGCAAATATTGGGTTTGAAGCTTTTTGGCGGGTTCTAGCAGTTCGCTAAAGGTCTGTTTAAGCAGTGCGGTGTTCATTTGGCGACCACCGGCGTAGTAGCGTTTGGCCAATTGACCAAGCGCATAGGTCGTCGCAAACGAAAACGCCATACCGGCAGCTGCCCGGCCGGCTTTTTTGCCGGTCTTGCCTAAAAAGCCACCCAACAAGCCTCCCACCAATTTACGGCCAAATTGCTCGAGGTATTGCGATGTCATGCCCACCCCGACAGTGGCAAGAAATTCGCGGATATGGCCTTGATCAAGTTCGTGGCCGTGGGCTTTGCCGATTCGGTAGACCATCTTTATCTGCATGGGGATGATGGCCACCGATGCCCACGATTGCGGCAACAATTCAAGGGCACCATTGAGGATCGCGTAGTTGAGGATGGTTTTGTTGAGCGCAGCATCATCCACGGTATGGTTGGTTGCGTTGCTGGTTGCGTCGTTTGTTACATCGGCGGCAAGGCTCGATGGCGCCACAGCAGCCAGTGCAATCGCATCGGCCTGTTGTTCGACTGCTGCCACGGCTTTGTCATTGTCTAAACCGAGGCGGGTACGCAGATCCTTCAGAAATAGGTTTTCTGCTTCACACCGAACGCCATCGCTGTCGCACACACAAACGGCCAATTCGTAGGCGTAGCGGCGTTGGCCCTCTTGATTCAGTGCAGTTACAGCATCTGCGAGAGTTGTTCGCCCAAGCAAGACGTCTTGATAAACGCCCATGAGTTCGACTGAGTTCGCGCCGAGTTGTTCAGCAAACTGTTTGATATGTTCGCGTTCATTGTCGTCTTTGTTGCCGTCGGCAAACGCAGCGTGCATGGCAATCGAAAGGATGGCGCGTTCAGTATTCATGAATTTCTCCATAAAGCATTTATTTATAGACCGCGTTAGGGGCTTGAGGTTCCGGACTGCGCGAACCGGGATGTGGCGAGCCTAGCATGAAGACGCTTTGGGATCGACTCACTCATTACTGCCTCATCATTGCCTATAGTTGCTAAAATGGCAATCATTTTGACCGGCAGATTCGATGATGCACCGATACACCCAACTCAACCCCAAACGCAAACTTCTGTCAGCAGTCTTGGTTAAAAGTAGGCAAGCTGAACTAAATGCACTCGCTGCAACAGTGGGCTATGGTGGAAATCCCGAGCACAAGCGAAATCCGGGAGATTTTCTGCTTTGCCCGCCCACCGGTCCAAGGCCAGGAAAGTCATTGTGTGATGTAGCAAATATTTATAAACGCCATGAGGCCCTCGAGTTACTAAAACATGGTTTGCGCAAAGGGCTGGTCAGTGACCGCATGGTTGGTGAGTGGCCTAAGAATGTCTGGGCAGTTGCGTCAGGTAGCATTGCGCTAGAAGCTCAGTTGGAGAATCCAGTTTGTGGCACGTATCATGGTTATCCCATGCCGGAGTCAGACCCACTTGCACCCGAGGTTCTTAAACGTCGGAGAATGTCCGATGTCTGATTTACTGTTTCGCGTGAACTGGATGCCCCCGGTTAAGGGCGACCCGGAAGTCAGTGTTACAGCAGCCAGGATTGATATTTGCGTTGACGATGTCAGCTTGACCCGACATCAAGATGCCTGGTCGCAGGCTGTTCGTGATGATGTCTTTGTTTCAGCCTATCCACTTGCGATGTGGTTTGCCCATTCGTGGTGGCGACTAAATTTTGAGTCCTTACCAATGCAGCAGCCAAGCCATGATTGGCGCATGGCCCACGAGCTAGGCGCTGCGAATCACGGCTTTGTTTGGCCACGCATTATCTTGGGTGCTGATGGGCAGTGCGTGTGTATCTGGGCAGCTGCGTCGAGTGCCGCTGACCAGTCAGTGCGGTATTTGCAAGGTTTGGATTTGCCTAGACGGGTCCCCTTGGCTGGTTTTCAGCAAACCGTTTCAGGTTTTATTCAAACCGTTATCGATCGGCTTGAGAGTCAGAGTGTTCGTGGCTCGGACTTGGCTCAGCTATGGCAGCTGGTGCAGCGGGATATGTCAGATCCCAAAGCATTTCGTTTTAGAAAACTTGAAGCTGCGCTAGGGTTCGATCCTCAAGAGTGCCCTGAAGATCTTCTGGGCTGCGCATTGCAGTGGCAGGCGCAAATGGGCGAGGTTGCATTTTCGGAGCTTTTGCCGGCTATCGCCTCAGCAGGCGAGACACCTGATTTGTCACGGATCGCGCACCTAGCGAGTGCTAATTGAATACTTGGCACGCCAAGCATTGACCCCGGTGTCATTCAGATGATGCATGAAGGCGCTCCGTGGGAACGTGCGATTCATGATGCACGTGCGCTTCGCCAAAAAATTGGCAATGTCCACACCCCGCTGTTGGATAAAACTTTGCATGACCTGCTAGGTGTCAGTAGCCAGGATGCTTCCAACTGGACGGACCTACTACGCGCCAAAGATGGGGCCATTTGCCCGCAGTCTGTAACTGCTGCGAGTAGGCCTTGTCCTCGGCCTTAACGCGCCCAGCCTCATTAGGTGCAAGCGTGGACGGGATGTTAACGATCATATAAACCAGATAGAGCATGGTTTTTCCAGATTGAACAGATGTGAGGTAGGCACCGCAGCTAGCCGCGCGCCAGCTCTGTCTGCGATTGCCGGCGTTTTTACCCCGCACCTGCGATAATGCACATCTTTTTGCACGCCTTTGCAGTCACATCCATCGCCATGAGCACGCCAGAACCTTCTCAAGCCAAGACAGCCACGCCAGCTACCCCACCCAACCCCCACAAGGCCTTGGTGCTTTTCTCGGGCGGCCAAGACTCGGCCACATGTCTGGCCTGGGCATTGGATCGCTACGCCCATGTCGAAACCATTGGGTTTGATTATGGCCAGCGGCACTCGGTGGAACTCAAATGCCGTGGCGAGGTGTTGGCCTCGATTCGCGCCGCGTTTCCTGTCTGGGCAGATCGGCTGGGTGAAGACCATATGCTGGACCTCGGGATCTTGGGCCAAATCAGTGACACCGCCATGACCCGTGAGCAAGAAATCGTGTTCGAGAAATCTGGCCTGCCATCGACCTTTGTGCCAGGCAGAAACCTGATGTTCTTTATGTTTGCGGCCGCCATTGCCTATCGCCGTGGTCTGTCGGTATTGGTTGGTGGTATGTGCGAAACAGACTATTCTGGTTACCCCGATTGTCGTGACAACACGCTCAAAGCCCTACAAGTGGCAGTCAGCCTTGGACTTGATGCTCCCATGGTGGTTGAAACACCGCTCATGTGGCTCACCAAGGCCCAGACCTGGGACCTCGCCCACAACCTTGGCGGCACGGATCTGGTTGAACGCATTCGCACCCAAACCCATACCTGTTATTTAGGCGATCGATCCACCTTGCATGACTGGGGCTACGGTTGCGGCAAATGCCCAGCCTGTGAACTGCGTGCCAGTGGCTACGCTGAATATGTTGGCGGCAAAGACTCGGTGGTGGCACAGTGAATGAAATATTGAGCACCATGAGCAACAGCAGTCCCGACTTGAAATCTTCGCTAGCCACTGAACATGTCGCAAGCGCCCGCTTCGAGGCTGCTCGGCAAATCGCTGCCGCAACTGATGGTTCGATCGATAAATTCAATCGCCTGCACGGCCACGGATTTCTGGTGTCGGCGTTTGTTGATCCATCGCTGGATTTGATTGGTGGTGCGGCTGCTGCACCATTAGCCGCCTGGCCACCTTATGTCGGGGGCGAAGTGCCAGCGTTGTCAGAGCAGTTGCAGACGTACAGCCAACAGCTTGATTACCAGTCTTTAAACGACATCATTACTGACCCCACGGACATCAACATTGCTCGCTGGTTTGCCTCCCGATTTAGCGACGCAGCTAGGGTTGATCCAACGTTTACCCCAACCGCTGCTCGAGGCGTTTGCGCCATCGCGCTGCAGAGCACACCAGACCAAGGCGTGGTTGTCGGTGTTGCTGTTGATGCTCTAGTCTGGCGTCGCTACCGGTTTCAGGCCGCACATCAGCTGCCCAATGTCCGAGTCGGGCACAAGTGTGGCAGGCTGCATGGCCACGGGTTTGAGGTGGTGCTGTATGCCCGTTCAGATCAGGGGACAGTGGCTAGTGATAAAACTGATTACGACACACTCGATCGGGCTTGGGCCCAAGTCTCAGGGCTTTTGTGTTACAGGTGCTTGAATGACATACCCGGGCTCGAGAACCCCACGAGCGAAATGTTGTCCTCTTGGCTGTGGCAACGGCTGATTGGCGTGTTGCCTACGCTGACAGCCGTATCGGTTTATGAGACGGCCTCATGCGGGGCAACGTTTGATGGCGAGCGTTACCGAATCTGGAAAGATTTCACGATCGACAGTGCCGTGCGTTACCGGCATGCAGCTAGGGGTGGTGTAGGTACCGATCTGGACGACCCTCGTGCACGTGTGCATGGTTACACCTATACGTTGCGCTTGAACTTGTCAGCACCACTGGATCAAGTCATGGGCTGGACGGTAGATTTTGGGGATGTGAAAGAAGTGTTTAACCCGGTGTTTAAGGCGCTCGATCATCATCCTCTGCATGAGAATGCCGAATTATCTTTGGTCAGTGACGGTGATACCGGATCGATGGCCCAGTGGCTGTTTGCCAAGACGCAAGACCTATTGCCGTCTTTGGTTCGTGTTGACTTGTTTGAGACTGAGGGCTGTGGCTCCTCGGTCGGCACAGACTTGCAGGGGCCGGTGTTGCCCCTGGTTCGGGCTTGATTGGGGCTTGATTGGGGTTTAGTGTTGGATGTGAGCTAATGACCTATTCCGTTAAAGAGATTTTTTACACCCTCCAAGGCGAAGGCTTGCAGGCCGGCATGCCGGCGGTGTTCTGCCGGTTTGCAGGCTGCAACCTCTGGTCTGGCCGTGAACAAGACAGGGCAACGGCCATATGCCAGTTCTGTGACACAGAGTTTGTGGGCACTGACGGGGTGGGTGGCGGCAAGTTTGCGCAAGCCACTGACTTGGCTGCCAGGATTGCATCACTGTGGCCAGAGGCTGATCATGCTCATCCTCACCGTCTGGTGGTGCTCACCGGTGGCGAACCCTTGTTGCAGGTCGATTGCGCCTTGATTGATGCGCTGCATGAGCAAGGGTTTCGGATTGCAGTTGAGACCAATGGCACAATTGCCGCACCACCTGGCATTGACTGGGTTTGTGTTAGCCCCAAGGCTGGTGCACCTTTGGTGCAGGTAACTGGCCAGGAGTTAAAGCTGGTGTTTCCACAACCGCTATTAATGCCTCACGACTTACCGTGGCAGAGGCTGTCGTTTGATCACTATCTGCTGCAACCCATGGATGGCCCGAATCAAGTGAGCAATACAAAAGCAGCGATTGCTTACTGCCAGGCGAACCCGAAATGGCGCCTGTCGGTGCAGACGCACAAGGTGTTGGGGATTGCTTGATGTTTTGGTGTGGGCGAGTTGGCCGGAATGCTTTTGCGGTCAGTTCGGTGCTAGCGTCTTAACATCAAATGCAATGATTTCTCGCTTTTCACTAGAAAACTCGATACCCACTAGATGAATAGGCTTGCCATTTGCCAAGTATTTGTCGGCGTAGCTTTTGTCGATAATCTGGGCAAGGGCCTTACCGTCCGGTAGTTGCTCGACCACTTTAAATTCAAATAGGTAGATGTGACCGCCGAAATCGACGGTCATATCCACGCGACCACGATTGCTGGCATCTTCAACGGTGATCATTAAACCCAAAGCCGCAAAGTGGCTGTAAAACACACTGGCGTAGTGGCCTTCATACTGGGCGATCGGATTATTGCGATACCAATCATGTGGCAAGCCGGCAAATAACGACTTTAGGTGGGTCTCGAGCAGGGTCAGATCGTGCTTTAGCAGCACTTCGCGTAAATTTCGCTGCGTTGTACCTGCTTCAAATATCCCGAGCACGGGCAGAAGCGCTTGGTTTAACCCTGCTTCGACTTCCCGGTTAGGTAGGCCTAACGTGTATTCACGGAACCCGAGCATGGGCTCCCGAGCTTCTCGAATGGTCAAATATCCTGTTTGAAACAGTAGCGCGTCTGTACTGATGTTATCCACGTCGAACTGGCTCAGTAACTTGCCGTCTGACTGCCAATGCTCTAGCGATGGCGTGAATATGCCGCGTTGTTTGAGGATGTCAACTAAGAAAGTAGGCGTGGCAGTCTCAAACCAGTAAGAGTCAAATTGGCGATTTTGCAAAAGCAACAATACATCAAACGGGTTGTATACAGATGTAACCTCCTGTCCGCCCCAACGATATCCGTTGTACCAATCGCGTATGGCATTTCTATCTAAGTCTGCTAGCTCGGGCGCAAATGTAGTGTCTATATCTGAGTCGGTGTAGCCGCAAACAGTCGCATATTCCGACAGCAATGTAATGTCACGCAAGTTGTTCAACCCGGAAAAGAGGCTGACTTTGCTGAATTTGGATACCCCAGTCAGCAAGACCATTCGCAGGTTTGGATCGGCATCTTTGAGTGTGCTGTAGAGGTTTTTTAATCCCTCGCGCATCTCCCGTGCTCTATCAGGATCAAGGATGTTATCCAAGATTGGTTTGTCATATTCGTCGATGAGCACAACAGCTGTCTGTCCATGGTGAGTATGAGCGTCTTCGATTAACTCATAAAACTCACCCGCGATATCGGTGTGTCGTCCAGGGGATAAGCCAAGGTGTCGGCGCGCCATCGAGAGCTGTTGGCGGATTCGTACGTCAAGTTCTTCCCTGTTACGAACAACCCCAATCCCAAAACTCAAGCGAATGACGGGATGTTTTGTCTGCCAGTCCCATCGGTCATGGATATAAAGCCCTTCAAATAAATGCTGGCGCCCTTCGAATAGGCAACGCAGGGTGTCGAGCAAGAGGCTTTTGCCAAACCGCCGAGGGCGTGACAGCACGTAGTATTTGTTCTGAGTGACGAGCCGCTCGATGTCGGGCGTTTTATCCACGTAGTAGTAGCCGCCTTCGCGTATCTCGGAAAAAGTCTGAATGCCGACAGGTAGCCTTAAGCGACGGTCGCGAGGCTTGTTGTCAGGCAGTGTGTTTTTGGTTGGCGCACGTCCGTGTGTCATGCTTATTTATTGACTTGGTCATGTGAGTCTTAGCGGACCTAGACTATATATCGATGCGCTGATACCGTTGTTAAGCACAAGCCTAAAAAATAGCAAATAAGACTCTGCGTAGCATCCTTGGCCTGCCAGCTTAACCTTTCATCTCAAGCAGCCTCACCTTGCTCCGACTCACCCATCCAATAGCACAGCAGTGGTGCCGGAATGCGCATGATTTGCGCGGAACCGGTGTCGATGGCCGCATCTGCGGTGCCTGGTCGCTGACTAATCACCCCAAAATCATCGAGTGACTTTGTGACGACGTAGCCGCGATCAATCGACTTTTGTTGGCAAAGTTCAAGTAGTCCCTTTAATTCCCGTAAGCCAGTGTGTTGCGACCGGTACTTGACTTCAAACGGGATGGTTTGTCCGCCAACCTCGGCAATGAGGTCGACCTCATGATCTCGTTTGCCGCGCCAATAGGAAAACCGCACGCTTTGAGAATAATAGCGAGCATATAGGTGCTTTAACACCGCAGTCTCAGTCGCCACGCCCAAGGCGGCTGGGTCTTCGAGCATGGATTTGCCCTTTAGCATCACGGCAGGGGCGATGGCTGCATCACTGAGATAGATTTTGAAGCGAGCCCGCAGAACGTCTTTGCCGTAACCAAATGGAGGTAACCGGTAAATGAGATGAGTGGCCTGTAGTAGTTCGATGAAGCTTTGCGCGGTTGGACGCTTGACTCCGAGATTGTTGCAAAGATCAGCTATATCCAAAATACCGCCATCATGCATGCACAGGTATAGAAAGGTGTGCTCAAGATCGAGGATACGCCTGACACCAAACAAGGCAGTCATATCGCGCTTTAAGACCTTGTCAATAATGTCTTCACGCAATAGCCGCTGCGCCTGCGTAATGCTCTCTACTTGTGCAGTCTGAGGAAACCCACCACGTAAAAGGTACTCGTGGAAATGGCTGACATAGGGTTGGGCAACTTCGGTTACGCGATAAAAGTCTGGCGGTGCCCAGTCAAACAAATTGCGCAACGATCCTACACGGGGCAGGGCTGGCAAAGACAATTTTTTGATTTGCAGGTATTCGTAGAATGACAGCGTAGTCAGGCTGATGGTGTGCCAACGTCCAACCCCCGACTCTTGGTCTGCTTGAATCAGTGGCATCGCTGAGCCAGTAAACACAATACGTCGTTTCTTCTGAAAATCGACTTGATGCTTCACCCATGTGCCCCAGTTGCGTATGAACTGGGCTTCGTCAAGCAATAGATACTCGGGACCATCTGCCTGAGGTTCACGCTCTCGCCAGGCTTGCATAACGGCATCAATGCCAGCTAGCTTTAAGACTGGATGATCAAAGGTGGCGTACAAGATATTGCTTGGTGGCACGCCTTGGCGCAGTAAGCCGTCGATAGCCTGAAGCAGTAGCGTGGTTTTACCGACTTGCCTGGCACCTGACAATAGGATCGCGCGCGGCGCCGGTGGTTCGGTTAGCCACTGGAATACCTCGCGATAGGCTGCCCGGTGCCAAGCCGGCAGGTCTGCGATAGGCTCAGCCCGCCACCAAGGATTGAATTGGGCCAGAATTGAAATCAGCTCTTCTCTCGAAATTTGCATAAAACTAACTAAATTGATTATTTAGTGATAGTATACTTTAACTAAATATACTTTTTAAGTAAAATATCAACTAAATTAAAAAGAAAAGATCTTCTTCAATGTTTGTAGGCTTTCTAGGCCGTTCTAGTTCAGCGTGCAGCTAATGCCACGCGGATGAAAATGCCGAAAGCCCTAGCGTAGGCATTTCTGGCTCGCCAGAACCGATACTGGACTGCACTAAGGACTGCACTAAGCCACAACACTAGGCCACAGCAACCAGACACGCAACCAGTATTAAGCCATGTGCTACCGGCTATGCTTGCTCGATCAAGTACAGCAAAAACACGGGGAGACATTCATGCCACTCGATGACGCAACAGATATAACAACCGCTACAACAACGGCCATGGCCACAACGCCCGATGGCGTGAGCATCTGCTATCAGAGCACAGGCTCAGGCATCCCGATTGTGTTTGTGCATGAGTTTGCTGGTGACATGCGTAGCTGGGAGCCGCAGGTGCAGCGGTTTTCCGGGAGTTATCGCACGGTGACTTTCAATGCACGCGGCTATCCGCCATCGGCTGTGCCAGAGTCGGTGTCCTCATATTCGCAAGATCATGCCGTGGCAGATATCGTGGCGGTGATGGATGCAGCAGGCATTGACAAGGCCCACATTGTCGGACTCTCGATGGGTGGCTTTGCGACCTTGCACTTTGGGATGCAGCATCCCGAACGTGCCTTGTCATTGTGCGTGGCAGGATGCGGTTATGGGGCTGAGCCCGGCGAGCGCGAGAAGTTCAGGGCCGAGGCCAAAGTCATTGCCGAGCAGTTAATTGACAGTGGTATGCAAGCTTTCGCACAAAAGTATGCCTATGGTCCAACTAGGGTGCAGTTTGCCCGAGCAAATCCCAGAGGGTTTGAGTTGTTCAAACAGCAGTTAAGTGAACATTCAGCACTCGGTTCAGCCAACACTCAGCTTGGCGTACAACGAGAGCGGCCCTCGCTCTACGACCTGAAAGACCGTTTGGCCAAGATCACGGTGCCAACATTAATAGTCAATGGTGATGAAGACTGGGGTTGTGCCAGGCCTGGGATCATGCTGAAGGAAACTATTCCGAGTGCCGCGCTGGCAGTGATTCCGAATTGTGGTCACACCATGAACCTGGAAGCCACTGACGCTTTCAATGCACTGCTAGCCAATTTCTGGGCTACGGTGCAGACGGGTCGCTGGCCGATGCGTGACCCGCGTGCGGTTTCCAAGACCATTACCGGGATCGAGACGGACTTGTAGGGCAATTGCAGCAGGCTATTTGCAAAGTCATCTCGGGCAATTCAGTCGGGTAACTTTGTCGGGTTGTGGATATGAACGTCACGCAAAGATTCGGAATTCAGTTGCCTTGGCAATCGGTCGTACCTGACGGTTGTGTCGTTTCATCTCGACTAAGCCATAGTTCGACATGGTCTTAAGCGTACGGGACAGATTGCCTGGCGTGCGCCCGGTCAGCATGGCTAGCGAAGTGATCGATTCGGGCTTGGTGTCTTGGATGACTTTTAGCAGCGCGCGATTGTCGTCGCTCAGTACCTCGGCCAAGGAGCGCATGGAGGTGAACCATACTTTTGGTTCGCCTGGCTTGGGTTTGTAGTCACCGCGAGTGATCGCCAACATCCGCGCGCGTATTTGGTCTTGAGGCATGATACCAATCACGGTGGCTTTAGTTAGAGACATGTTTTTTGTGTAAATGTAGTAGTGAAACTTGTCGCTGCGAGTATCTTTGATCATATCATTTGACGACAAATATGATGCTAATGCTCAGTGCAACATGTGTCGGATTGATTGCAGCAATGCGTGAAGAGATTAGTGATTTGAGGGCGGGCGACATGGAAGTGTATGGTGGTTACAGTAGTCCGCATGAAAATGACTGTACTCGGTCATTGACATCGAATAAGTTCGAATCGCCCGACCATGCTTTCGGTTATAGTTGGCCGTATCAAAAAATCTGGCGAGCACAGCAGGACAACATGCAGAGGGTAGTTTGGCACTTGCAGATCACTGTTTGTTTTGGTGTCCATGGGGGCAAATGTGTCCTGGTCCCAAAGCATTTTGACGGCATCAGACCAACGGGGAATTATTTCAGGATTATCGAGCACTAAAAGTGAGGGTGTTGATTTTTGGAGTTCACGAGCCATGTCCCACTGTTGCACTACCCAGTGCGCATCGAGCTTTTCCGTATCTTCTGCCATGGCATAGTGGGTTTTGCCAGCGAATGCAGTTATTGCTTGCTGAGCGATTGAGCGTTTAGTTTTATCGCAAGTTCCCGATAGGATTTGCATGAAACGCCGAGGTTCCATAAGACGTTTGTTTAATGTGACGAGTGCTGGATGGTCAGGCATTGCTGTGATCTGTCGTTGGGTTGGTGAGAGTGTCACAAAGGGTGGGATTCTGCCAGATTTTTTATTCGATAAAAGCGAAGACTGGTTTCTTGAGTGTTAACTTGTGGCTGATCATTAATTGTCCAGCTATCTCAAGCGGTGAGACACCAACACGGCTAAGATTGGGGCAGCGTTGATCAAACGTATTTCAGTCTCGCCATTGCCACTGGTGCCCACGCCGTCCCAAGGAACTTTCCATGCATGACATTATCTGCCCGCATTGCCGCAAAGCGTTCAAAGTTGACGAAGCTGGCTACGCTGACATCGTCAAGCAAGTTCACGATCACGAGTTTGAGCGCCAGTTGCAAGAACGCTTGGACCTGGCTGAACGAGAAAAACAAAATGCAGTCGCCTTGGCACGCGCTCAGCTTGAGCGCGAACTAGAAAAAGCAGCTGCACAAAAGCAATCCGAGATTCAGGACTTGCAGGCCAAGCTGCAGGCCAGCGAAGTGGCCCGGCAATTGGCTGTGACTGAAGCCTTGAGCACCATCGAGCGAGAGCGTGATCAGTTGGCTAACCAAGTGGCACGGCTAGAGGCGGAAAAAAAATCAGCCGAACAACTCGCCAAGGCCCAGTTTGAGAATCAGCTGCAGCAGGCTGTCGCGCAACAGCAAGCCGAAATCCTTCGGCTTAAGAGTGGGCTCGAGCAGGCGCAGTTAAGTGCCAAGCTTGAGCTGCAGTCCCTCACACAGAACTTCGAGACCCAAATCAAAGACCGCGACAGCATGATTGATCGGCTGCAGAATCTGAAAGCCCAGCTGTCAACCAAGATGGTGGGTGAGACGCTTGAGCAACACTGCGAAACCGAATTCAACCGAATTCGGGCAACGGCTTTCCCACGGGCTTACTTTGAGAAAGACAATGACGCTCGAACGGGCAGCAAAGGTGACTACATATTTCGGGATCAGGACGATGCAGGCACGGAAATTGTCTCCATCATGTTCGAAATGAAAAACGAGTCCGACACCACTGCCACTAAAAAACGCAATGAGGATTTTTTCAAAGAGCTAGACCGTGACCGAACCGAGAAGGGCTGTGAGTATGCAGTCTTGGTTTCGTTGCTTGAGTCTGATAGCGAACTCTATAACGCCGGCATTGTCGACGTGTCGTATCGCTACCCGAAAATGTACGTGGTGCGACCCCAGTTCTTTATTCCGATCATTACCTTGCTGCGCAACGCAGCGATGAATTCACTGAAGTACAAGACTGAGCTTGCCCACGTTAAAGCCCAGAACATCGATATCACCCGGTTTGAAGAGCAGCTCGATACGTTTAAGAATGCGTTTGGTCGTAACTATGAACTAGCTTCACGGCAGTTTCAGACGGCCATGGATGAAATCGATAAATCCATCGATCACCTGCAAAAGACCAAGAAGGCGCTTGAGAGCTCGGTGCGCAACCTGCGGTTGGCCAACGACAAGGCCCAAGACGTCACGATTAAAAAGCTCACCCATGGCAACCCGACCATGCAGGCCAAGTTTGCCGCGTTAGATGAGCAGAGTGGGCCGGGCGATCAGGAATCTTCAGCTGATTAGCCGCATCTTTGCTGCTTTGCGTTTCACAACGCAACAGCATCGTCGTTTGTGAGGCTTGCGCGCCAATTGCGACGAGATTCAGTGACGATGATTTTTTGTTTTATCAGCGCTCGACAGTCTGGATCCGCTCAACTGCATTGGCGATTGGTTCGTTTCCTTCGGCATGGGCGGTGTATAGCAAGCGCAAAAGCTTGTCAGCCCAGCGTGGGACCTTGCTGGTTTTTTCCCAACGCGCAATCGATTGCCCGTCGATGCCCATCAACTTGCCCAGCGCCGGTTGTGAAAGCAGCATGCCGGCACTACGGATATACCGAAATTCAACACCAGTGAGCTTGGATGGCTGGCGGGCCAGTGCCAGACAAATGCACCGAGTCAGCCCATCGAGGTTGTGGAAAACGACACCCTCGCCATGTGGTGTTTGTCTGATTTCGTAGCCATTGGCGAGCCACACGTTACGCAACCCGCCGTCTGTGTAGTGGTACATTTCAGCCTCTTCTAACATCAATAACAGTAACAACAACCAAGTCATTACCTGGGTATTCAACATACACCACGGCAGCTACTTCTTTTCCTGCCACGAATCGCTGTAGGCGGCAAACCAGCCCGGGGTGCTTTGCGTCGGGCTCAGGTGGCAGAGCAAACCGTCCAGTCCCAGGACCTCGAGTACCATCGGGTCGTTTATTTGTCGCTGTCACATACGTTGTCGGGCGTGCTTCGAAAAAACAACATTGACAGAGGTTTTGGCGGCTTGTTGTATGAACAACTCAAGCTGGCGATCGGATGGAAAACTCACAACACACACCTATCAAAATGATAGGTCAAATTATTTCATATTCATTTGTTTCATGTTCAAACATTGGTAGCTTGCGCCCATGCGATAAAAACCGTCTGCACTGGAACTACGGTAACGGTTGGGACGCCTAGTTTGCTTCGCAAAGTTCTCGACTCTGCGATATTTTGCGGAGGAGTTCAATCAGTGCCCAGCCTCATAAAAACTGCCTACTGATTGTGATGCTGCAGTGGCGGTAGCTGCGATAAGATCTAAGACATTCAAAGGAGATCACCGTGTTTAAAACCGCAATCGCAGGCAGCCTGCCCAAACCCGCTTGGCTCGCTGAAACCGAAAAACTCTGGCCGCAATGGAAAAGCCAGGGCCCTGAACTCTTGCAAGCCAAGGCAGATGCCACATTGCTGTGGATCAAGGCACAAGAAGACGCTGGATTGGATGTCATTGGCGATGGCGAGCAAGCCCGCCAACATTTTGTTCACGGCTTTGTCGAGCATGTCGAGGGCATTGACTTCGAGAACAAGGTCACGATGGGCATTCGCAACAACCGCTACGACGCTTTAGTCCCTCAGGTGGTTGCACCCTTGCGTTTGAAGGGCCGCGTGCACGCCTTCGAAGCGCAACTGACCCGGGCACACACCAAGAAAAAAATCAAATTTACCCTGCCAGGCCCGATGACTATTGTTGATACCGTTGCCGATCGGTTCTACGGCGACAAGGTCAAAATGGCCATGGCATTTGCGGAATTGCTCAATGAGGAAGCGTTAGCCTTGCAAGCCGACGGTGTAGACATCATCCAGTTTGATGAGCCAGCTTTCAATGTGTATATGGATGAAGCCGCTGACTGGGGTGTGGCGGCATTGGAACGGGCTGCACAGGGTTTGACTTGCACCACGGCGGTTCACATTTGTTATGGCTACGGCATCGAGGCCAACAACAACTGGAAAAAAACACTCGGTAACGAATGGCGTCAATACGAAAAAGTCTTCCCCGCATTGGCCAAGAGCTCGATTGATCAAGTCAGCCTTGAATGCATGCATTCGCATGTGCCCATGGAGCTGATGAAGTTGCTTGAAGGCAAAGATGTGATGGTTGGTGTCATTGATGTGGCCAACCCAGAGATCGAAACGCCTGAGGAGATCGCTGACACCATTGGCCGTGCTTTGCAGTTTGTGCCTAAAAATCATTTGATTGCCTGCACCAACTGTGGTCTGGCACCGATGAGCCGCGAGGTCGCCCTGAAAAAGTTGCAAGCCCTGGCTGACGGTGCCAAGCTCGCGTGGGAGCGTCACGGGGCCTGAGGATCTGATCTGGCTCGGGGTAGTAGTTTGGCAGCTACGGTTGGGTCGGCTGCCGGCTACTGCGTCGGGTTAGTGCGCCTGACTGTCTTGGCTAAGTCAATTGCCGTCTCAGGCTAGTCTCAAGTGTCGAACAAAGCTAGCAAGGTATTGAGTTCAGGAACAGTCGGGCGCGCAACATCGAAAAGCGCTTTTGGAAAATTGTCAGCATAAAAACCTGCCTCAAACGGTTCGCGACAATCGATGCGTTTGAGGCGATCTTTGCAATCGAGAGCAAGGAGAATAAGCCAGCCGTACCTGATGATTCGTTCAGAATAGATAGACGCGCGCTTTGATCAGCCAACTCGTGAATGCAATAGGCCATCCAGTTACTACTGCTTTCTTCGCTACCAGCGCCAGTCCCATCGATGTGTTCATACACCACGTCCTGAATATCGATGTCCCAACGATTGAGCTGGGTAACCATGCTTTGCGACAAAGCGGGATTGTTGCGAAATGTGTCGATGGCATCAATGGTGTTGTAGAGCCCTGGCATGCGGGGACCTCTGGACGTGAGGTTGCTTCGAAATTGTTTGAAGTACTGAACAATGCTGACTGCCTCTGGCAGATTGTGTTGAGCCAGCCATGCCAGCCAAGAAACGTTTTTGCGCAGATTGGCAGCGTGTTTTTCTCCAAGACCTTGTGCTTGGTACTGATCACCGACCCATTGGCGCTCGAATACGCCGCTAAAAAGTTTGCTGCTTTTAATGCGCAGGCGCTCACAGCGAACCGATTGCTCAGCAATCCCTAGATCGTAGCGATAGCAGTTGGGCTTGCTAGTCGCATGATCATTGACCACGAACTCGATATGCACGCCTAAGAGCTCTGTCGCATGAAAAAAGTGCGGACGACACGGGGTGCTGTCATCGAGCTTGTAGCTGAATGAGTCGCTGATGAAATTCGCCAATGCGGACAGCACTTTCAACAAATTGGTCTTGCCCGATGCATTGGCGCCATAGATATCTGCGATCTTCGCCACGCGGGTTTTACTGCAGACATTGTCTAGAAAATGATAGTTATCAGGCGCTGATACGCCCACTGTTAGATCCACGCTAGATCGTTCAGCAAAGGACAGGTAGTTTTTGATTTCAAATGACGTGATCATTTGCAGTTTTCTTAGCTGGAAATTAGTTTTCTACATTTTTTTGCAGAGTATTGATTTTTATATTTCGCGTTTGAAAATTGATGCTAATGATGATGTTTTGTCTATTTTGCCTGTTGACCCACCAGCCTCAGGGCAATGGCGATGGCTTGGCCAAGCGAGTCAATCGAATCGCACTGATGGAGGCCGACAGGGTGGCAGCAGTCACGCCAACCCAAATCGCGGCTTGGATGCCCTGTTGCGCAAAACTCGACAAACACAACGCCACGGCTGCCGCCCCAATCGACTGTCCCAATAACCTCGAGGTCGCCAGAATGCCACCCGCGCTGCCACTTCGGGATTTTGGGGCACTGTTCATCATGGCCACCATGTTCGGTGACTGAAACAAGCCAAAGCCTACGCCACAGATTACGAGCCGCCAGCCAATGTCAAAGGCATCAGGCTGCGCTGGCAGGGTGGCAATCAAGATGAGGCCAATGGCCACGGTGCCCATGCCCACCGCGCCGAGCACACCGGGTTTGATGTGTTCACTTAGCCTGCCGGAGATGCCGTTGACGATGGCTAATGCGGCTGGCCATGGCGTAATTAATAAACCTGCTTGGGCTGGGGTGTATCCGAGTTCAATCGTGAGTAACAGTGGCAGCACCACGAACACCAAGGCCTGTACCGTGAAAGCGGTGACTGAAGTCAGCGATGACAGAGCAAATAACCGTACGCGAAACAGATCAATGCCCAGGATCGGTGCCGGGTTGCCGGCCTCACGACGCATGAGCAAGTAGCCCAAGCCAATGGCGGTTGCCAGGCTGATGGCGACTTGCAACCATTTCAGGTGACCAATGCTTGAAAGTGCGGTGAGCAGTGCAGCAAACATGAGGGCGCACAAGATCGCAGCTAGAGGGTCAAATCGCCGACCAGCACGCTCAGTATCAGGCAGGCTGCCCCGAACCAACCAAAGAGCAACGAGAGCCAATGGCGCATTGGCCAGATAGATCCAGTGCCAGCTCGCCACAGAGAGCACAGCAGCTACCACGGTAGGGCCGGCGGTAAACGCCACACCCACGACTAGCGCGTACAGTCCTAGCCCACGCCCAATCTGCGTCGGTGGGTAGAGGGTTTTAATGAGCGCGGGTGTGGTCGCGGATACCGCTGCTGCACCAATTCCAAGCAATCCGCGCGAGGCCATCAGCGCTGTCAGTGAGTCTGATAGGCCGCTGGCAAACCCACCAATCGCAAACACCACCAGTCCTGTGGCAAAGACGCGCCGGTGGCCGATGATCTCGCCGAGGGCTGCCAGCGGCAGTAGCGATGCCACCACGGTTAGGTAGTAGATGTTGATAATCCAGATGGTGCTCGCCGGACTTTGCCCAAGGCTTTGGGCAATCGCGGGTACTGCCGTGCTGGTCAATGATATGTCGATGGTTACCACGATCACGCTTAACATCAGTGCCACGATCGCCCGAGGATCGAGGCGCGGTGCAGCTGCAGGTGATGAGGCGTGCGACATGGAACGTTATGGGTAGCGAGTCTAGCGTTGCCATCAAAAGTTGGCGGGTGCGTGAAATTAATTGTGATGCGAGTGACGTTACACCATTGGTGCACAGCGTGGTGGGCTTGACTAGTCTGATCGGTATCAACCGTCGTAGCGCTTGTGGTGCATAAAAATCATCTGATTCACAGTGCTAAGAGCTGAAAGCGCTCACTGTGGTGTAGCCTTGAAAGCTTGGCATTGATACTGGAGTCGTTAAGTGAGCCTGCGCAGCACCATCGAATTAGCCGATTTGCCGATCAAGGTACGAATCGGTGTTTTTCCCGACAGTGATCACGATCCATATGAGCACTGGCTCGACCTCACCTTGGTGGTTGATCCCACTCTGGTGTTTGTTCACGAAGATGGCATGCAGCATGTGTTTGACTACGACCCCCTGCTTGCGAAAATCCATGCGATCGCAGAAAAGGACAGCTACGAGACCCAAGAGATTGTGCTGAGCCACATTGTTCGGTGTTGCGCTAGATTTGAGCAGATTCAGGCGGTAGAGATTTGTTTAAAGAAATCGCGGTCTAGTCGGTTGGGTGCGACGGCAGTCGGCACGATTGGGGTGAGACTAGTTGTCGGTAGCGCAGATTTGGCAGCACTGAGGGCCTAGATGATACGGTACGAGTTTCGATCGTTCGTTATTTGTAGTGAGCGCGCTGATCTCTCATTGCCCTGACGCGCTTGCGCCAGGCTCGATAGCTGCCAGATTTCAAGTGTGCCCGCATGAGTTCTTTGACTTGATCGGGCTTAATCCCATGCTGCAAGGCAATGTGTTCAAACCCGATTTTGTCACTGAGAGCCATTTCAATAATGTCACTGATGGTGGCAGCATCAAGTTGTGCTCGGTTGTTAGCGTTTGTGTTCATGGTTAAGCGACGTTCCTGCTATACCAGCCTGGTCAGTACGATGGCCGCCATGAGCACTGCCGAGGTTGGATCAATCCACCACAGCAGCAACCCCGCAACCAAGGCGGTGACCATGACAAAGACATAGAAGTGCGGAAATGCCTTGCGAATGGTCTTGCCAGCTAGGTCCGCCGGCAATGCTGTAAACACGAAGGCGGCAAATCCAAACGAATAAAGCACCATGCCACCAAATAGCAGGGCAGTTACAAGCACAGCGAGGTTTTCTAGCATGGTGGTGGCATTGTTTGGTTCAGAGTTGGCGTTAGCTTAATCTGGCCGCCAAAGTCATTGGATTTTGTCGGGGATCGCTGTGGGGTAATGAGGACTGATTCTGGATGAAAAAAGGGTCGAATGATCAGACGGCGACTGTCATGTCACACCGTGCTGACGAACTCCGAGAAGCTTGAAAATTTCATTGCATATTTATTCTTGGCGAGCACTTGTTTGAAAAAATCGGCTTCAGCTATGCTGAATGTGCCTGCCCGGATGCCCGCCGCAATAAAGTCCTCAGTTCTGAGTATCCGTTCTTGCCCAACGAGCTCTAGCGCTTTCCGTCTAAAAAGCCGTTTTTCATCGCTAGCTAGGTGGTGCCCCGACGAATAAGCTAGTGCCAAGCATGCTGACTCGCCTTTGCCCATGATATCTCTTAACTGACTAAACAAACGCAACGTATCGATTTGTCTAATACTGATACCTTCAAGAATGCCGGCTTCGAATGCATCATCGACTTTTGTCTTTTGTGTCTTCGAAGTTATTTCAACGTAGACCTCGTCGGGCACTAGCAGTCGGTACTTCCCAAGGCTGCCGAGGTGTTTAAAGTAGTCAATATGACAAAAGTTAACCAAAATATTGGCATCCGTGACGACGACGGTTGTTGTGTTCTGCATTGATTAATTAAAGCCAGCTATTTATCGCTTTCAGTGTCAAGATCAGCGATAGACAAGATCTTCTTAACCTGGATGCCATCTGAGCCTACGAGCTTGGTCAGTTCAAGTAGCTTGCTTTCGGTGATTACCTCGCGCCGATAGGCCTCGAGTGCGAGGCTTAAAAAGCGTGAGCGAAACTCAAGAGGCGAATCGGTTTTCTGTTTTTGTTTGCCATTTTCGTCGGTTGACAAAAATGCCGCCATTTGTTTGCCCACGCCCGACAGTTCGAGTTGTTGCAGGGACTCTAGTTGGGGCTGTGTAATTAGCCTAAGATTTTTTAGCCGGTATAGCATTGCAGGCCTGCTGACGCTAAAGTGGTGGGCCAGCAAAACTAGGTCATGGATTTTTATGGCTTGGCTACCTGATGCTAGCCTTTGATCGATGCATAGTGCCTCGTGCTCATCATAAACTGCAAACTGTGCTCGAGTTGGGCATCCTTTGCCTAATCGATGCACGTATTGCTCGACACCATCTTTTGGCATTAGGAACTCAGCCGCAAACGAGTTTGCCCGGATTTCCAGAAAGTCGGTTCGATTGTCCTGGTAACTGACGGATGCTGGTGATTGTTGATCAATCAGGGCGTGGGCGTATTCGTGCGCAATTGAAAACCGACGACGTAACCACGGATGCACTTGATTGATAACGATGAATGAGCCCATGGTGCGGTTCCATAGCTTCAAGCCAGATACTTTGTCAGGCAATGGCAAAATGCCAATACGCAAGCCCTGTGACTCGAGCAGCAGCATGAGGTCACCGATGGGATGGTCACCAAGTCCTAGGCGTTTCCTTTCAGCGGTGGCCACTGCGGCGCCTTGCTCAATTGCTTGCCATCGCGTTTGTGGGCTATCGAACTGATAGTAAGCCGCATGTAGAGGTGGGCGATCGATATTCAGGAGCCTCTCCAGGGTTGCAAGTGCATGGCCAATTTCCACACAGTTTTGCAATGCGCGCGACAGTTGCTTGTCTCGGCTGAGTTCTCGGTGTGCCCGGAAAAGGACTTTCAGGCTGTCCTCGTGCTCGTGATCATCCTGAAAGAATGACTTTAGATCCCGACAAAGAGTTCTGGCGATTGCTTCGAGTTCCGTGCTTGATACGGTTCTGTTGCCAAGCTCGATCTGGCTGATAGCAACCCTTGATAGGTTAATGGCTCTGCCAAGCACTGCTTGAGTCATGTTCATGCTCTCGCGGGCAGCTCGTATTCGATTGCCAAGAGTTTGCTGATCATTCATTGATTAACTAAAATTACAAATATGTATAAAAACGGATATATTAGATAGAAATTCTATCATCTATAGAAAGGATTCGGATCAAAAAGGCTCGCACTCGAGCTGCCAGAAGAGCCCATTGCAAAGTGGTTGTAGACTTTTGGGCATGATGCGCTTGTCTATCAATCGCAAATGTTTGTAAGGTGCCACTTTGAACAAAACCATCATCTTCCCGGTTCAGGTGTAGTTCGATGACTGCGATCCCGCAGGCATTGTGTTCTTTGCCAATTATTCTCGCTGGATGGATGCCGCTTCGCATCATTACTTCGTTCAGTGCGGCTTGCCACGCTGGCGCGATATGGAAGCTTTGCCCGGCTGCGTTGGCGCACCGATGCTTGAGTTGCATGCCAAGTATCACAACCCAGCGACATTTGGCGACGTGCTGGACGTGCACACCACGGTTGAACAGTGGCGCGGCAAGGTGTTAGTTCACACCCACCGCATCATGCGCGATGATGTGCTCATCTGCGAAGGCCGTGAAACCCGCGCACTGTGCGTAAAAAACGGCGAGGGTAAGATCAAGGCAGTCACGATCCCCGAGTTCGTGAAGGCTGCCTGTCATTCGGGCCAACCGTAAATCCTTGATGCACTGTGACAGTCCATCAGCCGGGTAAATCGTAATGGGTAGCTTAACCTTGCCTTTCGGAATACTATCTTTATATGATCTGTTTAGGGGACGGTCATGCAAAGCTTATTGGCTCCTCGGGCAGGGAAGACTGGCTTTACTGGGCAATTTCATCGCCTGTTCGAGATCGCTCGCCCCGCTACGACCCAGTTATTGTTGTTTGGTCTGCTTAGCCTGTCCGTGGGTCCCGGAGTTTGGGCGCAGTCACTGGCGGCCACACCCGAATCCTTTCGCACACCCGAGTTCAATGCCAGTTGGGGCCTGGGTGTTATCAGAGCCGAATATGCCTACTCGATGGGCTACACAGGTGCAGGCATTAAGCTTGGCATTGCTGATGGCGCATTTCAGTTTACTCACCCCGAGTTTGCTGGCCGGGTTTACTTCCCTGGCGTGTTTCCAGAGTTTCCCCTGCCGAATTTGCCCGTGCCGGATCACGGTACCCACGTGATGGGTCTGGCTGCTGCTGCACGCAACAACGCAGGGATGATGGGTGTAGCGTTTAACGCTGAACTCGCTGGTGTCATTGCCGTCAATGATGAGCAGGGCTACCCGCCTCCCGGTGATTGGGCCGGTGAGTTAGTACAGGCAGCCGTGTCTGTGATGAATGGCAGTTTTGGGCCTGACGCCTACCCGCAGCCTTATCTGGAAGACGGGTCGGTCAACCCATATTATGAACCGTATCGAAACATGGGCTTTCAGGTTCTCAGCAAAGCCTCTGTTGCTCAAGATCTTGACTCAATTAAGCGTCTAAGCGCAGCTGATGTGGTGATAGTGTTTGCTGCAGGCAATGACTATCATAACCAGCCGACTGCCAGCTTGAGTCCTTCGGGCATCGGCATGATCCCATTGATTACCCCGTCGAGGACCAACGCACTGCAACCAGACTGTGACCTCGATGCAGTTGGCTTGTATTGTTTTTTGGATGAGAGTGACCCTGACCTTGATCCGAACAACCCAGAGACGTGGGCTTTTGAGCCAGTCTCCAATGTCAATACGATTGATGGCAATGCCTATGCCGGGGCTTTGATTGCAGTGGTAGCTCTTGATCAACAAAACGACATTGCTGAGTTCAGCAACCGATGCGGTGATGCAGCCGATTGGTGTATCGCTGCACCTGGCGTTGACCTCCTGTCTTCAGTGCCGATGAATACTTATGGCAACATGTCAGGCACTTCAATGGCCTCTCCGTTGGTAGCTGGCTCAGCTGCAGTTGTTCGCCAAGCCTTCCCGTACATGACAGCACGGCAGATCATTGAAGTCATTCTTACCACTGCCACTGACTTTGGTGATGTCTCAATCTACGGCCACGGGCTGTTAAATCTCGAGCGTGCCGTTCGTGGTCCGATCGAGTTTGGTCACCTGTCCTTGATTGGTGGTGATTCGATTTTTGCGCCGATCTTTGCGGTTGATACTCAGGGCTACGACTCGGTGTGGAGCAACGACATCTCTGGCAGTGGCGGGTTTAGCAAAGCGGGTGAGGGGATCTTGACACTGACAGGCACCAATGCCTACACGGGAACCACGACGATTATCGGCGGGGTCCTGCGGGTCAATGGCTCGATAGTGGATTCGGATCTTACCGTCGAGTCAGGCGGCACGTTGCAGGGCACAGGCACGGTGGGTGATACGTTGATCCGAGGTACATTGGCGCCTGGCAATTCAGTGGGTACCTTGACTGTTGCTGGCGATTTGCTGCTCGATGACGGTTCTACCTATTTCTTTGAAATCGACGCTGAACAAAATGCCGATTTTTTGGTGGTGGTTGGTGAGGCCCGGATTGACTCTGGGGCGACATTTGAACTGTCTTCTGAGGACGGGGTGTATCTGGATCAGATGTACCCGATGATTAGGGCAGGTACGCTGACTGGGACCTTCGAAAGTCTTCGTACCGATTACACCTTTATCGATTTGAACTTTATTGCCGACACCATCGGCGGCAGCACTGAACTCGGGATGGTGGCTGAACGCAACACGGTGCCGATGGCTGCGTTTGCGCAGACGAACAACCAGCGGGCGGTGGCCAATGCGATTGAGGCGCAAAGCGGGTTGGCTGAGCCGTATAACGATGTGATTCTGAACGATGATCCGAGTCAACTGCCGGGGTGGTACCAGGATTGGTCAGGCGAGATCTACAGTGCCAATCAAGCGGCGTTGATCTACAACAGCCGGCTGCTGGCGCAAGTGGTGAACTGGCGCCTGGAGGATAGCTGGCTAGAAGCCACGCAGTCCACCCGACTGCAGCAAGTGGGACAAACGAACCAGGACACCACCGTCTGGATTCAAGCCTATGGCAACTGGGATAAGTTCAGCGCGAACGCCAATGCGCAGAAGGCGAGTGCGAATAATGCCGGGTTTATTCTGGGTATCGATCGCCGGGTCTCACCGAACTTTCGCTTGGGCGCTGGCTTCTCAGCCAGTTTCACCAATACGTCAGTGGCATCGAGTAGCGCTGGCACCAGTGGGTATCATGTGATGCTGTACGGTACATACAGCCAAGACAAGGTACGCCTGAATGCAGGCGCGGTGCAGTCGTGGTACACGGCTCAAGTGAACCGGACGCTGCCGCTTGATGACGCAGGCAATGCCAGTGGCACGGTGGCCTCGCGCTCGACACAGCTCTTTGCGGACCTGAGCAGCCCGATCACGATCAACCAACAAGAAGGCCAGCACACTACTATCTCACCATTCGGCCAGGTGAGCCAGATTTGGTTGCACACCTCAAACTTTGGCGAGACGGGGGCACAAGCGAGGCTCACGGGCCAGGCCACTAACGCCAGCACCGGGTTTGGCACCTTGGGGGCGAGGCTGAGTCACCAGTGGCAAAGCGATCAAACCAATTGGCAGGCAAGTCTGTCGGTGGGTTGGCAGCGGGCGTGGGGAGACTTGTCGCCAACGACCACACTGGCGTTTGCCACGGGTCCAGACTTTACCGTCTCGTCAGCGGCGATTGCCAGGGACTCAGCAGTCATTGAAGTGGGCATTGGAGCGAGTCTTGGGCTCTCGAGCCGCTTTAACCTGGTGTACTCGGCAACCCTTGCCAATCAATCGAACAGCCAAATGCTGCAGGCACAGTTGCAGTGGTGGTTCTAGGTGGGAGTGATGGGTGTGACGGCTGGTCTTGGCAGGCTTCTGAGTTGAGAGCTGCTTAAGCACGCAGCGCCAATTCGGCAATAAGACCTGAACGAGTGGTGCCCTGAGCTTTGGCTGTTTTATCGAGTTTGGCAAGTATCCGCTTCGGTAGTGTGATGTTGACTCGCTCGATGGCGTTGGACAACAGGGCTGGATCGATCTCGACAAGTGCCCAAACCCAGCCTTTGCACTCACGTTTTTTTTGGAGGTCAGCGATATTGCTTGGGTGGGGAATCGCTTCATTGCGATCCAAGGCGGTTTCAATCCAAAGCTCGATCGCCTCTTTGGCAAGCTCGATGGCTTGATCAATGCTGTCGTCCGCAGCAGAAAAGCAGCCGGGCAGGTCGGGCACGACAACGCTGAAGGCGCGGGTTTTAGTGCCGGGTTTGATGGCAATTGGATATCTGAAAGTCATGCTACTTGTTTGGTGTGTAAAAAAGGTGCTGATGTTAATCCAGAATGCCAGGCAGTGCGACTGTGCGAGCCTAACAGAAACCCGAATGCAGCTGTATTGCGCGTTCTGTAGCGTCTATTTCGATTGATGTTGCTAACTGTTAAAACCTCTCAAACCAAGATTCGAGCTGAAGCCGTAAACTGCAATGCATGACAACTTCCGCATCAAAACCTACTTACAAATCCAAGCCCGATCCTGGACGTAAAACCGCTAAGTCATTGGGCAGTCTCACGCGCTGGTGGAGAGACTATCGGGTGTTCTCGCGCTACCGCGGGCAGTGGTTGCTAGCGTTTGTGTTTTTGTTGTTGGCTGCTAGTGCAACACTGGCCGTGCCACTGGCGTTTCGTGGGCTGATTGACACCGGCCTTGCGAGCCCGGCGATTAATCAGAAGTTTCTCGATCTATTGATGGTGGCTGTCGTCTTGGCGCTTTCGACTGCTGCGCGGTTTTACGTCATGTCATGGTTGGGTGAGCGTATCGTGGCAGACATTCGCAAGCAGGTGTTTGACAACGTTTTGCGTCAAAGCCCGGCGTATTTTGAAACGCTGCAAACCGGGGAAGTGCTGTCGCGATTGACTAGTGACACCACGCTGGTGCAAACCTTGGTGGGGTCAAGCATTTCGATTGCATTGCGTAGTGCGGTATTACTCATTGGCGGTATTGTGATGATGCTCATCACCAGTGCCTGGTTGGCCAGCGTGATGATTGTGTTGTTGCTGTTGGTTGTTCTGCCACTGTGGGCCATGGGCCGCTATGTGCGCAAGCTTTCGCGAACCAGCCAGGACAAAGTGGCGGACACCAGTGCCATGGCAGGTGAAGTGTTAAACGCCATCACCACGGTGCAAGCCTTTGTGCGTGAGCCTTATGAAGCCAAACGTTATGGCGTGGCAGTCGAAGCCGCTTTTGCTCAAGCTAAAAAACGCACGGCTTTGCGCTCGGCGCTAGCAGCAGTCACCATCGTGATGGCATTCTCGGTGATGGTGTTTGTGCTGTGGATGGGTGCACGTGATGTCGCAAGCGGCCAGATGTCGGTCGGTGACTTAACGCAGTTTGTGCTCTATGCCGTACTGATTGCTGGTTCCATTGGTGCTTTGTCAGAGACTTGGGGTGATTTGCAACGGGCTGCTGGTGCGACAGAAAGACTCGTTGAACTGATGCAGGTCGAGCCTGTAATCGGCACGAGCAGTAGGACCGATCGAGCGACTGGGAACACTACAACTGCTACAACCGATGCCATCAATGAGTCATCTTTGCCAGCCATCACCTTTGCCGATGTTTCGTTTGCGTATCCATCCCAGTCTGAAGGATTAACGCTAGAGCGTTTAAGTTTTAGTGTGCCAGTTGGTGCGCGATATGCCTTGGTGGGGCCTTCGGGTGCTGGCAAGAGCACGCTCTTTGCCTTGTTATTGCGGTTTTATCAGCCGCAAAGTGGACAGATTGAGGTTTTTGGTCGCAGCGTGGCTGACTGGCCTGTGGATCAACTGCGCGGACAAATCGGCGTGGTCTCACAAGAGCCGGTGATATTTGCGGCCAGCGCCATGGAGAACATTCGCTATGGCAGGTTAGATGCCACGGATGAAGAAGTGATTCAAGCTGCTAAGTCAGCGCACGCCCACGGTTTTATTTCGGCGTTGCCGCAAGGCTATGACAGTTTCTTGGGTGAACGTGGCGTGCGCTTGTCCGGCGGCCAAAAGCAACGCATCTCCATTGCACGGGCGATTCTGAAGAATCCGCCTATTCTTCTGTTGGATGAAGCCACCAGTGCACTCGATGCTGAGTCTGAGCGTGAAGTGCAACTTGCCTTGGAGTCTGTGTTGCCTGGAAGGACGTCGTTGACCATTGCCCACCGATTGGCCACGGTGCTTAGCGCTGACCGGATTCTGGTGCTTGATGCGGGCAGGTTGCTTGAACAAGGCACGCACCAGGAGCTGATGGTATTGGGTGGTGATGAGGCTGGGCAAAGCGGGTTGTATGCTCGGCTAGCCAAGCTGCAGTTTGCTTAGGGTGTGGCTAGCCAATGTGTGATAGCAAAGGTGGTGCTCCCAGTGAAGGCACTGTGGAACTAGGGAGTTTACTGATGGTAGATCGATCGCGGTTATCCAAATCAGTGCTTGTGCTGGTATCCCCAATTCTGAACTTAGCTTCCTGATCATTTGCAAGGTGAGCGGACGCTTGCGATTTAATACCTCATACACACGATTGCTTCGACCAATCATCGGCTCTAGATCTTTAATGGTTAAACCGCCTTGCTCCATGCGAAATTTGATAGCTTCTACAGGGTCTGCAGCGTCAATTTTAAAATGCTTGGCCTCATACGCTTGTATCAGCGTCACAAGTACATCGAGGCGGTCTCCGTCTGGTGTGTTGATTGCTGGGTCGATGTCAATCAGCGCTGATACCTGTGTGAGTGCAGCCTTGTAGTCAGCCTTGGTTCGGATTGGCTTGATTTCCATGAGTATCTTTTCCTTGGTTAACCATGATCGACCGTTTGTGCATCTACACGACCATACTGTTGATGCGTGCCAACAAATTTCACGTAGACGACTTGCAACTTGTACGCGATGCTTACAACTAAACGGTATTCGTTGCCTTTAATATGAAAGACGACCCGTCTGTTTTTAAGAACGCTAGCACTTGCATAGCTTCGTTTGATATCAGCAGGTTGTTGCCAGTGCGCGTTGATCACCTCCTAGATTGTCCGATCCAACTTGTCATTGGACGCAGGCTCTTGCTGATTGGGCGCTGTGCTGTTGTCGAGCCGACGCCGTCTAAAGTGCAACTATCCCATCGGAGGCAACATGAACTCTGGTAATGTTTCAAGCAACATTTAGCCTTAACCTACGCCGGCTGTTTGAATTGAATCGGGGGACTGAGACTTGTTGATATCTCAGACATCTATCGCACGGATCTTTGTTGCGTGTTCTGCTTTTGCCATGAGATTGTTGTTGTGTGTCGTGGTGATGGTGCCTGCTGGCGTTGCGACAGCCGCCAATCCCCACTTTCGAGTCGAGCAGCGTCACATTGTCATCGATGTAAAAGCCGACGGTACGTCACGCACTGAAACCTACGAAGTGACTTCACTGCTGTCTGACACCGGCATTGATTGGTACGGAGAGGTTTCGCTGTATTTCAGTGCTGACAGTCAGGAAGCTGAGGTGTTGGAAGCATTTACAGAGTTGCCAGAAAGGACTCGCATTGCTGTTGAAGACAAAGCGATTCGTCTAACCGCTGCACACGCGCCCGGTGAAGGCAGCTACAGCGACTCCAAAGCGCATACGGTGATTTTCCCGCAGCTTGTGCATGGTGCACGCACGCATTTGCGCACGGTGGTTAGCGATCACGCGCAGCTTTATGCCGGGCAGTATTTTGAAGATTTTTATTTTTCTCCCTCTGTGCACTACGAGGATGTCGTCATTGATGTCAGTCATGAGCCAGGCATTGCACTTGCCATTGAGGTCTCTGATCGGCCGGGTGCAGCAGTGGTAGAGCAACTGCCCGATGCAGACGGAAAAGTTCGCTATCGGGTGCGCTTTAGTCAAACCAAGCGAGAGCGCATCGAGGCTGCTTCGGTCGAAGACATGGACATTGATCATTACGTCCGGATTTCGTCCATCCCGGACATGTTGACCATTGGCAAGTTCTATCAGGCCAGTTCAAACGACAAAGAAGCGGTGACCCCCGATGTGCAAGCGCTAGCCGATGAAATCACGGCAGGCATTGATGATCCGCTCGAGCAGGCAAGAGCTTTGTATGAATACGTCGCTCGTGAAATCCGGTATGTCGCGATCTATCTCGGTGACGGCGGGGTAGTGCCTAATTTTGCTGACGACATCATTCGTAACCGATATGGTGACTGCAAGGATCACAACACGCTTTTGATTGCGTTGCTTGCGGCCAAGGGCGTTGAGGCTGAATCGGCGCTCATTAATTCTGGCTACACCTACACACTGCCCAAGCTCGGTGGCGTGGCCCCCTTTAACCACGTCATCACCTACTTGCCGCAATGGGACATGTACGTTGATTCGACCGATCCGTACGCGCCATTCGGTGTGTTGGCTTACGAGACGTCTGACAAACCCGTGGTGTTGGCCAAATCAAAAAAGTATGGGCGTACACCGCGCGTGTCGGCGATGGCTAACCAAACCACTGTTGAAGTTGAAATCTCGATTGCTGAAGATGGCACCTTGACGGGCACGACCGAGGCGCACTTGGTTGGCGCGACATCACGCTCGACCCGGGCTGCGCTCTTAAACTACACCGGCATGTACAAAGACGAGCTTGCGCGTGATGAGTTAAGTTCGGTTGGGCTAGTCGGAGAGGGCAGTTACGAATTTCAGCCCATGGACAACCTAAGCAATCCCGTGGCCTACACCGCAACATTTGAAACACAGCCAGTGACCAACTTTCCTGGGCCAGGTGCTATGCAAGTGCCAGTGGGCTTGGCGCCTGGCAAGATCGCGCGGTTTGGGGCTCATCCGCCAGAGCCTAAACATACTCGACCATTTGTGTGCCTGTCCTATAGCGTGACGGAAACCTACACCTTGTCATTCCCAGATACGGTCAATGTCACCCGGCTGCCGCCTGAACGCCTGTTCTTCGCTGGTGGCTACAGCTACCGGTCGAGCTATCGGCGTGCAGATGATCGCGAGCGTACCGTGTTGGTCACGCGCGAACTCGTGATCGACAATCCGGCCCATGTCTGTCAGCCAGGTGATGAGGTGCCGTTTAACGAGCTGATTGGGGTGATTCAGGCGGATCTGCGTGGGCAGGTGTTTTATGAGCCGGTGGCGGCGTCCAATCTTGATTAGTTGACGAGCAAAAACTAGTTAAATGGTCTTATAACAACCGTAAAGAGTCTTAATGGATCTTATAAGCACTTTTATTGCTCGCCAACACGTTTCCTAAAATCGCATCGGCTCGGCATATTTTTTAGTGAGTTGATTGCATCTCTTCAATCCACGTCGGTAACCACTGGTGCAGAATAACCATGCCCGGTGCGGCCTGCCTGCGGTTTAAGGTAACTAGCCCTAATTTGGCGGTTCCGTTGAGCGCCGGTCGCATAGGAAGCGGCACGAGATCGGGGGCAGCTGCCCTAATTGTCAGCACGACTGCATCGGTATGCCTGCCGACTTCAACAATGTGATCTGTTTCATCACTGCGCAGAGTGACCATGTCATCGGGGTTGGCCTGCGTGCCGTAGCGGTTGGTCAGCAGGCGCGCCACCTCATCGCTTAATGGCGTGGAGCAAATCGGGTACTCGCGAATGTCCTTGATGCTGACCAGCTTTTTTGTGAGCAATGGGTGGCCGGGCCTGACCAGAAAAGCGGCTGGCATCTCAAAGACGTGGCTGACGTGAAACTCTGAGCTTGGCCGCATGGCGCGGATATCGAGGATGGCGGCATCGAGCTGTTGCTCACGCAGGCCCTCAAGCATTCGCGGCGTATTGCCGCGAGAGATGCTAAATCGCAGCTTTGGATAGTCAGCTGCCATCAGGTTCAGTAGCCGACCAGACAGCAGTGCGCCAGGGCCAGATCCCAAACCGACGCGCAACTGCCCCTCGATGCCTTCGGTCAGTTCTTTTTGCAGGGACTTCAGTGACTTGGCATCTGCGATCAGGCGTTGTGCCCGCATGAGCGCTTGCAGCCCGAAGGGGGTCAGTTCGGTACGTCGCCCCACGCGATCAAACAGCGGTGCGCCAAGTTCATCTTCAAGTGCCTTGATGCTTCGGGTTAGCGCAGGCTGCGTGACAAACACTGCCTGCGCAGTCTTGGCAAATGAGCCCAATGAAGCCAGGGCAACAAAGTGGCGTAACTGGGTCAGCGTCATTGCTTTGCCCTCTGTGGCTGACAACATCCAACCTGAAAGTTATCGGTTGTTTAACTTTAATGCATTGGACGCAAATTCAAAAGCGTTTTTAAATCGCCCCATAACAAAAAAATATTCAATTTTGATGACGGAGACGGCTTTGAAGATCAACGATTTTCCGGGTGTTGATGAATTCATTGCGATACGGCGCGACATTCACCAGCATCCAGAGCTTGCCTACGAGGAGCATCGCACCAGCGCCAAGGTCGCTGACTTGCTGTGCAAGTGGGGCTACAGCGTCACCACCAATCTCGGTGGCACTGGCGTGGTTGGCCAGCTGGTGCGTGGCACAGGTCCCGCGATTGGTCTGCGTGCCGACATGGACGCGCTTCCGATTCACGAAGCCACCGGCGCTGCCTGGGCAAGTCAGCATGAGGGCGTGATGCACGCCTGTGGGCATGATGGCCATACCGCCATGCTTTTGGCGGCTGCCAAATATCTGGCCAAAGAGGGCAAGTTCCAGGGCACGCTGAACGTGATTTTTCAGCCGGCCGAAGAAGGCGGTGGCGGTGCGCTGTCTATGATGGCTGACGGTCTGTTTGAGCGGTTTCCCTGCGTGCAGGTATTTGGCATGCACAACATGCCAGGCTATGCGCAAGGCAAATTGCTGTTTCGCCACGGATCAATGATGGCCTCATCCGATTACGTCACGGTCATATTGCGCGGTGTGGGCGGCCACGGCGCTTTGCCTCATCGTGCCAGTGATCCTGTGGTGGCGGGATCATCGATTGTCATGGCCTTGCAAACGCTTGTCTCGCGCAATGTTGATCCCTTGCAGCCAGCAGTCGTGACGGTTGGATCCTTCATCTCTGGCAAGGCCAACAACGTGATTCCAGAAACGGCAACGCTAGAAATCAGCGTGCGCACACTTGACCCTGATGTGCGGGTTCGTGTTAAAGAGCGTTTGCATGACCTGATCCAAGGCCAGGCAACAAGCTTTGGAGTGGCAGCACAAATTGACTGGCGCCCGGGCTATGCGGTGCTAGTTAACCACCCTGAGCCCACAGCCAAGGCCATCGATGTCGCCATCAAAACATTTGGCCGCGACCAGGTCGAGCCCAATGGCCCAATGCTCACGGGCAGTGAAGATTTCGCGTTCATGCTGGAAAAAGTCCCGGGTTGCTACCTGCTCATTGGCAATGGCGCGGGCGATCAAGCCGGTGCCTGCATGGTGCATAACCCTGCTTACGACTTTAACGACAACAACATCGCCATTGGCGCTCGCTATTGGGTGTCACTGGTCGAGGAGCTTTTGCCTTTTAACTGAAGTACTGATTTTCTAACGCAGCACCAGCCCCGACAGGCTAATTTCTTTAATGGAGACAATCATGTCCAACTACAAAACCGCCCTTGTCGGCCTGGCATTCACAGCTCTAGCTGCATTGAGCCCGGTGAGCCAAGCCACCACCACTTTAACGCTTTCATCCTGGTTGCCGCCATCACACTTTGTGAACACGGACATTTTGCAGCCCTGGATGCAACGGGTTTCGGAAGTAACCGATGGCCGTGTCAAGATTGAAGTGTTGCCCAAGCCTGCCGGCACGCCAGTGCGCCATTGGGAACTGGCCCGCAAAGGCGTGGCAGACATTACCTGGGGCAACTTTACGTACGAGCCAGAGCGCTTCCGTCACATCTGGTTTGCCGAGCTGCCGATGATGGGTTCAAACACCGAGGCAACTTCAGTGGCTTTGTGGCGTACCTATGAAAAGTACCTCTCAGAGAATCCTGCATTTAGCGGTGTGGTCATGTTGGGCGTAGGCCTGCTTGGCGGCGGGCAGTTTCATCATCCGAGCAAAGCGGTTGTCTCGCCTGGCGATTTGCAAGGCCAGAAAGTGCGCATGGGCGGCCCGATCCAAAAGCGCATTATTGAGGATCTGGGGGCAGTGCCGGTTTCAGCGCCGGGCACCCGTGCCTATGAGTTGCTCGAAGGCGGTGTGATTGACGCATCGCTGCATGGCCTTGAGTCAGTGGTGAACTTCAAGCTTGACGGCAAGCTTCGTTATACGACTATTGTGCCCAATGCCTTGTATGACGCAACTGCGTTTATCGTGATCAACGAGCGCAAATTTAAAACGTTGTCTGCCGAGGATCAAAAAGCCATCCTTGAAGTGTCGGGTGAAGCGCTCTCGCGCGCCTGGGGCCAGGTGTTTGATCAGCAGATGGCTGCAGCCGAGAAACAGTTGCGCGCCAACGGCCATCAGTTTTCTGATCCAAATGCCGAGCTGCTTGCCCAAATCGAGGCGATTCGCGCCAACATGCTTCAAGAGCTGCAGGAAGTCGGCCCATCAATTGGCGTAGCGAACTATCAGGAAATGGTTCAGTTCTACGAAGATCAATACAAGATACTGAGCCAGTGATGAATCAGCATTTGGCGTCGAGGCAAGCCGTCAGGGGCTGGCACGTGAGTGTTGTTCGCGCAGTCAGCCTGCTGTTGTGTGTGCTCTTGTTTGTCATGGTGGTGCTGACCTTCGTGGATGTACTTGGCCGGCGTATGTTTAACACGCCGGTCTACGGCGCCAATGACATGACAGAGCATCTGATGGCTTTGATTGTGTTCTCGGGCTTGCCGTTGCTGACTGCGCGACGAGGGCACTTGAGCATTGATCTGTTGGACGGGTTTTTGCTTCAGCCCGCATGGCGGGCCTGGCACAAGGCAGTCGATGGGTTGATTGCTGCCATCCTCGTTCTGATTGCCTGGCAGTTTGGCGTGTTGGCCCAAGAGGCTGTGCAGATCAATGAGATCAGCCCAGCGCTTCTGATCCCGCGTGCCTGGATCTACACCTACATGAGCGGCTGCAGCCTGTTGGCAGCCGTTCTAGCTGTCTTGGTGCCATCGCCTGTGCCAACCCAACCGCAAGGGGTCACATCATGACCGTTGGATTGATTTCATTGGCTTGCGTGCTGGCACTGGCCTTTTTGCGGGTCCCGCTGGGGTTTGCACTGCTGGCAGTCGCGATTGCTGGACTGACCTACATCAACTCGTTTGATGTGGCTATTACGCTTATGCCCATGGTGTTGTCTGATGCGGTGTTTTCCTACGAATTGGCTGTTGTGCCCCTGTTTATCCTGATGGGCAACGTTCTGTCGCAAACAGGGATTTCAGCTGATCTGTTTCGTGCGGCCTACGCGTTTTTAGGGGCAGTTCGTGGTGGTTTGGCCTTGGCCACCATGGTCACATGTGCTGGCTTTAGCGCGGTGTGTGGGTCTAGTTTTGCGACAGCCGCCACCATGGCCAAGGTGGCCTACCCGAACATGGAGCGTTACGGCTATTCGCAGCGGCTGTCCACGGCGACCATTGTTGCCGGCGGCACGCTCGGGATTCTGATCCCGCCATCGATCATTCTGATGATCTACGGCATCTTGACCCAAACCAACATCGGTGACTTGTTTGTCGCCGGTATCTTGCCTGGTCTCTTGGGACTGGCAATGTACATGCTGGTGATTTGGGTCTATGCATGGCGTCGTCCCGATGAGGCACCCCGCGGCGACTCAGTCACAGCGCGTGAGCGCTGGGAGTCCTTGCGAGGGGTATGGCCCTTTGTGGTCCTGTTCCTCATCATTATCGGTGGCCTGTATCTCGGGTGGTTTACAGCCACCGAGGCCGGTGGCATCGGCGCAGGCTTGGCATTGCTTTTTGCCCTTGTGCAAAAGCGATTGGGCTGGAAGCGGTTGTATGACACGTTGCTAGACACGGCCATGACATCCGTCATGCTGTACACGGTACTGTTTGGTGCGATGTTGTTTGCCCAACTCATTTCCATGTCAGGACTGGCTGATGAATTGTTGTCGCTCGTGCAAGGCAGCGGCATGTCCAAGTGGGGCGTGTTGATTGCGATTCTGATTGTGTTTTTGCTGTTGGGTTGCGTCATGGATTCTATGGCGATCATCCTGATTTTTGTGCCGCTGTTTGTGCCCACGATCGTCGCGCAAGGCTTTGACCTCGTGTGGTTTGGCATCATTGTGGTGGTCTTGACTGAAATCGGGTTGATCACGCCGCCAATCGGGATGAATGTGTTTGTGCTCAAAGCCAACTTGCCACAGGTGCCTGTGCGTGAGACTTTCATTGGCTTGGTGCCGTTTATCGGGATTGATGTGCTCAGACTAGTCATCCTCGTGGCATTCCCGGCCATCGCGTTAGTACTCGTTCAGTAATTGTTGCAAAAGTGGTAATGTTTCGACTGTAGTAACTGTGCATCGGGAGAGACTGACAGACAAAACCCTGTCAGCGCCGAAGGAGCAACCGCCCCGGAAACTCTCAGGCAAAAGGACCGGTGCACACAGTGAACTCTGAAGAGTGGCCAGCGTCGTCTGCTGGCCCACCGAAGGAGCAAGTCAGCCGCCTTGTGGTTGCCGACGAATCTCTCAGGTCTGCGCACAGAGGGGGTCATGAACCAGGCAATGGTGCTTGCGATCGTGCTCCCAATTTGACGTGTTGCAGGAGAGTTCACATGAAACAGATCGTTGTTATTGGCGGTGGCATCACCGGCGTCACATCGGCCTACGCTTTGCTGCGTCAAGGCTACCAGGTTACCCTAGTTGAAAAGCACCGTTACGCTGCGATGGAAACATCGTTTGCCAACGGTGGGCAGCTGTCTGCATCGAATGCGGAAGTCTGGACTCACCCATCGACGATCGTCAAGGGGTTGAAGTGGTTGTTCAAGGCTGATGCGCCGCTATTGGTGAACATGAAACCGAGCTGGCACAAGCTGTCCTGGTTTGCTGAGTTCATGGCCTCAATTCCCAAGTATGAAGACAACACGGTTGCCACCACCAAATTGGCGATCGCTGCGCGCGAGCATCTGTTTGGCTGGGCCGATCAAGAGGGCGTTGATTTCGATCTGAAGAAGCAAGGCATCTTGCACATCTATCGTGACCGCAAGGGTTTTGAGCATGCGTCTCGTGTCAACGATTTGCTGGCTCAGGGCGGGCTTGATCGCCGTCCCGTGACTCCAGAGGAAATGCATCAGATTGAGCCAACGGTCAACGGCCAGTACTACGGCGGTTTTTATACGCCAAGCGATTCAACGGGCGACATTCACAAATTTACCAGTGGCTTGGCAAAAGCTTGCATCAAGCGCGGCATGACGATGCTAGCTGGCCATGAAGTGCTCTCGGTTAAAACCGATGGCCAGGCGATTACACTCACCACGCGTCATGAAGGTGACGTCCATACCCAGACATTTGATGCCGTGGTGGTTAGCGCGGGCGTGCACAGCCGCGCGATTGCTGCGCAACTCGGTGACCGGCTCAATGTCTATCCGGTCAAAGGCTACTCAATCACTGTGCATCTGGATGACGAGCAAAGCCAAATGTCCGCGCCCCAAGTCAGTCTGCTCGACGATGAAACCAAAATCGTGACCAGCCGTTTGGGCCAGGATCGTTTCCGGGTGGCTGGCACGGCTGAGTTCAACGGGTTTAACCTCGACATCCGTGCTGATCGGGTGCGTCCCCTGACACGGTGGGTCGAGCAGTTGTTTCCCAACGTCAGTACCCGCCGTGTCACGCCTTGGGCAGGGTTGCGGCCGATGATGCCCAACATGATGCCTCGTGTGGGACAGGGCAAAGCTGCCAACGTCTTTTACAACACTGGCCATGGTCACTTGGGGTGGACGTTGTCGGCCATTACGGCGCAACAGTTGTTAGGCCATGTTGAGCACGCTAGTCGAGCCAGACAGCCTGTGTCTGTGTCGGGTTTAAGCGCCAGCAGTGCGGTCCGGTAAGCAGAGCTCGGTTTGACAGCGCCCTCGGTGCTCGTTGTTGAGGGACACCAGTGCGCTGTCGCTACTGGCCACAGAAACGCAGAATCTCCCTGGCCACGCTGACCGGATCTTCGCGCTGCGGGAAGTGTCCAACGCCTGGCAACAGGACTCGTTCGTATCGGTTGGTAAAGTAGCTCTCTTTGCCCGCCGACAGCTCGGGGGCGTTGCAGTAGTCCTCCTGGCCATGGAGCATCAGCGTTGGAAGATGGATTTGTGGCGCGGGGTGAAGCATTTGTTCTTCTTGCACGTAAGCATCAAATCCTGCTGCATGTCCCCAGCGATGGCGATACGAATGCAAGGTGATCTCAGCCCAATCAGGGTTTGCAAACGCTTGGGCGGCATGCTTAAACTCGGCCTCTGCATACCAGGCTGCCGGTGACCAGGTATCCCACATAATGCGGGCAAAACCAGCGCCATCCTCGCGCACGGTTTTTTCTCCTCGGGGCGTGGCCATGAACCAATGGTACCAGTAGCGTCGGCACTGCTCAATGCTCATGGCTTGGTCAGGCGAGTTGGTGCCATAACCCACTGAAACCATCACCAGATGCGAGGCGATGTTGGGCTCGAGTCCCACAGCGTTGGCCACTGCACGTGCACCCCAGTCGTGTCCGACCAATGCGGGCTTGTCCAGCTCCATTGCCGCAACCAAGTCGACCATGTCGCGTCCCAGGGCGCTTAGCTGTCCGCTGCGAGGCGTGCTCTGATCCCGAAACCTGGTTTGCCCAAAGCCACGAAGCGAGGGCACGATCACCCGCCAGCCCGCATTAGCCAGTGTGCTTGCCACCGCACCCCAGCCATCAGAACTGTCAGGCCAACCGTGCGCAAGGATCATGCTGCGCTGACTGTCGGGATTCCACTGCATGACTTCTACGTCAAGCAGTGGCGTGCAGACGGTCAGGCGGTTGTCGGGCTGTGCGGGCGTCCAGGTGTATGGCGTGGGCATTTTAATTGGGATTCTATGACGTTGGCCATCTTATTCTATGACTGTATCGATCTTTCCGGCACCTTTTAATCTGGCTGGAAACAGAAAGCAGTGCCAACACCTGAACTATCCAGAGCAACCTATCATTGTCCGCTTTGGCCCCGGATCTAGGCGGGCTTAACCAAAGAGCTCATGTGCGATCTGCGCTCTCAGGAGTTTGTTGCCCCTAGGGATACCCCGCACCATCACGCAGTGACGTCTGTCATTCCTTGGTATATAACTAGCGGGTTAATTTTGCCTAACGGAACGTGTGTCCGAATATCCCGTGTTGACACAAGAATATCTGGAGACTGATATGTCAATTTCCCGTCGTGAAATTCTGAAGCTCGCCGGTGCCACAGGCGCCTTGTCCTTAGCCCCCACGTTCGTGCGGGCGTCAGGCCTTGAGAAAAAGGCCGTCCATATTGCCGTGGGCGGTGAGTCGCTGGTCTACTACCTGCCTTTGGCAATCGCGAACTTAAATGGTTACTTCAAGGATGAAGGCCTTGATGTGAAGGTCTCAAATTTTGCGGGTGGCTCCAAAGCGCTTCAGGCAGTCGTCGGTGGCAGTGCTGACGTGGTTTCGGGGGCCTATGAACACACCATCAACCTGCAATCCAAGGCTCAAATGTTCCAGTGTGTGGTGCTGCAAGGCCGGGCACCGATGATTGTCGTCGGTGTCTCGACCAAGACCATGCCTGACTATAAAACCCCGGCCGATTTCAAAGGCAAGAAGATTGGCGTAACTGCCCCAGGCTCGTCAACCAACATGTTGTTTGAGTTCTTCCTCGCCAAACATGGCTTGAAGGGCAGTGACGTGTCTATTGTCGGAGTTGGTGCTGGTGCTGGTGCCGTCTCGGCGGTGCAGTCAGGTCAAGTTGATGCCATCGTCAATCTTGACCCGGTTATTTCGGTCCTCGAAGCTGAAAACGCCATCAAAATCGTATTGGACACCCGCACCATCAAAGACACCATCGATGTGTTCGGTGGCAACATGCCAGCAGGCTGCCTTTACCTGCCAAACGAGTACATCGCTGCCAACCCCAACACGACGCAAGCCTTGGTCAATGCCATGGTGCGCGCTGACAAGTGGATTCAGGCCAACGGGCCTGACGGCGTGGCCAAGGTCGTGCCCGAATCCTATTTGCTGGGTCAGCCAGAAGTCTATAAGCTCTCCGTCCAGCGCTCAATGGAAGGGCTGTCACCGAATGGCATGATGCCGGAGGATGGTCCACAGACAGCACTCAAGGCGCTTGCCGAGTTCAAGAAAGATTTTGATGCGAGCAAGATAGACCTGGCCAAGACTTGGACCAATCAGTTCGCCGAGATTGCCAACAAGAAGTACGCGTAATGACTGAGGTTAAGACTGCAGCAACAACAGAAGCACCGGCGCTGGCCTTAAGGGACATCACCTGCACGTTCATCTCCCGTGATGATCCCGGCCAGCGCTACACCGCGGTTGCTGACACGACGCTTGAGGTCGCCGCAGGCGAGTTTGTCTCGGTTGTTGGCCCAACCGGCTGCGGCAAGTCCACTTTGCTCAACGTTGGCGCCGGGTTGCTCGCGCCATCAAAGGGCAGTGTTGAGGTATTTGGCCAGCCCTTGCAAGGCATCAATCATCGGGCGGGCTACATGTTTCAGGGCGAGGCGCTTTTGCCCTGGCGCAAAGCCCTGGACAACGTCACCGCTGGCTTGCAGTTTGCTGGTGTTGACCCCAAAGAGGCTGCCGAGCAGGGCCGTGAGTGGATGCGCCGCGTGGGTCTTGGCGGGTTTGAAGACCGCTACCCGCACCAGATGTCGGGCGGCATGCGTAAACGCACGATGTTGGCACAAACTTTGATTCGTGACCCAGACATCATTCTGATGGATGAGCCGTTTTCTGCGCTAGACATTCAGACGCGCCAGTTAATGGAAAACGAGGTGCTCGATCTGTGGATGGCCAAACGAAAGGCGGTGCTCTTTATCACCCACGATCTCGATGAGGCCATTGCCATGAGTGATCGGGTGGTGGTGTTGTCGGCTGGGCCAGCCACTCATCCCATTGGTGAGTTTGTCATTGATATCCCAAGGCCTAGAGATGTGGCCGAGGTCCGCAGCATTCCGCGATTTGTTGAACTGCATACCGATATTTGGGCAGTGTTGCGCGACGAAGTGCTCAAGGGCTACGCCCAGCAGAAAACCAAGGCAGCTTAATTTATGTGGCTATTGATATGTGGCAAATGATTCGACCAAGCTCCAAACTTTCCTTGCGAGTCTGGCAGATCTCGATTCTGGCGATCATCCTCGCTGTGTGGCAGTACGTGTCACTGGACCCCAAAGTGGCTTTCTTTTTTGGGAGACCGACCGGTGTGGTTGATGCCTTGTGGGCATGGTTTGTCACCGATGGCATCATCTATTACCACTTGCAGATCACTCTGCTTGAGACCTTGCTGGCTTTTGTGATTGGCACCACAGCCGGCATGGGCGCTGGGCTGTGGCTCGGACTGTCACCACTTGCCAGTGCCATTATGGATCCGTATATCAAGGCGTTGAACTCGATGCCGCGGGTGATTTTGGCGCCGATTTTTGCGATGTGGTTTGGATTGGGTATCTGGTCCAAAGTGGCACTTGCCGTGACGCTGGTGTTTTTTATTGTGTTCTTTAACGTCTACCAGGGCGTCAAGGAAGTCAGCCCTACGCTTTTGGATAACGCCCGGATGCTGGGCGCTGACAAGAAGAAACTGCTTCGCTACGTTTATCTGCCATCGGCCACGAGTTGGGTGTTCTCAAGCTTGCATACCTCGGTCGGTTTGGCTTTCGTGGGTGCGGTCGTTGGTGAGTATCTCGGTTCAGCCGCAGGCGTGGGCTACCTGATCCTGCAAGCAGAAGGCGTGTTTGACATCAACACGGTGGTGGCGGGCGTACTTGTGCTGACTGCTTGTGCGCTTGTGCTCGATGGCATCGTGGGTGTGATCGAGAAAAAACTCATGAAATGGCAGCCCAAGAGCGGTGAAACTGAACAACAGGTATAGGTGGTGTCGGCTCTAAGTATTGCTGGATTTGTCTTTGCCTAGAATTTCGACAAGTGTCTCGACGGTAAAGTCAACTGCACTGTTGTGAGGGTAGAGTACCGTTGGCACGCCCATGGCTTTAAGCGCCATGCCAATGTTGTCCTCTCTTGCCACGACGGCAATCTCACCCTTAAAGCCAAACTCGCGCAATTCATCGAGCAATAGTTGATTGGACGCCAGGTCAGGGATCGTGCTCACAATCCAGCGCGCCTCCCGAATCGGCAGGCTTTCCAGTAGAGCGGCTTCAATGCCATCGCCAAAGCGAACAGCAAAGCCATCGCGCTTGAGTTTGCGCACTGCTTCCGGGTCAAAATCCACGCCAAGGACTTTGATTCCCTCTTCAGACAATCCTCGAGCGAGTCTGCCGCCAAAGCGTCCGAGGCCAAAGATGATTACATCGGGTTTGTAGTGGATCTCGTTAGGTGTTTCACCAGCCAGCTCCCTGAATGTCACCTTGCGTTCGAATATGCCGAGTACCGGTTCTAACAAGGTATAGAGTTTGTGCGAGTAGAGAATCATGTAGGTTGACATCGCAATGGTGACCACACCGACCAGGGTGGTCAGTCCCAAGGCTTGAATTCCGACATGGCCAAGCGTGATGCCCATGGCCACAAACACGATGGAAAACTCGCTGATTTGTGCCACCGTCAAGCCAGCCAGAAACCCGGTACGCTTGCGATAGCCCATAAATCCCATGATTGCCATCACGATCAACGGATTGCCGATGAGCACAAACACTGAAAGAATCATTGCCGGCATCAGCTCATCTCCGAGCGTGGAGAACTCAAGTTTGGAACCAAGCTCGATAAAGAAAAACAGCAACAAAAAGTCCCGGATGGCGGTCAGTCTGGCATTGATCGCATCCCTAAAATCGGTTGAAGCCAGGGAAAAGCCTGCCAAAAATGCCCCGGCTTCTTTGGAGAACCCGGCCCATTCGCCAATTGCTGCCAGGCTCATGCCCCAGGCGATCGCAAAGATCAGCAAAAGCTCCATGGACGAGGCCATCTTGGCCACGAGCTTAGGCAAGACATAGCGCATGAGCACGTACATTGCCACGGCGGCTACTGCAATTCTCAGTGAGAGCGACCCAAGCAGGTCTAGCCACCCCATGTCGCCGCTGCGAAGTGTGCTCATGACCATCATCGCAATCACAACGGCCAAGTCCTGAACAATCAAAAAGCCGACAGCGATTCGACCATGCAGCGAATCTATCTCGCGTTTGTCTGACAAGAGCTTGACCACAATAATCGTGCTCGAAAACGTCAGCGCCACCGCAACGTAGATCGCCTCCATCAGGCTTTTGCCGAGCAGCACAATGATCAGAAAGCCAAAAAAAATCGTGAAGGCTAATTGTCCCAAGCCTGTGGCGAGCGCCACGGGTCCGATGTGTCGGATGTGTTTAAGGTCAAGCTTTAAACCCACCACAAACAAAAGCACCGAGACACCGATTTGGGCGAGCAGCTCGATTTGCTCATGGGCATGCACGATGCCCAACACGGCCGGGCCAACAATAATGCCGACCACGATGTAGGCAATCAGCACAGGCTGACGCAGCAGCAGTGCGATACCGCCAGCCAAGGCAGAGATAATCAGTAGTAGAGAAAACTCACCGAATGCACCCAAGGTTTATGCCCAGCTCAAAGCAACTGTCAACGCGATCCGGTCCGGTGTGTTTAGACCCGATTGCAGCTCACCCGAAAGGATACCGTACTTGAGGGATACTGTACTTGAGCCTGCG
The DNA here is from genome assembly GCA_021208885.1 of Burkholderiaceae bacterium. GTDB lineage: Bacteria > Pseudomonadota > Gammaproteobacteria > Burkholderiales > Burkholderiaceae_B > Algicoccus. Next base: position 65,317 of record JAJOJF010000030.1, read on the forward strand.
CTCAGGTGTGAGCGTGGCGTTCAAGCTCACACGAGGTCAGTTTTGGGCTAGTCAAGTTAGCGCCACAATAATCGGCCCCCAGACCGCGAACAGCACATTGGAGATGGCATAGCAGACGGTAAAGCCAATCACCGGGGTCTGGCTGCCGGATTCTTCTATGATCGTATTCATCGATGCTGCTTCGGTCTGAGCGCCAGCGATGCCGCCAAGCAGAATCAGCGGATGGATCTTTAGCAGATATCGCCCGGCATAAAAGGCGACGATTGGCGGCACCAAGGTCACAATCACCCCGGCAATCAGAAGCGCCATGCCATGTTCATGCATGGCTTCAATGGCACGCGGTCCGGCCATCAGGCCCACCACGGCGGCAAACGCCGTTAGCCCGAGTTCTGAGAAGGCCCATTGCGCCGCTGGCGGCAGATCACCCACCCCCTGGTAGCGCGAGTGTGCCCAACCGACAATCAAGGCCACTACCAGAATGCCGCCACCAACACCGAGCTCGATCGGCACAACGCCGATGTGAGCCGTGATTAGTCCAATCAAAGTGCCCAATACGATCGCCAGGGTGTGGATAGCGATGTCGCTTTTGTGGGCCTCTGCTTTGACGCGCCCGAACCGGCCAGCGAGTTCGTTGACCGACTCGGGCCGGCCTGCTATCTCGGCCACATCGCCAAACCGGTAGATCGTGTTGTCGGTGGGGACAATGCCGTAGCCAGCGTGAATGATCTTGTTCACAAAGATGCCGTGGCGGCTAAGCGGCCCTATCTCCTGGCGCAAATCACCAATCTTTTTGCCGACATATTCTCGTTTGTCGAGCACGACGTGCACGGTCTTGCGCGGAAATGACAGTGCCTGCTGGTTGTCAACTTCAGGGCCAAACAGTTTGTCCATGTCGGTGACAAGCTCACGGCGCGAGAGCACCGCCACAATATCGCCGGCTTTCAATCGCAGGTCTACATCGCGGTCAAGCACTTGGCCATCGCGAATCACGCGTTCAATGCTCATTCGAGGGAAATGGGCTTCGACTTCACAAATCATCTGCCCGTTGGCGGGCTTGTCTTCTTCAATCACGTGCGCACGAGCCACCACGCTGCTGTATGGGTGAATTTCTCCATTGGATTTGCCCTCGGCTTTGCCTTTGCCGGCTAGTTCAGCTTCAAGCTCAATGGCCGCCTGCCTCAGGTTGATCTTAAGCAGCAAGGGCGCCACGGAGCTCACGAAAATGATTAAGCCCACGGTGCCGAATATGTATGTGATAGCGTAGGCGATCGCCATGTGACTATTGAGCCGTTCAAGCTCGGCTGCACTGATGTCGAGTTCGTGCATGGCGCTTGATGCCGTGCCCATCATGGCGGTGTCAGTCAGTGCCCCGGCTCCCAAGCCAGCGGCAAATCCTGCATCAAACCCGAAGTAGGCGTTCATGGCGAGAATGGTCAGCAGGCCGGTGACGCAGAGAATCACTGAGAGCAGCACGAGCTTGATGGTCTCGCGATTCAAACTGCCAAAAAATCCAGGCCCGCTTTTAAAGCCAACCGCATAGATAAACAGCGCAAAGAACACGGCCTTCAACATGCTCGGTATTTCTATGTCGATCTGACCGATGATCAAGCCCATCAGCAAGGAGCCAGCTACAGTGCCTAAGTGAAACTTGCCAAACTTGATCTTGCCGATCCAGGTGCCAAGTGCAATCGACAGAAAGATGGCGATTTCAGGGTTGTCGCGAAAGGCGTGCAGGAGTGAGTCGATCATGAGAGGCCCAAGTCGGAAATGTGGTGCACAAGGCTGTTTGTTAACTCAGGCAAACTGTCGTGTCAATGCGTACGCCGCGTAAATTGTCGATTTAGGGTGTTATTAGGAGTCTCCCGGTACCGGTCAGAGGTGGTTTTCCTTTATATTCTTGTGGTTTGGGCGTGACTGCGGTCGTAACTACACATGATCGAGCACTGCCACGCCAATGCTGTTGCTGACCAGAAAACATTAACAATCTCCAAAGGTATTCTCATGAAATCCCGATTTTTGACTCGTTCAGTCTGTTCATTGGCTATCGCCAGTGCTGCTTTGTTTGGCGGTGTTGCACACGCGCAGATGAAGGTGGGCTTTATGGCCACGCTCTCCGGCCCGGCCGCGGCGCTTGGCCAGGACATGTATGACGGCTTTATGCTGGGCATCGAGCAGTCTGGCGGCAAGCTCGGTGGCGTGGCTGTGGAAGTCATCCGTGAGGACGATCAGCTCAAGCCTGATTTGGCAGTGCAAACGGTCAACCGCTTTATTGAGCGAGACCAAGTCGATGTCGTTGCCGGCATCACATTCTCCAACGTGATGATGGCTGTTGCCAATCCGCTGGCTGAGTCTGGCACGGTGTTTATCGGCATGAACGCTGGCCCTGCGCCGCTTGCAGGCGAGCGTTGCGCACCGAATTTCTTTTTTGTGGGTTATCAGAACGACCAGCAAGCTGAGGGTGTGGGCAAGTATGCTACCGACAAAGGCTTTAACAATGTGTATTTGATGGCACCAAACTACCAGGCCGGCAAGGATGCCGTTGGCGGTTTCAAGCGTTATTACAAAGGTGGCATTGCCGGTGAGGTCTACACCGGCGTAAACCAGCCGGATTACTCGGCTGAAATCGCCCAGTTGCAGGCCGCTAATCCGGATGCCGTTTATGTGTTCTACCCGGGTGGCATGGGCATTAATTTCATCAAACAGTTCCGTCAAGCAGGGCTTTTGGGGAAGATTCCCCTGTTGTCAGTCTCAAGCTTTGATGGTTCGACCTTGCCCGCACTGAAAGAAACAGCTGTGGGGGCGATTTCAGGCTCGTTCTGGGGCGCTGACTTTGACAACCCGGCAAACCAGAAGTTTATCGAGGCATTTGAGGCCAAATATGGTCGTATCCCATCCCAGTATGCTGCCCAGGCCTACGATGGCGCCTTGCTGCTTGATGCTGCATTAAAGAAAGTGGGTGGCAACTATCAGGACAAAGACGCGTTAAAGAAAGCCTTGCGCGAAGTCGAATTTGGATCGGTTCGGGGTGCTTTCAAGTTCAACAAGAACGGGTTCCCGATACATGACATGTATGTGTTTGAGGTAGCACCGGATGCCAAGGGTCGTATTTCCCACAAGACACTGCAAAAGACACTCCCCAACCACCCGGATTCTTACGTCGGCAAGTGCCCGCTGTAATCGTTTGCCGTTGTGACATTTAACCTTGTTCTTGGGCAGGCCTTAAACGGCCTGCAGTTTGGTTTGTTGCTGTTTTTGATGGCAGCAGGCCTGACGCTGGTATTTGGCATCATGAGCTTTGTGAATCTGGCTCATGGTTCGCTTTACATGTTTGGCGCTTACTTCGCGGCCACGATTGCTAGCCACAGTGGATCGTTTGTACTGGCCGTCACACTGGCTGCTTTGCTGATGTTTGTGTTGGGCTTGCTGCTTGATGCCGGTGGCCTGCAAGCCTTGCATCGACGCAGTCACCTCGATCAAGTACTGGCAACATTTGGTGTCGTTTTGTTTGCCAACGAGTTGGTGCGGGTGGTGTGGGGCAATGCGCCGATCTACATGGATGCCCCCGAGACATTGGCAGGCGCAATCGATTTGTTCGGGATGAGTTATCCCTCATACCGGTTTGCCATCATCGTGGTTGGTTTGCTCGTGGCACTTGGCCTTTATTTCCTGATTGAGCGCACCCGTGTCGGCATGTTGATTAGAGCCGGTGCGACCAACCGTCGCATGGTGTCAGCCCTTGGCGTTAACATAGGCTGGCTAAACCGCTTTGTGTTTGCGCTAGGCGCAGCACTAGCTGGCTTGGCTGGCGCCATGGTCGGGCCGATTCTTTCAATCGAGCCTGGCATGGGAGAGCCGGTGCTGATTCTGACATTGGTGGTGATTGTCATCGGTGGCATCGGCTCGATTCGTGGCGCGTTTTTTGGGGCGCTGGTTGTCGGGGTGGTTGACACCATGGGCCGCATCTTTATTCCGATCTGGTTGCGCGAGTCGTTAGACCCTGCCGTGGCAACCGCGGTTGGTCCGGCACTGGCTTCTATGCTGGTGTATCTCATGATGGCGGTGATTTTGGCGTTTAAGCCCGATGGCTTGTTTCCAGTCAAGGCCAGGGGCTAGCGGCAATGGGGCGTGACTTGCGAACTGCCGTTGCTGCTGTCATGTTGGTCTTCCTGGCTGCGGTGCCGATTTATGCTTTGATGGCAGATGACATTTATGTGCTGACCTACTTTGGGCGCATTCTGGCATTTGCGCTCGCTGCCATTGGCTTGAATCTGGTGTTGGGTTTTGGCGGGATGGCAAGTCTGGGCCACGCCATGTATATCGGCTTTGGAGCATACACCGTTGGCATTCTGAGTACGCTGGGTTTGGTCAATGGCTGGTTGCATCTGATTGTGGCCATGTTGGTGACCTTGGTTATTTCGCTGCCGGTGGGCTGGATTGCCTTACGGACTCGTGGCATGGCATTCATCATGATCACGTTGGCATTTGCGCAGCTGTTCTTCTACGTGTTCGTGAGCCTGCGTCAGTTCGGCGGTGACGAGGGTTTGAGCTTGACCAACCTGAGTGACTTTGGACTGCTGACTGGCAACAAGTACGCTATTTATCTGTCTTTGCTGGCCGTGCTGTTGCTGACCTTGTGGTTTGTGGCGCGACTGGTCAATTCCAGATTTGGGTTGGTGTTAAAAGCCACCCGATTTAATGCGCGCCGAGTCAACGCAGTGGGCACGGCTAGCCAGCCCTACCGTTTAGTTGCCTATGTGATTTCCGCAGAAATCTGTGCGCTAGCAGGCTACTTCATGGCGAACTTAAACGGTTTCGTATCACCGGCGATGATGAGTTGGCTAGTCTCAGCCGAAATCATGGTCATGGTGCTTCTTGGCGGCATGGGCACGATATTTGGGCCTATTGCCGGAGCAGCGGGCTTGCTGTTGATTGAGGACGGTTTGAAGTTGATGACCGAACACTGGCCGTTGATTCTTGGGCCTTTGGTGTTGCTCGTTGTGTTGGGCATGCGTCAGGGGCTCTGGGGCATGTTGTTGCCCGCCCATGAGAAAGCTCGTCAGTCGGGAGGGCAGCACTGATGGCCGAGCTTTTACGAATCGATGGCCTGGTTAAGCAATACGGTGCGATTTGTGTCACTGATCACGTTAACTTGACTGTTAATCAAGGCGAGATTCATGCTTTGATTGGTCCGAATGGCGCCGGCAAGACCACGCTGATCAATCTGGTCACTGGTGAGGTTTCAGGTGATGCGGGGGCGATTTACTTTGCGGGGCGGGATATTACCCGGTGGTCGGTAGCCAAACGTGCTCGTGCTGGCATGAGCCGCTCGTTTCAGATTAATTCGCTCATTCCGGCCTTTACAGCCAGAGAGAATGTGCTGTTGGCCGTGCAGGCAGCTCGAGGGCACAACTTTTATTTCTTTTCTCCTGTGGCCAGTGACCGTGCACTGGTCGATGAGGCTGATGAGTTTTTAGTGCGGGTGGGGCTTGCCGATCAAGCCAATGAACTCGTGAGCGAGCTTGCGTATGGCCAGCAACGGTTGATCGAGGTGGCCATAGCGATGGCTAGTCATCCCAAGCTTTTGTTGCTTGATGAGCCCATGGCCGGCCTCGGACCGGCTGAGTCTGAGCGCATGATTGCGTTGCTTGACAGTCTGCGGCAAGACTACGGCATGTTGTTGGTTGAGCACGACATGGATGCGGTTTTTGCTTTGGCTAATCGTGTCAGTGTCTTGGTTTACGGGCAGATCCTTTTATGTGACACGCCTGAGCGCGTACGTCAAAGTGACATCGTACGCGAGGCCTATCTCGGTGACGAGGAATTTGATGACTGAGCCGCTGCTTGAAGTCAACCGCATAGAATCGGGCTATGGTGCAAGCCAGGTGCTTTTTGATGTGTCATTGCAAGTGGGTGTCGGTCAGTGTGTGAGCCTGCAAGGCCGCAACGGCATGGGCAAGACCACCACGATCAGTGCCATCATGGGTTGGCTGCCTTGCTGGCGGGGTGAAGTCAGATGGCAGGCAAGGCCCATCCACAACCAACCGTCACACACCATTGCACAATTGGGCATCGGCCTGGTTCCCGAAGGTCGGCAGGTGTTCCCTAACCTGACGGTCTGGGAGAATTTGGTGGCCACGGCCAGATTGGGTGACCACGATCGCCCCTGGACGGTGGAGCGAGTATTCGATCTGTTTCCCAAACTTGCCGAGCGACGTAAGAACTTTGGTGACCAGTTGTCAGGTGGCGAGCAACAGATGTTGGCCATCGGTCGTGCGCTGATGACCAACCCCAAATTGCTGATTCTCGATGAGGCGACAGAAGGTCTGTCGCCACTGCTGCGGCAAGAGATATGGCAGGCGCTAGCCGCGCTTAAAGCCCAAGGACTGTCGATTCTAATTACCGACAAAAACTTGAAGCAGTTGTTAACCCTGTGTGACCACCATGTGATCCTGCAAAAGGGCCGGGTGGTCTGGACGGGGACGTCACAGGCGTTTAGAGCTGATCCGGGCTTGCGACAAAAGTATTTGTCTGCGTGAGCCACTTAGCCGGTGATTCCGCCCAAGACCTTTGACGCTTGGTCAGAGATCAGGCTGCGTCGTTGGACAGCACATCAAGGATATTGGCACCCCCCTGAATGATGTCGACCTCAATGGCTTTGCGAGCGTCATCTGACTGGTTTGAGCGCAACGCTGCAATCAAAGCCTCATGTGGATGAGGGTCGATGATGGCGGGCTCCTGGTGGCGGTAGAGGAAATTAAGGTAGGGACCAGTTCTGGCCCAAAGCGACTCAATCAGGCTAATTAGTTCCTCGCGGCCGCTCAGTTCATAAACAGCAAAGTGCAGCAAACGGTTTAGCTTCATTGTGTCGCCATAGGCTCGAGCCCGTTTGGCTCGCATTAACTTGTCATGAAATGACGCAATTTCATCGACCTGGTCAGCGGTGGCTACTGCAGCGGCGTGGGCTGCGGCGAGACCCTCAAGTGCCACGCGCATGTCTCTAAGCTCAATGAATTTATCCCGCGTCAGCTCCGGAACCGTAATTGAGCGGTTTGGATTCAATGTCAAGGCGCGCTCGGCCACAAGTTGCAACATGGCTTCCCTGACAGGCGTTTGGCTTACCCCGAGTTGCTCACATAGCTCTCGCCCGGTCAGTTTCTGGCCGGGCATCAGTTTGCCCTCAGCCAAAGCGTTTTTAAGGTGCGCGTAGACGATCGATGCCAGGCTTTCACGTTGAATCCGATTGGGACTAAGCGAAAGTGAGTAGTCAACCGCCCCTGTTTGGCTGATGTGTCGATGTTTGGCAGTAGCGCTTTTTTGCATGCTTTTTATGAAGCGAAATTTTGATTGTTGACTTCAGTGTAACTGTGCAATAGATTACAAAAAATAAAATATAAAATCTAGGAGAAGTTTGATGAAATCGCCAGTAGCTGACATTGCGCTGAACCCGCGCGGGCTTTTGTATGACAACAGCGTGGCGCATCGTTTGGCCAAAGCGCTAGCGCGGCACGGGGTCACCCACATTTTTGGGCAGAGCTTGCCTTCGATGGTGATCTTGGCTGGCGAGCATTATGGGATAGAGCAAATAGCCTATCGTCAGGAGAATACGGGCGGCTACATGGCTGACGGCTATGCTCGCGCGAGCGGCAAAGTGGCGGTGTTAACGGCTCAAAATGGTCCTGCCGCGACCCTGTTGGTGGCTCCTCTTGCTGAGGCGCTTAAGGCGTCCATACCCATCGTTGCGTTGGTGCAGGATGTTGCCCGAGACCAGACGGATCGAAACGCCTTCCAGGAGCTTGACCATGAGTCCATGTTTAGGCCCGTCTCCAAATGGGTCAGGCGGGTCACGTCTGCCCATCGAATTGAGGACTACGTCGATATGGCCTTTGTGGCCGCAGCATCAGGGCGTGCCGGCCCGGCCGTGTTGCTATTGCCTGCAGATCTTTTGACTGAGTCAGCGCCCGACCAGTTCAAGTTTGTCACAGATCGCAAGGCGAGTTTGGGGCGTTATCCGCTAGACCGAATGGCGCCAGCACAGGACAAAATCAGGGAGCTTGCCCAGATGATTGCTCAGGCGAGCAATCCCGTGGTGATTGCCGGGGGTGGTCTGCATGCTTCCGGCGCTTGTTCAGAGCTTGCTCAATTGCAGCAAGTTGCACACCTGCCAGTGGCTACAACCGTGATGGGCAAGGGTAGTGTTGACGAAACCCACCCGTTATCGATCGGTGTGGCATCTTATTTCATGGGTCGTAACGGATCTACCCGACACCTCGGCTACCTGATCGCCGAGGCAGACTTGATCGTGCTCATTGGCACACGAACCAACCAGAACGGTACTGACTCGTGGAAGCTTTATCCCAAGTCAGCGCGGTTTGTGCATATCGACATTGATCCGCAGGAAATCGGTCGAAACTACGAAGCCATCCGGCTTGTTGGCGATGCGAAGCTAGTGTTGGGCGAGCTATTGAATGCGCTTGGGTCCGTTGATCTCACTAAACGAGCGCAGGCCCGACTTGCACTTGAAAACAAAATTAAGCATGGCAAGGCTGAATTTAAAGCAGAGGCCTCTGATCTTACCTCCAGTGATCAAGCGCCCATTCGGCCTGAGCGGGTAATGAGCGATCTGGACGCTTTGTTGACACCTGATGCGATGGTAGTGGCTGATGCCAGTTATTCCTCGATCTGGGTGGCCAACTATCTGACAGCGCAACGTGCTGGCATGCGTTTTGTAACACCGAGAGGTCTGGCAGGACTGGGCTGGGGGTTGCCCATGGCACTAGGCGTGTACTTTGCAAATCCAGGCTCACCTGTTTTCTGTGTGGTGGGTGACGGCGGGTTTGCGCACGCGTGGGCGGAACTCGAGACAGCAGTCAGAAAGAAAGCCCGCATTGTGCTGATCGTTCTGAACAACGGCATCCTGGCCTATCAAAAGCATGCAGAAAACATCAAGTTTGGTGACCATACCAATGCGTGTGATTTCGTGCCAGTTGACCACACGCTGATTGCCAAGGCGGTAGGCGCCAATGGCATTCGGGTCGATCAGCCCGATAAGTTGCGTGACGCCATACAGACAGCCGTGCGCTTTGATGGCGTCACTTTGATTGATGTGGTAACTGATCCTGATGCCTTCCCGCCGGTGACCTGGTATGAAGGCTAGCAACGAGTTAAAGGATATCTGATGCTTGCCGCAAAAAAGCTTGCGCCTGAACCTGGGCTAACGCTTGTTCAAGCGCCAGAGCCAAGTGTTGTCGCTGGTGATGATGTGTTGGTGCAGGTCGCAGCAGCGGGGATTTGTGGCTCGGATCTGCATGTTTACCAATGGACGCCTGGCTATGAGTTCATGCAGTCCAAGCTGCCTGTCACGCTAGGGCATGAGTTTGCCGGGCATGTGATCCGTGTGGGTAGTGATGTGACTGGTGTCAGCACTGGGCAGCCCGTTGTCGTCATGCCCACAACGACATGCATGAAATGCAGGCGTTGTCTGTCGGGACAGTTTGAGCAATGCAACCACCGGGCCACCACCGGCTTGACCCGTGATGGCGCTTTTGCGCAGTATGTAACAGTGCCTGAACGTGCCTGTATTGCGCTTGAACCCGGCACAGACTTGACCCTTGCTGCCTTGGTTGAACCCTTGTGTATTGGTGATAATGCGGCCGACCTTGCCGGCATCCATGTCGGTGATACCGTGCTCGTGTTGGGGCCTGGAACCATTGGTCAGGCAATCATATTGGGCGCACGATGGCGTGGCGCATCAAAAATTATTGCCGTGGGTCTGGATGACGATGTTCGCTTAAGTCTGGCACGAAGACTCGGTGCGACTGACACGATCGATTTACGCGACGAGCCAGATATCGAGGCGGCTGTTTTGTCGCGTACCAACGGCAATGCCGTTGATGTGGTCTTTGAAGCAACTGGCAACCCTCGCAGCATTGCCCACGGCCTAAGTCTTCTCAAACGGGGCGGCACCCTCGTGGCCGCAGGCATCCATGCGCAACCAATCACCTTTGACTTGACAAGCTTTGTCAGGAACAAACAGCAGATCAGGGCAGCACACGGATCGAAGCGCGAAAGTTGGTATCGAATGATTAAAAAAATCTCACAAGAGCCTGACCTGATCAGACCGATGATCACGCAGGAGCTAGCGCTCACCCATGCCATAGAAGCGTTTGAGCTGTGTGTGACCAAACAAGCATCCAAAGTCATTTTGCGACCGTAAGTACGGGTCTAAAACTTAAAGCACGGAGACAATCAATGCCTGCCGCAAAAACTGCCCTCATCACCGGTGCTAGACGAGGCATCGGGTTTGAGATTGCTACCAAGCTCCTCGGTCAAGGGTTTGCGGTGGTGATCTGCGACACGGATGCCGAGGGTGTTGGCAAAGCTGTGCAGTCGCTCGATAAAAGCGGCCAGCGCGTCATGGGACAGTGCTGTGACGTACGTGATGAAGCCAGTGTTGCTTCACTGATTCAAGCTGTTGAAGTCAAGTTCGGGGGAATAGATGTGCTTGTCAACAATGCCGGCATCTCTCCGAAGCACAATGGCAAGCGTGCGCCTGTGGCTCAAACCGATGTATCCGAATGGCGCGAAGTGCTTGATATCAACCTGACGGGTGCCTTTATCTGCAGCAAGTTGGTATTGCCGCACATGAAGTCAGCGCGGTGGGGGCGGATTGTCAATATTTCTTCACAAGCTGCCCGAACAGCCTCGATGATTGCAGGCGCTCACTACGCGGCATCGAAAGCGGGCATGCTTGCCATGGCCAGAACCTTGGCTGCTGAAGTTGGGCCCGATGGCATTACTGTGAATTGTGTCGCACCAGGCCGAATCATGACACCCATGGCAGACGAGGCTGGTGAACAGGCTAATGCGGAGTATCTGAAGCGAATCCCGGTTAATCGGCTAGGTGTGCCTGCCGATGTAGCCAATGTCGTGGCTTTTTTAGTGTCAGAGGAGGCAAGTTTTTTGACGGGAACCGTCATCGATATCAACGGAGGTTCACTCATGATCTAAAGCGGACAATGGGCCGCTGCAGGTCATTACTGAAGGAGACAATTCAATGAAAAAACTAATGAAATCGATCGTTGCCAGTGCCTTGGCTTTGTCTGCTGTTAGTTTGTCCGCGCAGGCATCAACCTATCCTGACAAGGAGATCACTCTGGTGGTTAACTTCGGTGCGGGTGGGGTCACTGATATAGCAACCCGAGTATTTGTAAAGTTCTTTGAAAAAGAAATGGGTGTACCCATTGTGGTGGTCAACAAGCCAGGCGCCTCAGCGACGTTGGGCCCGGCTTTTATTGCTCGCCAAAAACCCGATGGTTACACGATTGGCGTGGTGACATACTCCACGGTTGCCATTACACCTAACTTGCTCGAAGTGCCATACAAGATCAAGGATTTTGATTTTCTTGGCGTTTATGGCCGCTACCGCTACGGTCTGGTGGTAGGCGCCGACTCACCATACAAATCGGTTGATGATTTGGTCAATGCGGCCAAACAAGCAAAAGACCCGATCTTCTTTGCCGCACCGAGTGCGCCGAACAATCTTGTGTTTTTGAGTTGGCCAACAAGACGGGTGCAAAGTTTGAGCAGGTGCTCTACAAGTCTGGTACGGAGTCTGTCACTGCTGCTGCGTCAGGCGCAGTAGCTGCTGCTGTGCAGACGCCGCCTGAGATTAATCCGCAAGTCGATGGCGGCAAGGTCAGGATGTTGGCTTCAGTCAGTCCGAACCGTTGGTCTGATCGTCCTGACATTCCGACCATGAAAGAGTTGGGTTACGACGTTGAGATTGAGTCATGGATGTCGCTGGCCGCACCGCTCGGGACGCCAGTCAATATTCAGAAACGTCTTTCCGATGCACTTGCGGCAGTGGTCAGCAATCCACAATATCAAGCAGAGCTGAACAAAATCGGCTTGGACCCCGTCTACATGACCGGTGCTGAATACCAACAAAAGGCACTGCAAGGTTACAAGGACATGAGAAAGCAACTTGGTGCGATCGGACAAACGCTTGCACCAGAGATTCAGCAGTAATGCGTTAATTGTCACGTGGTTGACACAGGACATGGGGGGGCTTCTAGTGCTCCCCCTGTCATTTGTGCAAGATCTGTAAAGGGGTCTATTTTGGCTTGTGGTTCACGGTATGCTGAGAGTCTACCGACCTCAAACCAACCACGAGAGGTGCGCAAATGTCACGTCTATTTATTAAATTGGCCTCGGGAATCTTGACCGCGGCCTTGTTAATCCCTGTACAAGCCTATGCACAGCAGCCTTCAGGTCAAGCGCAAGCTGACACAGCCTACACCCCCCGCGCCCAATTAGTCACTGACAATGTCTACGCCATCATCGGACCGTTGGGCCAACGCAGTCAAGCAAATGCGGGGCTTAACGCGAATTATGGGTTCGTCATTGGTGACACCGGTGTGCTCCTGGTTGATTCGGGCGCTAGTGCATACGCTGCCAAGATGCTCAAGAAAGCGGTAGCTGAAGTCACGGATAAACCTATTCGTTGGGTGCTGAACACTGGGTCGCAAGACCATCGGTGGCTAGGTAACGATTATTTTGCCAAGCAGGGTGCAACGGTGTACGCCATGCACGGTACACCCGAGACGCAGGCGCGATTTGCGGATCAGCAAATTGAATCGATCAAGCGTTTCGTGGGTGAGCAGCTTGAAGGAACAATCCCCAAGACTGCCGATCAGATTCAGCCCGCCCCGACAACTGAAATCATCCTCGACGGAGTCAGGCTGCAATGGATTCAGACCAACGCCCACTATCCGGGTGACACCATGATTTACCTGCCCACGCAATCAGTCGTGTTCACAGGGGATCTGGTCTATGTAGATCGGCTGCTCGGTGTGTTGCCACAGTCGAATGTGCGGGCTGCTGCTCGCGCATTCGATCAGCTTAAAGATCTAAATCCTAAATTTGTCGTGCCAGGCCATGGCAGAGTCACGGATATTGACCAAGCGCAGCGCGAAACAGGTGACTACTACCAATTTCTCATTCAAAACGTGGGAGAGGCTGGCCGCAACATGGAGCCCCTGCAAGAGACGCTTGATCAGTTTGCGGCTCCGGCGCAATTTATGCATTTGCAAAACTTCGATGAATTGCACCGCGTCAACATGAACCGTGTTTTTGTGGATTTTGAGACCAATCCGTAATCGATTGCTCTGTCACGATGCTGTTTCCTTGCTCTAAACTTCATGCACTAACCGACTAACTGTTTGACGGCAAGATAGACGACTCGACATGAATGCTTCCGCAAAAAACATCGCCATTATCGGTGTTGGCTATATGGGCCACGGCATAGCCTACAACATCCTAAAAAATGGCTTCACACTCAAATTTCTCGATCACCCCGGCAATCAGCCAACCGATGACTTGGTGTCCATCGGCGGCAGTGCTGAGAGCGACGTAAAAGCCCTGGGGCTGTGGGCCGACGTGGTGATTCTTTGTGTCACAGGCAGCCCCCAGGTCGAGGACGTGCTCTACCAGCAGGGTTTATTGGAAGCGCTTGGGCCTGGCAAAACAGTGATTGATTGCTCTACCGCGATCCCGTCCTCAACTTTGCGCATTGTTAAAGACGTGCAGGCCAAAGGTGCAAACTTCATGGATGCACCCATGACGCGCACCCCCAAGGAAGCTGCTGAAGGGCGATTAAATTTGATCGTTGGTGCACCTACGGAGCTATTTGAGCAGGTCAAGCCTTTGCTTGAAAGCTTTGCTGAGAACATCACGCATGCCGGCGACATCGGTGCGGGCCACCAGATGAAGCTGATTCATAACTTTGTGTCACTTGGGTTTGCCGGAATTTTTTCTGAGGCGGCAGCCAGCGCCAAGGTCGCGGGCATCAAGCCAGAGGTATTCCTCGACATTCTTGGCAAGGGCGGTGGTGCGGGCGTTGTCTTTAATCGTCTGCAGCCCTATCTGGAGTCAGGCGATGTGAGCGGTTTCCAGTTCTCATTGTCGAACGCTCGCAAAGACCTGACTTACTACGACACCATGGCCACGGAGTCCGGTGCCAAGCATGATCTGGCGAGCGCCATGCGCAAGTTCTACGAGGATGGAGCCAAGCAAGACGAAGCAGCACCGATGCCCAAGGTGATCGACATGCTAGTCAAGGCTGCTGGAAAGTAGCGCATTCAATCCGATAGGTTTTGCAAATGGCACCGACTAAACATCACCCGCCAAACAAATCATTGAGCTTTTTGGCGGCGGCATCGCTGTCGCATTTTCTCGCTGGCTGTACCTGTGGATATTCTTCGACGATTCGATCCTCAAAATAGGTTGCAGGATTCGGGGCCTTGGACAGCCGCTCAAAAAGCTCTCTTGGCACAGGACGGTAAGCCGTGATGGTCTTGTTGTCCCAGACAATCTCCAAGTGGCGCTCGCGCGTGTCATAGGTAATCTCGCGAATACGGCCAGAGGGGAAGGTTTTTTTATCCATGATTTACCACGATCGTTTGCGTCACCGTGTATTCGTGTAGCGCTTCGAAACCTTTGGCGCGACCATAGCCACTGCGCTTAAAGCCGCCGAACGGCAGTTCAATGCCGCCACCGGCGCCATAGCCGTTGATGTAGACCTGGCCGACCCGAATTTGTTTGGCCACGCGTAGCTGTCGGCCACCGTTTTCTGTCCAGACACCAGCAATGAGTCCGAACGCCGTGCCGTTGGCGACTTGGACGGCGTGAGCCTCGTCGTCAAACGGAATAACGACTAGCACTGGCCCAAACACCTCGAGCTGCGCCAATTCGTGAGCTGGGTCGACCGGACCAAGCAGCATGGGCTTGACGTAATAGCCACCTGGCTGAGCATTCTCATCAATAGCCCCTTCGGCTAGAACCGGGATCTTATCAGCTTGAGCACGCGCTAGAAATCCTTTCACGCGCTCGCATTGAGCGCCACTGATCAGCGGCCCGCAATCAAGGTCAGCGTCATGGGCGCCAACTCGCACTGACCGAACTTTGTCTGCCAGTTGAGCAACAAAGCGATCATAGATGGATTTTTGTACCAACACACGGCTGCCAGCCGAGCAGGTCTGGCCGGTGTTCTGAATGATGGCACTCACAATGACAGGAATTGCTTTGTCAAAGTCAGCGTCTTCAAACACGATTTGTGGTGACTTGCCGCCAAGTTCCAGTACGCAAGGTGTGTGGTGTTCAGCGGCCATTTTCTGGATTTGAGTGCCGACTTCCGGTGAGCCTGTGAAAGAGAGGTAATCCAGATCCGGGTGGCTAGCGAGTGCCGCACCAGCCTCATGTCCCAGGCCCGTGACCAGGTTGATGACGCCTGGCGGGATGCCGACCCCATGAGCGAGTTCAGTCATGCGAATGACGCTTAAGCAAGCGTCTTCGGCAGGCTTGAACACCGTTGTATTGCCGGCAGCCAAACACGCCGCAATGGTGCGGCCAAACATCTGTGCTGGATAGTTCCACGGAATGATGTGACCGACGACGCCACGAGGTACCCGATTGACGATCACCTGGTAACCGTCAAGGAACGGGATGGTGTCACCGTGTAGCTTGTCGGCAGCACCGCCATAAAACTCAAAGTAACGCACGGTTGCGGCGATGTCGTTGCGAGCAAGTTTCATCGCTTTGCCGGTGTCTTTGGCCTCGAGCTCGGCAAGCTCATTGGCGTGTTCAGCTATTTTGGCGGAGAGTTTTGAGAGCAAACGCCCACGTTCTACGGCAGGCGTTTTTGACCAAACACCTTCAAACGCTGCCCTGGCCGCTTTGACTGCGAAGTCTACATCTGGAGCATCACCCCGGGCGATAGCGCTTATCTTTTTTCCGTTGCTTGGCGCAAAGACATCGATGGTTTGTTTGTTCTTGGCGTTTTGCCACTGACCATTAATACAGATGGTTGCTGGGTTGGCAGACATGATTGAGTTGCTGCAGTTGTGTGTATGACAATTTTTTGAAGTTTAAACCGTTGTAACTGAGTGGTGAGTCCATACAGACTATGTGGGTTTGATGATAGTCAGGGAACTAGGCTTGAGTTTGCGTGCCTTGACCAAGTGAAGCAATTCGCCTAAACAACCTCCTGAGATGGAGAGCAATTCGATGCAATGTCCCGTCTGTAAAGATCCTCAACTTGTGATGACCGAGCGCCAAGGCGTGGAGATCGGCTACTGTCCCCAGTGTCGTGGTGTTTGGCTAGATCGTGGCGAGCTCGACAAGCTTATTGAGAAATCAATATGGTAGCTAGCGCGCCCTTGGCACCGCCACAGCAGGCCCCGCCAGTCCATGACCCAAGGCATGATCCGAGACACGATCCGCGGTATGGCAGTCGGTACGACAAGCAGCCGTATTATCGGAAGAAACAGAAGTCTTGGTTGAGCGAGTTTTTTGATTGATGGGCCGAAAATGTCTATTGCCGACCTAACAATCCACTGAAAAAGCTCACGGTATTGTCGGGCATGCTCGCCAAGTCATACCCGCCTTCCTGTATGACCACGGTGGGCAGGCCCAGGCTTGCCACCGCTTTTCCAAGCTCCCCAAAACCTTCGGTAGTCACGCCCACCTTCGATTGAGGGTCATCTTTGTAAATGTCGAAACCGTGCGAGAAAACCAAGGCATCGGGCTTAAAGCGCTCGACAGCCTCTAGTGCCCTTGTGACCTGCGCAAAAAAGAACGTTTCTGTTGAGCCGTGGGGCATGGGCAGATTGAGGTTGAAACCCAAACCTTCGCCTGAGCCAGTCTCATCTTCGAAACCAGCTACCACAGGATAGAAGTTGGTTGGGTCGCCATGAACCGACACATACAGGACATCATTGCGGTCATAGAAAATCTCCTGCGTGCCTTGGCCATGGTGCATGTCGGTGTCTAGCACCGCAATTTTGTTGAACCGCGTTTTGAGGAGCTCGGCCGCAACTGCTGCATAGTTGATGTAGCAAAAGCCACCGGCAGCGTCGTAGCGTGCGTGGTGTCCGGGCGGGCGACACAGAGCGTAAGATTTCGATTCGCCCTCAAGCACGGCTTTGGTGGCTGAAATCGCTGACTGAGCTGCCCAGTAAGATGATTGCCAAGTATGTTCGCCTACAGGGCAGCTGCCGTCAGCCAAGTAACGTGCCGCTTTTCCGAGAATTCCGCGCAACGGGTTGGGTTCACGCACAAAAATGTTCGAGATAACTTCATTGCCCCAGTCTTCAGGGATCTGTTTCCACTGTTGGTGTGCGGATTGCAGAAATGCCAGATAGCCAGCATCATGCACAGCTGCGATGGGTTCCAAACCATGATCAACTGGTGCTTGAACCGTTAGTCCGAGCCTGTCAAGACCTTGCAAAATGCCGTCTACTCGCTGCGGCACCTCTTGTGGTGTTCGCATCTGGCCGCGCGATAGATAGGTTTGTGGATGGTGTAGTTTTTGGCTGGGATGGTAGAAAGTTTTCATCAGATCAAAATATTTCATCTAGTTTGGTCAGAAACAGGTCGCGTCCGTGATGCACTTTGTCTTGCCAGTGATCGCCAGCGTCATCATCAGTGTTGTCGGTGATGTATTTGAACGAGCGCCAGGCAATGCCTTTGCGATGGCAAACGAGCGCCAGTGCAAACAGCTCCATGTCAACGATTTGCACGTTTTGTTGAATCAGCCAAGGGTCGACAGCGGTCACAAAACTGTCGCCCGTCGCACATCTGACGCCTTTAAAGCCTGACTCAAGAAGGTAAGGGGTGTCGTCGAATGGGGTGCGACCACGGGGTGCTAAAGGTTCGGCCATCATGTCGCGTTGCAAAACTTCTGCGATCTCAACAAGACCGTTAATGGATGTGTCTAGTCTGCCAGCTGTTCCAAAGTTAATCACGACCGATGGCTTGTGCAGTGCAATAGCATCCATGGCAGCTATGCCAGCATTTAGTTTCCCTAGACCCGTAAATACGATTGGTATGTCATGGGGGATCGGCTCGTACGCAAACTCCTGGGGCAGTGCCGTGACTATTAATGGTTTGTCCATTTGGTCTAGTAAACCGCTCTTTCAAGGATGATGTTGCGCACGCCACCACGAATATCGTCAACATCGCCACGGTAGCGCGGCATGACATGAATATGAACGTGAGGCACGGTTTGCCCAGCCAACGGGCCGTTGTTCACGCCGATGTTGTAGTCATCAGGCTTGAATTCAGCATCAATGGCGTCTTTGGCGCGGCGCAGCAATGCCATGAGCGCGAGCACCTCATCATCTGTCAGCTCAAAGTACGACGAGACATGGCGTTTTGGAATGATCAAGGTATGGCCGGGGTTAACGGGAAATATGTCGCGCACCGCAAAGCCGAGCTCATTCTCGTCGATGATGGCGCTCGAGGGCAGGGAACAAAAAATACAAGGCTTGGTCGTTGTCATGGCGGCTAAATGCGTGATAGAAAGATCTAGGGTGGTTGAAACACGGTTCGGGTCTCTGCTTGGATAGACCGGCGATTGAATAATGTTACGCCCATGTTTCTGCCAAGACACTATAGCGACATCTTTTGTTTTGGTGGCGAGTTATTGAGCAGGTCGCGGACGGCAATAGGCAATCAGTTTGCTGTTGCTGTCGCGGCCGGTCTTGCAAACGTTTGCAAATGATGCGATGATCAACCTAGATGTTCCGAAAAAAACGACCGCAGAGTCGCAGATGCAGCCGATGTTGGTAATTACCCGCTGTGCTGTCGGAATATCTTGACCTCTCATCTGTACTGCGGTGTAACTGTGTGCACCGAAGTCTGGTAATCAGGTTCATAGTCATTAACAAGTTGACAGGAGACAGCATGGATCAGAAACGACGTTCACTTAACAAGGCGTTCATTGCAGCGCCGTTACTGGCATCGCTGCCGCTTTCAGGTGCGCTGGCGCAGCAGGCCGCATGGCCTAATGGCAATGTCAAACTTATCGTCCCCTTCGGTGCGGGTGGTTCGGTTGATCGATTCTCGCGTGGCCTAGCCTCGCACTGGGAAAAAACGCTTGGTGGTCCAGCGATTGTGGTGGAAAACCGCGGTGGGGCGGGCGGCATGCTCGGCGCACGCACTTTCATTGGCGCCCCAAAGGATGGCAGTGTGCTGTTTGCCGGCATTCAGCCAACGTTGAGCATGAACATTGTGGCTCAGGATGCTGATTTCACGCTTGACGACTTTGTGTTCGTCAACGTTGAGCAGCGCGACTTCTCGTCGATCACTGTACGCGCGGATTCGAAGTACAAGACGATCGAGGATTTAGTCAACGATGCTCGCGCCAATCCTGGCAAGGTCAAGATTTCCATGATTCCTGGGTCCGGCACTTATCTGTTTGGCCTGGCTTTTGTGAAAGGCTTGAATCTGGATGTCAACATCGTCACGTTCAACGGAGGTGGTGAGCAGCGTACCGACCTGCTGGGCGGCCACAGTGACGCCATGGTTGCCTCGGCTTATGGTGACATGGTGTTAGGTGACAAAGTCCGCGTTCTGGCAGTATCGTCGCTCGAAACATTCCCGGGCTGGCCTAATGCGGTGCCAATCACCAAAGCTTATCCAGAACTGAAGATTCCTGCCATTGGTGATAACCGCTTTATTGCGGTGTCACGCGAGTTTGCTGAGTCAAATCCAAAGGCATTCGAGGCATTGGTCGAGAGTTACAAAAACGCCTTTAATAGCCCCGAGTATCAAGACTACATTACCAAGCAGGGGTCAATTCTCATTTCTGCCTATCGAGGGCCTGAGCAGTCCAAGCAAATCGCTCAGGAGCTTCATGATGTGGTGGTTGAGTTTAAGGACACGCTCAAAGGCAATTAGTAGGCGGGCAGTGCCGCAGTAAACCAACCAGGCTATCGGCCTGGTTGGTCTGTCATGGCGGGGGAAAGCAATGACTTGGGGTCAGGCATTAAATAAAGTCAAGTACGAATTGCTGATGTTGTTAGCCTTGGTTGGTTATGCAACTCAGTACTACTTAGAAGTGCGCGGGTTTTCAGGCAGGCAGATTAATCTGTTATTGGTCGAGCCCGTCTACTGGGTTCTGGTTGTGTGTTCGGTTTTGTTGGTCATACAAAAAATAAAAGCGGCCAAATCATCTGTCAGATCGGAATCAACCGAGTCCGATCTCGCACCTCAAGCGTTGAACAGCGATGACCGGCGGCGCTTCTACCGCCAAGCTGCAGCCTTTAGCGTAACGACGTTGCTCTATGTTCTGGCCTTGAGTTGGTTTGGTTTTGTGACGGCGTCATTTCTGTACCTCGCAATACTGACCTACCTGCTTGGGGCTCGCGGTGTTTGGCTCACGCTAGTCTTGCCTGCTTGCGTGGTGGGGTTCTTGTACGTGAGTATGGTCGTTCTTTTACGTTTTTCTCTGCCGCAAGGCATCCTGATCTGATGCAGCACCTGAAGGAAATTTATGTCTGAGTTGGCGTCTCTATGGGCCGGCATCGGATTGCTGGCCGACTGGCAGGTAATTTTGATGATGATCCTCGGCCTTTTGTTCGGGATCATTACTGGCGCGATTCCGGGCTTCAGTACGCCGCTTGCCATCAGCGTGATGTTGCCCGTGACTTTCGGCATGGACCCCTTGCAAGCCATCGTATTTCTGACCTGCATCTACGCGGGCGGAAACTTTGGCAGCTCCATTTCAGCCATTCTCATCAATATTCCCGGGTCACCGCAGGCAATTGTGACTGGCCTTGATGGCTACCCCATGACGCAGCAGGGGCGTGGCAGTGAAGCGCTCGGTGTGGCGGTGGCGGCTTCAGCCATTGGAAATTTGATTGGCGCGATATTTCTGATTCTCATTTTGCCGTTGCTAGTGAAGTTCGCTTTGAGTTTTGGGCCGCCAGAGCTCTTTCTCGTTGGCGTAATTGGTTTGACCATTATTGCCAGTTTGCACAAGAGCTTCTTGAAAGCCGCGATCGCGGGCATGTTTGGCGTACTTATCGGTACTATCGGGATGACTGACAGTGGGGCCATGCGAGGCACGATGGGGTTTTATGAATTGCTCGACGGAATTCCACTCATCCCGGCATTGATTGGCCTGATCGGGTTTTCCGAGTTGTTCATGATGTTGCAGAGAACCTATGTGGCCGGGAACGCGACAGCAGATGCGGCTGTTGATAAATCACAAAGCCTCAAACAGTTATTGCTTGGGTTTGCGACGACATTGCGTCATCCCATCACACTCTTGCGTGCCAGCACAATAGGGGTGCTAATCGGCGGCTTGCCAGGTGCCGGTGCAACGGTAGCCAGTGTGGTCAGCTACAACGAAGGTCGCCGCTACTCTAAAAACTCGGCCAACTTTGGCAAGGGTGAGCCGGAAGGCGTGATCAACTCTGAGGCTGCCCAATAACGCATCCGAAGGAGGGGCGTTAGCCTTGTTGCTCTCGCTTGGGATTCCCGGCGGTTTGGCGACTGCCGTGCTAATCGGTGGCTTCATGTTGCAGGGGTTGGTGCCAGGGCCTCGCCTGTTCATGGACAACCCAGCATTGATGTACGGCGTGATGACATCTCAGGTGTTTGCCTCGTTCATGCTGCTGTTTTTTGGGCTACTGGTATCGTTTTATGCCGCCAAGATTATTTCGGTGCCAACCATGGTGCTGATTCCTCTGATCGCCTTGTTCTCCGTTGTCGGCACTTATGCGGTCAAGCTTCTGATGTTTGACGTCTACATCATGCTCGTTTTTGCAGTCATTGGTGTTGTGTTGCGCAAGTTCGACTATCCGCTGATTGCGGTCATTCTTGGCCTGATTCTTGGTCCAATATTGGATGGTCAGCTAATGCGCACCTATCAGGGCGCCGGTGGACTGTCAGTATCGATTTTTCTTGAAAGGCCGATGAGCCTGTTGTTGCTTGGGATTTTGGCGTTAAGCCTGATGCCATTGATCGTGCGTCTGAGCAAAGAACACCTCAAGCGCAAAGAAGAGGGTAGGTCGTCAGCAATTGGGTAGTCTTCTTGATTGGCAACTATAAAAATATTTTCGGGAGAAAGCAGTGAACGCAGCATTCGATACGCTGGTGCCAAACCAGCCCAAGGCATGGAAACCTGCCGACCTTAAAACCGATACGAGTTGGCGCAGACCCTTGACCGAGGCTGAGCGGGCTGGCTTGTTGCATGGATTGAGGTCGTATCAGGCCAGTGGCATAGAGCTTGAAGACGCGACAGGCGCAAATTTCGACTTCAAAGATGTTGATGGCTTGATCCGGGACATTAATAACCAGCTGATGCAAAATTTTGGCCTGGTGGTTCTCAAGCATTTTCCGATTGAAGGGTTAAGCGAGGACGATATCAAGGCCTTGTATTGGGGGTTTGTGAATCATCTCGGTGTTTTGCGGCCTCAAGGCAAGAATAGTGCGCTCATGAACCATGTCAAGAACCTTGGAGGCGTATATCGCGCCGCCGGTGGGCGAGGCTACAACACCAATGCTGAGCTTGATTTCCACGTGGATTTCGCTGATTACGTGGGCTTGCTTTGCATCCAGGATGCAAAGTCGGGCGGAATCAGCCGCGTTTGTTCCTCGCGCGCAATTATTGAAGACATGCAGCGCAACGCACCTGAACTTGCTCAAGCGTTGATGGAGCCGCTTTATTACTCGCGTCAAGATGAGGAGGCGCCTGATGAGCTACCGTACTACCGGACCCCGGTTGTCGGCATTGAGCAAGGATGGTTCAGCTGTCGCTTCACTCGCAATCACATTCGATATGCAAGCCGGCATGAGGGTGCGTCAGCGCCTTCTGAAATACAAGACAAGGCCATGGACTGGATCGACTCAGCGGCTCAGTCTGAGCAATATACTTTCGAGATGCGGCTTGAGCCAGGCGACCTTCAAATTCTCAACAATCACGTGGCACTGCATTCACGCACTGCATACGAAGATTATGACGAGCCTGAACGCAAGCGCAGCTTGTTGCGATCCTGGATTGCCATTCCCCACGGCCAGCCTTTGTCACCGCTCATGAAAGACGCCTTTCATGACCATCGGGCTGGCGCTGTGCGTGGTGGCATCAAGGGCCAGATGTTTGATGAGCGCAAGCAATCATATACGCGTCGCGCTGCAGAGTTTCACAAGATGCTGCTGGACTGAGATGGGCAAGACCCTCTACGACAAACTTTGGGACAGTCACGTCGTTGATCGCCGTAGTGATGGAAGCGATTTGTTGTATGTCGATCGCCACTATGTGCATGATGCGTGCTTTCAGGGATTTGACTTTTTGCATGAGGCAGGCTTGCCGGTCAGGCGTGCTGACCTGACTTTCGGAATGGAAGATCACTACATCGCAACTAGACCCGCATCTGTGCAGTCTGAACGTGTGATGCAGTTAGGTGGCGTGCTGCAATCCAATGCCAAACGCCATGGGTTCACCAGCTTTGGCAGAGGCACTGATTATCAGGGCATTGTCCATGTTGTCGGTCCGGAGCTTGGGCTTTCACTGCCTGGCGCTTTGGTTGTTTGTGGTGACAGCCACACCGCGACGCATGGAGCGCTTGGTTGTCTGGCCTTTGGTGTTGGCGCCTCAGAGATCGCTCACGTGCTTGGTACGCAGGCAATCTGGCAGCAGAAGTCCAAGTCGATGCGCATCAAGATTGATGGCAAGCTCTCCGACGGGGTAGTTGCTAAAGACATCATTCTCTTTTTGATTGGTTTGGTGGGCGCCCAGGGTGGCACAGGCCACGTGATTGAATATGCAGGCTCCACCATTGCTGATTTATCAGTCGAAGCCCGCATGACGATTTGTAATATGTCGATTGAGGCAGGCGCCAAGGCTGGAATTGTCGCTCCGGATGAATCGGTATTTGAATATTTGAGAGGTAGGCGTTATGCCCCTGGTGCAGAGGCCTTTGAGACGGCCGTTGTCCAGTGGCGCTTGTTGAAGTCAGACACCGACGCTATTTTTAGCCACGAGATTGATGTGCAGGCTGAATCGCTTGAGCCAACGGTAACCTGGGGCACTTCGCCAGAGACATCGCTTGGTGTAACGGCAAAGGTGCCTGAACTAAATGGTCTGGACGTAAGCCTGCAAGCGAAATATCGACCCATGATGCAATATATGGGGCTTGAGCCAGGAACCAGACTGCAGGATTTGTCAGTTGATCAGGTGTTCATCGGTTCGTGTACCAATAGTCGAATTGAGGATTTGCGGCTCGCAGCTTCTATCGCCCGCAAAGGCAAGGCCAAGGTGCCAGCGTTAGTGGTGCCGGGTTCTGTGCAAGTGCAGCAGCAGGCACAGGCAGAAGGACTTGATCGCATCTTTATAGAGGCTGGCTTTGAATGGGCTAAACCAGGGTGTTCCATGTGTGTTGCCATGAATGGTGACAGCGTGGCTCTTGGCAAGCGCTGTCTGTCAACGTCGAACCGCAACTTTATGGGGCGACAAGGGCAAGGCAGTCGAACCCACCTTGCCAGTCCGTTAACGGCAGCAGCAAGCGCATTAACTGGGCGGATCACGGATGCGAGGGAATGGCTATGAAGCGTTTTGAGCCGGTTGCTGCTGTAAGTGGCCCTTGTGTTTTGCTGGATCGCGACCACATCGATACTGATCAAGTTATCCCGGCGAGGTTTTTGTCACGCACCCGCAAAGAGGGATTTTCTGGTGTTTTGTTTCATGATTTTTTAGGTGGTGACCAGCAATCAAGTGATAGTCGATCCATGTTAGAGCAGATGCACCAGGTGGGTGATGAGCCCAAGGTGCTCATGGCAGGTGAAAATTTCGGTTGCGGGTCTTCGCGTGAACATGCAGTCTGGGCGTTGCTTGACAATGGATTTAAGGCGGTCATCGCCAAGAGTTTTGGTGATATTTTCTATGGCAATGCCATTAACAACGGGCTGTTGTTGGTCAAGGTCAATGACCACTGGCCAGCAATAGCAGAAGATGTTGCTAAAACGTCCAAAGTAACAATTGATTTGCCAAGCCAGCGGGTCACGACCGGGGCGGGACGATCCTACCCGTTTGAGATTGATGAGTTCTTTAAAAACATGCTGTCAAGGGGTGCCCAGGAAATCGACATGACGCTAAGCCTTGTTCAAAAGATCGAGGCTTTTGAGCAGCGGCATGCCAAGATGAGCCCATGGCTGCAGCAGCCTAAAGCAAACATTTCCAACAAGGAGACTTCGATATGAGCCGTAAAGCAATTGCAACCAAAGTACGCAACAAGGAACTGATCATTGCGCCAGGCATCTATGACCTTATTTCCGCCAAAATGGCTGATCGCATGGGCTTTGATGCACTGTATGTCACGGGTTATGGCCTGGTTGCCTCCTATCTTGGCTTGCCAGATGCAGGGCTTGCAACCTACACCGACATGCTCAATCGGATTTCACGATTTTGTGAAATGACAAACACGCCCATCATGGCTGATGCAGATACCGGCTATGGCGGACTGTTGAACGTGGCCCACACCGTCAAGGGTTATGAGAAGGCCGGTGTGGCTGCCATTCAAATTGAAGACCAGCAATTTCCGAAGAAGTGTGGCCACACGCCGAATCGTCCGGTCATTGCGAAAGAAGAGATGGTCAGAAAAATCAAGGTTGCATGCGATGCCAGAACGGATGAGGACTTTCTCATCATTGCGCGCACAGATGCCCGCACTGGCCTGGGCCTGCAGGAGGCAATTGATCGGGCAGCTGCCTATGGCGAGGCTGGCGCTGATGTGCTGTTTGTCGAGGCACCAGAGTCGGTGGAAGAAATGCAGAAAGTCTGCCAGTCACTTGATAAACCCCTTTTGGCTAACATGGTCACGGGTGGCAAGACCCCGGTTCTGCCTGGCAATGAGCTCAAGGCGCTTGGCTACACCATTGCGATTCACCCGGCTGCAGGCTTTTTGTCATGCGCGGCTGGATTAGACAAGGCATACAACGATTTGAAACAGCACGGCACGGTGACCCAGAACACACCGATGTACGAGTTCTCCGAGTTCACTAAGATGATTGGATTCCCTGAAGTCTGGGCTTTTGAGAAGCGCTACGCTGAAGATTGACACAACCGCGAACCGTCGCTGGACCATCGGCGTGATTCGCCGATGGTCTAGCTGTTACGAGTGGTTTTACGGTGTATCAGTCTAGTGGGTATCACGACATGCAAAGGCTTTAGTTGTTCTTTTGCATGAATTTGAGCCAACAGCATTGAAACAGTTGCTTGGCTCATTTGCTCGGCGTTTTGTTCGATGGTCGTCAATTCGTAAGCACCCCAGGCAGCTTGAGGTACGTTGTCAAAGCCGATGACTTGAACGTCGCGCGGCACGCTTAACCCAAGCTCATTGCGCAAGACATCGAGGACCGCGAACGCCATATGATCGTTGGCAATAAACACGGCATCAGGCATGTTCGCCTTCTCACTGAACATTTGCCGAGCTGCCGCCGCTACTTTGTGTTGGTCATAGTGTCCGACAGCCTGAGCAAACAGAGAATGCCCTGCAGCTTTTAACGCGTCAACGAACCCGCGCTGTCGTTCGATACTGGTCGATGCCGTCTCTAGGCCGGCGATAAATCCCATTCGTTTGGCACCACTTCGTAACAATGCTTGAGCGGCCAGTTGTCCGCCTGCGTAATTGTCAGACTCTACCGTCCCAACCCCTTGCAGTTTGCTGATTCGGTTAAACATGACGACTGGCGTGTTGTTGTCAACACACTGTTTTGCGAGTTTGGACGAGATGGGAGAGCTGGCCAGAATGATGCCATCGACCTGATAGCTCAGGATTTGCAGAAGCAAATCGTCTGTTTGGGTTTCGTGGTTGGCACCCTCTTCATTGACAAAAAGCAACACATGAAAGCCGTCATGCTGCAAGAGTTTAGAAATCTGCTCAATCACCAGGGGGTAGAACTGGTTGTGCAGATAACTGACCACAAGCGCTATGATCCGCGACTGTCTGGTCGACAGCGTGCGGGCGATAGCGTTGGGCCTATATCCAAGTTCGGCAGCCGCTCTTAATATTTTTGCTTTGGCGTGTTTGCCAACACTCGCACCAGGTGTAAATGTACGGCTGACCGTGGAGATGCTCATGCCGACGGCCAAGGCAACATCTTCCAGTGTAACGATGCTCGATTTTTTGATGGGTTTTGACACGGGCGCTGCGTGATTTCCGAAACAATCATCTCCAAGCGTATCCAAGATTGGCGCGAATTGCAAACGTTTGCAGAACCGTACAATGTTCCAGATGTTGGTTGTGATTGGATCGCCTATGGGCCACATTTTTGTAAACGGACGGAAATAGATGCTGAGGGTGCTTTGTTGCGTCATTTGCCTGATCACTGGTTTGATGGCCACGACGCTGCACGCAGCAACTGCACTGTGCGAGGGTGCTGACTTGCCTGAAAGCGAGCATTGGCACTCGCCTAGCGCAAATAATTGGGCTGACACCGTACCCGAGCAATGCCGCACGTGTGCTGATTCGGCTAATCGCGAACATGCAAGCTGTGCTGTCTACCGCATTTTGCAGTCTGAGGCTTGTCGGGATGGTCACTGTACGAGCGAGCAAGGCGACTTTTGGTTGAATTGGTCTGAAGGCTATGCCATCGAACAAAGTACCCGTTTTAAACGCCCTCTCAGATACATTCTGGATGCCGGCAGCAACTGCTGGTTCATGGTGTGGGCGCTTGAGCCTGTGATCGGCGTTGAGCATGCTCGATTGCGCGATTCAGTCAATTTCTGGCAAGTTGCGTTTGAGGTCGGGACTAAGCAATTGCAGCCCCCCATACCTGAGTCGGAGATTGCCATGATCATTCAGCCAGCCAACAAGCGGTCACAGCACCAGTTGCACATTCATGTTGGACGCTTGCAAAGCGGCTACCGTGAATTGCTTGATGGCCTGCCGGCTCAGCCTGATGGCATTGAAGAAATACGATTCGATGGTCACGATTTCGTTGTTCGCTATCTGTCGGATCTGCCTGATCAAGATCCTTTGGAAGGTGTAGCCGTGTTTGAAGCAGCGGCAGCGATGATCCCCAATGGCGAATCAGCGATGCCGCTGGCCGGCGTGTTGGTGGCGCGAGCCAGTAATGGTGCCGGGACATGGGTCATGGCCGCGCAGGGGTTGACGCGCCGGGAATTGGTGGTTTCTCAACCGCAAGCCTGCAGATTTTTGACTGGCATAGAGTCAAAGTTGACACCAGATGAGTGAGATGAATCACAGCGTGGTCAGCCGATACTGCTATCGTGGCTGTAACCGTTCCTGCAAAAAGATGCTGCTCAAACTCGGCCACACGAATCATGACTGAACCTAGCGCCCTGAATCCCGGTGTCTCCCGATGGGAAGTGTTTGGCTGGGCACTCTACGATTTTGCGAATTCGGGCTACACCACGGTGGTGCTGACGGCCGTGTTCTCAGCCTACTTTGTCAGCGGCGTTGTCGGTGACGCCACCATCGGCACGCTTTGGTGGACTGTTTCACTGAGTTTGTCGCACCTGATTGTCATGTTGACTGTCCCACTGATAGGAGCGCGCAGCGACAGACTGCAACGGCGCCGGGGTTTGCTTTTAATGACCACGGCGGGCTGCGTGTTTGCTACAGCCGGTTTGACGTGGGCCGGACCAGGCACCATCATGCTTGCCGTCACTTTGTTGATTTTGTCGAACGTGTTTTTTAGTTGGGGTGAATCTTTGATTTCGAGCTACTTGCCAACACTGGCCCGACCACACGCGATGGGTCGTGTGAGTGGCTGGGGTTGGGGGCTTGGTTATGTCGGCGGCATGCTGACTTTGGGCCTTTGTTTGGCGTACGTGCTCAGCGCGCAAGCCGCTGGGCAGTCTGCAAATGAGTTCGTGCCGGTCACCATGCTGATGACTGCAGGTGTGTTTGCCGTTGCTGCCACGATCTCTTTGAGTTTGCTCAAAGACCGGCCTCTGACAGGGGGTGATATGTCGCCGGCTTGGCAGCGCTTGCGGCAAACCTGGCAACATGCCCGGCAGTATCGGGATTTTGTCTGGTTGTTGGGCTGCACAGTCGCCTATATGGCTGGCGTCGCAGTGGCGATTGCATTGGCGGCTATCTATGCACAGCAGGTCATCGGCTTTACCGAGGCTGAAATCATGATTCTGATTTTCGTGCTCAACATTGCCGCGGTCGTGGGGGCGCTAGCGCTCGGATACGGCCAGGATATCGTGGGCCATCGACTGTCGCTAGCCATTACCCTCCTGGGCTGGGTAGCCACTTGCTTGATTGCAGCGTCGGTAACTACCAAAGGCGGGTTCTGGGTGGCAGGGGTGATTGCCGGTCTCTGTATGGGGGCAAGCCAATCCGTTGGCCGTGCCATGGTCGGTTTGTTGGCGCCGTCAAGTCGGCTTGGTGAGTTCTATGGGCTCTGGACGTTGGCTACCCGCTTGGCTAGCATCATTGGACCGCTGGCCTATGGGTTGTTGACTTGGGCGAGTTTAGGCAATCAGCGTCTGGCGATGGCTGCAACCACCTTATTTTTTGTGACCGGATTATTGCTGTTGTTGCCCATCAACATGCAGCGAGGACAGACAGCGGCACTGCAGAAAACTTGATTTGCATCAGGTTGTGATTCCTGAGCAGCCCCTATAAACAGGGCTGGTGCAATTTTCTGGAGCTCTGCCATGACCGACTATAAAACCCTGGCCTCACACATCAGTGCCAAGCTAAAAACCTTTCGGACCGATATTCCCGACACGATGAAAGGCTTCTCGCAGATGGCGGGTGCTACTCACGCTGACGGTGCTTTGACCGCAAAAAACAAAGAGTTAATGGCTATGGCAATCGCGATTGCCATGCGCTGTCAGGGCTGTCTGGCATTCCATGCCCAAGCTTGCCGAAAGATGGGTGTCACGCAAGCAGAGTTTAACGAAATGTTGCAAGTCGCTATTTATATGGGCGGTGGCCCGTCGGTGATGACGGCTGCCGAAGCCCAAATTGCCTTCGACGAATTCGGTGCCTGACCTACAAAACACCCCGATACGCGCCGCCGTCGATGACCAGATTCTGGCCAGTGATGTAGCCGGCGTGCGCGCTACATAGAAACGCGCAGGCATGGCCAAACTCCGCTGGCACACCGATTCGGCCAGCCGGGATGTTTTGAGCTTGATAGGCGAGCTCCTCATCCACGGTTCGGCCGTTCAGATTGGCTTTCTTGGCGGTGTTGTTTCTCAATCTGTCGGTGTCAAACTTGCCAGGCAACAGGTTGTTGATGGTCACGTTGTGGCTCGCGACCTCGCGTGAGACCCCAGCGATAAATCCGGTTAGTCCTGCCCGGGCGCCGTTGGACAGACACAGGCCATCAACCGGCGCCTTGACCGAGGTTGAGGTGATGTTGACGATGCGCCCAAACTTTCGCGCAATCATGCCGTCGACGACGGCTTTGATGAGTTCGATTGGCGTAATCATGTTTTGTTCGACGGCTTTGATCCAGTGGCTGCGGTCAAATTCCCTAAAGTCGCCTGGCGGCGGTCCACCCGCGTTGGTTATCAGGATGTCGACTTGTTTGGCGGCAGCCAGCACAGCTTCTTGCCCGTTGGGTGTCGCAATATCTGCCGCCACCGGGATGACTTGCACACCCGTTGAGTCGCTGAGAAATTGAGCTGCCTTGTCCAGTGTTTGAGCGGTGCGTGAGTTAATCACCAGATTCACGCCCTCGTTGGCCAGTGCCTGGGCGCACGCAAAACCCAAGCCTTTGCTTGCGCCACACACAACCGCCCATTTGCCTTGCAGTCCTAAATCCATGGCTTGTCCGTTATCAAAACTCAAGTAAGTCGAGGATGCCGCAGCCCCCTTCTGGTGGCAAGTGGTTTTTGCGCCGATGATAGATGCGTGTTAGGTGAGACAGCGGTCAGCTGACCTTTTGCAGATTGCCAATTTCGACCGGCAAGCGGGTGGGTTTTTGTAGCAGTTCGATCAAGACCATGGCACGCATTTCCCCGTCGTCCATTTGATAAACTGCTTCGAGTCCTTTGAACGGCCCCTCCTTGATTCGCACAATATCGCCAGGCTGGTATTGAGCGACGGGTGATTGGGCCAGTGAGTCTTCTTGTTCCCGCAGTAGTCCGATAAGTTCGGGATTGACGCGCGCTGGCTCATTTCCAAACGTCACGAGTTTGCTCACGCCAAGTGTCGAGCGAATGGGGGCCCAGCTTTTGCCGGATAGCGTGGTATCGAGTTCAATGAACAGGTAGCGTGAGAATAAAGGTTCCTTGATAATCTCGAATGCGTTGCTTCTGACCTTCTTTTTAGGAATGGTCGGCAAAAAGCATTGGAACCCCTGGCGCTCGAGATTCAAGAGCGCGCGCGATTCCTGTTTGGGTTTTGTGTGGACAACATACCAATGCATAGCAATATTCTAGTGCAATCTGAAAACAATCAAGAATTCATTAGCCTAAATTATTTCAGCAGTTAAATGACGTCAAGTATTCCAATAACCCCGGGTATTCAGACCTACCGCAATTCGCGGGCGGCGCAGGATGTCGAGCCCTATGGTGATGTTCGCACGTTGGTGATGAGCCAGGCGGGCTTTGAAGCCGCTTACGCGGAAATTCGCCAATGGCCGGGCTACGCGCCGACCCCGATGGTTGAGCTGCCTCGGCTGGCACAAGAGCTCGGGCTTGCCCGCTTGTCCTACAAAGACGAGAGCAAACGCTTTGCACTCAAGAGTTTCAAAGCGTTAGGTGGCGCCTACGCCGTGTTTCGCTTAATTCAGCAGTTGGTTGCCCAGCACACTGGACATGTTCCCACTGCCAGCGAGATTTTGTCAGGCAAGCACCGTGACTTGGTCTCAACCTTGACGGTGACGTGCGCCACTGACGGCAATCACGGTCGTTCGGTTGCCTGGGGAGCGCAAACATTTGGCTGTCGTTGTGTGATTTACGTGCACGCGCTGGTTAGCGAATCGCGCGCTGATGCCATCGCCCAGTTTGGTGCAGAGGTGATCCGAATTGCTGGCAACTATGATGACTCTGTGCGTCATGCCGCCGAGCAAGCCCAGGTAAACGGATGGACAGTCGTTTCGGACACGACCTATGAAGGTTACCGTGACATACCGATTGATGTGATGCACGGCTACGGTGTCATGGCCCAGGAAGTTGTGTCGGTCATGGGCGATGAGCCTCCCACGCATGTCATTGTCCAAGCCGGTGTCGGGGCTTTTGCGGCAGCAATCTGTGCGGTGTTCTGGCTGGCCTGGGGGCGTCAGCGACCCCGGTTTGTGGTGGTGGAGCCTCAAAAGGCAGCTTGTCTATTCGAAAGTGCGCGCGCGGATCACCCGGTTGCCATCCAAGGTGATCTCGACACGGTTATGGCAGGATTGGCCTGCGGCGAGGTCTCGCCGGTAGCGTGGGAGATACTTAGGGCGGGCGTAAACGATTTCACGAAAATTGATGACCAGTTTGCTCTTGATGCCATGAAACGCCTAGCCAAACCCGTCGGGCAGGATCGGGCTATCGTTTCTGGTG
Source organism: Burkholderiaceae bacterium (assembly GCA_021208885.1). Lineage (GTDB taxonomy): Bacteria > Pseudomonadota > Gammaproteobacteria > Burkholderiales > Burkholderiaceae_B > Algicoccus. The sequence continues at coordinate 97,631 of JAJOJF010000030.1, forward strand.
AAACAGGCGCCGCTGGCCTTGGACTCTTATTGGCAGCCAACCAATCTGCTGACCTGCGCCGCAGTCTCGGTCTGGATAGAGGCGCTCACGTGCTGCTTTTGGGCAGTGAGGGTGACACTGATCCCGCTATTTATCGGGATGTGGTTGGTAAGACGGCCCAAGAAGTTCTGGCTCTGTCTCACTAAAACTCATGAGGCTTGCAAGAAATAGAATGTTTCTGCAGGTCACATGGTGCTACTCTTTCTGTTTCGCATTTACGTCCGAGGAAATAAAACATGCGTCAATTCAAGCAGTTGGCTACATTCATCCGTCAAAAACTGGGTTTTGGTGCGGTTGTAATGCTCGTGAGCGCCGGGGCGATGGCTCAAGGCTTGCCATCAGGCACCTTTGCTACGGTCAATGGACAGCCCCTTAGCGATGCGTTGCTTGATGTCAATGTTCGCGCCAATGTCGCTCGTGGCCAGGCTGACACGCCACAATTGCGTCAAGCACTTCAGAACGAAATCATCGGTCGTGAAGTGCTTGCCCAGGAAGCTCAGAAACTGAAGCTTGAACAAACAGCTCAGGCTCAGGCCCAGTGGCAGCAGATGGAACAGAACTTCCTCGCTAACCTGCTGCTGAACCATTATTCGACCAACAACCCGGTTACCGAAGACCAAATCAAGGCGGAATATGAAAAGTTTCTGCAAGAGGTCAAGGGTGAAAAACAGTACAAGCTTAGTCTGATCGTGGTGCCGACACAGGAACGGGCGCGCCAAATCATTGCTGACCTTCAAAAAAGCAAGGATGCAGCAAAGTTGTTCGCCGATATTGCCGCTGCAGAGTCGACAGATCCTAGCAAGGACCAAAACGGCGCACTAGACTGGTTGTTGCCGCAGCAAATGGTGCCAGCAGTGGGAAACGTCGTGGTGAATCTTGGCAAAGGTCAAGTGACGGCCGCGCCATTGCAAACCCGTCTAGGTTGGAACGTGGTGCGAGTTGACGATGTGCGCGACTTCACCCCACCTGCCATGAAAGAGATTGAGAGCCAGCTGCGCCAGGCAGCGGCCCAACAGCAGCTCTCGAACTATATCCAGTCTTTGCAAGAAAAAGCCAAGATCGTTCGCTAGCTTCAAGCCGTGAACGAGATCGTGTTGTCATTCTCGAAGCCATAAACAAGAAGGGCGCATCCAGCGCCCTTTTTGTGGCTGGCGTTTCTATTAACGTCCCATTGCAAAAAACTCATCATTGGGCCGCATTTCCGTGGCACTCGCTAGCCTGTTGCTCATCGCAAAAAATGCGCTGATGCTGGCAATATCCCATAGGTCTTCATCAGACAGGCCAGCAGCCTTGGCCGTATCGCGGTCGGCTTGGGTCACTTCAGCCGACTGGCGTGACACTTTCATGGCGTAGTCCAGAATTGCCTTCTCACGCAGAGAAATGTCTGCTTGACGGTAGTTGGTAGCGACCTGATCGGCTATCAGCGGGTTTTTGGCGCGAATGCGCAAGATAGCGCCATGAGCAACCACGCAGTACTGACAGTGATTGGCGCCAGAGGTGGCGACCACAATCATTTCGCGTTCGGCTTTGGTCAGGCCACTGTCGCCTTCCATCAGTGCATCGTGGTATGCCATGAAAGCCCGAAACTCCGCCGGACGCCTGGCAAGCACGCGCATGACGTTTGGAATAAAACCGGCTTTCTGTTCGACCGTTTGAAGGCGCTCGCGAATGTCGTTAGGCAGGCTGTCGATCTCAGGAACACTGAAGCACGAAATAGGTTTGGATGTTCTTGTCATGTTGAGTTTTTAACCAATATTGTTATGTATCCAAGCATAGCTGCATTGCAAAGCTTTGTGTTCAGCTCTAAAAGCATTTGTGTTTGGGTCGAGGGCACTTTCAGGCCATCCTGGGCTACGATCGCGGCTGGGTCTTTTGGGAGGTTGATGTGCGAGTTTCGACGCTGTCGATGTCTTTGCCGGTGGCCATGGGCTATGTGCCGCTGGGCATGGTGTTTGGCTTTTTGTTTGTACAGGCTGGGGGTGCTTGGTACTTGGCACTTGCTGCAAGCCTCGTGGTTTATGCCGGGGCTTCCCAGTTTGCGATGATTCCAATGCTGGCTGCCGGTCTGCCGGTGGCATCACTGGCGTTAGCAGCTCTGGTGATCAATCTGCGCCATGCATTTTATGGCTTGTCCTTGCTAAACGATCAACCTAAAAACCCGTTGGCACGTCTTTACTTTATTTTTGCTCTGACCGATGAAACCTATTCTCTGGTCACCACGCTAACGCCTCGCCCAACGCCGAACCAGATGGCACTGTTGGCAGGCGTGAATCAGTGCTGGTGGGTATTTGGAACGCTGCTTGGTGCTTGGCTTGGCGCCCAATTGCCCGTGTCACTGGTTGGGCTGGAGTTTGCGTTGGCCGCCTTGTTTGGCGTGCTGGCTGTTGAGCAGTGGCGTGCGACACGTGCCTTGTTGCCTCTCGTGATTGCGCCTGTTAGCTACGTGATTACATTGTGGTGGTGGCCCGAGCAAGCTTTGCTGTTGGCCATGGCAATTTGTCTGGTGGCGAGCATCATAGGATCACCCCGTGTTTCGCGAGGTGCGGCATGAGTAATCTGTATGTACTGTCGGCCGTAGTCGCAATGGGGGCAGTGACTTTCCTGATTCGGGCTTTGCCGTTTATCGGTGCACGGTGGTTAAGAGGCAGTCCGGTGGTGCGTCGAATTGGGGTGTTCTTGCCGCCTGCGATCATGGCACTGTTGCTTGTGCACAGCGCGCGTGAGCTTGGTCTTCAGGCGCCAGGGCAGTTGTTGCCAACGATAGTGGCCGTGCTGCTGGTCATTGGCTTGCAGCTCTACAAGCGTCAGCCCCTTTTGAGCATTGCGGCAGGCACGGTGCTCTACATGCTGTGGATACAGGCCGTTTAATTCGTATCGCCTTGGCCTGCGTCTGGCTGTTCGTCCTCAGCGGCACGTTTGGCAGCAGCCTCGATGGCGGCAACGAGGTTTTCTACAGGCTGGGCGCCTTCGACGAGGAACTTGTCGTTTAGTATGAAGGCAGGCACGCCTTGGATGCCGAGCATCTTGTAGCGGGTTTCTGAAGCCCGAACCTCGCGCTCGAATTCGCCGTCAGCCAATACCTTGGCAGCTCGTTTCTGGTCAAGACCAGCGGCTTGTGCCGCTGTCAGCAGGGTTTTGGCATCATCCATGTCGTCAGCACGGGTAAAGTAGGCAGCGAGCAGCTCTCGTTTCAGCGACCAGGCAGCCCGCAAGCCGACTTCTTCGGTTGCCCAGTGAAGCAGGCGATGACAATTAAACGTGTTGTAGACGCGCTTGCGGCCCTCGGGATGAAACCGAAAGCCGACTTGTGCAGCGCGATCATATATGCGTTGCTGGTTGATCCGGACTTGGTCCGGCGTGATGTCAAACTTGGCGGCTAGGTATTCAATGGCGTCTTGTCCGCCTTCGGGCATATCAGGATTTAGCTCAAAGGGTTGAAGGTGGACTTCAACCGGCGTGTCTGTCGTGCTTAGCGCCGTTTCCAAAGTGGTGTATCCGATGGCACACCATGGGCAGGCTACATCTGACACAAAATCGATTCTTACTGCCTTGTTCATGCTAGTTGTCCTTTGCCTTGGGCCACAAAATCATCTGCGTGCAGCGAAACAGGGCAAGTTTTTTGCCGGTGGTTTCCGCAAAAACCTCGGCATCCCACACATGGGTGTTTCGTCCTAAATGCTGAGCCCAGGATCGACAGGTAATAGCGCCCTCACGTACCGTGCCCAAAAAGTTCGATTTCAGTTCAATGGTGGTGAATGAATACGCGCCATCTGGCAGGTGCGCATAGGTGGCAAAGCCTGCCGTCGTATCGGCTAGAGTGACCACGCTGCCGGCATGCAAGTAGGTATTCGGGGCGAAGTGGCGTGCCTGCAAGGGCATGCGACTTTCAAGGCAGAACTCTTCAAGATGCGTGAGTTCAATGCCAAGGTGACGAGGCAAATTGTCGGTTTGGCCCAGGCGGCTGCTTAGAACATCGAGTGTGATGTCGGGTCTGAGTTGGCTCATTGATCTTGGTGTCGGCGATTGTCTTCGCCATCTGTGTTGATCGGTTTAACGTTGGTTCCTGAAGCGTAGCGCGTGGCGCCACCTTTGTGGTCATTTGGCTTGTCGCTGTCTGGCAAAGGATAGGCATCTGCCACATAGGCTGGGCCTTTCATGATCATCACCGTCAGTGCCCCCACACCCACGGTGAACAGTGCAGTCCACAGAACAGTGAGCAATCCGAATGCGTAAATATCAATGGTGGTAATGAATTTATTGATCATCCAGGGTGCTTCAGCCATGGTCCAAATACGCGAGATGGCTGAAGGCAAAAGAATCAACACGGTCCCTACCAAAAATACTTTGGGGATCAGGCGCAAAATTTTGCGCTCCAGGCCAGCGGGGGCTTTGCGGTATCCCGGCAGTTTCTTAAACGGATCCATGGCGACCCCGAAGGGATGAGACAAAATCTAATCGTTTATTGTGCCTCAGTTTGCGCTCTTTTAGGCGAGTCGATTCTGAACCACCACGCATACAGGGCAGGCACAAACAAAATCGTGATGACCGTGCCCACCAGTACACCACCGATCAGCACGTAAGCCAACGGCCCCCAAAAACTGTCGAAGGTCAGTGGAATAAACGCCAAGGCAGCGGCCAGGGCGGTGAGTATGACGGGGCGAGCCCGCTGAACGGCAGCCTCAATGACTGCAGGACGCAGCGCCATGCCTTCTTCGACATTGTCTTTGACTTGCTGAGTCAGAATCAGTGTGTTGCGCATCAGAATGCCAGCCAATCCGATTAAGCCTAACAGTGCGACAAACCCGAAAGGCTGACCAAACAGCAAAAGCGCCAGAACCGCACCAATTAATCCAAGCGGTGCAGTGGCTACCACCATGAACGTTCCGGAAAAACTGCGCATTTGCAGCATGATGAAGATCAACATGAGTCCGACCATCAAGGGTTGCAGCTTTTGAATGGACGCATCAGCCTTGCCCGACTGCTCGATGGATCCAGCGATGCTGATCTGATAGCCAGTAGGCAATGTGTCTCGCAAAGACTGAAGCTTTTGCCAGACAGCCATGGTGGCATCTGGGGGCTGCGCCCCAACGACGTCTGAGTTGACATACAAAAACGGCTCGCGGTTGTACCGCTTGATAACAGGCTCTTCAAATTCAATCTTCGCAGTGCCAAGCTGGGACAATGGCAGCTTGCGGCCGTTGGGGGTCCGAATCTCGACGTTTTGCAGCAGCAACCCAGTTTCCGGCAAGGCACGAGCGCGAACCTGAACCTGCCGGGTATCCTCGCGAACGTTAGTAACGGGTACCCCGTCTAGCTGGAACTGGAGCTGCTGGGCAACATCTAGCGGTGTCAGTCCAAGTGTCTGCAGCCGTTGAGCGTCAAGATCCAGGTTTAGATACGGCGCACGCTCATCCCAGTCAAGGTTCGGGTCAACAATATTTGGGTTGGTGCGCATTATGTCGACCATGGCGTGCCCGATTTCTCGCAGCACTTGTGGATCTGGCCCGGTAATGCGGAAACTGACTGGCCAATCAACCGGCGGGCCATAAAGCAATCTAGCTACCCGGACCCTGGCTTGGGCATACTCACCAGCATCGATTTGCTGCTGTAACTCGGCAATTAACGACTCTCGGTCTGTAACCCCATTTGTGACGGCGATGACTTTGGCAAATCCTGGATCAGGACGTTCCGGGTTCGCAGAGATAAAAAAACGCGGTGCGCCTGCTCCGATATAGGCGGACAGGCTTTTGATCTGAGGCTTGCCTGCCAGATTTGATTCGAGTCGCTTGACCACTGCATCGGTATTGGCAATTGACGTGCCTTCAGGCATGTAGATTGAAATCAGCACTTCCGGGCGGTCTGAACTCGGGAAAAACTGTTTCTCAACCGGGCCCGCCATGCCAGCAATGCTCAGTAACAGCAGCGCGACCGTTGACAGAACCACACGACGCTTGTGATTCACACACCACTGAACTAGCCTGCGCAAGCGCTGGTAGTTCGGCGAGCTGTAGACAGTATCTAGATCGATGTGATGATCTGCCATTTTGGGCAGAAGCTTGACCCCGAGGTAGGGTGTAAACGTGACAGCGACGAGCCAAGAAACAAGCAAAGCAAACGCCAGCACCCAAAAAATCCCGCCGGCATATTCGCCGACAGCTGATTGCGCAAATCCAATTGGAACAAATCCAGCCACGGTAACTAAGGTGCCAAACAGCATGGGCGCAGCCGTGACCTGCCAGGCGTGAGTTGCTGCACGCACACGATCCCAGCCTTGCTCCATTTTGACGATCATCATTTCAATCGCAATGATGGCATCGTCAACCAGCAGCCCCAAAGCAATAATCAGCGCACCCAGGGATATCCGGTCCAGGTTCATGCCGGTCATCTTCATGAGCAGAAATGTCAGCCCCAAGGTGATTGGAATGGATAACCCAACGATCAGCCCGGCTCGCAAGCCGATCGCCAAAATGCTGACGGCCATCACCACCGCCATGGCTACCAGAAATTTCACCTGAAACAGACTGACTGCACCAGAGATGGCATCAGCTTGATTGGTCAGTTGGGTCAGTTCCATGCCAAGCGGCAGTTGAGCGCGTTGTTCTTGCAAGAAGGCGGCAAGGCGCTCGCCCAGCAACAGACCATTTTCGCCGGCACGCATCACCACACCGAGCACAATGGTGTCTTGCCCGCCAGCTCGAATCATGTAGCTCGGAGGATCTTGATAGCCTCGCTCAATCGTGGCGATGTCCCCCAGCCGTATCAGGCGATCGTTGATGCGTAACGGCACATTGGCCAGTGTTTGTGGATCACTCAAGTCAGCAGGCACCCGGACGTAGACACGCGCAGCGCTCGTCTCAAAAAATCCAGCTGGCACCAGTCGGTTGTTGGCATCAATAGCAGCCAGAACCGCTTCAGAGCTGATGCCCAGATTGGCTAGCTTGCCCAAATCAAAGTCGAGGTGAATTCGCTGAGGACGCTCGCCCAACAAAAACACCTTTTGCACGCCCTCGATGCGTTGTAGTTTGTCGCGTATGGATTCTGCGTCCCGGGTAAGCTCTGACATTGGCAAGCCCGGTGCAGTCAACGCCAGCATGGTGAAGTACACATCCGCAAAACTGTCGTTGACGATGGGACCTACAACCCCGGCTGGCAGCGACGGCGCTTCATCAAGCATGCGTTTGCGTACTTCGTAAAAAAGATCAGGCACCACATCGCTTGGCGAGTAGTCCTGAAACTCGATTAGCAAGTCCGCTCGTCCTGGCCGTATGGTGGTCTCAAGTTTGTAGAAATAGTCCACTTCTTGCACGCGTTTTTCGAGACGATCGACGACCTGGTCTTGTAGTTGAGTCGGTGTGGCGCCTGGCCAAAGCACTGTCACCACCATGGCGCGCACTGTGAAGGGGGGGTCTTCGGCGCGGCCCAGAGAATTGAACGCATAAAGGCCAGCGAGCACCGACAGAATTAAAAAAAACAGCGTGATGGATCGCTCGCGAACCGCCAGAGCAGACAGATTCGGGAAGCTCATCTTGACTGCACCCTAACAGCCATCCCCGGCTCTAGCAAATGTGTTCCCATGGCAACCACGGGAGTGCCCAGTGGTAGCTCAGTTTGTATTTGCGCCGTTTCACGCGACATGGACAAGAGCCTGACTGGCACAGCTTCGGTCTTGCCATTGACAATGATCCATACGCGAGGTCCTTGACCGCGTTCGTCAATCGCGCCTAGCGGCACACGGGCGATGCCGGCTTGCGGGGTCGTGGGCAGCATCAAATCGGCGATTGTTCCAATCGGAATGTCGTTGACCTCTGCTGGCAGGGCATATCTGGCCCTGAATGTGCGCGAGCTTGGGTCTGCCGCGCCCGAGACCTCGCTGCGCGTGGCTGGCCATTGTGACGCCCCCAGTGTGACGGTGGCTGTCTCTGGGCCGACTAGGCCTTGTGGCAAATACACTTCGATTTCGCGCGGCCCATCAAATGCAAATTCGCCTATTGGCTGTCCTGGGTTGACCACCTGACCAACCTCACCCGTGATTTCGGTGATGATCCCGTCAGCTGGCGCGACCAGATTGGCATAACTTAGCGCATTGTTTGCCTGGCTGAGCAAGGAAGTCGCTGCATCTAGCCGTGTTTGCGCCTCTGTCAAACGCAATTTGGCTTGGTCAAGCGCTTGTTCGCTGACAAAGTTGGACTTAAAGAGTCGTTGCGCGCGCTCAAGTTCGTCACGCGCTGTCTGTAACCCGCTTGTTGCGGCTTGCACCTGAGCGTTGGCCGCCGTGCTTGCTTGCTTCAAGTCACGTTCATCCAGCTTAAATAGCAGTTGTCCTTGATTGACCCGGTCGCCAGCATTGACCGCCCGCTCGATGATTCGCCCGCCGATTTGAAACGACAGGGGGTTTTGGCGCTTGGCTTGAATCGTCCCAGACAACCGAGTGGCGCTGTTTTGGGCGGACTCAATCGGCATCGTCTTGACGATTGGCTGGGTATCGGTGGCGGTCGCTGTTGTGGGGCCGTCCCCGCAACCGGACAGAGCAATGGATAAGACAATTGCTGATGCGGCGAGCTTTCGTGTCATGAGGTTGGCTGTTCGGGTTTGCGATTTAAGTTTCTATGCTGCAATGCAATAGCTCCTAATTAGAGCAGAATTCCGGTCGTGGACCGCTGAGAAACCTCAATCAAGTATGTGCTCGAACGATTGCCTCCCTAGTTGGCGCAAAGGCGCGCAAGTTTGATATGGTTGGAACTGTTAACTTGTCAGTTCTTGCTCAGAGGGATGGATAAATGCGGCGAGTCGTTGTGGTGGGGGCTGGTTTGGCCGGGCTAACTTGCGCAAAGACGTTGCAAGCCGGCGGCTGCGAGGTTGTCGTACTTGAAAAATCGCGAGGCGTTGGCGGCCGCTTGTCGACGAGACGTTCTGATTTGACCCAGTACGACCACGGCGCGCAGTACTTCACGGCACGTGACGAGCGTTTTATTGCTTTCATCAATGACCGGCTCGCAGATGGTTCGGTTGCTGTCTGGGCGCCACGGTTGGACGTCAAGCTGGCGCAGACCATCACAGAGCCCTGGTATGTCGGCACGCCCGGCATGAGCTCGCTTGGACGTGCTCAGGCAATTGGACTGGATGTGCGCACTGAAGTGCGGGTGCAGTTGATGAGCCGACGTGAAGGGCATTGGCAGTTGGCCATGGAAGACGGCAGTACGCTAGACGGATTTGATGCGGTCGTGGTAGCTGTGCCAAATGCGCAAGCCATGCCCTTGCTGGCAGAGCATGCACCCGATTGGGCCAAGATGTTGGAGCAAATGCCCATGGAGCCTTGTTGGACGGTCATGGTCAGCACGCAAGCGTCGTTAACGGAGTTTGACGCTGGCCTGCCCCGGACAGGTGCCATTGGCTGGTGGGCGAGAAACAGCAGCAAGCCGGGACGTCCCGAATCAAGCGGTCGTCATGATTGGGTTGTCCAGGCGACCGCTGCCTGGACGCAGGCTAATCTTGATACGGACAAAGCTGGCGTTGCACAAGCACTGCTGCAGGCGTTTGCTCTTGAGCTCGGTGTTGAGTCGATAGAGCCTACATGCCCACCAATGGCCCACCGGTGGCTTTATTCGCGCCTTAAGCCCGGCGTGGCGGCCCTAGCCGAACCGTGCTTTAGAACTGAGCTTGGCCTTGGTATTTGCGGCGACGGGCTTGCTCACAGCAGGGTTGAGCAAGCTTACCTGTCTGGCTTGCAATTGGCGCAAGCGATACTTGCTCAATCAAATTGAAACCGAGATTCTGATCAGATTTTTAAAGGCAAGAACCATGACCAACCAACAAACTTCGTCATCAACCACAGCCAAGCCGTTTAACGAAGAGGCTTCAGGTGTCTATCTGATTACCGTTACACCGTTTAAGCCAGATGGAGCGCTAGACCTTGATAGCGTCGATCGATTGATCGATTTTTATTTGCAGGCGGGCGTTAACGGACTAACACTGCTTGGCGTTTTAGGGGAAGCCCCCAAGCTGACTGCTCAGGAATCAGGCGACTACGTCAAGCGGGTGCTGGCACGTGTCAATGGCGCAGTGCCCGTGGTCGTCGGCGCTTCAGCGGCAGGGTTTGCGTCCATGGGTGAGTTGACCAAGCGGGTGATGGATCTGGGCGCCGATGGTGTGATGGTCGCTCCAGCAGCTGGCTTGAGAACCGACGATCAGATTCGCGCCTACTTTGCCATGGTCAATGAGACGCTTGGATCAGATGTGCCATGGGTGTTGCAGGATCACCCCAATGCCACAGGAGTGCAAATATCCTCATCGGTGTTGATGCAAGTCATTGATCAGTCACCGCGCTGCGTCATGCTCAAGCATGAGGACTGCCCGGGACTTGGCAAACTCTCTGCAATTCGGGCTGCGCAGGCACAAAAGACGCTCAAACCAATCTCAATTCTGACTGGCAACGGTGGTGGCCTGTTTCTGCCCGAGGAGCTCGAACGCGGCGCCGATGGCGCCATGACTGGATTTGCTTATCCCGAGATGATGGTTGATGTTGTCAAAGCGCACTCGGTCGGAGATGTAGAACGCGCATTTGACATTTTTGATGCTTATTTGCCGTTGTCTCGTTATGAACAGCAGCCGGGCATTGGTTTGGCGGTGCGCAAGTATATTCTGGCCAAGCGTGGCGCCATTGCTTGCGCCACAGTGCGCAAGCCCGGACCAGCATTGTCAAAGCAAGACATCGAAGACATCGAGCGTTTGATTCGTCGCCAGGACCAGCGCCTGGCGCAATTGGGCTAACCAGGAAGCTAAATCATGAGCGATACCTCAATAGACATGAGCTTGCCAGCGCATATAGGTGATGCATTGGCCGGCATTTCCACCGCGACCTTGACCACGGTGCTGCTAAAGAAAGGACTGCGAAACGTTTGGATGCGTGGCACCAAACCTTTGCGAGCAGGTCAGCCCCGGTTAGTGGGACGGGCATTTACGTTAAGGTTTGTGCCAGCGCGCGAAGACCTTGCTACGCCGGCATCATGGTCCTCACCGATTTCGACTCGGGCAGCCATTGAGGCAATGCCAGCCGGTTGCATTGCCGTGGTTGATGCGATGGGCGTGACAGATGCTGGCATTTTTGGGGATATTCTGTGCGCCCGCATGGCCAAGCGTGGCGTTGCCGGCTTGGTAACTGATGGCGTTGTACGAGACCTGGCGGGCGTGCTTGATTCGGGTTTGCCCGTGTGGTGCCAAGGGGCAGCGGCACCGCCCTCGGTGGCAGGTCTGACGTTTGTGGCCTGGCAACAACCCATCGGTTGTGGCGGGGTAGCCGTGTTTCCAGGCGATGTGGTGGTGGTAGACCAAGATGGTGCCGTCTTGATTCCCGCCGATTTGCTTGATGAGGTTGTGGCTTTGTCGCTCGAGCAAGAGCGCCTTGAGGGCTGGATCATGGGACGCATTGAAGCAGGCGAGCAGCTTCCCGGCTTATATCCGCCCAATGAAGACAATTTGAGACGCTACCGACAAGACACGGGTCAGTCATGAGTGGGCTTGATGCGAATACAGCCATGCAAGCGCCAAGTTTTAGGCTAGATGGCAAACGTGCGCTGGTAACGGGTGGCAGTCGAGGCATTGGCCTGGCAGCGGCGTTTTGCACTGGCCCAGGCTGGCGCGCAAGTAACGATCGCTGCTCGTGACAGCGCGGGCTTGATCAGGCCGTTCGATTGTTGGCTGATCGCGGCGTCACGGTCACTTCTATGGCACTTGATGTTACCGATCCGACAGCAGTGCGTTTAGCGATTCGTGCCCTTGGTGTCATTCATGTGCTAGTCAATAATGCAGGTGGCAATCGGCCAGGCCCTCTTCAAGACATGTCGCCAGAGGATATCGATGCCGTCTTGAGGCTAAACGTGACATCTAGTCTTCTGGTGTCGCAGGCGGTAATTGAGGGATTGGTAGCTGCCGGTGAACCTGGCAGCATCATCAATCTATCCTCCCAGTATGGCCACATCGGTGCGCCCGAGCGAACACTTTATAGCGCAGCCAAGCATGCAGTGGAGGGTTACACCAAATCACTGGCCTGGGAAGTCGGCCGCCACGCAATTCGTGTCAATACCGTTGCGCCATCGATGATCGAGACCGATATGACTCGAGCTCGACTAGCCGAGCCAGGCGTTCGAGATGTTTTGGCTGCAAAGACTGCATTGGGGCGCATAGGGCAGCCACAAGACTTGATGGGTGCGATCGTGTTTCTGGCAAGTGATGCCGCCTCTTATGTGACCGGAACCTCGATTCGTGTCGACGGTGGCACCACGGCGGTCTAGGCCAGCAAACACATTTACTTGGGTCGATCGACCTGAAAGGTTCGATACGACAAGGCTTGATTGCCATCAGCCCGGTAAACGCGCAGCGTTGCTCTTGCGGCCTGTAGGTTATTCGGCATCTCGATGCTGCCAGTCAGATGCTGGTAGTGTTTGAGTGTGAAGGGGACAACAAGCGCCTTGACTGAGCCAGCCCGACCGTTGGGGTAACGACCTTCGAAGGTGACCTCGATGCGGCCCTCATAGGGGGGCTGCTGGTCATCCTCTTGCACCAGTACGACCTGATACTGCAGCTTGTCGCTGCCGGCTGCTTGCTCGAAACCCGCGCCTGTGATGCCGATGGGATCGAATTTCACGCCAGCTGTCAGTGCTTTGGTGAAAAGCGCTACTTCATCACGCAGGGGCTGCATGCGATTGTTAAGCGTGTCGATTTCAGCCCGTAGCTCATCAATGGTTTTTTGAGCGCCCGTTTTGCTCGAATCAAGCTGGCGATTTAATTCTGTTACGTCTGCTTGTAATTGTTGTCGTTCCAGTGTCAGCGCTGCCAAGTCGTCTGTGAGCCTTTGTGACTCCAAAACAGTCAGGCGTTTGGGGCCGTAGCTGGCTTGCAGAATCAGTGTTCCACCGCTGCCGATCAGAATGCCGACGACCAGCAGAATAAACCAGCGTGGCAGCTTTCGGCTGCGACGACTGGTGTTGTATGGTGATGGCTTAAAAACTTGACGGCGTGATCGCCCAAACAACCCCATATTTTTTCCTTGCGCGTTTTAGACTCAACGAACGGCATGCGAATCCGGCCATATGGCCATATTTAAGCTACTAGGATAACTCAGCTGCTTAAGTCTGCATTCAGGCCTGTCACAGCTCGTTGCAAATTGACCGTCTGCCAAGCAGGTCAGACAGGGCATTCAAGCGCTCAGGCGTGCCAACATCGATCCAATGGCCGCGGTGATGCTCCCCGCTGACCAATCGTTTGGCCATGGCTTGGCGCAGCACCGGTGCCAAGGCTGATGGTTGATTGGGATCTAGACTCTCAAATAGCGCTGGCCGATAAACCCCAATGCCCGCAAACGTCAATTTGGGCGAGCCCTGGGCATGCACTTGTTGGTCTTCAGATAGATAAAAATCACCCGTCAGGTTATGTTCCGGATTGTCAACGAGTACCAGATGGGCGAGAGTTTCTGGTTGCATGGCCAAACCTTCAAAGACCTGGATGGCTTTGGCCAGAGCCCAGTCACACCAGATGTCGCCATTGATAACTAGAAACGGTTTGTCTCCAAGCAATGGCAGGGCCCTGGCGATTCCGCCAGCCGTCTCGAGCGCTGGCGACTCAGCAGAATAAAGGATCTGCACGCCCCATTGGCTGCCGTCACCTAAAGTCTGCTCGATTTGTTCACCGAGCCAGGCGTGGTTGATGACCACTTCGGTGATGCCGGCATGAGCCAACCGCAGCAAATGCCAGGTAATCAGTGGCTGGCCATTGACCGGCAATAGCGGTTTGGGTGTGTGATCAGTCAACGGTCGCATGCGTTGTCCGCGCCCGGCGGCCAGAATCATGGCTTTCATCTTGAACCTAAAAAGTCAGTTTTACTTCTGGCTCAATGCCTTGCAAACGGTCAAGCAACCGCATCAGTGGCACAAAGGGCTGATAGCGAGCGGCGACTTGTCTGACGTACTGCAGCACGCGTGGGACATGGGCCAGGTAGTGAGCTTTGTTGTCGCGATGGTTCAGGCGGGCAAATACCCCTAGGATCCGTAAATTGCGCTGCAAGCTAGCCCACTCGTACTGTTGGTGAAACACCGCAAAGTCGGTTGGCACAGGCAATCGGGCAGCTTTGGCTTTCTCCCAGTAGCGTATGGCCCAGTCAAGTTGCTGTGGCTCATCCCAGGTCGTTCTGGCGTCAAACACCAATGAGGCGATGTCATAACTGATGGGTCCTGCTACCGCATCCTGGTAATCCAGCACACCGGGGTTAACAAGGTCCGTCTCGGGGTCACAAACCATCAAATTAGGGCTGTGAAAGTCTCGGTGTACCAAGACACGGGGCTCGCTGGCCATGGCCTGGGCCAACAGCACAAAAATGCGATCGAGATGCTCACTCTCGGTCTTGGTTAAGTCGGTGTTGTGATGGGTTTTAATGAACCACTCGGGGAAAAGCTGTAGCTCAGTCACCAGGCGCGGCGCATCAAAGGTCAGCAGACCATCATGTTTGCCGTGCTGAAGCTTGACCAGCGTGCCAAGCGCTTCACGGTAGAGGGTTTGCAGTTCGGTGTCTTCTAAACCTGCCTGAATCCGGTCGTAGTATGTGTGATGGCCCAAGTCTGACAAAAGCATGAAGCCGTTGCCCAAGTCACAGGCAAGAATTTTTGGGACTGTCACGCCCGCTTCAGTAAGCCTCATGGTGACATCCACAAACGGTGCGCAATTTTCCTGCGGCGGTGGTGCATCCATGACAATCAAGCTTTGCTTGCCTGCTTGCAGGCGGAAATACCGCCTAAAACTCGCGTCACTGGATGCTGGGACCATGGTGTTGGGTGCCAGTGCCAGGTCAGGTGGCAGGCTATCAAGCCATTGTGTGAGCTTCTGAAGGCGATGTGAGGCGGGGGTAGCGGCGGCAGTTTTTGAGTTCATTTTCTCAGGCTTTCTAAGTGCATTTGCATCTCTATAATAGAGGGTCTTGGGCGCTTGTAGTAGCTGAGCCGCCCAATCACAGTCTATTGTTTAACTTTCATCGGGATGATTGGCTAGCGGTGTCCGATTTGTTCAAACGATTCGCCCTCGTAATGCCGCTGGCTGCCGTGCTGGTGGCTGCTGGTGCGCCTGTATCGGGGCAATCGCAGACATCGCCTGAAGAGCAAACGGTTGATGGCAGCATTATTTTGCGTGGCTTAAAAGTATCGCCCGCACTGATTCCCAATCCTGTTGACGTTGACGAGCTGCCGATTTATCTGCGCGGTGACGAGATGAATGCCAAGCCAGATGAGGAGCTAATCATCGAGGGCAGGGGCGTGGTGCGCAGAGCCGATACGGTTTTGTCAGCGGGCTATCTGCGCTATGACGATCGAACCAACGAAGTAGACGCCCGGATCAATGCGAGGTTAGTGCAGGATGGCAACGTCATCGTCGGCCCGAGCATGCGTTACAACCTTGACACCGATGAGGGTGAGGTTGAGTCCCCCGAGTTTTGGTTGAGCAACGGCGGCTCTGGCGTTGGCAGTAAGGCAGTGATGACCAATCGCAACGAGCTGACCATTGACGATGTTACCTACACCGCTTGCCCGTGCCCCGAGCCGGCCTGGTGGATCACCGCGCTTGAGTCTAACTTTGACTATGACGCCAACGAAGGTGAAGCCTGGGGGGCGGTGCTTTTTTTCAAAGGCATGCCAATTTTGGCGTCTCCATACCTGACGTTTCCTATACGCAGGGAGCGCAAATCCGGATTTTTAGCGCCGACGTTCGCTATTACCAGTCAGTCCGGTTATGAAATGACCTTGCCTTATTACCTGAACCTCGCGCCAAACTACGATGCCACCTTGCAGCTGCGTCCGATGAGCAAACGCGGTGTGCAGCTTGGCGGCGATTTCAGGTATCTTGGCAAGACCTTTAACGGAACAATTGCTGGCACTTATCTGCAAAAGGATCAAGAGCTCGGCATTGACCGTTGGTTGTATTCCACCCAGCATTCGCAAAGCTTTGGGGGAGGGTTTTACGGCGGCTGGAACATCAGCGGCGTGTCAGATGACGATTACTTCAAGGACTTCTCGATTCTGGCGGTCAACCAGGCCACGATCACGGCACTGCCCCGTTCTGGCTGGGTGGGCTGGGGCAGCAAGTTTTGGAGCGCCCAGGTCAATTACTCGACTTTTCAAACTTTAGGCGATATCACTCCTCAATATAACTTAGTTCCGGCAGTTACCTTGACAGGGAGTCGCTATAACTATGGTGGGTTTGACGTAGTGATGGACAACAGCGCGATCTGGTTTGAGAGAGCCAAGAACGACGCCGGTCAACAGCTTGGACCAAATGGCCAGCGCTTCGTGTCTTACCCTCAGATCTCATACCCGATTGTGCAGCCCGGCTACTACATCACGCCCAAGGTGGGCCTGCACATGACGCGTTACGAGACAACCTGGCAACCAGGATTGCCTGAGGATCAGTTCCGGCCGTCGAACAGTCGGGTCCTTCCCATCATGTCGATCGATGCGGGCATGACGTTTGAGCGGGACGCCTCGTTTTTTGGGCATGACGCCATCCAGACACTTGAGCCACGCATCTATTATTTGAATGTGCCATATCGCGATCAGTCTGATTTTCCGGTCTATGACACCACGCTGTCTGACTTTAGTTTCTCCCAGGCTTTCCAGGAGAACATCTACACCGGCGGCTGGGACCGGATTGCCAACGCCAATCAACTCACGGTGGCTCTGGGTTCGCGTTACCTGAATGCGACGACAGGCGAAGAGAGGGCTTATGTGGCCGTTGGTCAGCGCTTTTATTTCGAGGACCAGTTGGTGACTTTGCCTGGCGAGCGGGCGCGAACGGATGTCGAGTCAGAGTACTTGATTAGTGCTGGTGCTGATTTGACCAACACGCTCAGTACCGCTTTGGACCTGCAGTACAACCCCTATGACAACAGCTGGGATCGTGCCCAGATCGTGGCGCGCTTTAATCCCAAGCGGGCTGCTGCCATCACGGCTTCTTATCGCTACCAACGCAATCCGACCGGCCCATACCAACCACAAGGCCAGGATCAGGTCAGCTTGTCTTACCAGTGGCCATTGACCTCTCAAATTTATTCTGTGGGTCGCGTTGATTACTCACTTCTAAACGAGCCCAAGCTACAGATATTCCCCCGTGTGACTCAGGCTATTGCTGGACTGGAGTATCGTGGAGACTGTTGTTGGGCTGCACGCGTGATTTACCAGCGGTATGCGATTGATCCTACCGAGGTTAACAACGCAATATTTTTCCAGCTCGAGCTCTCCGGGCTTGGTCGTTTGGGGCAAGATCCGCTTGGTTTGTTAGGCCGTAGTATTCCGAATTACCAGAACATCACACCGACTGTCGAACCAATCGGCAAATTTGAAAGGTACGAGTAACAGCTATGAAGCATAAAACGCGCTTGTGGTTAGCCGGGTTGTTTTCGGTTTTTGCGGTGGCAACAGTCTCGGCCCAGGGTTTGCGTGGTGCGCAGCCGCAAACGGGTCCGGCCGAGCGACCGCTCGATGGCATTGCGGCGGTTGTTAACAACGAGGCTATTACGGTCTTGCAAGTTGAGGAACGGGCAGAAGAGATAGCGGGTGAGCTGCGTGCGCAACGGCAACCAGTCCCGCCCAAGGATGTGCGTTTGCGCGCAGCGCTAGAGGAATTGATCACGCAAACGGTGGTTGCGCAGGAAGCCGAGAAGATGGGCTTAAGGGTTTCGGATCAGGATCTGCAACGAGCGCTTCAAAGAGTGGCCGAGCGCAACGGTTTGTCAGTTGCGCAGTTGCGCACCCAGGTCAGTCGTATCGGTCTTAACTGGGACGACTATGAAGAGAGCTTGAGTCGCCAGATATTGTTTGACATGGTGCGCCAGCGCATGGCTGACATGACTGTCAGGGTCAGCGACGCGGATGTGGATGCCTTTTTAAAGGAACGCGAAGCGCGCAAGGCCAGTGGCCTGGAACCGCCACCCCCACCGCCACCACCTCCACCGAAACCGCCACCAGCCCAACCCTTGGTGCTACAGATTTCCCAGATCTTTGTGAGCGTGCCAGAGAACGCTAGCGAGCAGCGGGTGGCTGAATTGCGCAAGAAAATTGACAGCGTGCGTGCCCGACTCAGAAAAGGTGAGAAATTTGCGGATTTGGCAGCCGAGGTATCTGATGGTCCGGAAGCCTCGCGCGGCGGCGACATGGGGGTGCGACCTGCAAGCGGTTGGCCGGAGCTGTTTCTGAAAACGGCGCGCAATCTTCAACCCGGACAAGTATCGGGCGTGATTCGCAGTCCTGCCGGTTTCCACATACTGCAGGTGACCGGTCGTGCCGGTGGTCAGCCTGCAACGCCGCCGCCTCCACCACCGCCGCAAGCGCAACCGATGGATCCAACGGGCCCTATGATGGTTGACCAAACCAAAGCACGTCACATTCTGATTAAATCATCAGCCGTGATGACAGATGACATGGCCAAGCAGCGTTTGCTCAATGCCCGCAGCCGCATTGTGCAAGGCGGTGAAAGCTTTCAGGATGTGGCCCGAGCAGTGTCTGAAGACAATTCAGCGCCGTTGGGGGGCGACCTTGGCTGGCTGAACCCGGGCGAAACAGTGCCTGAGTTCGAGCGTGCCATGGATGCGCTGGCGCCTGGGCAAATCAGTGAGCCCATCAAATCACCATTCGGTTGGCATTTGATCCTGGTTGAAGAAAGACGCACTCAGGACATGGCGGATCAGTTCCGTCGCAACGTTGCACGCCAGGAACTATTTCAGCGGCGCGCTCAGAGCCAATTCGAAGCGTGGTTGGCGCAAATGCGAAACCTGGCATTCATCGAGAACCGCATGTTCAGGCAAACCGAGCAGTGAGCAAGCATAAGGCGCGGCAACGGTTTGGTCAGAATTTTCTGACCGACGGTGCCGTCATTGACCAGATTGTCAGGGCAATTTCCCCCCAGCCGGATGACAACATGGTAGAGATTGGGCCAGGCCTTTGTGCCTTGACAGCGCCGTTGCTTGCGCGTGTAAAACAGCTCAAAGTCATCGAAATCGATCGTGACCTAGCGGCCAGGCTTCGGCTGCAAAACTCGGCCGAGAAGCTGCATGTGATAGAGGCCGATGCACTGGAGATCGATTTCAGTCAATTCGGTGACCGACTGCGCATCGTGGGCAACTTGCCCTACAACATTTCCACGCCGCTGTTGTTTGCATGCATGCAGGCAGCCGATCATGTTCTAGACCAACACTTCATGCTGCAAAAGGAAGTGGTGGACAGAATGGTGGCCGGTGTTGATGATTCAGACTACAGCAGACTGTCGGTCATGCTGCAATACCGATACCGCATGGACAAGCTGTTTGATGTGCCACCCGATGCATTTGAGCCAGCGCCCAAAGTGGTTTCCGCAGTGGTGCGCATGGTGCCGCTTGGTGATGGGCGGTTACGGGCCCGGGATGAATCCTTGTTTGCCTCGTTGGTTCAGCGCGCATTTGCGCAGCGGCGCAAAATGTTAAGGCGTGCGCTGGGTGACTGGGCAACTTTGATGCCATGGGATGCAGTCGGTGTGCCACCGACTGCACGTGCTGAACAGGTGGATATAGCCGGATTCATTCGCATGAGCGATGCGCTTAGTAACTCTGGTGTGCCGCCATCCAAAGACGAATGATGTCGGTGCTGCGTGCGGTGAGCAGGTCAGCCGCGCACTGTAACGCGAGCTCTAACTGTATGGGGCCATTGGTCAGGCTAAATGCTGCAGTCAACCCCGCATCATAAAGTGCTTGATAGCCTTGACCCAGACTGCCGGCAAGTGCAATCACCGGCACCCCATGTGCCTTGGCTATCCGCATGACCCCCCACGGCGTCTTGCCCTGCAACGTCTGCGCATCCATGCGTCCTTCACCAGTAAACACCAGGTCAGCATCAGCGATCGCTTGTTCAAGATTTGCTAGTTCAGCGACCACCTCAACGCCAGGCCGGGTGCTCGCACCCATCCAGGCCATGGCAGCGAAACCCAGGCCGCCAGCTGCACCAGCACCAGGGTCGTTCTGTCGGTCAGTTCCAGTTGTTTGTTTAGTTACTTCCGCGAAATGAGCCAGCGCTTGATCAAGCGCTTGTACCATCTCGGGCGTGGCGCCCTTTTGTGGGCCAAAGATGGCAGAGGCACCGTTTGCGCCGCACAAGGGGTTTCGCACGTCAGTGGCAACCACCATTTCAATGTCCGTCAATCTAGGGTCAAGGTCGCTCGCGTCGATGCTTTTAAGTCTTGCCAGCGCATGGCCGCCAGCAGGCAGTGGCTTGCCGGACTCGTCCAGAAATTTCATGCCCAATGCGCGCAGCATCCCAGCGCCTCCATCGTTGGTGGCTGACCCGCCAGCGGTTAGCACAATCCGCTTGGCGCCGACGTCTAGGGCGTTGATAAGGAGCTCACCCACGCCGTAGGTGTCGGCCTTTAGTGGGTCGCGGTCAGTTGGTGCAATGTGTTCGAGTCCGGCAGCGCTGGCCATCTCGATAATGGCGGTCCGTTCTGGCAACCATCCCCAGAACGCTTGTCGTTGCCTGCCAAGCGCGTCAGCGACAGTTTGTTGCCTTCTCTGGCCTGCGGTGACCGCTAGAACAGCGTCTAGCGTGCCCTCGCCACCATCAGCCATGGGCACGCACCTGATATCTGCATCAGGCATGACAACCCGTATACCTGATGCAATCGCCTGCGCCACATTGGCAGCTGAGAGGCTTTCTTTAAAAGAGTCAGGAGCAATGACGATCTTCACGCTTAAGTGCTCATCCAAAAAAGGCATAGCATGCCAGAATTGCCGCCGTGATGCCCGCAAAATCCGCCACCAAGGCACAACCGACTGCATGTCTGGCTCGCTGTATGCCGACAGCGCCGAAATACACCGCCAGCACGTAGAAGGTTGTCTCAGTGCTGCCCTGCAGTGTCGCTGCCAGTAGCCCCGCAAAACTATCAACGCCATGAAACTGCATGGTTTCAATCATCATCGCCCGCGCAGCGCTGCCAGATAGGGGTTTCATAAGAGCCGTGGGCAGTCCGTCAATAAATCGGGTGTCGCCATCGACGAGCTCAACGATCCACCGAACTGTCTCCAACACGAAATCCAGAGCGCCTGAACTACGCAAAATGCCGATGGCACACAACATCGCCACCAGGTAAGGCAGCAGATCCTTGGCAATATCAAACCCTTGCTTGGCGCCGTCTATAAACGCTTCATAAACCGCCACCTTGCGCCACGCACCCACCACGAGAAATAGGGCAATGACGCCCAACAGGGCCAAGTTGCCAGTCAGGCTTGAAACATGAGCCAAGGTCGCCGCTGATAACGAAGCTGCGCCAGCCATAATGGTCGCCAACACCAAGGCGGTGGCGCCAAGCCATAGCAGCACGACTGGATCGTGCAGCTTGAGTCGCTGCATAAACGCGACTGCCAGTAGGCCGGCTACCGTGGATGCGCCAGTGGCCACTAGAATCGGCAGGAACACCAGTGTCGGGTCAGGCGCGCCTTGCTGTAGTCGATACATAAAAATGGTCACGGGCAAAATAGTCAGCGCTGACGTGTTTAGCACCAGAAACAGGATCTGTGCGTTGGTGGCAACCGTGGGGTTAGGGTTTAAGGTTTGCAGCTCACGCATTGCTCGCAAGCCCACGGGTGTCGCCGCGTTATCAAGCCCAAGCCCATTGGCTGCAAAGTTCATGGTGATAAGACCCAAAGCGGGATGACCACGAGGGACTTCGGGCATCAGACGGGCAAACAAGGGTGAAAGCCAGCGACCCAAGGTTTGAACCAGTCCGGCGAGCTCGGCAATGCGCAGCAAGCCGAGCCAAAGGGTTAGCGTGCCAAACAGCACAATCATGACATTGACCGAGAGTTTGGCCATGTCAAATAGGCTAGTGACTATGCGGTTAAATACGTCAGCATCACCGAGCCAAAGCCATTGTGCAACCCCGGCTGCCATGCCGCCGAGGATGAAGGCTAACCAGAGAACATTAAGCATTGCTCTGGCTTTTTTGCAGAGGCTTAAGCAGCCTTGCGCTCGATGAATTCAATTTTGTAACCGTCAGGATCTTCAACGAAGGCAATAACGGTTTGGCCATGTTTCATCGGCCCCGCCTCACGCGTAACCTTGCCGCCTTTTTGGCGGACCATGTCACAGGCTTTGGCTGCATTGTCAACCTGCAATGCGATATGCCCATAAGCATCACCGAGGTTGTACTTCTCAGTATCCCAATTGTGGGTCAGTTCAATGACGGTGCCCTTGTCTTCATCGTCGTAGCCAACAAACGCCAAGGTAAAACGTCCTTCAGGGTAGTCTTTCTTGCGCAACAGGCGCATGCCAAGCACATTGGTGTAGAAATCCAACGACCGATCAAGGTTACCCACGCGCAACATGGTATGCAGAATTCGCATTGCGAGCCTCCGTGTTTAGTTGTGCCTATGATAACGCCGGGGTGTCGCCAGGCGACAGCCCCTTCAGTGCTCTGTAGGCTTTCAGATAATCCGGGCAAATGGCTTTGACCTCATCCCAGAATGCCGGACTGTGGTTCATTTGACGCAGGTGAGCCAATTCGTGCGCGATTACATAGTCAATAATCGGCACCTCAAAATGAATCAAACGCCAGTTAAGACTGATCTTGCCCTCGACCGTGCATGAACCCCAGCGACCCGTGGCTGAGGATAGGCGCCAACTTTTGGGTCTGAGTCCGGTACTTGACGCAAAATAATCGAGACGTTCGGCAAAGCACGCTTTCGCTTGTTTTTGTAGCCACCCTTGTGCCAAGTCACGTACTTGTTCAGTATCACTGTCAGGAGGCAATGGCAGCCAAAGGCGATCGCCATGCTTTGGCATGTCTGTCGAGCCGTCAAACCACACTTGGCCGCGTGCATTTGGATCTTCGTGTGTGCTGCACTGAAGTTCAATGCCTCTGCCCAGATAAGCGACAACGCCGCCAGAGCGCCAGTTCGATTGTGTCTGTTGCCGCTTTTGCTGGCGTACTTGCAGCATTTGGGTTTTTTTTAGGACCCAGTCGAATTTCTCGATGACGGCCAGATCAATTTGCTGCAACGAGACCCAGCTTGGTGCGGTTACCTTAAGCCCTTGCTCTGACACAGTCAGGCCAATGGATCGACGTCGGGAACGTTGTAACGTGAACACCAGTCGAATGCCGTTGTGCTCAAGCATACGCTCATGGCGTCCAATGCCTGGGCGTGATCTCGGTTCGGGAGCCGGTGCTGGGTCTAGATTGAATGCTAGTTGCATGATGTGAATCTTAGCCCGCCCGCGTTCTAAATCCAATCAATCTCGCGCTCGCCGCATGGACTTCATTTGTTCTTCTATCCACGCGTAGACCTTGTCGTTCAGTTCCTCAGGCGTTAAGCCATCCGGGTAAATCAACTCGCCAATGCGCACAGTGATGACACCAGGCTTTTTGCTGAATGAATTGCGTGGCCAGAATTCACCCGCATTTAGCGCAATCGGCACGATGGGTGTGTTGGTGCGGCTTGCCAACAACGCGCCGCCCATCTTGAAGCGTCCCATTTTGCCGGGCGCGATACGGGTTCCCTCGGGAAACAATATCGGCCAGCGGCCCTCATCTAGGCGCTGCTGACCGATTTGAACCACTTGCTCAAAGGCTTCTTTGCCCTTTGAACGGTCTATCGGGATCATGCGCAGCAGTGCCAGCCCCCATCCAAAGAATGGGATTCGATGCAATTCTCGCTTGTACACAAAGCACACTTCGCGTGGCAGGTGGCTTGGCAGAAACAGGGTTTCCCAGGCAGATTGATGCTTGGACAGCACGATAGCTGGGCCATTTGGTAGATTTTCAGCGCCCTCAATGCGCCAACGCAGGCCACAGATGACTTTCGCGCCCCAGGTTGCGAGCCACGGCCAACCGATGGTAATGCGATAGCGCCAGTGCAGGGGCAGGGGAGCTGCAAGCAAGGTCACAAATGCATAGGGTATGACAGTGATGATGAGAAACAGGTAGTAAGCACTGGCTCTAAGTGCGTTCATGCGCTCGTTTCCTCGGCAAGGATCTGATCAACCACGTCAGCCAAGTCTTTGCCAAATCGGGTGTTGGCAGGCAGTTCAGCTGATTGGCGGGATTTGAGGCCATTGCCTGTTTCAACTAGCCATGGCGTGCAGCCAGCTGCAGCGCTGGCTTTAAGATCACGCAAAGAGTCGCCTACAGCCGGCACGCCATCCAAACTCGTGTCGAACCGTCGTGCAATCTCGTTAAACATGCCTGGAGAGGGCTTGCGGCAGGCGCAATCATCGTCAGGCCCGTGAGGACATACAAAAAAAGCATCAATTGAACCGCCGAGTGGACGTAACAGTTCACGGCATTTCAGGTGCATGGCGTTTAAGGTGGCTGCGTCAAAGAAACCGCGCGCAAGTCCAGACTGGTTAGATGCGACCACTACTTTCCAGCCAGCGCGCGATAGGCGCGCGATTGCTTCAAGGCTGCCAGGCAGTGGATGCCACTCATCCGGATGTTTGACGTAATCGTCGCTGTCGACGTTGATGACGCCATCACGGTCAAGAATGATGAGCTTCACGCTGCAAGCCTGGAAATATCTGCCACCTGGTTCATAACCTGATGCAGTCGCGCCAGTAAGGCCAGGCGGTTTTGGCGAACGGCTGGATCGTCAGCCATCACCATGACCTCATCAAAAAAGCGATCCACGGGCTGGCGTAACTGAGCCATGACAGTCAGCGCCGATGCGTATTGGGCTTTGGCCAGGTGGCCCTCAATTTCCGGCGCCAAGTTGTTTAGCTGATGGGCTAGATCGATTTCTGCTGCTTCTGTCAGGGCTGCGATGTCAAGTGAAACCGACAAGTCCTCGGCTTTTTTCAGCAGATTGCCAATACGCTTGTTGGCAGCTGCCAGGCTAGGTGCTGCCTCCGAAGTTTTAAAGTCCTGTGCCGCGGCAATGCGGGCGACCACCTCGTGAAGCGCAACATCGAGCGCAAAGACGGCTTCGACGGCTTCACGATCGGCTGATGCCAGCAATTGGTTGCGGTAGCGTTCACGCACAAAGGCACTGACTTCAGCCACGGTGTTTGGCGCGAGCCCAAGGCTTTGGTCAAAGGTGCTAAACGCCCGGGCAAGCAAAGCTTCAAGGGTCAGTGTGTGATCGGCCTGAAGTTTCAGATAGCCGCCGTCGCGCAATTGCTCGAATGCACTGATAAGCCCTAGAGCTGCACGCCGCAGGCCAAACGGGTCACGCTCACCTGTGGGCGCCAAACCAATGCCCCAAATGCCAACCAGCGTCTCGGCCCGGTCAGCCATAAAGAGGATGGCCCCAGGCAAGTCCGCCGCAGTCACGACCGCAGGCCAGCGTATTTGGTATTGATTGGCAATCGCTTTGGCCACTGGCTCAGGTTCGCCGTCAGCCTGTGCGTAATAGCTGCCCATCACGCCTTGTAGTTCGGGGAATTCACCGACCATCAGAGTGGTGAGGTCAGCTTTTGCCAACAGTGCCGCCCGGTCAGCCAGATGGGTATCTGCATTGAGTGTGCGTGCCAGCCAGTCAGCGATCTGCCGGACACGTTCAATGCGCACACGCTGCGTGCCAAGCTTGTTGTGATAGACGATGTGTTCCAGGAGGGGCAGCCGCTCGGCGAGCTTTTCTTTCTTGTCAGTCAGAAAGAAAAACTCGGCATCCGCGAGTCGGGGACGCACCACGCGTTCATTGCCAGAAATGATGGCACTCGGATCAGAGATCGGCATGTTGCTCACGATAAGAAACCAATGGGTCAGCTTCGCCGTGGCAGCGTCAAATAATGGGAAATACTTCTGGTTCAGGCGCATGGTCAGAATCAGGCATTCTGAGGGCACGGCCAGAAAGCGCTCCTCGAACTGTCCCACGTAGATAGCGGGGGCTTCGACCAATGCAGTGACTTCATCAAGCAGCGCGTCAACGGCGGGGTCATCCCCCAATGAGGCGCCAAGGGCTTTCGCTTGCTTTTGAAGTTGCGCGTCGATGATTGCGCGCCGACCTTCGAAGCTTGCGGTGACATGCCCCTGGTCTGCGAGCTGCTTCTCGTAGCTGTCAGCCGAGCCAATTTCAATTGGATCAGTGCACAGGAATCGATGGCCCAGCGTCGTGCGGCCAGCGTCGAGCCCGAGCACGTGTGCCGGCAGTATGGTGTCACCATGCAAGACAATCAGCGCATGGGCTGGGCGCACAAAGTTCACGCTGGTCTTGCCGTCAGCGAGTTGATAGCGCATCACTTTGGGGATGGGCAGTTGTTCAATCGCAAGTTCAATCACCGACCCAATGATTTCAGCCAGACGAGCGCCGGGCGCTATCCCTTGGGCAACCAGATAGGCCTGCTTGCCATCGTCGATTTGAGTCAAGTCACTGGCACTCAGGTGGTCCAGCCCTTTTGCAGCGAGTTTCTTTACGAGCGCAGCAGTTGGCTGGCCTTCAGTGTCCAAACCCACTTTAACTGGCATCAGTTTTTCAGAAAACGCCTGATCGGCGGCTGTGTCTAGCACATTGGTGATGTGCACAGCCAAACGCCTCGGTGTTGAAAACGGTGTGACGGCGCTATCGTCAGACAAGAGGCCTTTGTCCTTCAAGCCTGCGGCAATGCCTTGAGCAAACGCAGAGCCCAAGCGTTGCAGTGCTTTGGGTGGCAGTTCTTCGGTAAAGAGCTCAACGAGCAAGGGAGCGTGACTCATGCGGCTTTGGCCTCGCTAGTGTTCAACATGGGAAATCCAAGGGCCTCACGGGAGTCGTAGTAGGCTTGGGCAACTGCACGTGACAGGTTCCGAATCCGACCAATGTAGGCCGCCCGTTCGGTCACGCTGATGGCGCCACGCGCATCGAGCAGGTTAAAGGTGTGTGCTGCTTTGAGCGTCGCTTCGTAAGCAGGCAGTGCCAGGGGCACTTCCATCAGACGCTTGGCCTGCGCCTCATAGTCATTAAAGTGCTGAAACAACACAGTGGCATTGGCATGCTCGAAGTTGTAGGTGGATTGCTCGACTTCGTTTTGGTGAAACACATCCCGGTAAGTCAACCGATAGCCATCCCGATCCGTCCAAATCAGGTCATAGACGCTTTCGACACCCTGCAAATACATGGCCAAGCGTTCAAGACCATAGGTGATTTCGCCAGTCGTCGGTGTGCAGTCGATACCGCCGACTTGCTGGAAGTAGGTGAATTGGGTGACTTCCATGCCGTTTAGCCAAACTTCCCAGCCAAGCCCCCAAGCACCTAGCGTGGGGTTTTCCCAGTCGTCTTCGACGAAGCGGATGTCATGCTTGGCGGGCTCAATGCCGATGGCTTTGAGAGAACCAATGTAGAGATCCAGGATGTCGGGCGGCGCAGGCTTGAGCACGACCTGATATTGGTAGTAGTGCTGCAGGCGATTTGGGTTCTCGCCGTAGCGACCGTCTTTGGGGCGACGCGAAGGTTGCACGTAGGCTGCTCGCCAAGGCTCTGGGCCGATCGCACGCAGAAATGTCGCCGTGTGCGAGGTGCCAGCACCAACTTCCATGTCATATGGCTGTAACAACGCACAGCCCTGTTGGTCCCAGTAGTCCTGCAAACGCAGGATGATTTGCTGAAAAGTAAGCATTATGAGGATGAATCCAATCGTTTTGGGTGCTTGCCAAAGCGCGGCACTAGAAATCAGCTTAGCTGGACATTTTAGCGCGTGCGCCGTTGCGCTCACGCGTAGCGTCCGGATCGCCTATGATTTAGGGAATACCGAAAGTCAACAAACGCCCAATCATTTATCAGGCGCGAAGCAACAGGAAATCATATGTCTGCACAAGAACTGGTTCTGACCGAAGAAAACAATGGGATTTTGCTGGTGACGATTAACCGTCCGGATGCGCGCAACGCCATTAACTACGACACAGCAGTGCAGCTGGCACATGCCTTTGAGCGTCTGGATGCGGATCCGAACTTGCGCTTGGGTATTTTGACGGGCGCTGGCAAAGGCTTTAGCGCCGGCATGGACTTGAAAGACTTTGCCAAGTCACGTATTCGCCCAAAAGTAGCCAATCGTGGGTTTGCCGGCTTAAATGAGGCGCCGCCTGCCAAACCACTGATTGCAGCTGTCGAGGGATTTGCTTTGGCTGGTGGATTTGAAATGGTGTTGGCCTGTGACATGGTGGTGGCTGCCAAAGATGCCAAGTTTGGTCTGCCAGAGGTCAAGCGAGGTCTGGTGCCGGGGTCGGGCGGTTTGTTGCGTTTGCCCCGACGGTTGCCTCACCCAGTGGCCATGGAGATGATCCTGACCGGTGACATGTTTAGCGCGCAGCGGGCTTATCAGTTTGGGCTTGTCAATGAGCTGACCGAGCCTGGTCAGGCCCTGGCTGGTGCGCTTGCCCTGGCTGGGCGCATCAGTGAGAATGGACCGTTGGCTGTGCAGGCAGCCAAGAAGATCATCAACGAGTCGCTTGACTGGTCACAAGAGGAAATGTTTGCCAAGCAAGCGCCACTGATGAAACACATATTTGAATCTGAAGATGCTCGCGAGGGGGCACTGGCGTTTGCCGAGAAACGCAAGCCCGTCTGGCAGGGCAAATAGGTGTAAGTCAGCGTTTCATCTAGTGAGTACATTAATTTTCGAGGACCGCAAACCATGACCGTCATTAAGGAAGAAGACCTGATTGAATCGATTGCTGATGCCGTGCAATTCATCAGTTATTACCACCCGGCTGACTACATTGCCCATCTGGCGCGCGCTTATGAGCGTGAGCAGAGCCCGGCAGCCAAAGACGCCATGGCGCAGATTCTGACCAACTCCAAGCTCTGTGCGGAAGGTCGTCGTCCCATTTGTCAAGACACTGGCATTGTTAACGTGTTCTTAAAAATCGGCATGGATGTCCGGTTTGACACCAAGCTTGGGCTGCAAGAGTTGTGCGATGAGGGCGTGCGTCGTGGCTACCTGAATCCGGACAACCCTTTGCGCGCCTCGGTGCTCGACGATCCTTTGTTTGCCCGCAAAAATACCCGAGACAACACACCTTGTATTGTCTCGGTGGAGCTTGTGCCAGGCAATACGGTCGATGTTCAGGTTGCTGCCAAGGGTGGTGGTTCCGAGAACAAATCCAAGTTTGTGATGCTTAATCCGAGTGATTCTCTGGTGGACTGGGTGCTCAAGACCGTGCCGACCATGGGCGCTGGCTGGTGTCCGCCTGGCATGTTGGGCATTGGGGTTGGCGGTACAGCTGAGAAGGCCATGTTGATGGCCAAGCAGTCGTTGATGGAAGACCTCGATATGTACGAGCTGCTTGAGCGAGGACCGAGCAACAAGCTCGAGGAGTTGCGCATCGAGCTCTACGAAAAAGTCAATGCGCTAGGCATTGGTGCGCAGGGGCTAGGCGGCTTGACGACTGTGCTTGACGTCAAAATCAAAACCTTCCCAACCCATGCAGCCTCCAAGCCCGTGGCCATGATTCCGAACTGTGCCGCTACCCGTCACGCACACTTTGTGCTCGACGGTTCTGGTCCGGCTCATCTGAAGCGTCCCTTGTTGTCAGATTGGCCGGATGTCAAGTGGGCGCCAGACTACCAAGCCTCCAAGCAAGTAGACTTAAACAAGCTAACCAAGGAAGAAGTGGCGAGTTGGCAGCCTGGGCAGACGTTGTTGCTGTCTGGCAAGATGCTGACTGGCCGTGATGCAGCGCATAAGCGCATCCAGGACATGTTGGCCAGAGGCGAGTCACTGCCGGTTGATTTCACCAACCGAGTCATCTACTACGTGGGTCCGGTTGATCCCGTGCGTGAAGAAGTGGTGGGACCAGCGGGCCCGACTACGTCCACCCGCATGGACAAGTTCACCGACATGATGCTTGCCCAAACTGGCCTGATTGCCATGGTGGGCAAGGCCGAGCGTGGCCCGGTTGCTATTGAAGCGATTCAGAAGCATCAGTCAGCCTATCTCATGGCCGTGGGTGGAGCTGCCTATCTTGTTTCCAAGGCCATCCGTGGCGCCAAGGTTCTCGCATTTGAAGACCTTGGCATGGAAGCTATCTATGAGTTTGACGTGGTCGACATGCCGGTGACGGTGGCAGTTGATGCCCGCGGCACCTCGGTGCACCAGACTGGTCCAAAGGAGTGGTCAGCGCGCATTGCTGGCATTCCGGTTGTGCCGGCCTGAACTGAGCGCTGAGAGATGGTTTTGTCTTGAAAGACTGAAGGCGACATCTTTTGGTGTCGCCTTCAGTCTTTTGTCGATCGTATCTGCTAGTCCGAGGTCAAACCAAACTCACGCAAAATTTCCTCCGTGTGCTCGCCAAGCATGGGAGCTGGGCGGCGGTACTGCACTGGTGTATCGGAATATCGAATCGGACTCGCGGTGGTGGGTGATGTTCCAGCCATTGGGTGAGGGATGTTCTGCCAGAGTTCACGGGCTTTGACCTGAGGGTGATCAAACACCTGATCGATGCTCTGAATCGGGCCGCAGGGCACACCAACTGCTTCGAGGGCTGAAATCCAGTCATCACGCGTGCGTGTGAGCATGACTTCTTCGATCATCGGGATCAG
Source organism: Burkholderiaceae bacterium (assembly GCA_021208885.1). Taxonomy (GTDB): domain Bacteria; phylum Pseudomonadota; class Gammaproteobacteria; order Burkholderiales; family Burkholderiaceae_B; genus Algicoccus. The sequence goes on from JAJOJF010000030.1 coordinate 128,166, forward strand.
CGCTTGACGGTTGACGATGCGTCCACTGTTTTTAGCGAAGCGTTCATCGGTACCCCACGACTCGTGGCCAGCTACTTTGCAAAAGGCACGAAACTGCGAGTCATTGCCAACGGCCAGAATCATGAAACCGTCAGAGGTTTTAAACACCTGGTAGGGCACCACGTTCTGATGGGCGTTGCCTGCTCGCTTGGGCGCCTTGCCCGAGGTCATGTAGTTAAGGTTCTGGTTCGAGAGCATTGCTACATGGCAGTCGAGCAGGGCCAAGTCGATGTGCTGGCCAAGGCCGCTATGGTCACGTTCTCGCAAAGCACCGAGAATGGCGATGACGCCGTACAGCCCGGTAAACACGTCAGTCACCGCAACACCAGCCTTTTGTGGGCCGCCACCTGGCAAGTCGTCACGCTCTCCAGTGATGCTCATCAAACCGCCCATGCCTTGAATCATAAAGTCGTAGCCTGGGCGATTGGCAAAAGGCCCAGTCTGTCCAAACCCCGTGATGGAGCAGTAGATTAGCCTGGGCATCTCGTCTTTCAAGCTTTCGTAATCCAGGCCGTATTGCCTTAAGCCACCGACTTTGAAGTTCTCCAAGAGCACATCACACTGACTTGCAAGCTTGCGCACAATCGCTGCGCCCTCGGGCGTGGCCAGATCCACTGCGATCGAGCGTTTGTTGCGATTGGTGCTGATGTAGTAGGCCGATTCGCTGGTGTCATTGCCTTGGGCGTCTTTCAGGTAAGGCGGTCCCCAGGCTCGGGTGTCGTCACCAGTTCCCGGGCGTTCTACCTTGATAACGTCGGCACCAAGATCTGCCAAGGTTTGCGAACAAAAAGGTCCCGCCAGCACGCGGGACAGATCCAGCACTCGCACACCATCAAGCGGCGCGCGTCTTGAGTTGCTCATAGATGATCCTGATGGTTCTTTGTAAAAGTCTAGCTTAAATCGGATCCCAATCGATCGCATCAGGCGAGCGCTCCAGAGCCATGAAATGGTGTTTCATGGCGGGTGCCGCGATCTCGGCGATCGACTCGGGTGTCCAGCCCTCGCTCATGTGAACTGATCGGATCGGGCGCGGCTGGCTAAAGAGCATAATCTCGTTGGCACGCACCGCAAAAATCTGGCCATTGACCTCCTTGGCCTGGTCGCTAGCCAGAAACACAGCCATAGGCGCCACTTTGCCAGCTTCCATTTTTTGAAGCTTGACCACACGCGCCTTTTCCTCTGGCGTGTTGGCTGGGATAGAGCTTGTCATGCGGCTCCAGGCAAAGGGTGCAATGCAGTTTGAACGTACGTTATAGCGGTTCATGTCCAGTGCAATCGATTTTGACAAGGCAGCAATACCTAGCTTGGCGGCCGAGTAGTTGGCCTGGCCGAAGTTGCCAATGAGTCCTGAAGTCGAGGTCATGTGCACAAAGGCACCAGACTCTTGTTCGCGGAAGTAGTTCGCAGCTGCCCGGCTGACGTAGAAGGTGCCGTTTAGGTGCACATTGATGACCTGGTTCCATTCGTCTTCGCTCATTTTGTGGAATACGCGGTCACGCAGGTTGCCAGCGTTGTTGACCACAATGTCCACGCGCCCGAAATGCTGCACCGCGGTTTCAATAATGTTGTGGGCGCTTGCTCGTTCAGCCACGCTGTCTGTATTCGGTACGGCAATGCCTCCTGCTGCCTTGATCTCTTGGGCCACTGTCTGGGCCGGGCCTTCGGTTTTGCCTTCGCCGGTCAGCGCCGCCCCAATGTCATTGACAACGACTTTAGCGCCAGCGCGCCCCATGGCCAGCGCAATTTCACGGCCAATCCCGCCGCCAGCCCCGGTTACAACCGCCACTTTTCCTGTCAACATACCGCTCATCATCCGCTCCTTGTGGTTCTATGTTTGAGAAAACATCGTCTAATGCACTTATCCTAGCCCGTTGGCGGGCTTGATTTCGTGATCCATAGCCTTTAAATGGTGCTCTTTGCGCCTTGCTAATTCCATATTTCGAAATCGGATAGTCCACAGGGCGCGCCGGCTTGGTACATTCCACCTAAAGGAGATCCGAACCATGGACCTGAGCTGGAACGAGCAAGAGATCGCGTTTCGCGAGCAAGTGCGTGAATTCACAGAAAAAAACCTGCCGACTGATATTCGGGACAAGCAGATGCATCACCGGCGTCTTGCCAAGGACGATTATGTCCGCTGGCATCGCATTCTGGCCAAACAGGGCTGGGGCGCGCCTAATTGGCCCAAAGAATACGGTGGCACGGGCTGGAGTGCGGTCGAGCGCCTGTTGTTCGAAATCGAGACTTTCAAAGCTGGTGCACCGCGGCTGCTGTCATTTGGCTTGACCATGATTGGCCCGGTGCTGATCAAGTTTGGCAACCAGCAGCAAAAAGACCATTACCTGCCACGGATCATCAACATGGATGATTGGTGGTGTCAGGGCTACTCCGAGCCGGGTTCAGGTTCTGACCTTGCATCGCTGAAGACTCGCGCAGAGCGCGTGGGCGACAAATACATCATCAATGGCCAAAAAACCTGGACCACGCTTGGTCACCATGCTGACTGGATGTTCTGCTTGTGCCGCACCGATCCCTCGGTCAAGGCCCAGCGAGGCATCTCGATGATTCTGATTGACATGCGCCAACCTGGCGTGACCGTGCGTCCGATCAAGACACTTGACGGTGGGGCTGAGGTCAACGAAGTTTGGCTAGAGAATGTCGAGGCGCCTGTTGAAAACCTCGTTGGCCAAGAGAACGAGGGCTGGACTTATGCGAAGTACTTGCTTGGCCATGAGCGCACTGGCATTGCCGGCATTGGCCACTGTCACCGTGAGTTAAACATCCTAAAGCGCATGGTCAACGACGCCATGGCCAGTGGCGACTCCCTTAGCCTCGATTCTCGAGTCATGGACCAAGTCAACCAAATCGAAGTGCAAGTGTTGGCGCTTGAAATGCTGCTTTTGCGCGTGGCGGCTGACAGCACGGCAGGACCCGGCCCCCAGGCCTCGATCCTCAAAATCCGTGGTTCAGAGTTGCAGCAAGAGCTCGCCCGCCTGCAAATGCAGGTTGCCGGCCCAGACGCTTGGGCATATGACCCGGCCTGGATGCGTCAGGAGAACGATTTCCATGGGCCTGGCGCAGAGTTTGATGTTGGTGCGGCAGCGACGTATTTCGACAACCGCAAAACCACCATCTATGGCGGCACCAACGAGATCCAGAAGGGGATCATCGTTAAGCACATCATCGGTGTGTAGGGCCAGGTCAGCATACAACACGGGAACAATCATGGATTTCGCATTTTCTGAAGAACAGCGGATGCTCACTGACAGCTTGCAGCGGGTGATGGCTGAACAATGGAGCTATGACCAGCGACGCGAGCGTTTTGCTCAGGACAAGCTCGACCGTCAGGCATGGCGTCAGCTTGCTGAGCTTGGCGTCACTGGCTTGATGGTGCCGCAGGATTTTGGTGGATTTGGCGAATCGCCAGCGACGATGTTGGTGGTGCACCAGACGCTAGGCCGTGGCATCGTGAGCGAGCCGGTGATCCCTAGCGCTGTCATGGCAGTGGCAATTCTTGGCCAGTTTGTTGGCCACGAAGGTGCTGGCCAGTGGCTAGCAGCGCACGCCGAGGGCGAGGCAGTGTTGTCAGTTGCCTGGCAAGAGGATGGTGAGCGCTACTCGACTGAGCCGTTAACCACGCAACTGCGTGTCCAGGGCGAGGCGCTGGTACTGAAAGGCCGCAAACGCTACGTTTGGCACGCCGCTGGGTCAGATGCCATGATCGTGACTGCCAGGCTTGAGGGTGAGATGGTGCTGGTTGTGGTGCCAACCCACGCAGAGGGTGTCACGATGCAAGACTTCCCCACGTTTGACCTGTCACGTTGTGCCAACGTGGTGTTTGACGACGTCAAGCTTGAGTCGTCGGCCCTGTTAGCAAAAGGCCAGGCCGCCGAAGCTGCATTTGCCAAGGGGTTTGATTATGGCGTGACTGCTTTGTGTGCTCATGCCTGCGGAGCCATGCAGTATTTGATAGAAATCACGACCAATTACCTTAAAACACGCAAACAGTTCGGTCAGCCGTTGATCAACTTTCAGGTTTTGCAACATCGTCTAGCCGACATGTTGATTGCTCAGGAAATGGCACTGTCCTCGACCTTTGTGGCGGCTGCTGCGCTATCCGAGAAAGATGATGCACTGCGCAGCAAACGGGTCTCCATGGTCAAGACCGAGGTGGCCAACGCCGCCAGAAAGGTGGGTGAAGAGGCTGTCCAATTGCATGGCGGCATGGGCGTGACCGACGAGCTCGAGGTGGGGGATTATTTCAAGCGCCTGGTGTACGTTGGCATATTGCTTGGTGACAATAATTTTCATCTGGCGCGAGCACAGTCGCTTGCGGCTGTTTGAGTCTGAAGTGGAGGCGGAATGACATCCCCCGATTTGAATGCGTGGATAGGGCGATCGCAGAGCATTGTCGATGCCATGGATATTGGCCATGCGGCCAGGATTGCGGCCACACTCGGTGGTTCTGCTCCCAAACAGGGCGAGGCACTGCCTCTGCTGTGGCATTGGTGCTATTTTCTGGAGGGTGCCGCCATGGCCGAGCTCGGCACTGACGGCCACCCGGCCCGAGGCGGGTTTTTGCCGCCGGCAGACAATCGCAACCGGATGTGGGCCGGTGGCCGTGTGACGTTCGAGGGTGGTTTGCGCGTGGGTGTGCCCGCTGAAAAAACCTCCACAGTCACCAACATCGTAGAAAAAACTGGCAAGACGGGTTCGTTGCTGTTTGTCACCGTCGAGCACATGGTGGAGCAGGACAACAAGCGTGTCATCCACGAAGAGCAAGACATCGTCTATCGTGTACCGACACCGCCGAAGCTGCAGGGCACAGAACCAGCACCGGACGCGCAGTGGCGGATGGCAGTCGAACCCTCGCCCGTTTGGCTATTTCGTTATTCGGCGCTGACGTTTAATGGTCACCGCATTCACTACGATTTTCCCTACGTCACCGAGCAAGAAGGCTATCCGGGGCTGGTGGTGCACGGCCCGCTGATTGCGACTTCTATGGTGAAGTCATTTTGCCATGCTCATCCTGATGCGCAGGTCAAACATTTGGCATATAGAGGCTTGCGCCCGTTGATTTGTCCCAAGCCATTTGAAGCTGCCGGTTGCCTGGTTGAAGAGGGTTTGGCACGGGTTTGGGCAGAGCAGGACGGCACATTGGCTCATCAGGGCGAGATCAGGTTCGAATGATAATGAACAACACACGTCCGCTTGATGGCATCACCGTGGTGAGTCTTGAACATGCGATTGCCGCACCTTTTTGCACCCGGCAGCTCGCTGACATGGGTGCGCGTGTCATCAAGATTGAACGACCAAAAGTTGGCGATTTCGCTCGCGGCTACGATGAACGGGTACGTGGCATGGCTTCGCATTTTGTGTGGACCAACCGGTCCAAGGAAAGCCTGACGCTTGATGTCAAGCATCCCAAGGCGCGTCAGGCATTGCAGGATTTGCTCTTGCGCGCTGACGTGCTCGTTCAGAACCTCGCACCGGGCGCAGCCGCCCGGATGGGTCTGGATTTTGAGGCGCTGCATGCGGTCAACGACCAGATCATTGTTTGTGATATTTCTGGTTATGGCGAGGGCGGGCCTTATGAGACCAAGAAAGCTTATGACCTTCTCATTCAAAGCGAAAGTGGCTTTATCTCGGTAACTGGCTCGCCAGATGCTCCCGCCAAAGCAGGCTGCTCGATTGCAGACATCGCCGCTGGCATGTACGCCTACTCGGGGATCTTGAACGCGCTTTTATTGCGGGCGCGAACTGGCAAGGGAAGCCGTGTCGATGTCTCCATGCTTGAGGGCATGGTCGAGTGGATGGGCTTTCCGATGTACTACGCCTTTGAGGGGGCCACGCCGCCACAGCGAGCAGGTGCGGCGCATGCCACGATTTTTCCTTATGGGCCGTTTGCCGTGGGTGATGGCAACACGGTCATGCTGGGCCTGCAAAACGAGCGCGAATGGGCGGTGTTTTGTGAGAAGGTATTAAACAATACGTCGTTGGCGGGTGATCCAGATTTTGCGTCAAACAGCAAGCGTGTTGAAAATCGTGAACGGCTGCGCGAACTGATTGTGCAGGCATTTGCCACGCTGACCATCAGTGAGGTGATCCAACGGCTTGAAGATGCACAGATTGCCAATGCCCGTGTCAATGACATGAAGGATGTCTGGGCACACCCGCAGCTCGCAGCCCGTGATCGCTGGACCAAGGTCACGAGTCCTGTAGGAGATTTGCCTTCATTACTGCCGCCTGCTACCAACAGTGCATTTCATGCGCGCATGGATGCGATACCGGCTTTGGGTGAGCACACCGACAGCATCCTGACAGAGCTTGGTTTATCCGATGACGTTATTGCGCAAATGCGTGCGGATGGTGCAATTTAAATCGGTTCACAAGGTTGCTCTTGACACGCTGCCAACCAGTCTGCAAGAGGCCTGTCTTGGATGACGGTGTTCAGAGCGCCAAGCTCTGTCAACGGCTTGAGCACAAACGCTCGCAAGTGCATGCGAGGGTGCGGCACCACCAAGGTGGGAGTGCTGAACTTGAGTTCATCGTATAACAACAGATCAAGGTCGAGCGTTCTGGGCGCGTTACGGAAATGACGCTCGCGACCGTGTTGTGCTTCAATTGCTCGCAAGGTTTGCAGCAAAGGCAGGGGTGCAAGCGTGGTGGTGAGTTTTGCTACTGCATTGACGTAGGGCGGCCCTGGGGCATCAACCGGATCTGAGCAGTAAAAGCTTGAGCTTTGGGCATCGATCACGCCTGCTGTGCGACGTAACGCCTCAATAGCTGCTGTGAGCGTGGCTTTAGCGTCACCGAGGTTGGCGCCCATGCCAATGTAAGCCGTTGCAGTGCTCATGCGTTGGTTTCGGTGGGTGCTGATTTGCGCCGCCGAGGCCGCCTGCGTCGGTTTTTGGTGTCTGTGGGTTTGGGCTCTGGCGCGAGCTCTTGCAGCATTTGGGCCCGTTCGTCATCGGGCGCATCAGCCAAGTCCATCCACCACTGCGCAATCACGCTGTCGAATTCACCGCAAGCCGCACGCAGCTGCAAAAACTCAACACCCGCCCGGAATCTGGGCTGTTCAAATAACCGGTGTATGGCTCGCGGCACACGTCGCTCAAAGCGCGGTTGCATGAACCAGATCTCGCGCATGTCAGAGGCATGACGCCGGTTGATCGCCAAAGACTCGGTCTGGGCATTGAGCACCTGGTCTGCTGCGCTGATCAAGGCCGGTGCCAAATATTCCCCGGCGTTGTGAAGTTTTTGCCAGTGCAGTCGAACCTGTGGCCACAAAAGTGCGGCAAACAAAAAGCTTGGGCTCACTGTCTTGCCACTGCGAATCCTGGCATCCGTGCGTTCAAGCGCGAGCTCAATGAAGGCGCGTCCCTCGGGGTCTTCGAGGATGATGTCAAGCAATGGCAACAGCCCACCATGCAAGCCGTGGGCTTGCAGCTGTTTGATGCACAGCATGGCGTCACCGCAAGTCAGAAGCTTGAGGATTTCATCGAATAGCCGCGCCGACGGCACGTTATTGATCAGGCTAGCGAGTTTGGCGATTGGAACCTCGGTGCCTGGGTCGATTTTGCCCTTGAGCTTGACGGCAAAGCGAACGGCACGCAGCATCCGAACCGGGTCTTCCCTGTAGCGCACAGCCGGATCACCAATCATGCGCACGACGCGCCGTTTGAGGTCTTGGACGCCGCGATGCAGGTCGATGACCTCTTCGGTCACCGGGTCGTAATAGAGAGCGTTGATCGTGAAATCGCGTCGTTCGGCATCTTGTTCATGAGTGCCAAATACGTTGTCTCGCAGGATGCGGCCGTGGTCATCGGTTAACTCGTCACCGCTTGAGGGAGCTCGAAACGTCGATGTCTCGATGATTTCCCGACCAAACACCACGTGCACGAGCCTGAAGCGCCGGCCTATGATCCGCGCTCTGCGAAACAAAGGCTGTATTTGTTCAGGCGTGGCATTGGTCGCCACATCAAAGTCTTTGGGCTCTAGCCCAATGATGAGATCACGCACCGCACCACCGACGATATAGGCTTGGAAGCCCTTTTGCTGTAGCACCTCGCAAACCTTAATGGCGTTGCGAGAGACGTGATTGCGATCAATTTGGTGTTCATCGCGACCGATGCGTCTGGCACCCGTTCCTTCACCACTGACCAGGCGTTTGACCAGTCCTTTAATTCGCTGTGTGATCATCAGGACTTGTGATCCAGGTTTTGGTCAAAAAGATTGAGCACAGGCCACTGGCGAGCAAGCGCAATCTCATGCAGCGACGGACTCGGGTTGGTGACCACGGGGTGGGTGACCGTCTCGAGCAGGGGCAGGTCGTTGATGGAGTCGCTGTAGAAATGGCTGCGCTCGAAATCATGGAGCGTCAGTCCCAAGCTGCCTAGCCAGTCATTGACCCTCACCACCTTGCCTTCTTTGAAGCTCGGGGTGCCATGGATTTTGCCAGTGTAGCGCCCGCCAATGTACTGAGGGTCAGTTGCAATCAAGTGCGGCACGCCAAATGCGCGTGCGATCGGCGCAGTCACAAAACTGTTGGTGGCCGTCACGATCGCGCACAGGTCACCGGCGCTCAAATGTTCGCGTACCAGATCGATGGCTTGACGCTTCATGCTTGGTCGGATCACTTCCTGCATGAACTGCTCATGCCAGTGAGCCAGATCATGCGGATCATGCGCTGATAGCAACCCGAGCATGAATTCGGCTGCCTCTTCAGCAGTTAGCTCGCCCCGGTTGTAGCGTTGCATCAGCTCTTCATTTCGTGCACGCGCGACTGCTGGGTCACCAGCACGCCCAGTGCGAGCTAAAAAATCCGCCCATTGATAGTCACTGTCAAGTGGCAGCAGAGTGTGGTCTAGATCAAATAGGGCCAGGCGTTCAGGTTTCATCAAATTACGGGCTTTTGAGCCATCATCGATTTCAGTAGCGGCAGGGTCAGCGGCCGATGGTTGGCCAGTGCAAACCGGTCAAGCGCATCGAGCATTGCAAACAGTGCCCGAATGTCGCGCGAGCCATGAACTAGCAGCCAACGCAGCACGTCCTCTGAGAGTGGCATGCCGCGTTCATGGGCGTAGCCGATGAGCGCAGCGAATTTGTCCTCATCGGTAAGAGGCTCTAGCCGATACACCGCGCCCCAGCCCAGACGGGTTCGCACATCTTCACGAATAGGCATCTGTAGCGGCGCCCGGTCACCGGCGACGATCAATCGGAAGGCCTCCTGACTTGCCGCAAACTCGCGCCATCGATTGTACAAGCCAAATACCGCTGCAAGCGCTGGTTCGTCGAGTCGGTGGATATCGTCTACGGCCACGCACCTCGGCATGTTTGGGGCATCCAATAGCGCTGCCATCGCATCAGCCGGTGATGCCACGCTCGAATTTGCATCGATGTAGGCCCCCTCATAGCGGTTGGCGCAGGCTCTGAGCAGATGGCTGCGGCCACTGCCGTCTGGTCCCCAGACATACAGGGTGCTGCCAGCGGTAAGGTTATGAGCCGCGGCCAGGGCTGCGGCATTTGCGCCGGGCACCATATTGTCAAATGTGGGCTCGGACGAGGGCAGGATATCGAGAATCAGCTGCTGCGCCATGCGCTCAAGTCGTAGAATAGCGGTTTATGAAGCTGTAACTCCGTCATTGTCACATATTGCGTAGCCAAAGCCACGCTATCCCCTTAATTAACGATTTTACGATTGGACATTTCCCGGGCTTTTATGACACAAGAAAACAAGACACCACTGACCTATCGTGACGCTGGCGTTGATATTGACGCTGGAGAAGCGCTCGTTGACCGGATTAAGCCTTTGGCTGCCAAAACCATGCGCGAAGGTGTCATGGCTGGCATAGGCGGTTTTGGCGCTTTGTTCGAGGTGCCCAAGCGCTATCGCGAGCCGGTTTTGGTTTCAGGCACAGACGGCGTGGGCACCAAACTCAGACTGGCGTTTGAGTGGCAGCGACACGACACTGTAGGCGTCGATCTGGTGGCCATGAGCGTGAACGATATTCTGGTGCAAGGCGCTGAGCCATTGTTCTTTCTGGATTACTTCGCCTGCGGCAAGCTCTCAGTCGATGTGGCCGCCCGGGTTGTCGGCGGCATTGCCAAAGGCTGCGAGCAAGCTGGTTGCGCCTTGATTGGCGGTGAAACGGCTGAAATGCCAGGCATGTATCCCGATGGTGAGTATGACTTGGCAGGCTTTGCGGTCGGCGCCGTTGAAAAGTCTGCCATCATTGACGGTAAAACCATTGCAGCAGGCGACGTGATCCTTGGCCTGGCTTCAAGCGGTGCCCATTCAAATGGCTATTCGCTGCTGCGCAAGGTGCTGGCTCGCACCAATGCACGTCCTGACCAAGACTTTCACGGGCAACCCCTGGGTGACGTGGTCATGGCACCAACACGCATATACGTCAAACCGGTGCTAACAGCACTTGCCAAGTTTGGCGGAGCCATCAAAGGTTTGGCACACATCACGGGTGGCGGCCTGCTCGACAACGTACCGCGCATCCTGCAGCCGGGGTTGCAGGCAGAAATTGAGGCAAGTGCCTGGTCCATGCCAGCCTTGTTTAAGTGGCTCCAGCAAGAGGGTGACATCGATGCCCAGGAAATGTATCGGGTCTTTAACTGCGGCATCGGGATGGTGCTGGTGGTTGACGCTGATGTGGCGAGCAAGATTGGCAGCGAGTTGACGCTGCTCGGTGAGACAGTTGCGGTGCTTGGACAGATTAAGGCTTGTGATGCGGGAGCTAGCCAGACAGTTGTTATCTAATCTGCTTGTGTTGCCTGCCTGACCAATGCCAGCACTTGCTCGCTGGCATTGTCGGCCAAGCAGTTCACGATGCGTCGATCTGGCATGCTGCGCAGCCACGTCAGCTGTCGCTTGGCCAGGTGCCTGGTTGCCGCTATCCCTTGCTCGCGCGCTTGCGCCAGCGCGTAACGCCCGTCAAGGTAATCCCAGATTTGTCGGTAACCCACGCAACGAATCGAGGGCAGTGTCGGATTCAGGTCCCCGCGCTCGTGTAGGCGCTTGACCTCGTCGACCAAGCCCAAGGCGAGCATCTGGTCAAATCGTGCCTCAATGCGTGTGTGCAAGGCTTGACGGTTCTCAGGCTCCAGACTGATCAAGCGTATGGCGACTGGGTCAAGCACTTTATGGCCGATAAGTGATGACATCGGCTGGCCGCTGGCACGATAGATTTCAAGCGCTCGGCCAATGCGCTGACTGTCGTTGGGTGCCAGACGCTGGGCCGTTATGGTATCGATTTTGGCCAATTCAGCGTGCAAGGCGGGCCAGCCTCGCGCGGATGCTTCTTGAGCGATCTGGGCCCGAATTTCAGGTTCTGCACCGGGCAGGTCGTCAATGCCGTCGCGCAATACCTTGAAGTACAGCATGGTGCCACCTACGAGCAGCGGCAGTTTGCCACGCGCGAGAATGTCTGATGCGCAGGTGAGCGCGTCTTGCCGAAACTGAGCGGCAGAGTATGACTGACTTGGGTCCAGAATGTCGAGCAGATGGTGGCGTACCGCTTGTTGCTCGCAGGCCGTCGGTTTGGCGGTGCCAATGTCCATGCCACGATAAATGGTCGCCGAATCCACATTAATGATTTCAACCGGCAAGTGCTCGGCCAACATTTGGGCTATGGCGCTCTTGCCGGACGCGGTCGGGCCAGCCAGACAGATGAGCGGTTTGCCAGCAAGCGTCATTGGCCACGCATGAACAGGCGGTCAAGATCTGCCAAACGCCAGGCAATCCAGGTTGGCCGGCCATGGTTACATTGGTCAGCTCGCTCGGTCTGCTCCATCTGGCGCAACAATGCATTCATTTCGGCAATGGAGAGTTGCCGATTGGCACGAACCGCACCGTGGCAGGCCATGGTGGCTAAAAGTTGGTTGCGCTGTTGCGTCAGAAGAGCACTAACGCCAACCTCTTCAATGTCTCGCAACACCCCGCGCGTAAGCGATTCGATATCACCGCGCGCGAGCAACGCTGGAACCGACCTGACCACAACCGATTGTGGCCCGCCAGCATGCATTTCAAATCCCATCTGCCCAAGGGCCTCGCCGTGCTCTTGTACCAGTGCGACTTCTGTGTCGGTGACATTCACGATAAGCGGCACCAAAAGATGCTGCGTGGCCACGTTATGCGAGTCAAGCGCGGCTTTGAGCTGTTCGTAGACGACGCGCTCGTGTGCTGCATGCATGTCGACCAGTATCAGGCCATCTTGCGTTTGCGACAGGATGTAGATGCCATGGACTTGCGCCAAGGCTCGGCCCAGCGGCCAGACAGGTTCCTCTGGCGCAAGAGCCTGTGATGGCGTGGTCGTCGCAGACCGACCGTCACTGGCAGTTAGCGGCGTGTGGGCCGCTTGCCAACCGGCTCCCCAGGCTCGGTTGCTCGTGGGCAGCGGTCCGGGTCTGCTTTCGTAGGGCCTAGGCTCGTTGAGTGACAAGCGCGATTGCAACGGTGCTGACTGCCAGTTGCCCATACCCGGTGTGGGTGTGTGAGCTGCTGGCATTGAGCCTGTGACGGGTGCCACGGTGTTCTGGCCGGCATCAACGCTTGCAGACAGTGCTTGCGTGACCACTTGTTGAACCAGGCGATGCACCGCGCCACTGTCGCGAAACCTGACTTCATGTTTGGCTGGATGCACGTTGACGTCAACCGATTGTGGGTCAATGTCAATAAAGAGTACGTAGGCGGGCTGTCTGTCGCCATGCAGCACATCGGCATAGGCGGCTTTGAGCGCGTGCGAAACAGTTCGGTCGCGCACATGGCGTCCGTTGACAAACAGGAATTGCCTGTCGGCTCGGGCGCGTGCGGCCGTGGGGCGACTTACAAAGCCCCGGATTTGTGCTGGGCCGCCAGCGGCATCCAAAGCAATCGCGTTAGTCGAGAACTCATCGCCCAGTACATCAAGCACCCGTTTGGCTAGGGAAGCGACTGGCCATTGACGCACTGGTTTGTCGTTGTGAAATACTTTGAAGGCAACCTCAGGGTGCGCTAGCGCAATTCGGGTCATCACATCCATGCAGTGGCCGAACTCAGTGGCTTGCGCTTTTAAGAACTTGCGCCTAGCCGGTACCTCATCAAATAATCCTCGCACGTCAACAGTCGTCCCCTGGCTGCCTGCGGCCGGTTGCACTGCCTGGTTGTGGCCCTCGATTTGCCAGGCGTGTTCAGCCGTGCTGGTCCGAGAGATAAGCGTCAATCGGGCTACCGAGGCTATGGAGGCGAGGGCTTCGCCACGAAACCCCATGGATGCCACCGATTCGAGGTCTTGCAACGAGCGGATTTTGCTGGTGGCGTGGCGCGTTAACGCAAGCGGCAGCTCATCAGGTTCAATCCCGTGTCCGTCGTCATTGACCGAGATGCGGCCAATGCCACCAGCCTCAAGCCGAACCTCAATAGCATTGGCATTGGCGTCGATGGCGTTCTCGACAATTTCCTTTAATACCGAAGCTGGTCGCTCGATCACCTCGCCAGCAGCGATCTGGCTGATCAGGCGATCGGGCAGGGCGGCAATCGAACGACGGGACGCTGACATAAAAAGGCCTCTGAAATCCAGAGGCCTATTGTAGAGGAGGGCAGCGAATCGACCTCAAACAGATCAACTCGCCTCAGCCAGGTGCGGGTTGCTACGGAAAAACTGGGTCACGCCACGATGCAAGGCGGTGGCGAACTTGTCTTGATACTGGGCGTTTCGCAGCAGCCGCTCCTCCTTGGGGTTGCTGATAAATGCGGTCTCAACGAGCACCGACGGGATGTCAGGCGCTCTAAGCACGGCAAAGCCTGCTTGCTCAACCTGTGGCTTGTGCAAGCGATAGACATCACGCAGTTCGTTGAGCAACTTCTGGGCAACCTGCTTGGAGTCTTTGATTTGTGCCGTGGTGGAGAGGTCAAGCAACAGTTTTGCCACGTCTTGGTTTTGTGCGCCAAGGTTCACGCCGCCAATCAGGTCTGCTGCGTTTTCTTTTTTGGCGAGCCAGCTCGCCGTGGTGCTAGTGGCACCACGATCGGACAACACAAAGACAGAACTGCCGCCGGCAGTCGGGCGCACAAAGGCGTCAGCATGGATGGAAACAAATAGATCTGCTTTGACGCGCCGTGCTTTCTCCACACGCACACGCAGCGGCACGAAGTAGTCGCCATCACGGGTCAGGTAGCCACGCATCCCGGGGGTTGCATCGATTTTGGCTTTCAGTCGCTTGGCAATGGCAAGCACCACATCTTTCTCGTATGTGCCGCCTTTGCCAATCGCGCCCGGGTCTTCGCCGCCGTGGCCCGCATCAATGGCAATCGTGACTGTGCGCTGGCGTCGCTTGCGCTCCGCCATGGCGGGCGCCTCACGTTCGGGCTTAGCGGGCGAGGCGATCGAGGGTGGAACAGCCGGGCTAGGCAGTCCTGCCGGATTGCCCTGGCCTATCTCTTCCAGAATACGCGCCAGTGGATCGTCGCCGCTCAAGTCCGGTTGCTGTTTCAGGAAGGCCATCAGCGGGTCTTGCGCTACGAGAGGGTATAAGTCAAGCACCAAGCGATACTGGTAATCACCGATGGGTTTGAGCGTAAAGACCTGCGGCGCAATCGCCTGTTTCAGATCGATCACAATGCGCACCACATTCGGGCGGTTTTGACCGACACGCAGGCTCTGGATGTAAGGGTCATCGGCCTTGACGTTGGCCACGAGCTTTTGCAAGGCATCGCTCATGCGCAAACCGTCAATATCGACGACCATACGGTGTGGGTTATCCAGCGTGAAGTGCTCAGCCTTCAGTTCGCTGTCGAGCTCAAGCGTCACACGCGTGTATTCCGCTGCTGGCCAGGTCCGAACCGCCAGCACGGTAGAAGCCATGGCTAGTCTGGGAATGACTGGCAGGCAGATCAGTGCCCCGGCTGTCGCAAGTAGTTGTCTTCTGCTGACAGGTTGTTGCCGGCCGGTGGGCGTTACATCTCGCTTAGAGTCGTCAACCATGCTACACCTCGCTTCGTTTGCGCTTCGATCCGAGCGGCACGCCCGCCGTCTTTGTAGGACAGGTCAATTAGCAGGTCTGGCGCAGGCAACTGACCATCGGCTTTTTCTGGCCATTCGATCAACACCACAGCATCTGGACGGAACAATTCCCGGAAACCAGCGTCCTGCCATTCACTCGAATCATTAAATCTATAAAAATCAATATGATAAAAGTATAAGCTCGAAACTTTGTAAGACTCAAGCAAAGCGTAGCTTGGGCTCTTGATTCGACCGGTGACGCCAGCGGCTCGCAATAGCGCCCGAACCAAGGCTGTTTTGCCGGCACCGAGATCGCCACGCAGGTAGATGGCAGCGCCAGCGCCTGTTTCTAACTCATTGATTTGTTTGTTTTTTAATGACGCAAGAATGACTTGACTGAGCCGGCTGCCCAGGGCATCCGTTGCTTGTTCATCGGGCAGATCCAAGGTCAATTCAGCTGTGGACATTGCGCAACACTCGGGACGAACTCAGGTAAGCCATCAGGTTAGCAGACTGATCCAAACCGGGATGGTGACTGCGGTGGCCAGTGTGCTGACCGAGATGATGAGGCTGACAATTCGTCCATCGCCACCCATGCGCACCGCGAGCACGTAGGCAGCGGTCGCGCATGGCAATGAGCCAAACAATACCAGCATGGTAGTGGTGATCTCGTTTAAGCCGAGCCACCGCGCGCAAACCCAGGCGGTCATCGGCAGCACCAGAATCTTGGTGGCCACGACCCACGCCACGAAAGCGCCTTGCCCCTGGCTGCCCTGCCAGCTCAAGCTCGGACCGATACATAAAATCCCCAGTGCGACGGCTGCCAGACCCAGACGGTCTGCCATGATGTCGAGTGAGACGGGTAACTGAAACCCGGCCAGATTGGCCGCTAGACCAAGCACGGTTGAGATCAGCAAGGGGTTGCGCATGAGCGCCCCAAACATATTGCCGCCTTGATGGCGGGCCAGTGGGTAGACCGCTGCAATGTTGGCCATTGGTACGGTCAATCCAACGACAAGTGCCATGACCGTCTGGCCGCTTGGGCCACCGATACTAGGTGCCAATGCCAGGCCAAGGTAGGTATTGAAGCGAAAGCCGCATTGAGTTGCCGAGGCCAATGCCATGGCGGGGGCTTTGAGTACCCGTCCGCCGATGCGAACCATGACGTAACCAACTACCACCAGAATAAATGCGACGAGCAACAGGTCGCCAGTGGTTTGCGCTGAAAGAGGCGTTTTAAGGACTGATTGAAACAGCAGGGTGGGAAAAAGCACGTAGTAGACGAGCTTTTCCAGGCCAGTGAAAAACTCGCGGTTAAACCCAAATCGGTGATGCAGGATCCAGCCCAAGAGGATCAGCAAAAAGTCAGGCAATACCAGCCAGGCGGTGGACATGAGTCAGAAGCAGGAATCAAGTTTGTCGCAATGTCGCTATTGTGGCGCATTTGCGCGCTTGCCGTGCGCGATAATCACTTTCATGAGAACCGAAGCCAAACAAGACGAGTCCGCCGCCATCAGCGCATTTATCGACGCGCTCTGGCTTGAAGATGGTTTGTCAGCCAATACGCTGGCAGCTTACCGGCGTGATTTGGTGGCATTTGAGCAATGGCTGGCTTCCAAGCGCAAAACCCTTGATGAGGTGCAAAGTGCCGATGTACTTGCCTGGCAGGCTGATGATTACCGGCACACCAAGGCCAGCACCGCCAACCGGCGTCTAGCCACATTGCGTCGCTATTATCGGTGGGCCAGACGTGGTGGGCGAGTACAAGTTGACCCGTGTCTGCAAGTGGTAGCGGCCAAACAGCCCGCACGGCTACCCAAAACGATCAGCGAAGACCAAGTCGAGGCATTGTTAAATGCCCCGGACAACACGGAACTCGGGGTGCGTGACCGTGCCATGCTTGAAGTGCTCTACGCGACCGGCTTGCGTGTCTCTGAGCTGGTGAATTTGGGCGTGCTCGACTTGAGTCTGTCGGATGGGGTGATTCGTGTGGTGCAAGGCAAGGGTGGCAAAGACCGGCTCGTGCCCCTTGGCGCCGAAGCAGCGCATTGGGTTGATCGCTACATGCGAGAGTCACGGCCGGCTTTGTTGCGCAGTCGCACGAGCTCGGCGCTGTTCGTGACGGCCCGAGCCGCACCCATGACACGGCAGTCTTTTTGGTTGTTGATCAAGAAATACGCGATCAAATCGGGCGTTACCGCACCGCTTTCACCGCACGTGCTGCGGCATGCGTTTGCCACGCATCTGCTAAACCATGGCGCAGACTTGCGGGTGGTGCAGCTTTTGTTAGGGCATGCCGATATTTCGACGACTCAAATCTACACCCACGTCGCACGCGAGCGACTCAAGCGATTGCATGCGCAACACCACCCGCGAGGTTAGCTCGCAACGGTCAAGAGGCGACGGGTAGAACTTGTTAAACTTCCGCCTACGCCGCCGTAACTCAGTGGATAGAGTATCTTCCTCCTAAGAAGAGAGTCGCACGTTCGATTCGTGCCGGCGGCGCCAGTGTTGCAGGCTTGGTTGATTGCAGGCGCTTTTTTATCCTACGCAACTTGAGTCTCTTTCTTTGTGGTACTGGTCGCGCCACGATCTACAATTATTCTTAATATCCCTGAGGGCACTGCCTTTCAGTCCTGTATAACCAGACCCGCAAGTACCAACCCAAAAGCGACTTATGTCAACCGCCACCCGTCAACCTACGTTTAGCTACCGCCCTATCTTGATTGGCACACTGTTTGTGTTGCTGGCGATGGGCACACGTGCCACGTTTGGCCTGTTCATGCAGCCCATGGGTTTGCATCACGGTTGGGCGCGTGACGTGTTTTCCATGGCCTTTGCCCTGCAAAACATCACGTGGGGCCTGGGGGCGATTGCCGCTGGCATGATGGCTGACCGGCTCGGGTCGGGACGCACTGTTGCTCTGGCAGCGTTTCTGTATGCGGCTGGTTTGCTCGGCACCCGGTTCGCTACGACTGAGCTTGAGCTCTATTTGACCGCTGGTGTGTTGGTCGGCTTGGGCCAAGCTGGCACCACCTTTGCTGTGATTCTTCCAGTTATTGCGCGGACGGTACCGGTGAGTTATCGATCCACAGCCATGGGCATTGCCAGCGCAGGTGGCTCATTAGGGCAATTTCTGGTCGTGCCGACTGGCCAAGTGCTCATTGATACCCTTGACTGGACCGGAGCCTATTGGGTGCTGTCGTTTTTTCTGGCGGCAGTGATTCCGCTTGCCTGGTATTTGCGCGGCAAGCCAGACGGCAGTGGCATTCAGTTGTCATTGCGCCAGGCGATTCATCAGGCATTAACTCATCCAAGCTTTCACTTTCTCTTCTGGAGTTACTTCGTCTGTGGGTTTCATACAGCGTTCATTACGTTGCATTTGCCAGCATTCGTAGTCGACGAGGGACTAAGCGCAAGCACGGGAGCTATCGCAATCGCGTTCATTGGTTTGTTTAATGTGTTTGGCTCCTATTGGGCTGGGCGCCTTGGCGGCACCTACAGCAAGAAAAACCTGCTCGGTGCAGTCTACGCGCTTCGCACTCTCGGCATATTGTGGCTGATGTTGATGCCCATCTCGCCGATGGTCGTCTACGTCTTTGCCGCATGGATGGGCCTTTTCTGGTTGGGCACTGTGCCGTTGACACAGGGTTTGATTGCCCAGATCTACGGTTTGCGATATGCCGCAACTCTGTCTGGCATCGTGTTTCTCGGCCATCAGGTTGGCAGCTTTGTCGGCGTCTGGCTCGGTGGCAAAGTCCAGGCAGTCACGGGCAGTTACGATATAGTGTGGTGGATTGGTATTGCATTGTCATTGATCGCGGCGGCCTTGTGCCTGCCGATACGAGAAAAGCCACTGACAACGCCCGCCGTTCAGCCGGCTTAGTCAATCGGGGAGTTTTGTCATGACGAACTCAACATCAGCGACAGATTCAGCCAACATGCCCAAGCTGGGACTGGGTTGGCGTATTGCCAGCTGGAGTGCCTTGGCTGTGGTTTTGGTCATTGGATTTGCTGGCTATTTCATGCCTGGCTTGCGACTGAATTGGGAAACAATTGCCGCGATGTGCGGTTTCTAGCTCATGCGTGAGCTTGCGTTTCCTGCCATTACCCTAGCTGAACTATCGGTACTGCCGCCGACCAAGACACTGATCTTGACGGTTAACAATCGCCTGGCGCGCACTTTGACCGCCAAACTTGCAGAAACGGTCAAAGAAGGCGCAGTCGAGCTTGTCAAGATAGAGCCATGGACGGCTTGGTTGACCAATCAGGTGATCGAGCGTCTTTATGCTGGCGGCTACGACGGTTTCTCTCAAGTCTTGGATACCCAGACAAACCGGCTTGTGTGGGCCGAAGCGATCGCTTCGTCAGAAGGTGAGCGCAGCCTGATTGATATCGACCAGGTGGCAGCAATTGCCGCGGATGCTGACGCCTTGATCCTGAATTGGCATATTGCGGTGCCAAGCGCCATACACACACCTGACTACGAAAGGTTCCTGAGTTGGCGCAAGGCGTACGAGGCGCAGCTAGCTAAGCTAGATGTTATTGACGTAGCACGCGTGCCGCAGCATGTCGCCCGTTGGATTGAAGCCAATGAGCTTAATCTGCCCGACCATATTGTATTAATGGGCTTTACCGAGTTGTCAGCGTCGATGCTGTGCGTGCTTAATGCGGTACAGTCAGCGGGGGTGCAGGTGAGTCAGTTGATGCTCTTGCAGCCGGAGCTCAGTGCAAACATGGCCAAGGTGGCTCTCGCAACACCTGAGCAGCAATGGTTGGCAGCTATTGCATGGGCTCGCAAGCGTCTTGCCACTGACCCCAAGGGTCGCTTTGCTATTGTGGTGCCATCCTTGCAAAACGAAGCCACCCTAGCGCGGCGACTGCTTGAACGTGAGCTTGATGGTCTTCCCTACAACGTGGCTGTGGCGCCCCCTCTGGCACACTGGCCGTTGGGCCGTGCCATGCTTAGCTGGCTCAGGTTGGTGATCGAGCTTGATGTGCATGGCCATGTCGAGCCGGCGGTTGCCGGGCAGGCACTACTTGCTGGTGGCTGCGCGGGCAATGCCGCGGAAGCTGGCTCGCGAGCTATGCTTGATGCACGTTGGCGGCATCGCCAATCACTCATGTTGACGCGGTCGCAATGGCAAGATGATATTAGTGGCATGCCGAAGCTCTCTGAGGCCTGGCAAGCGGCCATGGGACAGTGGCAAGCGCTGGTTGGCAACAAACGCAGCTGGCTGGATTGGGCCAATGGCTTTAGACGCGTGTTGGGTGCATTGGGATTTCCGGGCGAAGGCACGCAAACCTCGGTTCAGTATCAGCTGACACAGGCACTCGATCACTTGATATCGGCTTTGGCCGTGCTCGATGACACTCTGGATGCGCCTGACGCACGGCGTGCCTGGCAGATGCTCTCGCGCCTGGCCAGGCAAACTTTATTCCAGCCGCAACGTGACCCCAATGCCCGCCTAGATGTCCTGGGCTTGCTGGAGGCTGAGGGAGGGCGCTGGGATGGCGTTTGGGTGATGGGCATGACTGATGATGTCTTGCCAGCCGTGGTCAGCCCCAACCCCCTGATTCCGGTGCGAGCTCTGGCGCAAGCAGGGGCGCCGAGGTCAACGGCGCAGCGCGAATACGAATGGGCGTCGCAATTAATGCAGGCGCTGCAGCGCGCTGGCCAGGAAGTGATTTTTAGCTGGGCAGAGCGCGACGGCGAGCAGCCCAATCGACCCTCTCCGTTTCTGGCGTCATTGCCGCTGCGCGAGTTGCCATCTGATCAATTAACGTCACTCGCGTCAGCGCAAACTGAGACATGGTCTGATGAGCCAGCATTGCCATTGGCGTCAGATGAATCCATTCGAGGTGGTGTTGCGGTTTTACAGACGCAGGCAGCGAATCCGCTGTGGGCATTGTTTCAATATCGGGTGGGTGTAAAAGGCCTGCCAGCACATGCCCAGTGGCCAGCTACCTCTGATCGAGGCAACTTTCTGCACAAGGTTTTAGAGCTGCTCTGGACCCGGTGGGGCGATCAGTCCCGGATGCTGGCGCACATTGCCAAGCCAGGCTGGCCAGACGAGTTGCGTGCTTTGGTGGATCGGGTTGCAGCAGACGAGCTAATGCAGTGGCCTGAGGCTTTGCGTGAACTTGAAAAACAGCGTGGCCTAGAAATCATCAGCGCCTGGCTGGCGTTTGAGGCGACACGTGCACCCTTCAAAGTGGTTGAGCGCGAGGGTGAGCATTGTTTCCTTGAAGGCGCGCTGTCATTGAAATTGACAATCGACCGTGTCGATGAGCTCGCCTCGGGTGAGCGAGTGGTATTCGACTACAAAAGTGGATCAACGTTGCCACAGCCCTCTAACGACTGGCAATCGATGGCCTTGCGCAATGCACAGTTGCTTGTCTATGCCAGCACCCTGACGGCTGAGGGCAGGGCGCCTGATGCCTTGGCATGGATTTGGTTGCATGCCGCTGGGGTTCAGGTCAAAGGGCTGTCAGGTGACCCGGTTGATCTGCCTGGCATCGAAATCATGGCAGAACAAAAATGGGCAGACCTCGATTGGGATGAACAGATGAAACGCTGGGATGCGCGTGTGCGACAGTTAGCTCGCGAATTCGCAGCTGGCGCGCACGAAAATCGTTTCTGGCAGCGCAAAGACATGGACTATTGCACGATCAAGCCTTTGCTGCGTGTCCACGCGGAGCTAGACGATGAGTAACCGTCAGCCACCCGATAGCGCTGCTCGCAAGGCGGCAATCGATCCTTCGCGCTCGTTCATCGTGCAAGCACCAGCGGGATCCGGCAAAACCTCGCTTCTGACGGATCGGATACTGGCATTGCTAGCCTTGGTCGATGAGCCAGAGCAAATTGTGGCGATGACCTTTACGCGCAAGGCCGCAGCTGAGATGCATGCGCGCGTCATGGAAAAGCTACAACGGGCCACGTCTTCAGAGCCACCCGAACAAGACCACGAGCGCGATGGCTGGCAGCTAGCACGCGCAGCGCTTGCGCGTGATTCACAACAAGGATGGGGCTTGTTGCATCATCCAGCACGGCTGCGCATACAAACGATTGACTCGTTTTGTGCTTCGTTGGTGCGGGCCATGCCCTGGTTAACCGGCTTGGGTGGCATGCCCAGAATTGTTGATGATGCACCTGCGCTATATACAGAAGCAGCACGTCGCACGGTGGAAGCGGCTGATCAACAGAGCTGCGTGCAGCGCTTGCTAAAACACCTGGACTTGAAGGTGGCTGATGTGGCGCAAGCCATCACCGACATGCTTGGCAAGCGCGATCACTGGTTGCCGTTGCTCTCGCACGGTGAAGATGGTGACCTGCTTCAGGTGTTTTTAGAGCAAACGATTGCCGATGAACTCGAGTGTTTGGCACAGTCGATGCCAATAGGGTGGCAACAGACGCTGGCTGAGCCAGCGCGTCGAGCTGCACAGGCGTTGATCGATGATGGGCAGCCAGATCATCCGATTGTTGCCTTACTTGATTGGCAGGCAGGTCACTTGCTGCCTGATCCAAGTGATTTGCCACTTTGGCGAGGGCTGCATGCCTTGCTGCTCACAACCAAAGGTGAGTTGCGGCAAAAAATCGACAAGCGAACAGGCTTTCCCTCAGGTTCGCCACAAAAGATAGCCTTGACGGATTGGTTGGAGTCTGTGGCTGTTGGCAATGAATCACCTTTATGGGTTAGAGGACTGCAAGCTGTCGCAGGCATGCCAGATCCGGCGTTGACCCAACAGCAGCGAGACATTCTTGAGGCTCAATTGGCTAGCTTGCGATTAGCTGCTGCTAATTTGATGCTGGTGTTTGCCGAGCGTGGCGAGGTGGACTTTATTGAGGTTGCCCAGCGCGCCGTGCAGGCGCTGGGCCATGCTGACGACCCAAGCGACTTGTTGTTAAAGCTAGACAATCGTATTGCGCATTTGTTGGTCGACGAGTTTCAAGATACGAGCCAAACCCAGCTCGATTTGTTGACGCGATTGACTGCCGGTTGGCAGCCGGCTGATGGACGCACATTGTTTCTGGTGGGCGACCCCATGCAATCGATCTACCGGTTTCGTAAAGCGGAGGTCAGTCTTTTTTTGCGGGTTCAAGACAAGGGCATAGGTGATATTGAGCTCGAGTGCCTGACCTTGACGGCAAACTTTCGCTCGCAAGCTGGCGTGGTCAATTGGGTGAACCAGACCTTTGGGCCATTGTTTCCAGCGGTCAATCATCCAGAGTTTGGTGCCATTCGCTATGAGAAAGCACACCCTTGGCATGAGGAGTCTGTCGGGCAGGCTGTTACCTGGCATATCGAGCTTGACGATCAGGCGGCTTGGGAGCGTGTCGTCGGGATTGCGCGTGATGCCTGGCAAACACATGCCGAGTCAGACAAGCCTATGGCCATTTTGGTGCGCTCGCGGCCACACCTTGGGGATGTTACTCGCGCACTGACCAAAGCCGGATTGCCGTGCCGAGCCGTCGAGCTTGACAGTTTGCAGTCCAGAGCCGTGGTTGTTGATCTGTTGCAGCTTGCGCGTGCGCTTTCCCATCGGGGTGATCGTGCCGCTTGGCTTTCCGTGTTGCGAGCGCCATGGTGTGGTTTGACCGCTGGCACGATGTTGAAACTGTTTGCCGATGAGCGCCAGGCGATTGGTGATGTACTGGCCAAGTGTCTGGCCTTGTCAGCGGCGCCAGAGGGCATTGACTCGGATCAGTGGACTCGATTGTTAGGCGTGGCACAGGTGTTGCTCGCTGCCTTGGCTGATGACGATGCCAGGCCTTTTGTCGCGCGACTTGAAGAGACTTGGCGATCGCTCCAAGGAGACCGACTGGTGAGCGCGCAGTCGGACCTGCTCGATGCTCAGTCGTTTTTTGGCCTGGTGCAACGCTCGTCTGACTACAGTCATGTTGATCTCGATGAACTAGAGCGGCAGTTGGCTAAACTTTATGCCCAACCGCAATCGGCCGGCCGAGCCATTGAGGTTATGACCATGCACAAGGCCAAGGGCCTGGAGTTTGAAGTAGTGGTGCTGCTGGGCCTTGAGCGCCAGGCAAAGTCCGATACCCCACCATTGGTGCGAGTAGAACAGCATGAGGATCGTGTGCTGTTTGGGCCGATTAAGGCGCGTATTGCTGAGGAGCAAGATGCCTTGTCGAAGTACTTGGCGCAACGCGAGAAAATGCGACAACATTATGAAACTGATCGGCTGCTCTATGTCGCGGCTACACGTGCACGTGAGTTTCTTCACCTCGTTGCCGTTGGCAAGGTTAACGACAAAACAGGCCACTGGGCAGATCCCAATAAGACAAGCCTGCTCTGGCGGCTTTGGCCATTTAGGCCACAGATGCCAGTGCCAACTGAAGATGCCAGCGCATCCGACGCGACCGAGTCCAAACCTATTTGGCAAGCCCCCGCATTGTTGCGCATTCGTGATCCCATCACCGCAGGCAATACACAAAAGCAGCAGCTCCAGGCGCGTACGCGGTCAGACCGTTATAGTTGGCCCAGCACCGAGACGATTGAGCGTATCAGTGGCATCCTGATTCATGCTTGGCTGGCGCGATTTGCATTGCAAAGTGGGCCTATTGAGGTTCGGACAGTGCCCTCACAGGAGGCGCTGATGCGTCAGTTGCGGGCCTTGGGCTTGCCCGCAGCATTGCGTCCCGAGGCTGCAGCTGAAGTCGCTGCTGCACTGGATGCCATGCTTAAAAGTCAACGCGGTCAATGGTTGTTGAGTCAACCGCTGCGGCAAGTCGAGTGGGCCCTCATTGATGCCCGTCAAACGGTGTCGATCATGGATTTAGCCATCGATACACCTGATGGCTGGCTGGTGGTTGACTACAAAACTTCCCGTCCCGCCGCTGGGGAAGACTTGCAAGTTTTTGCGTCGCGAATGACCGAGCGCTACCGGGCGCAGATGACACGTTATAGACAGCAATTGCAACTCCTTGATGGTCGGGCAGCGACCTCTGTGCTGTATTTCCCGCGTGAGGACCTCTGGCTAGAGGTGCAGTGACCAAGGGGTGGCGTCGTAGCCTGCTAGAATGCACATGGGCGGGCCCCTTCGCATGACCCAGCGGTGAATCTGGTCAGGTCGGGAACGAAGCAGCCATAGCCGTGCCGAGTCAGTGCCGGAGTAAGGCTCGCCTCCTGGTATCCATCGTCTGGATCTCCATCACAACACGGTGCACAGCGTGCGTGCACAGACAGGTGAGATGAGTTATTTGGTTCTGGCCCGCAAGTGGCGGCCGCGAGATTTTGAGAGTCTGGTCGGACAGGATCATGTGGTCCGAGCGCTCACGCACGCCCTGTCAACCGGCCGCTTGCACCACGCCTGGCTCTTCACCGGCACCCGCGGTGTCGGTAAAACCACTTTGTCAAGGATTCTGGCCAAGTCGCTCAACTGTGAAACGGGCATCACTGCCACGCCTTGTGGGCAGTGCCGTGCCTGCACGGAAATCGACAGTGGCCGATTTGTGGACTACGTCGAACTTGATGCTGCTTCAAACCGTGGCGTCGAAGAGATGACCCAGCTGCTCGAGCAGGCGGTCTATGCACCGGCAGTCGGGCGATTTAAAGTCTACATGATCGACGAAGTTCATATGCTCTCAGGGCATGCGTTTAACGCAATGTTAAAAACACTTGAAGAGCCACCGCCACATGTCAAGTTTATTTTGGCCACGACGGACCCCCAGAAAATTCCACCTACGGTGCTGTCGCGCTGCCTGCAGTTCAATCTCAAGCAGATGCCGCCGGAGGCTGTGGCTGACTACCTGGATAAGGTGCTCACGCAAGAGGGTGTGCCATTTGAGCCAGCGGCTTTGCGATTGCTTGGCAAGGCCGCATCAGGCTCTATGCGTGATGCCTTGTCCCTGACTGATCAGGCCATTGCCTACAGCAGTGCCAACTTGAGTACGGAAGCCGTGCGTACCATGTTGGGCAGTGTTGACCAGACGCACTTGACCCGATTGCTGCAAGCGCTCATGCGGTGTGATGCGCCTGGTGTGGTGGCAGTGGCAGACGCTTTGGCTACCAGGGGCATTTCGTTTCGGGCTGCGCTAGCCGATCTTGCTGTTTTGTTGTCGCAACTTGCCATTGAGCAGCGTGTGCCAGGCGATCCAACCAGTCCTGAGGCCCTTGATGCTGAGCAGCGTGAGCTCGCGCAGGCCATGGCGCCAGATCTGTTGCAGTTGTTTTACACCGTGGCTGTTCATGGCCGACAGGAAATGACGCTCGCACCTGATGAGTACGCTGGATTCGTGATGGTGTGTTTAAAGATGCTGTCGTTTGTTGACAGTGAAGGCTGCGGTAAAGTTGACAGTCAAGTCGACACCGAATCGCCACAGACCGAATTGCAGTCAGCACCACCACCCCCTCAGGCTGAAAAAAAAACTCTGACGCCTGAGCCTTCTGCCCAAGCGATAGAGGCAGCTCCCGAGCCGGATGTCCAGAAACCTGCGCCACCGGAGCCAGCAGCTCAGAGGGCAGACACGTCCAATGTGACCAAGGCCGATGCTGCGCCGATGACGGCTCAAACCGGGCCCGTGAAGTTTGATGCGACTTTCGTGCAGAACTGGCCGCATTTTGCGGCGAGCCTGCCTTTATCAGGCATGGCGCAGCAACTCGCTACCCAGTCAGCCTGTGTGGCTGCCAGTGGTGACACCTTGTCGCTACAAGTGCCCACTTCAGCGCTGACACAGGGTGGACATGTCAAACGCCTCTCCGAGGTGCTCGCACAGACAATCGGGCGCCCGGTTCAGCTTAAAGTGGCGGTTGGTGAGCTAGCCGAAGGTGCCTCTGCCCAGTCGATTGCTGATGCACAGGCGCGCGAACGGCAGCTCCAGGCCGAAGAAGTCGTGCGCCGGGATCCGTTTGTTAATGCTTTGATCGAGGGGTTCGGTGCGCATGTGGTGCCGGGGTCAGTGCGTGCGGCTGATACACCGAATTAGATGATTTCGAGTTATGGTGAAACCCGTTTGTATGTTGTTCAAGGACTAAAAACATGATGAAAGGACAAATGGCTGGCTTGATGCGTCAGGCTCAGCAGATGCAGGAGAACCTCAAAAAAGCCCAGGAAGCCCTGGCTGATCTGATGGTCGAGGGTGCTGCGGGCGGCAATCTGGTCAAGGTGACGATGTCGTGTCGGCATGATGTCAAGCGTGTTGAAATTGATCCTAGCTTGCTTGGTGAGGACAAGGACATGCTCGAAGACCTGGTCGCTGCTGCGTTTAATGATGCCTTGCGCAAGGCTGAAGCAACTGCCCAAGAAAGAATGGCTTCGGTGACCGCCGGCATGCCGTTGCCGCCGGGCATGAAGTTGCCGTTCTAAGTATGCATCCGCACCTGCCTGAGCCGCAGGCGCTAGTGGCATTGGTTGAGGCCTTGCGTGCATTGCCTGGGGTGGGTGTGCGCACGGCCCGTCGGATGGCCTACCACTTGTTGCAGCATGACCCAGATGCCGCTCGCAATTTGGGGGCGGCACTGGACCAGGCACTTAGCAATCTGCAACATTGCGAAAAGTGCAACGGCTTTGCACAAGAAACAATTTGCCCGACTTGCGCGAGTGCCTCTCGTGATCCAAGCTTGTTGTGTGTGGTGGAAACAGCCGCTGACCAGAACATCATCGAGTCGACGCATAACTATCAAGGGCTTTATTTTGTGCTGATGGGACGCATCGCGCCCTTGGAAGGCATGGGTGCCAATGAAATCCAGATGACTCGCCTGATAGACCGGGTCAATGATGGATTGGTACGTGAAGTGATTTTAGCCACCAACTTCACTGCTGAAGGTGACACCACCGCGCATTACCTGTCTGAAGTATTGCGATCCAAAGGCTTGATCGTTACCCGCATTGCCCGTGGTGTGCCCGCTGGCAGTGAGATTGAATACGTTGATGCGGGCACAGTGGCCTGGGCACTCATGGAACGCAAGCCAGCTTGACAACCTCTCGCCCTGAAGAGCGGGGCCTTACACGCGAGTTCGTAAAAAACGCTGGCCAGTCAGGCAGAGCGCTGTCCAGAGCGTTTTTGTATCATCTGCAAGATGCTCGAGAAATCGAGCTTGCCATTGCCGTCCTGGCTGTGTTCAGCGTAGATCTCGCGTGCCAAGTCTCCAAGCAGCGTAGCGCAAGCACTTTGTTCGGCAGCGTCCATGGCCAAGCCCAAGTCTTTGAGCATCAAGTCCACGCCGAACCCACCCTCATAGCCTCGCGCTGCCGGCACATTGTCCATGACGCCAGGCCACGGATTGTAGACCTCAAGTGTCCAGTTGCGCCCCGAGCTTTGCGCCATAATGTCTGACAATACCTTGGGATCCAGGCCGTTGGCTATGCCGAGATTTAATGCCTCTGCAGTTGCGATCATTTGAATGCCCAGCACCATGTTGTTGGCGATTTTGGCGGCCTGTCCGGCACCTGCATCACCAGCATGGAAGATTTTGCTGCCCATCAATTCAAGCACTGGCCTTGCGCGCTCAACAGCATCGGGCTTGCCGCCGACAATAAAGGTCAGCGTTCCAGCTTGTGCGCCATTGGTGCCGCCTGATACCGGCGCATCAATGGCGGTTAGGTTCAGTGCGTTAGCGGCTTGCGCCACCTGTCGGCTGGTATCTGGTGCAATCGTGCTGCAATCAATCACCAGGGTGCCAGGTGTCAGTTTTGTTAGCAGGCCGTCCTTGCCCAAGTAGAGCGCCTGCACGTGCTGACTGGCTGGCAGCATGCTGATGACCACCTGCGCGCCAACGCTCGCTTGCGCGGCACTGTCACACACTGTGGCACCTAGATCCGAGAACGGCACGGCAAGTGACTCTATAACGTCAAATACCCGCAGGTTTAGTCCGCCTTTGATGAGATTGCGAGCCATGGGCGCACCCATGTTGCCCAGGCCAATAAACGCGATGGTTGTCATTTGTCTGTCTCCTTCATTGCCACGGCGTCAGTTGCGCCGTGAATGTCACTGTCCGCTAAATTTAGGCGGCCGTTTTTCCTTGAATGCCAGCGCACCTTCAAGCAAGTCTCGCGATCTTTCGGATTGCATGACCAAGGTTTCGATGGCTTGAATATCTAGCTCGCCACTGGCAATGCGGTTTAGGTGGGACTTTACGCCCAACAGCGGAATGGGTGCCATTTGGACGAGTGTTTCGATCAAAGCTTGAGCGTTTGTGTCTAGTTCAGGCGCTGGCACCAGGTCAGTCAAAAACCCGATGCGCAGCATCTCGCTGGCATCGATTTTCTGTGCGGTGAGAAATAATCGTTTGGCTTGATTTAAGCCCAGCCGGGTGACGTATCGTCTCAAGCCACCGGGGTAGAAGTGTAAACCTAGGCGTGTGGCAGGCATAAACATGTTGGTTTGTTCACTGCCGATCCGAAAATCACACGCTAATGCGAGGTCTGTGCCGCCGCCGTATACGCCGCCTTGAATCACAGCCACAGTCACCGGGCGCGCTTGCTCCAGATGGTCAACCGTCTGTCCGAAATAAAGTGAGCTTGGAGCGCTGTTTTGCCCGAGCGAGCCAATGTCGTAGCCTGAGCAGAAGTATTTGCCATGCGCCTTGAGCTGCAGCACCAGAATGTCTTGGTTGTCATTGACTGCCTTGATGTGGGCATTGAGCGTATCGAGGTCAGCAGGGGTTAGTCGATTGGCCACCGCCGGGCGAGACAGCGAAATGGTCGCCACAGGGCCGTCGATGGTCAGTTGTGGCGCAATTTGCTCAGTTTCGGTGGCGCTCATGGCGTTTCAAGACATGCGGGCTCCCAATAGGCTGTCGAGTTTTTGTGCGTCGGCCACAAACGCTCGAATGCCTTGGGCAAGTTTGTCGGTAGCCATGGCGTCCTCATTGAGCAGAAAACGGAACGTTGACTCAGTCAGTTCAAGCGTCTCGGGCGCATTGGCTTTGGCGAACGCTGGTGTCAGGCGGGCTGCGAGTTCGCCTTGCGTTGCATCGAGTTCAGCCAGCAATTCCGGGCTGATGGTCAATAAGTCACAGCCCGCCAAGGCCAGGATCTGGCCGGTGTTTCTGAAACTCGCGCCCATGATTTCGGTGGCAATGCCGTGGGTCTTGTAATAGGCATAGATGCGAGATACCGAGGCCACTCCCGGGTCGTTCGCGCCAGCGTTGGCCGCCTCATCCCATTGGCTGCTGGCTTGCTGTTTATGCCAATCATAAATGCGGCCAACAAACGGGGAAATCAGCTGGACTTTGGCGTTTGCGCAGGCCACTGCCTGAACCAGGCTAAAGAGCAGCGTCAAGTTGCAGGCAATGCCCTCTCGCTGCAACACCCTGGCAGCTTCAATGCCTTCCCAGGTCGAGGCAATTTTAATGAGCACGCGCGATTTGTCGATGCCTTGCTCGTGGTAGAGAGCGATGATGCGGCGAGCCCTGTCAATCGTGGCTTGCGTGTCAAATGACAAGCGGGCGTCGACCTCGGTTGAGACGCGACCTGGCACGATCTTCAGGATCTCGGTGCCGAATGCCACGAGCAGCCGGTCGACTACTTGGTCGATCGGCAAGCCTTTGCTTTGTGCGGTGCTTTGGTCAAGCAGGGTCTGATAAGCAGGCAATTGCACGGCCTTCAAAATAAGCGATGGATTTGTGGTTGCATCGGTCGGGGAGAAGCGTTTCATCCCCTCAAAATCGCCGGTGTCAGCCACAACGGTAGTGGTTTGTTTGAGTGCTTCGAGCAAAGTTGGCATAGGTTATACTTGCAAGGTTTGATTATTGATTTTGAATCCGGGGTCTAGCGTGCTGCCATCTCTTTTTCCTGGGGACAACCACCATCGGTTTCCCCCTGCAATTCTAGCCTTGGCAGACGGAACCGTATTTCACGGGCAGTCCATCGGTGCGGACGGTTACATGGTTGCCGAGATCGTCTTTAACACGGCGATGACGGGCTACCAGGAAATCCTCACCGACCCAAGCTACAGCGGACAATTCGTCACGTTGACTTACCCGCATATCGGCAATACAGGCATCAATGACGAGGACACCGAGTCGACCAAAGTTCATGCCGCAGGCTTGGTCATCCGTGACTTGTCGCTGCGTGTGTCGAACTTCAGATCGCAACAATCATTGCCAGAATACCTCAAAGCGCAAGGCGTGGTGGGCATCACAGGTATTGACACCCGAAAGCTCACGCGCATTTTGCGGGACAAGGGTGCTCAGGGTGCTTGCTTGCTTGTTGGTTCCGATGCCGACAAAGCCGTTTCACTAGCCAAAGGTTTCCCGGGCATGACGGGGCAAGACTTAGCCAAAACCGTCACAGTCGACAATCAGCACAACTGGGATTCATCAGTCTGGCAGCTTGGCGAGGGGTTTAGTCAAGGCTCGGGCACTGGCCCACACGTGGTGGCTTACGATTTTGGGGTCAAGCACAACATCTTGCGCCTGATGGTTGAGCGCGGCTGCAAGGTCACGGTGGTGCCCGCACAGACACCGGCTGACAAGGTGTTGGCCATGAACCCGGATGGCGTATTTCTGTCCAATGGGCCCGGTGATCCCGATCCCTGTGATTACGCCATTGAGGCGGCCAAGGTCTTCCTGGATCGCAAAATGCCGCTCTTTGGTATCTGTTTGGGCCATCAGATCATGGGTCTGGCAGTGGGTGCTTCAACGGTCAAGATGAAGACGGGCCATCATGGCTCGAACCATCCGGTGCAAGACCTCGATACTGGCCGCGTGTTTATTACGGCTCAAAACCACGGCTTTGCGGTTGACGCTAAAACCCTGCCGGCACACGCACGTGTGACCCACGTCTCGCTGTTTGACGGCACCTTGCAGGGTTTTGAGTTAACCGACCGTCCGGCCTTTTGCTTCCAAGGCCATCCCGAAGCTAGCCCTGGCCCGCACGACATCGTTGTGCTGTTTGACAAATTCATGGGCCTGATGGCCAATGCGACGCACTGAGTAGCTCATGCCCAAACGTACTGACATCCAAAGCATTCTGATTATTGGCGCTGGCCCCATCATCATTGGCCAGGCCTGCGAGTTTGATTATTCCGGCGCACAGGCCTGCAAGGCCTTGAAAGCTGAGGGCTATCGCACCATTCTGGTCAACAGCAACCCGGCCACCATCATGACCGACCCTGAAACGGCTGATGTGACTTACATTGAGCCGATTACCTGGCAGGCCGTGGAAAAAATCATCGAACGAGAAAAGCCCGATGCCTTGTTGCCCACCATGGGCGGACAAACTGCCTTGAATTGCGCGCTTGATCTTGAGCGTCATGGTGTGCTGCAAAAGTATGGTGTGGAGATGATCGGCGCTAATGCCCATGCCATTGAGAAAGCCGAAGACCGCCAAAAGTTTAAGGACGCCATGTCGTCTATCGGGTTGGAGTCTGCCAAGTCTGGTGTGGCGCACAGCATGGAGCAGGCGTGGGAAGTTCAGCGACGTATTTCCGCAGAAACCGGCTCGATTGGTTTTCCGATGGTGATTCGACCGAGCTTTACGCTCGGCGGCTCCGGTGGCGGCATTGCTTACAACCCCGAAGAGTTTGAAACCATTTGTCGTCGTGGCCTTGAAGCTTCGCCAACCAACGAACTCTTGATTGAAGAGTCACTACTTGGCTGGAAAGAATATGAGATGGAAGTGGTGCGCGATCGGGCAGATAACTGCATCATTGTGTGTTCCATCGAGAACTTGGACCCGATGGGCGTACACACGGGTGACTCCATTACCGTGGCACCGGCACAGACCCTGACTGACAAGGAATACCAGATCATGCGCGATGCATCGATCGCGGTATTGCGAGAGATCGGTGTCGACACAGGTGGTTCGAACGTTCAGTTTGCGCTGAACCCGGAAAATGGTCGGTTAATCGTGATTGAGATGAACCCGCGCGTGTCGCGCTCGTCCGCACTGGCTTCGAAGGCCACCGGGTTCCCGATCGCCAAAGTGGCTGCACGTCTGGCAGTCGGTTACACGCTTGACGAACTCAAGAACGAAATCACCGGTGGTGCAACGCCGGCCTCGTTTGAGCCAACCATTGACTACGTCGTCACCAAGATCCCACGGTTTGCGTTTGAGAAGTTTCCGCAAGCCGATGCGCGTCTGACCACTCAAATGAAGTCTGTGGGTGAGGTCATGGCCATGGGCCGCACGTTCCAGGAGTCTCTGCAAAAGGCCATGCGTGGCCTGGAGATCGGGGTTGACGGGTTAAACCAGATGACCACCGACAGGGAGAAAATTCAGATCGAGCTCGGCGAGCCTGGTCCAGAAAGGATCTGGTACGTGGGCGACGCCTTTGCTCAGGGATTTACGCTTGACGAAGTGCATCAACTGACCAAGATTGACCCCTGGTTCCTTGCTCAGATCCAAGAGATCGTCAACATTGAGCTCGCGTTAGAGCAGCGCACGCTTGCCGACCTTGATCGCGACACGCTTTGGCAGTTAAAACGTCGCGGCTTCTCGGATCGTCGTCTGGCGTTTTTGTTGGACACCACAGAAGCTGAAGTCCGCAAGTTGCGCCATCATCATGGTGTGCGTCCGGTCTACAAGCGCGTGGATACTTGTGCGGCTGAATTCGCCACCAACACGGCCTATATGTACTCCACATACGAACAAGAGTGCGAGGCTGAGCCAACGGATAAGCGCAAGATCATTGTGCTTGGGGGTGGTCCAAACCGAATCGGTCAGGGCATCGAGTTTGATTACTGCTGTGTGCATGCAGCGTTGGCTTTGCGTGAGGACGGGTTTGAGACCATCATGGTCAACTGCAACCCCGAGACAGTGTCGACTGACTACGACACCTCAGACAGGCTGTATTTCGAGCCCCTCACACTCGAAGACGTGCTCGAGATCGTCCATAAAGAAAACCCAATCGGCATGATCGTGCAGTACGGTGGCCAAACGCCATTAAAGCTCGCCCGTGCGCTTGAAGCCAACGGGGTGCCGATTATTGGCACAAGCCCTGACTCAATTGACATGGCGGAAGACCGTGAACGCTTCCAAAAGCTGCTGCAAAAGCTCGGGCTTAAGCAGCCGGCCAACCGCACGGCTCGCACACAAGAAGAGGCGCTCGCGCATGCGCAAGACATCGGTTATCCGCTGGTGGTGCGACCTAGCTATGTGCTCGGTGGCCGAGCCATGGAGATCGTGCATGAGCAGACCGATCTTGAGCGCTACATGCGTGAAGCCGTCAAGGTTAGTAACGATTCCCCGGTTTTGCTCGATCGCTTCCTGAATCACGCCATTGAAGTTGATGTGGATTGTTTGTGTGATGGCCAGCGTGTATTTATCGGTGGCGTCATGGAACACATCGAACAAGCCGGTGTGCACTCGGGTGACTCGGCTTGCTGCTTGCCGCCGTATTCGCTGCCTGCCGGGACTATTGAAGAAATCAAGCGCCAGACAGCAGCCATGGCGCGTGCCCTAAAAGTTAATGGGCTGATGAATGTGCAGTTTGCCGTTCAGGACGGTGAAGTCTATGTGCTGGAGGTTAACCCACGTGCTTCTCGTACAGTGCCGTTTGTTTCCAAGGCCACGGGTTTGCAGTTAGCTAAGATTGCGGCGCGCGCCATGGCTGGTCGCTCGTTTGATGACCAAGGCTTGGGTCAGGAAGTTATACCGAAGTACTTCTCGGTCAAAGAGGCTGTTTTTCCTTTCGTGAAGTTCCCTGGTGTTGACACCATTCTCGGTCCTGAGATGAAGTCCACCGGCGAGGTCATGGGCGTGGGCGCAAGTTTTGCTGAAGCGTTTGTAAAGTCGCAAATAGCGGCAAGCGTGAAGTTGCCTGAATCTGGTCGTGTATTTATCAGTGTCAAGCACGAAGACAAGCCGCGCGCGGTTGAAGTCGCTCGCATGCTTTCAGAGCTTGGCTTCAGCATCGTGGCAACGCGTGGCACGGCAGCGGTCATCAAAGAAGCGGGCATTGATGTGGTGGCGGTCAATAAAGTGGCTGAGGGTCGTCCCCATGTCGTGGATCTGCTTAAAAACGATGGTGAGGTTGGGCTTGTTATCAACACGGTGGAAGAGCGTCGCAATGCAATTGCCGACTCGAGAGCGATTCGTACGCAGGCTTTGGCAAACCGTGTGACGTACTACACCACAATCGCTGGTGCGTGGGCTGCCGTACAGGGCATGCATTACCTGCGTCATGGCAAAGGCTTGCAGGTATATTCACTGCAAAGCTTGCATGAATCGCTAAAAGGTTAGCAGCCAATGAGGGGCCGGTGACCATGGCAGTCTTTATCACCGGTGCCTCAAGTGGCATTGGTCAGGCTTTAGCCAAGCATTACGCTGCCCAAGGCCATGTTCTGGGGCTCGTGGCTCGCCGCGCCGACCGGCTTGAGGCCTTAGCGACTGAATTGTCTGCCACGGTGCACACTTATGCCGTTGATGTGCGTGACCGCAGCGCCTTGCACGCGGCTGCCCATGATTTCATGTCGAAAGTCGGACGTGTTGATATCGTCATTGCGAATGCGGGCGTGAGTGCGGGTACGCTGACCGAGTGTGCTGAAGATTTCGAAGTGTTTAAAGACATTTTCGACATCAATGTGATCGCCATGGTTGCCACGTTCGAACCGTTTGTGCCTTTGATGGCGAGCCAGGGCCAGGGCGTGCTCGTGGGCATTGCCAGCGTGGCAGGTGTGCGGGGCTTGCCAGGCGCCAGTGCGTATAGTGCTTCCAAATCTGCTGTCGCCACCTACTGCGAGAGTTTGCGACTAGAACTCAAGCCCAAAGGCATTGATGTGGTGACCATTGCACCGGGCTACGTTAAAAGCGAGATGACCGCCAAGAATCCTTATGGCATGCCCTTCTTGTTGGCGGCTGATGAGTTTGCCCGTCGGGCTGCCCGATCGATTGCTGCCAAACGACGCTATGTCGTCATTCCGTGGCAGATGGCCATCGTGGCACGGCTCATGAAACTCTTGCCAGCCTGGCTGTATGATCGTCTGGCGATGAACGCACCGCGTAAGCCCAGGCGTTCATAACGGGACAATCACGTCACTACGCCACGACGTCGTTGTCTGAGTTTTGAAGGTGACTGACATCGCCCCAATCGATCAGTGACCACTCAAAGCCAGTTTGGCTGGCTGTGATACGAATGCGATTGATGCTCGCGTTTAGCATCACGACTTTGCGCGGTGTCTCAATTGGTTCACCCGTGGCCGCACGCCACAGGATGTCCATCGCACCGCCGTGGGTGACCACGAGCACCCGTTGTTGCTGGTGTTTGGCAGCGAGCGACTCGAGTGCTTGCGTGACGCGCGCGTGAAATTCGCGCAAGGTTTCACCCTTCGGAATGACGCCGTCGGGGTCGCGTGTTTGCCAGACCGTGGCGACCTCAGGATAGTGCTCGTGCATTTGGTCAAATGGCACGCCTTCGAGCACACCATAGTTACGTTCACGAATGCCTTCTATCAGACCGAGCGGCAAAGTCAGGCGTTTGGCCACCGCTTGAGCCGTTGATCGGGCACGAGACAGATCGCTGCTGTAGATCGCATGCAGTGGCGCATGCGGGTTACCCGGGTGGCTGAGTCGTTCTGCTAATCGGGTGGCCTGCTCGCGACCGTTGTCGTTTAAGTCGATATCGCGCCAGCCCTGGATCCGACGCTCAACATTCCAGGGCGTCTCGCCATGGCGAACAATCAAAAATTCAGTGCTCATGGGTTGCGACAGATGCTCATTCGAATTGCCCTAATTTCACCGAGTCGTTCAGTACGGTGCGCAGCACGGCCTTGACCACAAACGCTTCCCATTGATAAAACAGCTTTGGATCACGTAGCGGTTCGTCTAAAAATGCCGACAAAGTGTATTGGTTAGATTGGTAAAAGTAACCCATTGCGCTGATCATGACATAAATGTCCCTAGAGGACACGTCCACGCGAAATAGGCCTTTGGCTTGGCCAGCATGTAGCGCGCGGTGCACCAGTCCAATGGCTGGCTTGGAAAATTGGCTGGCCAGTAGCGACCGGCCGATGTGTTTGCCTTTATGCAGGTTCTCGCTGTTGAGCACCGTGACAAACTCGGGATGGTCACGGAAATACCGCACAAAAAACACGGTGGCGGTCTTTAGCGCATCAACGGGCTGTTCC
Source organism: Burkholderiaceae bacterium (assembly GCA_021208885.1). Lineage (GTDB taxonomy): Bacteria > Pseudomonadota > Gammaproteobacteria > Burkholderiales > Burkholderiaceae_B > Algicoccus. The sequence continues at coordinate 165,223 of JAJOJF010000030.1, forward strand.
AGATTGAGCTCAACCCGTGATTCAGCCTCGTTGTATTGCCGATAAATCTCTTCAAGCGTGGCAACAAACAAGCCCTCTTTGCTGCCGAAGTAGTAATAGATCATGCGATCGTGCGACTCGGCAAGCTTGGCGATCCGGGAGACGCTGCCGCCATTGAGCCCAGACTCAGAAAACACCTCTATAGCTGCCTGCAAAAGGCTAGCGCGGGTGTCTTGCGCCCTGCTTTGACGCGGGGTGCGGCCTGAGGTCAAGTTCACTGTTCAGCAAATGCCCGTTCAATCACAAAATCACCGGGAGTGGTGGTGTTGCCTTCCTTAAAGCTGCGTGCCTCAAACATGGCCTTTAAATCACGCAGCATGGCGGGACTGCCGCAAATCATGGCCCGATCAATCGCAGGGTCAAGCGCAGGCAGGCCAAGGTCTTCGAAAAGTTTGCCCGATTCGATCAGGTCAGTGATGCGGCCCTGATGCTCGAATGGTTCACGCGTCACGGTTGGGTAGTAGCGCAGCTTGTCACGCACCATGTCGCCCAAGAGCTCATGTTCGGGCAGTTCACGAGTCAATAGATCACGATAGGCAAGTTCAGCGACTTCGCGCACGCCGTGCACCACGATCACTTCTTCGAACTTCTCATAGGTTTCCGGGTCGCGCACAATGCTTAAGTAAGGGGCAAGACCAGTGCCAGTGCCAAGCAGATATAAGCGCTTGCCAGGCAATAAATAGTCAATCAGCAGGGTGCCCGTGGGTTTGCGCCCTACGATCACAGTGTCGCCGGGCTGTATGTGCTGCAGCCTAGAAGTCAGTGGTCCATCAGGCACCTTGATGCTAAAGAATTCAAGGTGTTCTTCATAGTTGACACTTGCAATGCTGTAAGCACGCAACAGTGGCTTGTCGTTGACTTTTAAGCCAATCATGGTGAAGTGCCCGTTGCTAAAGCGCAAGGCAGCATCACGGGTGGTGGTAAAAGAAAAAAGCCGGTCAGTCCAGTGATGAACACTTAGAACACGTTCTTCGCAAAAGGCACTCATGAAGCAATCCAAAAATCCAAAAGAGATATATCGTTCCGACAAAAGAGTTCATAGACCCTTGCGTCACGGCAGTCAATGGACTACAGTTAAAATGTAGTAACTACTACATTTTACAATTTGTCCGACTTGCAGAGGACTGTACCGACCCCACTGTAACCGCCGATATGAATGGCCCCCCAAAAAAACCTAGCCATTTCAGGAGATAGATCAAGTGTTTCGCATCATTTTTAGATGGGCAGCCGCAAGCTCGCTGGCATTCTTGACTTTGGTGGTGAGTGCGGTGGGGTGGGCCCAGACACCAATCCGAATTGGAGAGATTAACAGCTACAAAGCCCTGCCGGCTTTTTTAGAGCCCTACAAGTTGGGTATGGAGCTAGCTGTTGACCAGATCAACGCCAAGGGTGGCGTCATCGGTCGCCCGCTCGAACTGATCACGCGCGATGACAGTGCCACGCCTGGTGACGCTGTCCGAGTCGCTCAAGCTCTAGTGACACGCGACCGGGTCGACGTGCTGGCGGGCACGTTTTTGTCGCACATTGGGTTAGCCGTCAGTGATTTTGCACGTCAGAGAAAGGTGTTTTTTCTGGCCAGCGAACCCCTGACTGACAAGTTGGTCTGGGAGCAGGGCAACGAATACACGTTCCGCTTGCGTCCGTCTACCTACATGCAGGTGGCCATGCTGGTGCCCGAAGCAGTCGCCATGAACAAAAAACGCTGGGCGCTGGTCTACCCCAATTACGAATACGGCCAGTCGGGCGTGGAAACCTTCAAACAGTTGATGCGTCAAGCGCAACCGGATATTGAGTTTGTGGCCGAGCAGGCAACGCCACTCAACAAGATCGATGCTGGCAGCGTCACGCAAGCTTTGGCTGATGCCAAGCCTGATGCGATTTTCAATATGCTCTTTGCTGCCGACTTGGCCAAGTTTGTGCGCGAAGGCAACACCCGAGGCTTGTTTGATGGTGTGGAGGTCGTGAGTCTGCTAACGGGTGAGCCCGAATACCTCGACCCTCTTAAAAACGAGACCCCGGAAGGCTGGCTTGTTACAGGGTACCCTTGGTATGGCATAGACACGCCCGAACACCAGGCATTTTTGAAAGCCTATCAGGACAAGTTTAACGACTACCCGCGTCTAGGCTCCATTGTGGGCTACTCGACCATTGTGTCCTTGGCCGCCGGCATCGAAAAAGCTGGCAGTGTCGACACCGACAAGCTAATTCAGGCCTTTAAGGGCTTGAAGGTGCAAACGCCGTTTGGTGAGATTATCTATCGAGCCCAAGACCATCAGTCGACCATGGGCAGCTTTGTGGGCCGCACCAAGCTTGTTGATGGCCAAGGTGTCATGGATGGGTTTCGCTATGTGGATGGTGCTGCCGTCTTGCCACCAGGCAGCGAGGCTGCGGCCAAACGGCCCAAGCCGTGATGCGTACCAGGCACAACCTGTGAGGCTGATTTGACGGGTCTGGCACTGCAGTTGCTTACCGGGCTTGCGAGCGCATCGTCACTGTTTCTGGTGGCTGTTGGCCTGTCGCTGATTTTTGGGGTCATGCGCATTGTGAATTTTGCGCATGGCTCTTTTTTTATGCTTGGCATCTACCTGGCCTACAGCCTGGTGTCAGTTCTTGGTGGCTCAATAGGCTACTGGGTGGCCTTGCCCTTGGCTGCCGTCATCGTCGGCGCATTTGGGGCGCTGGTTGAGATTTTTTTGTTGCGCCGTATCTATCGCTCGCCAGAGTTGTTTCAACTGTTGGCCACCTTTGCGGTGGTGCTTGTGGTCAAAGACGCTGCACTCATCATCTGGGGGCCTGAGGAGCTGCTTGGACCCCGCGCGCCTGGCCTAGAGGGTGCGGTTCAGATTCTGGGTCAGCCGTTTCCAGCCTATGACTTGTTCTTGTTGGTGGTCGGTCCCGCCGTGCTCGCGGGTCTTTGGTGGCTGATGCATCGCACGAACTGGGGACGTGCGGTGAGGGCCGCGACCGAGGATCGTGAAATGGTGGCAGCGCTTGGCATCCATCAGGCTTGGCTATTTACCGCGGTATTTGCTTTGGGTACCGGCTTGGCAGGCTTGGGTGGCGCATTGCAGTTGCCCCGTGAGCCGGCAAGCCTGGAGTTGGACCTCACTATCTTGGGGTCTGCCTTTGTGGTGGTCGTCGTCGGTGGGATGGGGTCACTGGCAGGTGCATTTGTGGCCGCCATTGTGGTGTCGGTGGTCAAGGCACTTTGCATTTGGGTAGGCGTAGTGACGGTGTTTGGTATTGAGCTAGCGTTTCCCAAGTTAACGCTCGTGGCTGAGTTTCTGGTAATGGCGGCTGTTCTGATCTGGCGGCCTTGGGGTTTGTTTGGCAAGCCACAATCAGCGGCAAGCTATGCCGCACCAGAAGAACCTTGGCGCTTGCCGTCGACCGCACAGCGCACGATGACTTTGGTGGCGTTGGCAGTAGCAGCAGCCATGCCCGTGTGGAGTGAAGCGTTTCCGTATGCCGTCGTTCTAGCCACCGACATGGCGGTGGCGGTGCTGTTTGCTGCTAGTTTGCATTTGCTGATGGGGCCAGCTGGCATGCATTCATTCGGCCATGCCGCTTATTACGGCTTGGGTGCCTATGGTGCGGCGCTGCTGGTTACGTCTGCAGGTTTGCCCATGCCTCTGGCGCTTGCAATGGCACCGCTAGCAGCCACCCTCGGCGCGTTATTGTTCGGCTGGTTTAGTGTCAGGCTCTCTGGCGTCTACCTTGCCATGCTGACGCTAGCGTTTGCCCAAATTGTTTGGTCAATTGCGTTTCAGTGGGATGCAGTGACAGGCGGCAGCAATGGCATCATCGGGCTTTGGCCGGTTGATTGGCTCTCTGAACCCAATGCCTACTATTGGCTGGCGTTGGGGTGCATGGCTGCTGGCATCTGGGTGCTGCGCCGTGTGTTGTTCTCACCGTTCGGTTACGCCTTGAGAGCCGCACGTGACTCAGGCATGCGTGCGCAAGCCATCGGCATCGACGTGCATCGCATTCAATGGATGGGGTTCGTGGTGACTGGCACTGTCGCGGGGCTAGCCGGTGCCTTGTTCGCATTCTCTAAGGGCAGCATTGCGCCCGATGTCTTGGGCGTAGCGCAATCGATCAATGGTTTGGTGATGGTGATGTTGGGTGGTGTGCAGACACTGGCTGGTCCTGTGGTCGGCGCATCGACTTTTGTGTGGCTGTCTGACACCGTGTCACAGCACTCAGCCTACTGGCGTGCAGCCTTAGGCGCTGTGATTTTATTGCTCGTGCTCTTGTTTCCGAGGGGTCTGGCCGGTTACGGACAGATGGCATCTGGTCTGCTAAAACAACGGGGTGGGTCATGAGCAGCGGCAGCCTGCTTACCGTGCGTGGCCTCTCGAAGTCCTTTGGCGGTGTTAAGGCGGTGCAGGGTGTGGATCTCACGGTCAATTCTGGTGAGCTTGTCGCCTTGATTGGGCCCAATGGTGCTGGCAAGTCCACTACCTTTAACATGATCAATGGCCAGTTACTGCCGGATGCGGGTGAGATCGGCTTTGAAAACCGGAGCCTGGTTGGGCTGCCTGCCCGAGCCGTCTGGCGCCTAGGGGTGGGGCGCACGTTTCAGACAGCGGCCGTGTTTGGCTCCATGACGGTGCGAGAGAATGTGCAAATGGTAATGCTCTCGCACGATCACCAATTCACGAGTTTGTTTGCCAGGGCAGGGCAGTACCGCCAAGAAGATGCCTTGGCAGTGCTTGAGCAAGTTGGCTTGCAAGAGCAGGCTGATCGCAGCTGCCAGAGCCTGGCTTATGCCGACTTAAAGCGTGTGGAGCTAGCCATGGCAATTGCGAACTCGCCAAAGCTATTGCTGATGGACGAGCCGACCGCAGGCATGGCACCGGCTGAGCGGCAGATGCTAATGGCTCTGACGCGGCAACTGGCCAAAGACAGGCAGATAGGAGTTCTGTTTACTGAGCACAGCATGGACGTGGTGTTTGGCTACGCTGACCGAGTGTTGGTGTTGGCGCGCGGCGAAATCATTGCCCAAGGCTTGCCCGGTGAGGTGCAGGCGGATCCAAAGGTCGCCGAAGCTTATTTTGGGCGGACAGCCGTCAAAACCCCAGACCATCGAGGTGGAGTGTCGTGACCAAGCCCGTGCTGACCGTTTCAAGCCTCAACGCCTGGTATGGCCGTGCGCAGGTGTTGTTTGGGGTTGACCTCACGCTCAATCAAGGCGAGGTAGTGGCCATGATGGGCCGCAATGGCGCTGGTAAAACTACGTTCCTGAAATCCCTGATGGGCTTGGTGCCCAAGCTCAGTGGCCAGATTACACTTTTTGACCAACCGGTAAGTGGCATGGCCACTCATCAGTTAGCGAAACGCGGGCTTGGTTATGTGCCGCAAGAGCGCCGGATTTTTACGGGACTCACGGTACGCGAGAACCTTCAAATGGGAATCCAGCCTGTTCATCAGTGGCCAGACGGCAGGTCAGGCCCGCGATGGGACGAGCCGACGATCTTTACGCATTTGCCTAATCTTGCCGCACTCATGGATCGCATGGGCAATCAGATCAGTGGTGGCGAGCAACAGATGCTAAGCCTCGCACGTACGCTCATGGGTAACCCGCTTGTCCTGCTGCTTGACGAACCCTCCGAAGGTGTTGCGCCCATCATTGTGGATCGCATGCTTGACATGGTGATGGCCCTAAAGGCCCAAGGCGTCAGCATCTTGTTGTCTGAACAAAATCTCGCATTTGCGCAAGCTGTCAGCGACCGAGTGTATTTGCTTGAACAGGGTCAGATCAGGTTTGAGGGACGAATGGATGCGTTGATGGCAGATTCGGCAACTTGCGAGCGTTATTTGGGTGTGGCCAGAGTTTAAGTGGCCGTTACCTTGCTTGGGTGATTTGGAGAGAACTGTATACAATCTACATGGCAGTGCCTTGATCAACAGATTTCATTGGCGCATCGGGTGCGTCAATGTTGAGAAGTCCAAGATGACGCTAACGTTCAAAAAACTGAATGAGGCCACCGAGCAAGAGTTTTTGCTTGCCTTGGATGGCGTGTACGGATCAGCATCCTGGCTAGCGGAAAGCGCGCTGGCGTATCGTCCTTACAACACGCTCACATCGCTCAAACTGGCACTCGTAAATGCCGTGCGCCAGGCGGAACCATCGCAACAACTTGAACTGATCAGGGCGCAACCGAGTGTGTTGTCAACGATTAAGCAGGTCGACTCAGGCCTGGTCAGTGAGCTCGCGGAACTCGAGGCGACTTATGCCAGCCAGTTTGGGTTTCCGTTTGTGCTGGCGGTGCAGGGGCCTCGCGGCACTGGCCTCTCCCTACGGGAGACTGTTCAAACACTCAAGCGTCGCTTGAACAATCCCGTCGATTTTGAGCGCCAAGAAGCCTTGCGCAACATTCATCGCATTGCCGAGATCCGCTTAAACGACAAGTTCGGTTTCGAACCAGTGTTGGGTAACCAACTGTGGGACTGGTGCGAACAACTCGCTGTCCACAGTGAACCGGGCTACGCTGAACGTGGCGAGTTGACCGTCACCTACCTGACCGATGCGCACCGGGCATGCGCGGCGCAGATTGCGCAGTTGATGCGACAGGAATGTGGATTCGATGAGGTCCAGATTGATGCGGTTGGAAACGTGGTTGGGATCTACCACGGCATTGACAAAACTGCGAAACGACTAATAACCGGCAGTCATTATGACACCGTGCGCAACGGTGGCAAGTATGACGGGCGTCTGGGAATCTTCGCGCCCATGCTTTGCGTGCGGGAACTCGCCAAACAAAAAAAACGCTTGCCATTTGGTATTGAGGTGGTTGCATTCTCCGAAGAAGAAGGGCAGCGCTATAAGGCAGTGTTTCTGGGCTCAGGCGCCTTGACTGGTGAGTTCAACATGGACTGGCTCGATCAGGTCGATGCCAATGGCGTGAGCATGCGCCAAGCCATGGGGCAGGCGGGGCTGTCTATTCAGGATATTGGCAAGCTCAAACGAGATGCGAGTAACTATTTCGGTTTCGTGGAGGTGCATATCGAGCAAGGTCCTGTTCTAAACGAGCTCGATTTGCCGTTGGGCGTGGTGACATCCATCAATGGCAGCGTGCGTTTCGTGGGTGAGGTGCGAGGCATGGCTAGCCATGCTGGAACCACGCCCATGGGCATGCGTCGTGATGCTGCTGCGGCCGTGGCAGAGCTCGCGCTGTACCTCGAAAAGCGTGCTGCGTCGGTACCTGATCTGGTGGGGACCATGGGCATGCTCGAGGTACCGAGCGGCTCTGTGAATGTGGTGCCTGGGCGATGCCGTTTTAGCCTTGATATTCGGGCGACGACCAACGAGGTTCGTGATGCTTGTGTTGCCGACGTAAAAGCCGAATTAGAGACGATATGTCAACGCCGGGGTGTGCAGTTTGAACTCGAAGAGATCATGCGTGCTGCAGCAGCACCCTCGGCACCTGAGTGGCAGGCTCGCTGGGAGACGGCGGTCAAGGCCCAGGGTTTACCGGTCTATCGGATGCCCAGCGGTGCCGGCCACGACGCGATGAAGATGCATAACATCATGCCGCAGGCCATGCTATTTGTGCGTGGATTAAACAGCGGTATCAGTCACAATCCGCTGGAGATGACGACGAATGACGATGCTGAGCTTAGCGTTCGGGCCTTTATGCATTTGCTCGAGCAGCTAGCACAAGCATAGGATGCTCGGTCAGACCGGCACTGGACTGATCGGGTTGGTGAGACGCAGCCAAGCCAACCCTACTTGCAATCTTCCCCAACTTCCCACAAAATACGTTTAAGAAGTCGCGCCCCGGTTCATGTTGGCCGGGGTTTTATTTTGAGGCGGGAAATTGTTATGTCTGCTATTCCGATTACCGTTGCAGGGTTTGAGCGCCTGCAAGAAGAGCTCCATCGATTAAAGCATGTTGAGCGACCGGCTGTTATCGAAGCCATCGCCGAGGCTCGCGCGCAAGGTGACCTGTCAGAGAATGCCGAGTACGACGCAGCGCGTGAGCGCCAAGGTTTCGTGGAAGGCCGTATTAGCGAGCTTGATGGTGTGCTCTCGAACGCTCAGGTAATTAACCCGGCTGAACTCGATACCGACGGTCGTATTGTGTTCGGTGCCACGGTTGAAATCGAGGATCTCGAGTCCGGGGACAAGGTGGTCTATCAGATCGTGGGTGATATCGAAGCCGATATCCGTCACAACAAGATCTCGGTCTCCAGCCCAGTTGCTCGCGCCTTGATTGGCAAGTACGAAGGAGACGTCGTAGTCGTCGCCGCTCCCTCGGGTCAGCGCGAATACGAAATCCTGTCAGTTCACTATGAGTAAACCTTAGATACCAAGGCGCCTCTATTTGGCGCTGCGTCTAGCCCCGGCACGCAAGCTCAGTGCACTGCGTGCCGATTTTTTGCGGGGGCGCGCAGTTTGGAGCCGGGTTTGCCGGCGCTCGCTGGTCGCTTGGGTTTATTGCCTAAACCGGCACGCTCTGCGGAAAATGCCTTGATTGAGGGTTTGCTTGTCGCCGAGTCTTTAGCGGTTCGAGCTGAGCCGGTTTTGTTGGCAGCAGTTTTACGAGGCGCTTTTTTGCCTTGAGCAGCGAGTTTCTTGGGGGTGTGCGGTTCGCTGGCCTTGCGCGTTGTGCGCGGCTCCTTGGCTACAGCGAGGCCGGCTGCAACCGAATACAATCCCTTTTTGCCCGGGCGGTACAGGATCAAGGTTTTGCCCAGATGGTGTATCGGTGCACAGCCAAGTTCTTCGCAGATTTGGGCGAGCATCTCGTGGCGTTCTTCACGCTCTTGTCCGCCAGCGCGAACCTTGATGAGTTCGTGCGCGTTCAGTGCCAAGTCAATTTCCTTGAGCACGGCAGGTGTGAGCCCTTGATCGCCGATCAGAACGACGGGACGCAAGGAGTGGGCAGCGCCTCTAAGCGCACTGCGAGCCTGACTAGACAGGCTTAAGGGTGTGTGTGATTCAGACATTTCGAGATTGTACGTTAATGGCCAAGAAGAAATTCTCTAAAAACTGGGTAAATCAGCACATCCAGGACCCTTATGTGAAGCTAGCCCAACAAAAGGGCTATCGGGCACGTGCGGCCTTCAAGCTGCTGGAGATTCTCGACACAGAAAAACTCCTTGAGCCAGGCGACGTGGTGGTGGACCTTGGCGCTACTCCTGGCAGCTGGTCGCAAGTCGCGCGCGAGCGCTTAAAGCGCTCTGATGGTTCGATCAATGGTCAGATTATTGCGCTCGATATGCTGGAAATGGAGCCTATTGCTGGTGTTGATTTCATTCTGGGTGACTTCAGAGATGACGGGGTACTGCATACGCTAGAAGACAAGCTACAGGGCAAGCCAGTTGATCTGGTGATTTCTGACATGGCGCCTAATCTATCGGGAGTCGCGAGTGCTGACTCAGCGCGCATCGCTCACGTTTGTGAATTAGCGCAAGACTTCGCCGCTCGACATTTAAAGCCAGACGGTGCGCTCATCATGAAAGCGTTTCATGGCAGTGGTTTTTCTCAGATCGTACAGAACTTAAAAACTCAATTTGTCAAAGTAGTGGAACGTAAACCCAAGGCCTCACGTGACAAGTCCTCTGAGACGTTTTTAGTGGCAAGAGGACTGAAGTAATAATCGGAAAAAAGATGTCCTACGGTTTGGTGTTCGCACAGTTCGGTTTGTTGGCAGCGCTGTTGTGGCAGGTCTACCGCGCGTGGCCGGAGGTGACGTTTGGCACGCTCGGTGCGGGACTATTCGCGGCCTCGATTGCGTTGGGTGTCTGGACGCTCACTGTTAACCGGCCAGGCAACTTTAATGTGATACCTGAACCTCGAGAAGGTGGCCAACTGGTGACCCAAGGGCCGTATCAATGGATACGCCACCCGATGTATACCAGTCTCATGCTGTTCGCTGCCGGCTGCGCAGTGGTGATTGAAGGTTGGTGGGCTTGGTATACGTGGGGTGCGCTCGTGGTTGTGCTGTGGTTCAAGTCCGCGGTCGAAGAGCACTTCCTCGTTAAGCAATTCCCTCAATATGTGGCATATCGACATCAATCCAAGCGGTTTGTGCCGTGGGTGTGGTGATTTTGTCGCACAGAATCCTGCTTGTAGGCCTTGCTGTTTGGTGAGTTAATAGCAATTAGGTCGATATTAGGCTCTGAAAAGGTGGCTTTGCTGCTCTTTGTTTTCTGGTCATGCTTGGCCCGAATAATTGCTATGACAATGCGATACCTACCGTTGCCAGATGTTGGTTAGCCTCGACATAACTCCTTTTTGTCCAGTCTTCCGAAAGTTGACCATGAGAACAAATTCCAACCGATTCAAGATCAACCTGGTTACTTTGGCAGTAGCCAGTGCATTAACAGCATGGGGGATGAGTCATGTTCAGGCGCAGACATCGGTTGGGGGATGCGACACATACACCCCTACGCAAGGCCAGACTGTCACATGTACGATTGCTGGTACGAATCCGGGCTCCATTGGCATTCAAGTTCCAACGAACACTTCGGTAAACAATGTCACGGTTAATATTCAGCCCGGTGTCGTTCTTAACGTCAACGGGTCCACAGTCGGGCTGGGCAACACATCAACTGTGACCAACGCAGGCACGTTAAACACGCGAGCTTTCTTTAACGGATATGGAATTTCATCAGGTGTTAATGGCCGGTCTGGCGGGGGCGGCAACATATTTATAAACGACTCGACAGGTTCCATCATCACGGCAGGTGGTAATGCGGCTGGCATGTTTATTAATGCCACGTTGGCTGGTTCGGCAGGAAATTCCATCACTAATTTGGGCGCCATCACAACATCTGGGGCTGATGCTGACGGCATTCGTTTGATCTCCAACTCCAATCAGACGGTAACTAACATCATCACAAATTCGGGATCAGGCTCTATTCAGACTAGCGGGTCTAATGCCCATGGTGTTAGCTTAACTAATCTGAATAATGTCATTCAGATCACCAACGCAGGTTCGATTGTCGTTACAGGAACAGGCTCCTACGGCATTTACTCAAAAGGTGCAATCAATCTAACCGTCGAGGGCACCATTTCATCGGCCAATGGTGTTGCGATATACCTTGATTCAAGCACAACCAATACCGCTGCCAATACCGTTACTGTGCAGTCTGGTGCGAACATCGTTGGCAGCATCGCTTTTGACACTGGCAAATTGTCAGAGAAGTTGATTTTTGATGGAATTGCCGTCAGTGGCTTTAACAATGTCATCACTGGGCTCAATGACATTGAGGTCATTAACAGTGGCGACGTGCGTATGACTGCTGCGAGCTATGACTTTGGTGATAGTGAAATAGCGATTGAGTCTGGTTCGGTGTTGACTATTGCTGGAAACGTTAGCGGAGCTGGTAGTTTGACAAAGACAGGCATGGGTGAGCTCGCGTTATCTGGCTCTAATACCTATAGCGGCAATACTGTTGTTGCCGAAGGCGTTCTCGCTGTTCTTTCAGATAATGCGCTCGGGTCCGGAAAGCTCATCATTGGATCTTTCCGTCAAAACCCGGGCACCCAAGCTGTCTTGAGTACCGGGATATCAGTGAGTAACGCGATCCAGATGGGTCAAGCTGTTTCGCCCACGGATATCGCTGTGATTAGCTCTTACGGAGGTAACAATGTTCTGAGTGGTGACATTGAATTGCAGAGTAGCGCTCAGATATTTACTGACGTTCTTACTGAGAATCGCTTGACTATCTCGGGGGCAATCGATGCCACGACGGGCGGCACGCAGTATTTGGAGGCAGATGGAGCGGATGGCAAACTTGTTTTATCAGGCGGGATTGGACAGAACAATCCCTTAGGCTCTGTTTTGCTTGAGGGTCTTGTTCAATTGTCCTCGAACATCACCACAATTGGCTCTCAATATCTAGACAAAATTGCGCTCTCCTCAGATGTTGTCTTGCGGGGAGGTGAGGTTTTTCTGACTGGCTCACTTAACGGTAACCATAACCTTGAAATCATCGCCGATACGAGTGTGGGGTTGGCTTCAGTCGGTGCGTCAAGCGCGATTTCTGGCATTGAAATTACCTCAGCCCAGATTGAACTCTCGGATGTCTCCTCTACTGGCAATCAGATCTATAGAGCCACGGCTGGCTCGACAAGCGACATTCAGACTAACAGTACCTATACCAGCGCTGGTGGTGACATCACTTTTGATGGCGCTGTCCAAGCCAATGATGGGTTGGTGATTAACACCACTGTCAGTGGAGCTGCCGGGGGTGTTGTGACATTCGAGTCGATATTGAATTCAGAAGCCAACGAATCAAATGATGTCATGATTACAGCAGGCTCTGGGTTGATCAACTTTAATGGCGTAGTTGGCACAACGAGCCTACTAGGCTCACTGACCATCAATAGTGGTGTAGTGAACATTAACGGTGGAAGGGTCTCGACTGCAGGTGCGCAAATATATGCAGATGATGTGAACATCGGCGCAGCGACAATTTTGGTCGTTAATGGGTTATCCGCGCAAAATGTGAACGTAAATGGTCATGTTTTGACGATTGATGAATCTGGAGAGGGTGTCGTTCAGGGTAGCATCAACGGCAGTCGTGGTGTAGTTAAAGCTGGACCTGGTGTGTTGACCCTTAACGGAGTAAACACCCAAAGGGGCCTGCGAGTAGCCCAAGGCACAGTGGCCCTTGGGCAAAGTGCATCGGTTGGCCTCGGTGATGTTGATTTGCGAGACGGCAGTACGCTGCAGGCCAATGCTGACCTGCAAATTCGCAGAGACGTTGATTTGACTGGCAGTGTGACCATCAACACGCATGGCTATGCTATTGAGATAACCGGTCCAGTATCTGGCACTGGATCGCTTGTTAAAGCCGGGTCAGGTACGCTGATTTTGAATAACTCGTTCGCCGCAAACGGCTATTCGGGTGGCACTGTACTTTCGGCTGGTAGTTTGGAAGTGATTCAAAGTGGTGCCGCTGGCACTGGTACGATCACCATCGGTAACGCTAATCTGCAAGCAGGTGCTGACGGCCTAAACATCGGCAATGACATCGTGCTGCAGTCTACGGCGAGTCAAGTAGCGACCGGTGACTTTGATACGACGCTATCCGGTGAGATCAGCGGTGCCGGTGGTCTGACCAAATCGGGCTCGGGCACGCTGACGTTAGTTAATGCATCAAACTCGTACAGCGGGGGCAGCACCGTCAGCTCTGGCGCTCTGTCTTTGCTAGACAATACAGCTGCCGGCTCAGGCCAGATCGCCATTGATGATGCGGCGCTTAAAGCTGGTGCTGATGCCTTGAACATTGCTAACGACATTGCCCTGAATTCATCGAACAGTCGGGTGGACACTGGCAGCTTTGCCACCACCCTCTCGGGTTTGGTGTCTGGGTCTGGGCAATTGGTCAAGACTGGCAGCGGCGTCTTGACCCTGTCTGGTGCTAATACCTATACAGGTGGCACCACCATTTCAGCTGGCACGCTGGTGCTCGCGCAGAGCGATTCGGCAGGCACGGGCCGTATTGCTTTGTCGTTTGGCACCACGCTGCAAGCCAATGCCGCCATGACGCTGGCCAATGCAATATCGGTAGCTGGCAACTCAACACTGGCTACAGGCGCCAACGCGGTGACGGCATCTGGTGTAGTGTCTGGCTCGGGTCGCTTGATCAAGACCGGTGCGGGTGCACTTACCTTGTCTAGTGTGAACACTTATAGCGGCGGCACCGAATTGCAAGGTGGAACCATTGTGGCTGCATCAGATACGGCGCTAGGCACCGGTGTGTTGGAATCAGCCGGCAGCGGGGTGGTGCTTCAAGCCGGCAAGGCCAACCTGACGCTGGCAAATGCGGTAACACTGAGCTCAGACCTGATCGTGGATACCGCTGGCGAGTTGGTGCTCTTAAACGGTGATGTCACCGGCGCTGGACGGCTGATCAAGCGTGGCACCGGTATTCTTGAGTTGGCGGGCAACAATACCTATGCTGGCGGCACAACAGTAGAAGCTGGCACCCTAGCGCTGGATTTGAATTCGGCTACAAGCAGCGGCGAAGTGATCATGGCGGCAGACACCGTGGTGCAGGCTGACACGACGCTCGCGCTAGACAATGTGTTCAAGCTACGAGGGCCCGTAGAGTTCAACACCCAGGGCTTTGATCTGACGCTAAACAACACGATCTCCAACAACAGCGTGGGCCAGTTGATCAAGACCGGCGCTGGCACCCTGACTTTAAACGGTGCTAACGACTACTCCGGTGGCACGATCGTACAACAGGGCACACTCGCCCTCTTCGCTACCTTGGCCTCAGGCGTTGACGTTCAATCTGGCACCACCTTCGGTGGCACGGGCACCGTCACTGGTGAAGTTTCTAACGCCGGTACGATTATCCCCAGGCTTAATG
>JAJOJF010000016.1 GCA_021208885.1 Burkholderiaceae bacterium
CGCTGCCGTGCCGGAGTTAAAGGATCAGCCTGGGTTTGCACAAGCCTTTATGCCCGGTGGCAAGGCTCCCGTGGTTGGTCAGCGCTTCAGTTGGCCTGCCGCGGCAAAAACGTTGCGATTGATCGGTCAAACGAGTGGCAAGGCTATGTATGAAGGTGAGCTCGCTCATCAATTGGTCCAATTCTTGGGCGAGCATGGCGGTGCCCATACGCTGGATGACTTTGCTTCATATGAAGCACTTTGGGTTGAACCGATAGCCAAGGATTACCGAGGCTATACACTGCATGAGATTCCACCCAATGGGCAGGGCATTGCTGCTTTGATGGCAGTTGGCATTCTTGAACATTTTGATCTTAAAGGCTTAGGCCTTGACACTGTTGCCTCCCATCATCTGCAGATTGAGGCAATGAAGCTGGCGTTTGCCGATTTGTACCGCTATGTGGCTGATGCTCGAAGCATGACAGTGGCGGCTGAGCATTTGCTTGATCCAGCTTATTTGGCTTCGCGTGCCAAGCTGATTGCCCCTGCGCGAGCGACCCATTTTGGGCCAGGTGTTCCCGACGCTGGCGGCACAATCTATCTGTCTGCAGCCGATGAGTCCGGCATGATGGTTTCGTTTATTCAATCTAACTACATGGGTTTTGGGTCGGGTGTGGTGATGCCTGATTCGGGCGTTAGCTTGCAAAATCGTGGTGTTGGTTTCTCCATGGAGGCAGATTCGCCCAATGTGGTTGCTGGACGCAAGCGGCCTTTTCACACCATCATTCCAGCTTTTTTAAGCCGCAATGGCGAACCAGTCATGAGCTTTGGCGTGATGGGTGGAGACATGCAGCCGCAGGGGCACCTGCAGACGTTGGTTCGAATGCTTGATTATGACCAGCAGCCGCAGGCAGCGTGTTGCGCTCCACGCTGGAAGGTCAACCGCGATTTCACGCTGGACGTGGAGTCGACGATGGCGCCCGAGGTGGTCGCCGGTTTAAAGAAACTCGGCCATCAACTGAAGTCGGTTGATGATCCCTACATGGATTTTGGCTCAGGTCAGTTTATCTGGCGCTTGTCTGGTGACCTAGAAGATGGTTATGTGGCTGCCAGTGACAGCCGCCGAGATGGGCAGGCAGTCGGTTTTTAAAACTGGCTATGCAGCTCATTTTTTTGGCATTGTGCGCTAACAGAACTGCTCGTTAAGCCAATGGAGCTACCGGTTTTTGTTGGCGTTCCCAGACCATCATGAGCAATACGATCGCCACACACGGGAAGATCATCCAATTGATGATTTCCCAGCCGGCCACTGACAAGAGCTTGCCCGAGGCGAACGAGGAAATTGCCACGGAGCCAAACACCAGAAAATCATTCATGGCTTGCACCCGGTTTCTTTCCTCTGGGCGATGGCAAGAAGTCACCATGGTGGTGGCTCCAATGAAACCAAAGTTCCAGCCTACGCCCAAAAGCACCAACGCAATCCAGAAGTGCTCAAGATCAAGACCGGCCAAGCCCACAGCGCCAGATGCCGCCAGGATTATCAGGCCCAGAGCAGTAATCGTATTGACCCCGAAACGTTGTATGAGGCGGCCAGTAAAGAAGCTTGGTGCGAACATGGCCAAGACATGCCATTGAATGCCTAGTGCGGCCTCACCGACAGTGTGACCACAGCCCACCATGGCGATCGGCGCTGCTGTCATCACAAAGCTCATCAGCGCATAAGACACAACGCCCGCAGTGACCGCCAGAATAAACCGAGGCTGGCTCGCGATCTCTTTGAGTGAGCGTCCAGCCTGTTTTGGCTTGTCATGAGCTGCAGACTCGATTGGCTTTTGGGTCGTGACAGATCTCAAACGCCATATGACCGGGATGGCCAGAGCGGCCAGAATGGCTTGACCAACGAAACTGCCTGCAAAGGGTGCCCAAGGAACGATATCTCGAGTCCAGATCACAGTCTGCGGTCCTATCACGGCCGCAAACAGTCCGCCAATCATGACCCATGAAATGAGTCTAGGCTTGATATCCTCGGGTGCGCCATCGGCAACGGCGAAACGATAGCTTTGCACGTAAGAAGAATAAAACCCGGCGATCATCGTTCCCAGGCAAAAAATCACGAATAATTGCTGGTAAATGCCAAATGCCGCCACCAGGCCAGAGACGATACCCAAGCCTGCACCGAATAAATAGCCAAGTCGCCTGCCATGTCGGCGCATCACCCAGGCTGCCGGTAGCGTACCGATGGCCAGCCCCAGATTGAAAATGCTGACTGGCAACGTTGCCAGGGCAGGGTTGCTGGCTAGCTGCTGCCCAACCAAGCCGCCAAGCGAGACGATGATGGCAGGGCTCGCGCCGCCAAGCGCCTGCGCGGTGGTCAGCACTCGGGCGTTGTGTTGGGATGTCGCAGAGAGATTAAGTGTCATTGAGCGATATTACCCATTTGTACGGCTTTGGGCGCGCACGATCTCCCAAAACGTTGGTAAAAAACACTCGGATACCAACAAGGGCTCGCCCCCACGCCAAAACACCGAACGCCTGGCCCAATAGGTCAGGTTTTTGCCGGTCGCAGGCGTATGGTTCGTGATTGAGGCCAACCGAGCTAGCGGGTGCGGCATGCGAATACGTGCTGTCTCGAATGCACTGCGGCTGACGCGACGATCGTCATAAAGAATATCGGCCAGTGGGCGCCGCCCAAGCCGACCAATTGCCTGCCAGTGGCCGCAACTGGCTCGTATGCCAACGACAGAGCGAGCCACAACGCAGTCTGTGCCATTGATGGACATGCAGATCTCGCGGGCATGAACGCAGCGTTGCTCAGGCAAGCCAATGGCAGCTTGCTCATCGACTTTAGGTGGTACCGTGCCTTGACGCACCACCCGCAGATTAAGTTCACCGAGTTCGCGCAGACCAGCGGTCAGCGCGCCGGGCCGGGTCAGCCAATGGCGGATAATTCGGTCAGCCAGTGGGTCAACCTGTTTGCTCCAGTGGGCTAGCAAAACTGTTGGCTTCGGCGTCTCGGTGTTGCTGTAGCGAGGTATCATCGCGTGGTCTATGGAAAAAATTCGTATCTCTAAATTGATGGCTCAACAAGGGCTGTGCTCTCGTCGCGAGGCCGATGCCTATCTGGCTGCCGGACTGGTTACCGTTGACGGGCAAGTCGCAGGCCTAGGCGATAAGGCCTTTGCCACACAGCGTATCGTACTGGATCAGCGCGGGCAGGCGCAGCAACGCGCCAGCGTGACCATTTTGATCCATAAGCCAATAGGTCTGGTGTCAGGTCAAGCCGAAGACGGTTACAAACCGGCTGTCACGCTGGTTACCCCTGAGAACCGATTTTCTGAAGATAGGTCTGGCATTGTGTTTCGGCGCGAGCATCTGCGCGGCCTTGCTGTTGCGGGAAGGCTTGATATTGACTCGACCGGCTTGTTGGTCTTGACCCAAGATGGAAGGGTCGCACGGCAGTTGATTGGACAAGATAGCGACATTGAAAAAGAATATCTCGTTCGTGTTAATGGCAAACTCTCGGCAGAGGGATTGGCTAAATTGCGCCATGGTTTGTCGCTAGACGGCAAGGCATTAAAGCCTGCGCAGGTCACCTGGCAAAACCAGGATCAGTTGAAGTTTGTGCTCAAAGAGGGAAGAAAACGGCAGATCCGGCGCATGTGTGAGCTTGTGGGCCTGTCAGTGGTGGGTTTAAAGCGAGTCAGGATTGGAAAGATCAAGCTTGGCAACCTGCCGGTTGGACAATGGCGATACCTTAGCCCCAACGAGAGCATCTGAACCAGATCCACGGCTAGCGTCTTGATCTAGCGACGGGTGGTGGTATCGATGATTTGGTCGTTTTGTTTGTCTGCGTCGTTTTGGCTGTCTTGTGTGAGCTTGAACGAAGTTTCCAGCCAGCATGACTGTCTTGGGCCAGTTCTTTTGCCAGCCAGGGCAATGCAGTGCTTAGTTGTTTGTATAGGGTATAGGGTGGGTTGATGACCAGTAGGCCCGATCCAAACAAGCCATGTTGATCCACCGGGGCCTTGCTGACGGTTAATTCTGCCTGCAGCCATTCAATGCCGGGCAAATGCTGCAACTGTTTGAGCATTTGCTCGACCTGCAGACGATTGACACGGGGATACCAGACCAGATAGCAGCCGGTCGAAAAGCGGGTCAAGGCATCTTTGATGGTTTGGACGACTGATCGGTAGTCTTGCTTATTCTCGTATGCGGGATCGATCAGTACTAGCGCACGCCGAGTTGGGGGTGGCAGCACTGACTTTAATGCGGCGAATCCATCACGCACCTCAAGCTTGATGGCCCGAGGGGCAAGGCGGCGCTGTTGCGCCAGATTGTGGGCAAGCACATCAGCCTCAGCAGCCAAGAGTTCAAATAGCCTCAGACGATCTTGCGTGCGAATCGTTTGTAAAGCGAGCCACGGTGAGCCCGGGTAAAGAGAGAGCTCACCGTTGGGATTGAGTTCTTTGATTTCCGCTAAGTAATGGGTTACAAGTTCTGGCGCTTGATTGGCAGACCAAAGCCTGCCGATGCCATCGGCATACTCGCTGCGAGTGTTGGCCCATTTGCCGGTTAGATCGTATAAGCCAGCGCCCGCGTGGGTATCGACGAACACAAACCCCGTCTCTTTTTGCTTGAAATAATTCAAGACGCCCAACAAAACGCAGTGCTTGAGCACATCGGCATGGTTGCCGGCATGAAATCCGTGACGGTAGCTAAACAATCAATCCTCACCAGCGATGGGGTAATTTGGAGGCCAAACAATCCCGATCACAAACGGGTTTGTGCCGCTAGGGCGTACCTGCCAATGTTACACTCGGCGACATGTTTCGACAGGCTTAATTTACAGGCTTCACACGTCCATGTTTGATTTCATACGATCGCATCGCCGCTGGATGCAACTGGTTCTGTTGTTGTTGGTGGTGCCAGCATTCGCTTTTTTCGGAATTGAAGGCTATGTCGGCTTCATGTCACGTGACAAGGAGCTTGCCGAGGTCAACGGTGTTGCCATTACGCAGCCCGAGTATGACGCGGTGCGTCGCAACCAGTTGGAAGAGCTGCGTCGGTTGCTTGGCGCCCAGTTTGATGCCGAGGCGATCGACACGCCGGCGTTTCGTGAACGGATCTTGAATGACATGATCAATCAGCGCGTGATCGCTGAGGCCGCTATGCAGGGTCGTTACACCGTCTCAGATGATCAGGTGCGACAGACCATTGCCAATATTCCAGCTGTGCAGGAAAACGGCGTATTTTCGCCAGAACGTTATCGGCAGGTGTTAGCTGCCCAAGGCATGACACCGACGGATTTTGAGATGCGGGTGCGCAGCGACTTGATCCTTTCTCAAGTGCTTGGCCCAATTGGTTCGACGGCGGCTGTGCCCAAGCAAGTGGCCGATGAGCTCATGGCAGCATTGACCCAAGAGCGCACTGTGGCACTTAGACGATTTAATGCGGAAGGATTTGAGGCAGACGTGCAAGTCACGGACGCTGACATCCAGGCTTGGTATGACAGTAACGCCGAACAGTTGCGCTTGCCAGAAAGCGTCGATGTGGAGTTCGTGGTCTTGGATGAAGCCGCGGCCAGCAAGGGCCTGTCAGTGCCCGAGACAGAGATCGAAGCGTACTATCAACAGAACCAGGCTCGTTTTGGTCAGCCTGAGCAAAGGCGGGTGAGTCACATCTTGCGTGAAGTGGCGCCAGATGCCGATCAGGCTGCAAAAGATGCCGCGCGCGCCAAGGCCCAGGAAATTGCCGACCAGTTGCGAGCTGACCCGAGCCAGTTTGCCGCGTTAGCAGCCGAACTATCGCAGGACCCTGGATCTTCGAATCAGGGTGGTGATCTCGGCTGGATTTCCAAGGACACGCTAGTGCCGGAAGTCGAAGATGCTGTTTTCAAGCTTGAACCCAACACGATCTCTGAAGTGATTGAAAGTCCGTTTGGTTACCATGTGGCCGTGGTCACTGATGTGCAGCCAGCCAGTATCAAGCCACTTGACCAGGTCAAAGAGGAGGTGCAGGATGAGGTTTTACGGCAAATGGCCTCTGTGCGATTTGCTGATTTGGCCACGGAACTGACCAATCTCGTTTATGACCAACGTGATGCGCTCGAGCCCATCGCCCAACAACTCGGGCTTGAGTTGCAACGCGCGCAAGGATTGGCCCGGGCTGGGTTATTGCCAGAAGAGCTTTTTGTTCGGCAGGCGCCATTGCAGGCTGGGCAGGCAGAGATTCTGAATAACCCGCGGGTGTTGCAAGTCGCATTCTCGCCCGAGGTTTTTCAAGACAAACTCAATTCCGGTGTGATCGAGACCTCGCCTGGTTCTGTCGTGGCGCTCCGCGTAGAGAAAGTGAACCCATCGGCTGTGCCACCTCTGGAACAAGTCAAGGAATTAATCCGCGAACAATTGGTGGCAGAAGGTGCGTTAAGGCTTGCACGCGAGGCTGGCCAGGCGGCCTTGAGCGTCATTGTCGATGGTAGCCAGCCGGCGATGGGGTTTGCCGCTGCCGAAGTGGTCTCTCGTCAGGATGCTCGTAATTTGAATCAGATCGAGCTTGATGCTGTTATGAGACTGCCTGAAGGCGAGGTACCAAAGGTCATTGGTGTCGATACACCAATGGGATATAGTCTCTTGGAGGTCAAGGCTGTTAATGCTGGCGAGCCATTGCCCGCAGCAAATCAGGCGCAATTCAAGGGGCAGTTGGCCCAAGCTTGGGGTCGCGCTGAAGAACAGGCTGCTCTACAAGTTCTGCGTCGTTTGTTTAACGTTCAGGTCCTGCCAGACGGTGAGGCGATTATTGACGGTGACGGTAATGCTTCGGGTAGATAGTCACCTGGGTTTTTGTGAGCCCTTGTCCAAACGCCAAGCGTTGTCACTGCCTGCCAACCGCTAGGGCTTGTTCAACGGCAGGCCATACATTCTCAAGCAGGATTGGTTGTGCTTGTTCTGAGGGGTGAATACCGTCCTCGATGAAGAGGTTTCGATCAGTCTCAAGGCCAGCCAACAAAAACGGCACCAAGATCGTATCGGTCGCTTTCGCAATCTCTGGATATAGGTTCTTGAAAGCTTCGGTGTAAGCCGGCCCGTAGTTCGCCGGAATCTGGATACCGGTAAGAATGGTGGCGGCACCAGCTTGCTGAGATAGCTCAATCATTTGTGTCAAGTTATTGCGTGTCATATCAAGCGCCAAGCCTCGTAGCGCATCGTTACCACCTAGTTCAATAATGACTAGACCTGGCGCATGCTCCTTGAGCAAAGCGGGCAAGCGAGTGATGCCGCCGCTGGTTGTATCGCCGCTGATGCTGGCGTTAATGACTGGCGGTGGGGTGGTGTAGCGATCAGCGAGTCTTTCTCTGAGTAGCTGAACCCAGCCGCTTTGGCGCCTAATGCCGTACTCTGAAGACAAGCTGTCACCCACAATCAATATCGGACGTTCAAGGGTTGCCTTGGGAGCAGCCGCTTGGGTATGACCAAGGTGAAATAGCCCGAAGATCATGACAAATGTCAGTCCAGCCAGCGGGATATTGTTAAAAAAACGATTCCAGTAATGAGACAATCTAATCATGACGACAAATAATGCAATTGAAGTGATCGGGCTCACCAAACGCGTCTCTGACGCTGGTGGTGAATTGACTATCCTTGACGATATCCGTTTTTCTGTGGCGATGGGTGAATCTTTAGCCATTACCGGGGCTTCAGGATCCGGAAAGTCGACTCTCTTGGGACTGATGGCCGGGCTAGATGTTCCCAGTCAAGGTCAAGTCAAGGTCCTTGGCACCGATTTATTTTCCCTCGATGAGGACGGCCGGGCAAAGTTTCGTGCTTCTCATGTCGGGTTTGTGTTCCAGTCATTTCAGCTTTTGCCAAATCTGACCGCACTTGAGAATGTAATGTTGCCGCTCGAACTTGCGGGTCACGACGCTGATGAACCGGCCAAAGAAGCACTTGCTGAGGTTGGGTTAGAGCACCGTCTGCATCATTACCCCTCGACATTGTCTGGTGGTGAACAGCAACGGGTGTCACTGGCTCGGGCATTTATTAGCCGTCCGGCGTTGTTGTTTGCCGATGAGCCTACTGGCAGCTTGGATGTGGTTACCGGAGCCAGAATCATTGATTTGATGTTCCGACTGCATCAAGACCATCACACCACGCTGGTTTTGGTGACGCACGATCCCAATCTGGCTAAACGCTGTCAACGCGTAGTCGAGATTCATGCTGGTCGATTGGTTGCTGCAGAGGCTGCCTGACGACGCGAGCTGTGCCACTCGTACCAGGCTATGCCAGCGCCGCTGGCGCAAATGAGGGCAATGCCAACCCAGCTCACGATATCCGGAAATTCGCCCCAAACCAACCATCCAAGCGCTGCCGCTGGCACGATCTGGAGGTACATAAAAGGTGCCAGCAATGACGCGGCAGCCAGCCGGTAGGCCTGTATCTGCAGCAGGTGTCCGACACCGCCAGTCAGGCCGAGTGAGACCAGCACCATCCAACTGAAGATTGGCAATTGCCCAAGGGTTTGTTGCCAGGCGCTATCGAACATTGGCAGGACGACTGGCAGTGCCATTGTGATACCGATAGCTCCAATTAACCCGCTCCAAAGTATGGTTGTCAGTGGATGGTCTACGGCGACTTTGCGTGTCAGAAGATGCTGTGTTGCCATAAGCACTGCCGTTATCAATCCGAATACCACGCCAATGGGAGCGAGGCCTGAACCGGGTCGTATGACGATCAAGACGCCGACAAATCCCAGTGCGGCGGCAGTCCAGCGTGAAATGCGTTTAGGTTCGCCTAGAAGCCACGGAGCGAGCGCCAAGATGATCAGGGGAGCCAGAAAGATCATGGTCGTGGCTTGTGCCTGAGGCAAATACGACAGCGTCGTAAAAAAAACCCATGGTGGTAAATAAAATGGTGGTCCCGCGCAGAATCTGGTACTTGAGCGACACGCTTCTAAAGAGATGCAACTCGCGGCGTGAAATCAGCAACCCCACGATTAACACGAAGTGCACCACGTATCGGAACCATATGACCAACAGTAGGGATACGCCTGCCGTGAGCAGCCATTTGCCACTGGCATCAAGCACAGAGAGAACGGATAGCGACAACAATAAAATCGCCACGCCGGCAATGGCGTTTTGTGATCTAAGGGTTGGCTTCGGCTGCACGACAACAGAACTCTCAATCAGTGAGCTCACATGATACGCTTTGGAACATTTAGTCAACTATTTGATGAGGCTGAAAATGTTGTCTGGTAAACCCTACACCCTGCAAAACCTCTCCGCACGACTGCGCGACGGAAGTATGACGTCCGTGCAATTGGTCGAGCAGTCTTTGGCGCGAATCCATGATCCAAAGGGGCAGGGTGGTGTTACGTTTACCCGGGTATTTGATAAGCGGGCGATGCAGGATGCCCGCGATGCGGACGCTAGACGCGCAGGCGGTGGGGTTTTGTCGGTCATCGATGGATTGCCGATTTCTGTCAAGGACTTGTTTGATATTGCTGGCTATCCCACCACTGCTGGATCGTTGGTGCTAGCCGATGCCGAACCGGCCGCTGAAGACGCACTGGTCGTCAAGCGTTTGCGCGAGGCTGGCGCCATCATTGTGGGCACCACCAACATGACTGAGTTTGCCTACTCTGGTCTTGGCCTAAACCCGCATTACGGGACACCTTTATCACCATGGGATCGACAAATTGGCCACATTGCCGGAGGCTCGTCCTCAGGTGCAGCCGTATCGGTAGCCGACGCCATGGTGGTGGCTGCGGTTGGCACAGACACTGGTGGCTCTGTTCGCATCCCGGCAGCATTTTGTGGGGTGGTGGGTTACAAGCCTACGGCACGTCGCATCGATATGCAAGGTACATTGCCTTTGTCCAAGCATCTTGATTCAATTGGGCCGATCGCCAACAGTGTCATGGATTGCGCTTGGTTAGCATCCATCATGGCAGGCGAGCCGTTGACAGTGCCACCGGCCGTATCGCTGGAAGGATTAACGCTCGGGGTGCCGGACCAGTTGGTCTTAGACGGCATGGATGATGTTGTCTCTGGCGCCTTTGCAGCGGCGTGCGAACTTCTTGAGCAGTCAGGCGCGCAAGTCGTTAACCTCGATTTGCCTGAATTGCTGGAGATCGCCACGATGAACGCCGCTGGCGGCTTCACCGCAGCTCAGGCGTGGGCTTGGCATGGCGATTTGTTGAATACCCGCCAAGCGCAATATGATCCACGCGTAGCAGTGCGCATTCGGCGCGGCGAGACTTTGAGCTCAACGTACATCACAGATCTTGAACGTGCCCGCCGTCAGTGGATCACTCGTGTTCAAGCCAAGCTCGCCTCAATCGATGCGCTCATCATGCCAACGGTGCCCGTCGTGCCGCCAGCGCTCAAGCCGCTCGAACAAGATGATGACCTCTACGCAAAAACCAATCTTTTGGCGTTGCGCAACCCAACCGTGATTAATTTCATGGATGGCTGTGCCGTGAGCCTACCTTGCCAAGGGCCTGGTCAAGCGCCTGTGGGATTCATGATAGCCGGCCTGGGCGGACAAGATCAAAAAATTCTAGCCATTGCACGGGCATTCGAGGCAGTCATGCAAGATTAGCAATGAGCGATAGTTTGCTTAGCTTTGACTGTGGTTGGCATGATGATTGCCCTTGAGGCGAACAATACGTCTGACCTGTGGTACACGCCGAATGGCTCTAAAAACCTTGGCCAAGTGTTTCCGGTCATCAACCTGTACTGTCATACTAAGCACAAAAGATTCACTGGTGTCATCGGTCATGGTGACATTGGTGATATTGGAGTCGGCCTGGGCGATTTCACCAGCGATCTTGCCGAGCACGCCTCGCTCATTCAATGCGGTGACATCGATGCGTGCCAGAAAGTGCTTAGCATGGTTGTGATCCCACGCCACATCAACCCAACGCTCGGGCTCACGCGCTTTGGCCCGAGTGGCTACCGGGCAGTCTGCTGTGTGCACGACCAAGCCTGTGCCTACCCGAATGCCGGCGACGATTTCATCGCCAGGCAATGGGCCGCAACAAGACGCGAGGGTAACGGCTTGGCCTTCATTGCCTTGAATGAGGATGGGCGCAGCCCGAGCCGCACTGACGACATCAATATGCGCCGCCGTGGTCTCAAGCAATGGGTGGTCGGCTGTGAAGCGGCGCGCAACGACAGCCGCTAAACGCTTGCCTAATCCAATATCAGCCAAAATTTCTTCCCGTGATTTGGCGCCACTTTCTTTGATGAGCTTGTCCCATGTACCGTCGTCGTCAGCGGGAAAATCCAACTTCAGTTCGTGCAATGATTGGGTTAGCAATCGCTTGCCGAATGACACAGACTCGTCATAACGGACTGTACGCAAGTAGTGGCGGATTTCGGACCGCGCGCGTCCAGTGCGCGCAAAGTTCAACCAATGCGCGCTTGGGCGCGAGGCTTCAGAGGTGATGACTTCAACCGTGTCGCCACTCGATAGCTCGGTGCGCAAGGGCACATATTCACCATTGACCTTGCAGGCCACCGCGTGATTGCCGATGTCGGTGTGAATCGAGTAAGCAAAGTCCACCGGCGTGGCCCCTCGTGGCAATGAAATGATTTTGCCGTTGGGCGTAAAGACATAGACCGCATCAGGAAAGAGGTCCACTTTGACATGCTCGAGAAACTCACCCGAGTCACCTGTTTGGCTCTGGATATCGAGCAGGGATTGCAAAGCTGTGTGCGTTTTCTTCTGGATGTCGGACAAAGAAACATCATCGGTCTTGTAGATCCAGTGAGCGGCCACGCCTTGTTCCGCCACGTTGTGCATTTCACGGGTTC
Organism: Burkholderiaceae bacterium; assembly: GCA_021208885.1. Classification (GTDB taxonomy): domain Bacteria; phylum Pseudomonadota; class Gammaproteobacteria; order Burkholderiales; family Burkholderiaceae_B; genus Algicoccus. The sequence continues at coordinate 11,792 of JAJOJF010000016.1, forward strand.
GGAACTGAAATTCGATGGGGGTGCCATAAGGACCCACCAAGGTGGTGTGCAGCGACTGATAGCCGTTTAGCTTGGGGATTGCAACGTAGTCTTTGAACTTGCCAGGCACTGGCCGATAGAGTTGGTGCAGGATGCCAAGTGCCAGATAACATTCAGGCAGAGTGTGCACAATGACACGAAACCCATAAATGTCCAGTACATCAGAGAAAGATTTCTTCTGGTCGGTCATCTTTCTGTAGATGCCCCAGAGGGTTTTTTCCCGTCCAGTGACTTCGGCCTCGATTCCGGCAGCTGGCAGGGCGGCGCGAACAGAGTCGAAGATTTTGGTGAGCACCTCACGTCGGTTGCCGCGGGCAGCAAGAACTGCTTTTTGCAACACAGAATACCGATTTGGGTACATTGCCTCAAAGCACAAATCCTGGAGTTCGCGATAAACCGCATTCAGGCCAAGACGATTGGCAATGGGCGCATAGATATCAAGCGTTTCTTTGGCGATGCGACGGCGTTTTTCTGGGCTTACTGCACCAAGCGTTCGCATATTGTGCAAACGGTCAGCAAGTTTGATCAGAATGACCCGAAGATCGCGCGCCATCGCCAACAGCATTTTGCGAAAGCTTTCGGCCTGTTGTTGTGCCTTGGTCGCAAAATCGAGCCGGTCTAGTTTAGACAACCCATCGACTAGCTCAGCAACATCGGTGCCGAATTTCTCCGCAAGCTCAGTCTTGGGGATGCCCTGATCTTCCATGACATCGTGAAGCAGTGCCGCCATCAAGGCATCGGCATCTAGCTTCCAGCCTGCGCAAATCTCAGTAACAGCAATGGGGTGCGTGATGTAGGGGGCACCGCTAGAACGGAATTGTCCGAGATGGGCTTGATCAGAAAACTTGTATGCTTCCTTGACGCGGGCAACTTCTTTTTTGGGCATGTAGCCCGAGATGATCTTCTGGAGCTGGGTAATTGAGGCTTGTTCTAAAACTTGCTCTTGCTCAGTCTTAGTATTGCCTGAGTTTGCGAGTTGATCCGGGGCAGTGGGTGAGCTCTTGCTGCGACGACCAAAGCGCGAGCCGACCTTGATTGCCGAGAGCAATCCGCTTGATGCAGTGCGTAGCCCCGGAAAACCCATTTTCCTCTACCTGGTCAAGTGGGCACCTTGCGAAGCATCTCCGTGCCCGTCAATCCGGCGGCTACTTCACGCAGGGCTAGCACGGTAGGTTTGTCCCGGCTGTCAATACGCGGAGCATGACCTTGCGCAAGTTCACGTGCACGATAGGTAGCTGCAAGCGTGAGCTTAAAGCGATTCGGAATCTGATTCAGACAGTCTTCGACGGTTATGCGTGCCATTTGGGCGGTACTCACAAAAAAGTTAACTGAAACAATAGGATATAGCGTTTATCGACGGAATGCCAGTACAGATACCGGTCAACCGTCAAGTGTTGCAAACACCACGATTTTGATGGATCGAATTAGCGCGGCAGACCAAAGGACTCGAACAGTGCTGGATTCATAACAGCTTGTCGGGTGTATCTCAGGCGGGCACTCGACACAATTTGTTCGAGTTGTTGTAAAGCAACGCTAAATTCTTGATTAATAATAACATATTCGAACTCGTGGGCATGCGCGATTTCGCTGCTTGCCGCGGCCATCCGTTTGGCGATGACTTCTTCTGAATCCTTGCCACGCGCTCTCAAACGTGATTCGAGCGCGTCAAGTGAGGGCGGCAATATAAAGATGCCCGTAACCCCCGGCAACATGTGTCGGACTTGCTCGGCGCCTTGCCAATCAATTTCTAGCAGCACATCGCGTCCTAGCTCGAGTGCTTTTGTCAATGGGGCGCGAGGCGTGCCGTAAAAGTTGTCATGAACCTGTGCCCATTCGAGCAGTTCGTTGCTACCTCGCATCGCGTTGAATTGCTCGGGCGTCACAAAGTAATAATCTCGTCCATCGACTTCACCGTCACGTGGTGGCCGAGTCGTGCATGAGACGGAGAGTTGGAGCCCGGCATCGTTTTCCAGCAAGGCGTTGACCAGGCTGGATTTGCCAGCGCCACTAGGGGCTGTGATTAAAAAAACGTTTCCGGCAGGCTGATTTCTCATGGGACTAAACAACAAAGGCGCGCATCTGCATACAATGCAACGAGCATAGCAGAAGCGCCATCGCTTGGTGTGGCAACTAGACAAGCAAGGAGACGGATTTGAGTCAGACATCAACAAAAAGGGTCGCCGTGGTCACTGGTGCCGGAAGTGGCATTGGACGGGCTGTGTCACTGGCGTTGGCCGCTGACGGATTTGATGTGGTCATGGCTGGGCGTCGTGCCGATGCGCTTGAGCAAACGCGTGACATGGGACCGTCCGAGCGATTACATCCGCGAGTTACTGATGTAACGCATTACGAGCAGGTGCAAGCCCTGTTTGGTGAAGTCGGGCAGCGATTCGGTCGTCTTGATGTGTTGTTTAACAACGCAGGCCGCGGCGCACCTGCCGTGCCGATCGAAGAGCTACCGGTTGATACGTGGCTCGATGTGGTCAATGTCAATCTAAACGGGATGTTTTTTTGTGCGCGCGAAGCAATTGCCCTCATGAAAAAGCAAGATCCGCAAGGCGGTCGCATCATCAACAACGGCTCGATTTCGGCGCACGCACCAAGGCCTTTTTCGATTGCTTATACGGCCACCAAGCATGCGGTGACCGGGCTGACGAAGTCTATTTCGCTGGATACCCGATCCTATCGGATCGCTTGTACGCAGATTGACATTGGCAATGCCGCTACCGAAATGACGGACCGCATGGCAAAAGGGATTTTGCAAGCGGATGGCTCAACCCGTGTAGAGCCGCGCATGGACGTCAATCATGTGGCGCAGTCTGTCGTTCAAATCGTGAACTATCCGCTTGAGACCAACGTTCAGTTTATGACCATCATGGCCACCAACATGCCTTTCGTTGGTCGCGGATAAACCCGCTGGATGACTTTGGGTGGCGTTTCGGAGCCGATTGGGATGCCGGAACGCTACTCAATGTTTTGAATTTGCTCGCGCATCTGCTCAATCAAAAGCTTCAAATCAATTGCAGCGCGCGTCAGGCGCATGTCAACGGCCTTGGATCCAAGTGTGTTGGCTTCGCGGTTCATTTCCTGAAACAGAAAATCAAGCCGTTTGCCAACACCTTTGCCGTCTCGCGAGCTGTTATCTAATGCTTGCTCGAGCTCGGTTAAATGCAGGGTTAGCCGATCGAGTTCCTCAGCCACGTCCGCTCTAAGCGAGAACAGGCCTGCTTCAGCAGCGAGTCGCTCGGAAATTTCTTCAGGACGTATATGAGAAAGCCCTTCAGGACAGGCCTGATCAAAGGCTTCGCGCATGCGCTTGGCTACTCGATCGGATTGGGATTGTAATAGGGCAGGCAAGTCAGACTTCAGCGCAGCAACAATTGCGTTGGCTTGCTGTGCTTGGCCTTTGATTACCTCGACTAGTCTGGCTCCCTCGCGCTCTCGGGTTTGGACTAGCTCGGAGAGTGCCTGTTGGGCTGCATGAAGTGCCAGTGGTACCCATTGCATTGGATCTGTGACTGCTTTATTGACATCGGTCCACTGCAACACATCTGCGAAGGTGGGGGTCTGAACAAGGGGCAGTTGTTGCTTAATCTGATCATGGGCTGTTCGCACTTGCTCTAGCATGGCTGGTGACAACGTTGCGGAGATGTCTTTTTGGATTCGGCTGTAGCTTGCTCGCACTTCGATTTTGCCGCGTACGACAGTTTTGGAGAGAAGTTCGCGCAACGGCATCTCAGCCATGCGCAGTTCATCAGGCATGCGAAATTGGAGGTCAAGGTAGCGACTGTTTACGCTGCGCAATTCTATGGTTACGCTACCGTTGTCGTTGCTGGCTTGGGCATTGCCGTAGCCCGTCATGCTTTTCATGGTTATTCCAAAACTCCAATGGCAGCGCCATCGATGCTGCGCGGGTCACTATCGCCAAGCTGTTGTCGGCCCTCAATGGCCACCGATTGTAAGCGCCCGGCTGCGCGACTAGCTTTCACCGAATGACCCATGCCTTGCAAGATGGCGATGGTGTCGGGACTAAAACCCTGTTCAAGCCACAATGTGTCAGGTAACCATTGGTGGTGTATGCGCGGCATGGCAGCAGCCGTAGCAATGTTCATATTGAAGTCGATGACATTGGTGACAAACTGTAAAACAATTGTGATGATCCTTGAGCCCCCGGGAGAGCCCGTGGCGATCCACGGCCTGCCTTCTTTAAATAGCAATGTGGGCGTCATTGAACTTAACGGTCTTTTTCCGGGTTCAATGGCATTTGCCTCATGACCAATCAGACCGAAAGCGTTTGGCGATCCAGGCTTTGCCGCAAAATCATCCATTTCGTTGTTTAGCAACACGCCGGTGCCAGCAGCCATCCAACCAGAGCCAAAGTTCAAATTCAAGGTAGTGGTGGTAGCGACCAGGTTGCCATCCTTGTCTACTACCGAGAAGTGCGTCGTTTCCGTACTTTCGTGCTTGACCAGTGCGCCAGCTTTGATCTGAGTGCTCGGTGTGGCTTGATTCTCACTAATGAGCTCTAGTCGAGATTGGGCATAGTCTTTACTGACGAGGTTATCAATTGGCACCGGGTAGAAGTCTGAGTCGCCAAGGTGGGTTGCGCGATCGGCATAAGCCAGCTTGGCAACTTCGGTAAAACGATGCAGGTTGGCGGCGCTACCCCAGCCGTCCCGTGAAAGTGGCCAGCGCTCAAGCATATTCAGCATCTGCACCAGATGGACGCCGCCCGAGCTAGGCGGTGGCATGCTCGCAACCCGTATGCCCCGATACTCTCCCCAGATGGGCTGCCTTGTTCTGGGTTCATAGCTTCTGAGGTCCTCTAGAGTCATGTGGCCGCGTTCGGCGTTGATGGTGTCCACGATACGGCTCGCCACTGGACCCCGGTAGAACCCATCAATACCGATCTCGGCGATTCGGGTCAGCGTTTTGGAAAGATCTGTTTGCACGAGCCTCTCACCGGATTCCAAGGGCCGCAGTGAGTCAAGTGGGCACAAAACCGGCACACAATGAGCCCCTGGGATTGGCCGAAAAAAAATCCCTCGGTTCGGTGGCGATTTGTACAAATGTTCGGCATGGGTGCGCAGCAATCGCGCCAGCGTGGGGCTGACCATAAAACCGTTCTTAGCCAGCTCGACGGCAGGCGCGATGACTGCCTGGCGTGACAGGGTCCCGTGACGCTCAAGCGCCATTAAAAGGCCAGCGACACTTCCTGGCACGCCGATAGCAGCCGTTGATTCGATGGACAGCTCGCGAGACACCTGGCCAGATTTGTCCAGAAACATGGTGCGAGACGCTGACTGTGGTGCTGTCTCCCGAAAGTCAATTGCCTCGGTCAAGTTCTTTTGCGAATGATGTAACAGCATAAAGCCGCCACCACCCAAATTACCTGCGTAAGGCAAAACCACTGCAAGCGCAAAGCCAGTTGCAACGGCGGCATCAATGGCATTGCCGCCTTGTTTGAGGATCGCTGCACCGACTTCTGAGGCAAGGTGGTGGTCACTGGCTACCATGCCGCCCGTTGCAATTTGTGGCTGGAATATTTCCTGTCGCTGTGCATACTGCAAGACAGCCTGCGGCTGCTCGGCAGGCTCGGCGTTAGCCGTGGGCAGTCCAGCACTTAAAAGTGCGACTAGGCTTGCTAAGACGGTGCAGGTGCGTAGCGCGGGCGTGCGTATACTGTGGTTCATCAAAGTGACTAACGGTAATTTGGCGATTTGGCTGATCTGTTATGCACATGAATCATAGCAATGCGCCAATCGTGTCACCAAGTCTGCTTACTCAATTGCAGGTTTTCTAAGCTCAAGGAAAGTCAATGTCATCGTCAAATAAAACAATTGTTCGCGCTCATCAGCGCCCCGGCAACGCCTTGCGGCCGGTGGCATTTACTCGAGGCTTTACTCGCTATGCTGAGGGCTCTGTGCTTATTAGCATGGGTGAAACGCGTGTGTTGTGCACAGCCAGTGTGCTTGACAAAGTACCGCCGTTTTTAAAAGGTAAAGGCCAGGGCTGGGTAACCGCTGAATATGGCATGTTGCCGCGCTCGACTCACACGCGATCGGATCGGGAAGCTGCGCGTGGAAAGCAGTCGGGACGAACCCAGGAAATCCAGCGGCTGATCGGCCGCAGTTTACGGGCAGTGGTTGATCTGTCAAAGCTTGGTGAACGAACCATACACATCGATTGCGATGTGCTGCAGGCCGATGGTGGCACGCGCTGTGCCAGCATCACTGGGGCATGGGTCGCTTTGGCTGACGCTATCGATGGGCTGATGACATCGGGGGCCTTGACGCAAAATCCCTTGCTCGACAGCGTGGCGGCCATCTCGGTGGGCGTGATTGACGGTGAGCCTTTGTTAGACCTTGACTATGAGGAAGACTCGGGCTGCGATGCTGACATGAATGTCGTGATGACTGGCAGCGGCCGATTCGTCGAAGTGCAAGGAACGGCAGAAGGGCACACTTTTGAGCGAACCATGCTTGATCAATTGCTCGATCTAGCGCAAAGCGGTATCGCACAGTTGCAAAACTTGGTCAGTCAGGCACGCGCTTGAAGCTTAGGCCTGGTCTCGGCTAGCGCACCTCGAAAATCGCTTCAACTTCGACCGCAGCGTTGCCAGGCAACGCTGCCACGCCGACAGCCGAGCGCGCATGGCGACCTGACTCTCCCATGATCTGCACGATCAGGTCTGAGGCACCGTTGATGACTTTCGGGCCGTCACCAAACGGCGCTTCAGAATTGACATAGCCCGTGAGACGAACACAAGACACGACCTTGCTCCAATCGCCGCCAACAGCCGTGCGCAGCACTGACAGTATGTTCTGCATGCAGATTTGTGCTCCTTCATAACCTTGCTCAATCGTGATGTCTTTACCAACTTGACCAACCACGGGTTCACGGCCAGCCTGGGTTGATGTCTGGCCAGATACGTAAAGCAAGTTTCCTACTTGTCGGAACGGTATGTAGTTGCCTCCAGGTTGTCGGGCAGGCAGTGATTCAACATGACGAATTGTCGAGTGGTTGGGGTCGATAGCCATGGTTAGCTCAACAAAAGATTGCCGATTTTGGGTGAGGCCTCTATTTGCCATACTTTGCCAATGATCGAAGTGACTTCGTCTTTTGTGGCGGCGCTTTGGTAGGTGCCAAGTCGCATGGCTTTTTCCTCTAGTTCTGGGCGAGACAGCGTATTGCCAGGGTCCCCTTTGGGCTCTTGGACCACCGTCGTGAAAGTTTTGCCGTCACGAGTGGTCACCGTGACCTTGCCAATCCAGCGCTGTGGATATGCGTCATCGATTTCTGGATCGAGAACCATGGTGACCCGTTGGCGAAATTCGCTGATGGTGTCGTCTCCAAGTACAGCATCAAAACTAGCAAGATCAGCCGTGTTTTTCGCTGCTATCAAACCGAGCACTGTACCCATGGAGAATTTGGACTGATGCACAGTCTGAGGATCAGTGACTGGACCTAGCACATCAATGGCGCCTTGGTGAACATGTGCCACAACTGAATCGATGTCATGAATGCTCAGCTTGTTGTCTTGCATGGCCTTTTGCAGGGCATCGGCAGCAGGGTGAGTGTGCCGGCAAGATGCGTGGAATTTGAAAGATGTCTCGGCTAGCGCCCAACGGCTGCCGAGCCGGTCAACGAGTTTGAGGGAGTCGGCGTCTTTGGTCATGGCAGCACCTAGCCCTTGTTTGCCTTCTAGAATTCGTTTGGCGCCGGTGAAGCCTTCCTTGGCCAAATAAGCTGCTTGCAGCCCTGTTGATGCAGCATGACCAGTGTGCAGCTGCTTGGAATCAGCAGCATCACGCAAGAATTCCCACAACCCGCCTGTGACCGTGCCAGCCGAGCCAAAAGCGTTGAGCATTTGCTCGGGAGTTAATTGCAGCAGTCTACCAACGGCAGCAGCCGAGGCAATGGTGCCCGCGGTGGCCGTGGTATGAAAAATCTTGTAGTGCGGGCGCCCCAAGAACTCACCAATCCGTATGCCAACCTCATAGCCTGCCACGCATGCCGTGATGAAATCTTTGCCCGAAGCCCCGATGGCTTGCGCCACGGCGAGTGCTGGTGGGATGACAACCGCAGCGGGGTGAAATACTGCGCCGTTATGCACATCGTCTTGCTCGACGAAATGAGCAGAAGCAGCGTTCACCATGGCTGCAAAGTAGGGGCTTGAGTGTGTACGGCGAACAAAGTCTTCGCTGGCGCCCTCAGCGGGTCCCATTACCTTGGCAAATTGGGCCATGTTCAACACCGGACGTGCTTTGGAGCCAGCAAGAATCGATGACATGGTATCGAGCAGCAGATCCTCAAAGCGGCGTACAACCGCCTCAGGTATGTCCGCAAACTTGAGCTGTGCGGCAAACGAGGCCAGCGTGGCGCTCGGATGCAAAACAGCAGCCTGGTCTACTTGCGGCACAGCGGTCTTGGCGATGGACATGTTCAACCTCCACAAATTAGAAGGATCGTGGCAAGCCGAGTACATGCTCAGCCACATATGACAGGATCAGGTTGGTTGAAATCGGGGCGACTTGATACAGACGCGTCTCGCGGAACTTGCGTTCAACATCATATTCGCAGGCAAAGCCAAAGCCGCCGTGAAACTGCAAGCATGCGTTGGCCGCTTCCCAGGAAGCGTCAGCGGCAAGCAGCTTGGACATGTTGGCTTGCGCGCCGCAGGGCAGGTGTGAGTCGAACAGTCTGCATGCCTCGTAACGCATCAAGCTAGCCGCTTCGACGTTGATATAGGCCTTGGCAATTGGGAATTGCACGCCCTGATTTTGACCGATTGGTCGGCCAAATACGATACGATCCTTGACGTACCGGGTGACACGATCGATAAACCAATAGCCGTCACCAATGCACTCGGCGGCAATCAACACGCGCTCGGCATTTAGGCCATCAAGAATATATTTGAACCCTTTGCCTTCCTCTCCGATCAGGTTCTCGGCCGGTATTTCAAGATTATCGAAAAATAGCTCGTTGGTCTCGTGGTTGACCATGTTCAAGATCGGTCGAATGGTCATGCCGTTTTTAACGGCCTCGTGCAAGTCAACAATAAAAATCGACATGCCCTCTGACTTTTTAGTGACTTGATCTAGCGGCGTGGTGCGTGCCAGCAAAATCATCAAGTCAGAGTGTTGTACCCGCGAGATCCAGACTTTTTGGCCGTTGATGACATACTTATCCCCTTTTCTAACGGCGGTGGTCTTGATGCGGGTTGTGTCTGTTCCTGTCGTCGGTTCAGTCACGCCCATGGACTGCAGCCTTAGTTCACCTGAGGCGATTTTGGGTAAGTAACGCTGCTTTTGCTCTTCAGAACCATGGCGAACCAGCGTGCCCATGTTGTACATCTGACCGTGACAGGCGCCTGAGTTGCCACCACAGCGGTTGATTTCTTCCATAATCACCGACGCCTCGGTCAGGCTCAGGCCTGAGCCCCCGTATTCTTGGGGTATGAGGGCGGCCATCCACCCAGCATCGGTTAGGGCTTTGACGAACTCCTCAGGGTAGCCGCGTTTTTCATCGACCTTGCGGAAGTACTCGTCAGGAAATTGAGCACACAGGCTGCGAATGCCGTCTCGAATGTCTTGGAACTGTTCAGCGTGGGTAGTCATATTTGGCTTATCATGGAGGTTTGTTACGGCGCTCACTATGCCTGACCGTCGCCCTGTTGCCAATTGGCGTTTGACAAACCCGACCTTTGGCTATCGTGAAGCTTCGTGAACGGCAAACACGCTGCACTGCAGCATCATTGCGCAAAAGACTCTCATGGCTAGTCATTTTGATCTAACCGACCTACAGCTGATCGTAAACATTGGCGACGCCAACAGTTTGACTCGGGGTGCTGAGCGATCGCATCTATCGTTGCCGGCCGCGAGCAACCGTGTCAAGAACCTCGAAGAACACTTCGGCACTCGGCTGTTTCATCGCAATAGTCAAGGGGTGACGCTTACGCCATCGGGCGAGGCTTTCATGCGGCATGCGCGCAAGGTATTGCAGCAAATCGAGCATCTGCGAGGCGATATCTATGAATATTCGCGTGGGATTAAGGGTCAGATCCGCATGGTGGCCAACACCACGGCCATGAATGAATTCATGCCAGCGGTCCTTAGCCGATATTTGGCTACGCACCCTGACGTGACGGTCGATTTGCGCGAGCGTTTGAGTTATCTCGTTGTCAAAGCCGTCGTCGATGGTGCAGCCGACATCGGCATAGTGGCGGGCAAGGTGGCCAGTGCTGATTTGCAGTACCTGCCGTACAGGCGTGACCGATTGGCACTAGTTACTCCAGCCAAACATGCCTTAGCCAATCGACAGTCGGTTTCATTTAACGAGACCCTGGAATTTGACTATGTCGGGCTTTCTGAATGGAGTGCCATTCACGCGTTTCTGATTCAGGCTGCTGACAATTTGGGTTACCCGTTTCGTTTTCGGGTTGAGGTCGGCAGCTTCGATGCGGTTTGTCGCATGATTGAAGCAGGCGTCGGAATTGGTGTGGTTCCAGAGAAAGCGGCGTTGCGATATGCAGCAAGCATGAATATTCGCATCGTTGAGCTCGTCGATGCGTGGGCTGAACGCAAGTTGTACGTCTGTGTACGTGATCTCGATGCATTGCCCTCGTTTGCGAGGGAGCTTGTACAGATGCTGCAAGATGACGTGCCTGAAGGTGAGCGAGAGGATCATGAACGCTAGTCTGAAACTCAGTTCCCTGGTTGTGGCTTCGGGCAACCCAGGCAAACTGCGTGAGTTTGACCGTTTGCTCAAACCTTTGGGTGTTCAAGTAAGCAGTCAATCGGAATTCGGGGTTGAGCCCGCCGATGAGCCTTACGACACCTTTGTAGAAAATGCACTGGCCAAAGCTCGCCATGCCAGCGCAAAAACGGGGCTACCGGCGCTAGCCGACGATTCCGGTATTTGCGTGCCCGTGCTTGGTGGTGCACCGGGGGTGCGATCGGCCCGTTACGCAGACCCAGTGCAGGGTGTCGAGCAAGATCTTCTAAATAACAATAAATTGATTCAGGCGCTTGCCGGCATGGATGATCGTCGAGCGTTTTATGTGGCAGTTCTGGTGTTGGTTATGCGAGCCGACGACCCGCTGCCAGTTATCGCGCAAGGCCTTTGGGCCGGTGAGGTCAGCGATAAACCACGTGGTTCGAATGGTTTTGGGTATGACCCTCACTTCTGGTTGCCTGAGCTTGGCGCGACTGCGGCACAACTCGATCCTGTGCAAAAAAACCAGGTCAGCCATCGTGGTCAAGCCATGCAGTCGCTGATTGACCAAGTGGCCAAGCGAGGATTGCTTGGCACGTCCTCCTAGAAAGCTCAGGCCTGTGGACAAACGAGTAATTCCTATCATCGAGCAGGGGTCAGCCAAGACAGGGTTTGCTCGAGCCTCCGGTCAAAGGCTCGCCAGTCTGCCGCCGCTGTCACTTTATATCCACGTTCCCTGGTGCGTTCGTAAATGTCCCTACTGCGACTTCAACTCGCATCAGGCGCCGCAGGTGCTGCCTGAGGCGGACTACATAGCTGCACTGACGGCGGATATCGAGCAGGCCTTGCCTTTGGTGTGGGGCAGACACATCCATACAGTCTTTATCGGCGGGGGCACCCCGAGTTTGCTCTCGGAGGGTGCGGTCGAGCAGATGCTCGGTATTGTCCGCGCTCGTCTTAACCTTTGGCCAGATGCGGAAATCACTTTAGAGGCCAATCCAGGCACTGCCGAGGCTGACCGGTTTAAAAGCTATGCAGCAAGCGGCGTAAACCGAATCTCACTCGGTGTTCAATCGTTTGACAACGACCACCTAGAGCGCTTGGGGCGAATTCACGATTCTGCCCAAGCCATGGCTGCTATCGAGATGGCTCAAAAGGCTGTAAATCGTGTCAATCTCGACCTTATGTACGGCTTGCCTAGCCAGACCCTTGATCAGTGCAGGCTCGATCTGCAACGTGCCGTCTCATTCAACACGGAGCACCTCAGTCTGTATCAGCTTACGCTTGAGCCGCAAACTGTGTTCTCCAAATACCCGCCCGTATTGCCGGCCGAAGACATCATCGAACAGATGGAAAGCTTGATTGTCGAGGTGGTGGAGAAGGCGGGCTGGAAACGCTACGAAGTGTCCGCTTACGCACGCCGAGGTGCTCAGTGCCGGCACAACTTGAACTATTGGACCTTTGGCGACTATCTAGGTGTGGGGCCAGGCGCACACAGCAAAATTTCATTTCCTGATCGCATCATTCGACAGGCCAGAACGCGCAACCCGCAGCAATGGATGCAAACCGCAATTACCTTTACCGGTTCGCACGTTGCCGAGCAGCGCGAGCTCGGCGACGACGACCTCCCGTTCGAGTTTTTTCTAAACGCCTTGCGTTTGCGTGAAGGTGTTGAGCTGAGCCTCTTTCGTGAACATACAGGTATGTCATTGGCTGATATTGCCTCAATGATCAAGATTGCACAGCAAAAACAGCTTCTCGTTGTCTCCAGTGGGCGAATCCAGCCTACCGAGCTTGGCTGGCGACACCTCAACGAGCTGCAAACTATCTTTTTGCGCTAGCCAATAGCACCAAAATAGTGCATCATTGTGGTGCATAAAGCACTAATATCGTGCATTAATTTTTGATATCAGAGCGCCGGTATCCGAAATTGGTGCCAAATTGCGCGCCAAAACTTGGCATGAATGTTGCTTGAAGCATTGCAACGCCTTAACAGGCGGTGGCCTTACTCTCAAACCCATCATTGATTCGGAGCCATTATGAGCACGACCCAAGACGTACTAAAGATGATTGCAGACAACGATGTCAAATTCGTTGACTTCCGTTTTACCGACACCATCGGCAAAGAGCAGCACGTTTCTGTGCCTGCCAAGCTGGTTGATGCCGACAAGCTCGAATCAGGGCAGGCGTTTGACGGATCCTCGATCGCCGGCTGGAAAGGCATTGAGGCATCGGACATGTTGCTCATGCCCGATGTTGATACCGCACACATGGATCCTTTCCGTGAAGAGTCAACCTTGATTCTGACATGCGATGTGCTTGAGCCATCGGACATGAAGGGCTACGACCGTGATCCGCGTTCGTTGGCCAAGCGTGCTGAAGCTTATCTTAAATCAACTGGTCTTGGCGATACGGCATATTTCGGTCCTGAGCCGGAATTCTTTGTGTTTGATGGCGTTACCTGGAACGACGACATGTCGGGTTGCTTCGTCAAAATCAAGTCGGATGAAGGTTTCTGGAGTCGTGCTGCTGACACCGAGGGTGGCAACTTGGCTCACCGCCCCAAAGTCAAGGGTGGCTACTTTCCGGTTCCGCCCGTGGATTCCTTTCAGGACATGCGCTCGGAGATGTGTTTGTTGTTAGAAGAGCAGGGCGTGCCTGTTGAGGTGCATCATCATGAAGTGGCTGGTGCCGGGCAATCTGAGATTGGTACGATGTTCAGCACGCTCGTGCGTCGTGCAGACTGGAACCAGATCCTGAAGTACACCGTACAAAACGTGGCGCACGCCTACGGCAAGACAGCAACCTTTATGCCCAAGCCTGTTGTGGGTGACAACGGCTCCGGCATGCACGTGCACCAGTCGATCTGGAAAGATGGGCAGAATCTATTCTCGGGCAACGGCTATGCTGGTTTGTCGGAGTTTGCGCTTTACTACATTGGTGGGATTATCAAGCACGCACGTGCACTGAATGCCATCACCAACCCAGGCACCAACTCATACAAGCGTTTGGTTCCACACTTTGAGGCACCGGTCAAGCTCGCTTACTCCGCTCGCAACCGTTCGGCCTCGATTCGTATCCCTTACGTGGGCAATCCAAAAGGCCGCCGTATCGAAGCTCGTTTCCCGGACCCACTGGCCAACCCCTACCTGGCTTTTTCTGCGTTGATGATGGCAGGCTTGGATGGTGTCCAAAACAAGATTCATCCGGGAGATCCAGCTGACAAGAACCTGTACGACTTGGCGCCGGAAGAGGATGCAAAGATCCCGACCGTGTGCCACTCGCTAGACCAAGCGCTCGAGGCTTTGGACGCTGATCGTGAGTTCCTGACTCGTGGTGGTGTCTTTAGCAATGAGATGATTGATGCCTACATTGAACTTAAGATGGCCGAGGTTACTCGCATGCGTGTGACGACCCACCCGGTTGAGTTCGATATGTATTACAGCCTGTAATTATGTGTCACTAGGTGGTCGGGCCTGACCCGGCCCGACAACCATGACAGCAATCGAACCCTATGATCTATTAGCCACCACCATTCTGTTGCTTGACCGCGATGGCGTGGTGGTGCGCGCCAATGCAGCAGCTGAAGCGCTGTTTGGTCGGTCAAGGCGCCAGCTCGAGGGTCAAATGGCGATCGCCTTGTTCGACGAGGACGTCTCATTGGCTCAGTCGGTATTGCACGCCTGCGAAGGGACGTTGGAAAGTTGTCGGCAAGTGGCCATGGTTGCCAGGCAGGGTGTGCCACGGGAAGTCTCGGTGACGACATTAAGCTTGATGAGCCAGCCTTGGTCGGCTCTGATAGAAGTCGCTGATTTAGAGAGTCGCTCGGTGGTTGACCGAACCCAGCGATTGGCTGAGGAAATCCAGGTGCAACATGAGTTGTTGCGCAACCTTGCTCATGAAGTCAAGAATCCACTCGGCGGGTTGCGTGGCGCAGCGCAACTGCTAGAGGCGGAGTTGCCTGATCGAAGATTGACTGAGTACACACAGGTCATTATTTCCGAGGCCGACAGATTGCAGGCGCTGGTTGATCGACTTGCCGCGCCTCACGCTAGCCCGATGCAAATTGGCGAGATCAATATCCACGAGGTTTGTGAGCGAGTATGCGCATTAGTGCAAGCCGAGTTTGCTGATGTCGAGCTTGCTCGTGACTACGACGCTTCGATGCCCGAAATCAAGGCAGACAGCGCTCGTTTGGTGCAAGCCTTGTTAAATGTGGTGCGAAATGCTGCGCAAATACTGACTCAGTCAGATACGCCTGAGCCTCGCGTCGTGGTGCGAACACGAATAGCTCGCCAAATCATGTTGCATCGGCGCCAGCACCGCATGGTTGCGGAGATTGCTGTGATTGACAACGGTCCCGGCGTACCGCCAGCGATACAGGACAAAGTATTTCACCCGCTAGTTACCGCCCGTGAGGGCGGGACTGGTTTGGGCCTTAGTCTGGCACAAGATCTGCTACAGCAACATGGCGGCCTGATTGAAATGGAATCCAAGCCAGGCCATACAGAGTTTCGATTGTTGATTCCGATGGAGTTGTCATGAAGCCAGTCTGGATAGTCGATGACGATCAAGCCATCCGGTGGGTGCTGGAAAAAGCCCTGACACGGGCAAATATCGATACGCTCAGTTTTGCGAACGCTCAGGAGGTCGAACAGGCTTTACAAAAAGACACGCCTGCTGCCTTGATCACTGACATTCGCATGCCTGGTAAAGACGGCCTGAAGCTTCTTGGCGAGATCAAGTCAGAACACCCAAAGTTGCCAGTCATTGTAATGACTGCGTATGGCGATCTTGACAGTACCGTCTCTGCTTTCCAGGGGGGCGCGTTTGATTTTTTGGCTAAACCATTTGATGTCAATGAGGCCGTGGCGCTGATTGAGCGTGCCATGCAAGAGAATACGGATGGTGTCTCGGTCAATGGCGAGGACAAGACTGGCAATGGCAAAACCGGTGGGCGTGCCATGCTGACCCAATCCTTGTCGCCTGCCATGCAAGAGGTCTTTAGGGCAATTGGCAAGCTCGCGCAGTCTAACGTAACTGTTTTAATCACTGGCGAGTCGGGCACAGGCAAGGAATTGGTTGCTCGCGCGTTGCACGACCATGGCATGCGGGCACATGCCCCATTTGTCGCTCTGAACACAGCCGCCATTCCACGCGATTTGCTCGAGGCTGAACTCTTCGGACACGAGCGGGGAGCATTTACGGGCGCCAGCGCCAATCGTCGTGGCCGGTTTGAAGAAGCCTCGGGCGGCACCTTATTTCTTGATGAGATTGGTGACATGCCGCTTGAGCTGCAAACGCGCTTGTTACGAGTTCTGTCTGACGGCACGTTTTATCGAGTCGGTGGCTCTCAGCCAGTCAAGGTTGACGTTCGAATCGTCGCCGCCACGCATCAGCCGCTAGAGGAGCGAGTGCGCGAAGGAAAGTTTCGTGAAGATCTGTTTCATCGGCTAAACGTCATTCGCTTGCGTTTGCCGCCGCTGCGTGAGCGACGCGAAGATGTCCCGGCACTGGCCAGGCATTTTTTAGCTGCTAGTGCAAAGTCGTTAGGAGTGTCTGTCAAGCGCTTGTCCGACAATGCGATGCAGCAATTCCAGCAATTTGATTTCCCGGGTAATGTGCGCCAGCTTGAGAACTTTTGTCATTGGCTGACCGTGATGGCACCGGGCCAGACGATCAATGTGACAGATCTGCCGCCGGAGGTCACATCAACAGGATTGCTTGCCAGTGAACCCGAGCATGTTCGGCAAGAGCATTTGTTGGCAACATCGCCCATTCAGCCTGCGACTTCAAGTCGCAGCTGGACTGAATTATTGGCGCAAGATGCGTCAGAGCGACTGGCTACCGCCCAGCCAGACGTCTGGGCAGCGCTGACACAAGACTTCGAACGTGCCGTTATTGAAGCCGCACTGCGCGCTTGCCGCGGTCGGCGAGTGGAGGCTGCTTCAAGGCTTGGGATGGGCCGAAACACGATCACTCGCAAGTTGCGCGAACTTGGCATGGATCCGCCAGGCCTTTGAGGTACCGAGCTTTAAAGCCCGTTGCTTTTTTACACTCAAGGTCAGATTGGTCGGTTGCTCAACCCGCGGTCAGTGCTGGGCGTCGTCGCCCAATGAGCCAGGACTTCGCTATGGTTGCGTCGTGGCCAGCCCGACAGATCCAGCGGCTTGGGGCGCCAAGTTCTCTCGATCAATGTCGAACCTCCGTTTTGAATTCAGACTGTCAACGGTGCACCGAGCGTGAAGGCGCTAGGGTGTTTTGGATAACAGTCATTTATTCGTCCTATTGAAACGATTAGAATTTAGCTATCGCACAGGCATTCTGTGCCCCCTGAGTATTCAACGGAGATGACTAGTGATTAAAGAGATCATTCACACTGACAAAGCACCGGCTGCGGTTGGGCCTTACTCACAAGCTGTCGCGACTGCAGCGGACAAGATGGTGTTCTTGTCAGGGCAGATAGGCTTCATACCGGCAACGGGTGAACTTGTCACCTCCTCGTTTGAGGATCAGGTCAAACAGGCCTTTCAAAACATGGCTGCCGTCATTGACGCGACGGGGGGTAACTTAAATAATATTGTGAAACTTACTCTTTATCTTACTGATTTAAATAATTTTTCTGTGGTTAACGATATCATGGCATCGGTGATTCCACAGCCATTTCCAGCGCGTTCAACCGTCGGTGTTGCCAGTTTGCCCAAGGGGGCCTCATTTGAGGTCGAAGCAATCATCGCCCTCTAAACGTCGCGATGCGGCGACGCTGTTTGAGCGGCTTGGATTGACCACGCCGCTTGATTTTTTGCTGCATTTCCCCATTCGGTACGAGGACGAGACACGTCTGCAGAGCATCTCAGCTGCCATCCCTGGACGTTATTTGCAAGCAGAGGGCACAGTTATATCGTCTGAAGTGACTTATCGCCCACGCAAGTATCTGACAGCAAGGTTTGCCGATGAAACGGGCTCCGTACAGTTACGCTGGCTCAATTTCTATCCGAGTCAGATGCAGCAAATGCAGCCGGGCAAGCGTTGGCGGGTGCGTGGTGAGGTGAGGGCTGGCTATCAAGGCCTCGAACTGGTTCATCCCAAGGTTTCTAGTCCCTCACAGCCGTTGCCGACATCGCTAACCCCCGTGTATCCAACCACTGAAGGACTGACACAAAAAGCAATTCGTCAACGTATCGAGACTGCGCTGGAGACGCTCGACATGGACGACACGCTGCCGCAATCGGTGGTTGATGAGTTTGGACTGGAGAGTTTTGCTGACGCCGTGAATGTGTTGCACCGCCCCAAGCCCGGAGAGGATTTGGCGAGTCTGGAGGATCGTACTCACCCGGCATGGGTTAGGGTCAAGTTTGACGAATTGCTGGCTCAGCAATTGAGTTTGGCCGCTGCGCGCGAGAAACGTCGCACGCGGCGCGCTAAGCCGCTATTGCCACCGATCGCCCGTTCAAGTTTGGCTGATGAACTCCTTACCCATCTGCCATTCAAGCTGACGGCAGCCCAGCAGCGCGTGATCGCTGAAATTCATGCCGATCTGGCTCAAGGCTACCCCATGCATCGACTGCTTCAGGGCGATGTCGGTAGCGGTAAAACGGTGGTGGCGGCATTGGCTGCCATGCGTGCAATTGATAATGGCAAGCAAGCAGCCGTTATGGCACCCACCGAGATTCTGGCAGAGCAGCACTATCTGAAACTCAAGCCTTGGGCCCAGGCGCTAGGATTGCACTGTGTGTGGCTGACCGCTGGGCTGCGTGCGCCAGTAAAACGACAAGCCTTGGCTGAAATCGCGTCGGGGCAAGCGCAGTTGGTGGTGGGCACCCAAGCGCTGATTCAGGCTGGCGTTCAGTTTCATGACCTGGGCTTGGCCATTGTCGATGAGCAGCACCGGTTTGGTGTGTCGCAGCGTTTGTCTCTTGGAGAAAAAGCGCAGGGCGGTCTGCCGCATCAGCTCACCATGAGTGCCACGCCCATTCCTCGATCACTGGCCATGACGTTTTTTGCGGATCTCGATGTGTCAGTGATTGACGAACGCCCGCCGGGGCGATTGCCCGTCAAAACAAAGCTAGTGAGCGCTTCTCGTCGCTCTGAAGTGATTCAGGGTGTGCGCGAATCGGTCGAGCAAGGTGGCCAGGTTTACTGGGTCTGTCCGCTTGTTGAGGAAAGCGAGGCTTTGCAACTGCAAACGGCTGTCGATACCCATGAGGTGTTAAGCCAAGCCTTGGCTGGTCTGAACGTGGGTTTGGTTCACGGGCGCTTGTCCGCAGCAGAGAAAACCGACGTGATGCAGCAGTTTAAGTCTGGCGAGATCGCTGTCCTGGTTGCGACTACCGTCATTGAGGTGGGCGTGGATGTGCCCAATGCCAGCCAAATGGTGATTGAGCATGCCGAACGGTTTGGCCTGGCTCAGCTGCATCAATTGCGGGGAAGGGTAGGACGCGGCACACGCGAATCGGTCTGCGTATTGATGTACGAACCGCCTTTGTCGGCTGAAGCGAAATACCGGTTGCGGGCCATGTATGAAACCGACGATGGTTTTGAAATTGCCAGGCGTGACTTGCAGCTGCGCGGCCCTGGGGAGTTTCTTGGTGCGCGTCAATCGGGGTTATCACTTTTGCGATTTGCGGATTTTGAGGCTGATGCGCATTGGGTCACACGCGCCAAAGAGTTGGCGCGAACCTTGCGCCAAGATCACCCAGATATTGCGCAACGTCATGTAGACCGATGGATGCAGGGTCGCGAGGCTTATTTAAACGGGTAGGATTTAGTCAGGGGAGGGATCTAATGACACTAACCGAACTGAAATACATTGTGGCTGTGGCCCGCGAGCGGCATTTTGGGCGGGCTGCTGAAGCTTGCTTTGTCAGCCAGCCTACATTGTCCGTCGCCATTCGTAAGCTCGAAGATGAGCTTGGTATCATCATTTTTGAGCGTGGTGGCTCGGAAATTGGTGTTACGCCAGTGGGCGAACGTGTGGTCGCGCAGGCACACAAAGTGCTGCAAGAAAGTGCTGCGATCAAGGAAATTGCCCGTATGGGGCATGATCCCTTGGCCGGTCCACTTAGAGTCGGTGTTATCTACACCATCGGACCCTATCTCTTGCCGCGCTTGATTCCAACACAGATCGAGCGCACACCGCAAATGCCGCTGATCTTGCAAGAGAACTTCACCGCCAAGCTTGTCGAGCTGTTGCGTCAAGGCGAGATCGATTGCGCCATCATGGCGTTGCCGCTGCCAGACTCTGGCTTGAGCATGGTGCCGCTTTATGACGAGCCCTTCATGGTGGCCATGCCTGCGAACCATCCGTGGGCCACCCGAGCCGAAATCGACGCTGAAGACCTGAAACAAGAAAACATGTTGCTGCTTGGCTCAGGCCATTGCTTTCGAGACCATGTTCTTGGTGTCTGCCCCGAGTTGTCGCGCTATTCGGATGCGTCTGAAGGTATACAGCGAACGTTTGAAGGGTCTTCGCTCGAGACAATTCGTCACATGGTCGCTGCCGGCATCGGCTTGACCGTGATGCCAGTGACATCGCTCATGGGCAATGAACACCCTGAGTCCCGGCTGCTGAAATACGTCCCGTTTAAAGAGCCTGCACCTGAGCGGCGTGTCGTTTTGGCGTGGCGTAAAAGTTTTCCTCGCATGGCTGCCATTAAAGCACTTGCTCACGCGATACAAGCTACCCAATTGCCAGGTGTGCAGATGCTTGAGCTGGATGCCAGCGCATTAGACGAGTAAGAGTCGTGGTGGTATTCTGAAATAGTCAATAGTGGGCATTTTTAAAAGGACAGATCATGGCCAAAAAACTTTCAGCGGCTGCCAAAGCACCGCCCATTAACATCGGTATTTCAGCCAAAGATCGCGCCGCGGTGGCTGGCGAACTTTCTAAGATGCTCGCAGATTCCTACACGCTTTACATGATGACGCACAATTTTCACTGGAATGTGGAAGGCCCGATGTTTAATACGTTGCACGCCATGTTCATGACTCAGTACACCGAGCAGTGGAATGCGTTGGACAACATCGCTGAGCGTATTCGTGCGCTTGGGCACTACGCGCCGGGGACCTACTCTGAGTACGCGAAGCTGTCATCGATTCATGAGCCCAACGCGGTGCCTGAGGCAACTGAGATGATTCGACTTTTGGTGCACGGCAATGAAGCCGTGGCTAAGACTGCGCGCGCAGCATTAAACAAGGCGGACCAGGCCAATGATCAACCGAGCGCAGACTTGCTAACGCAGCGTCTTGACATCCATGAGAAAAATGCGTGGATGTTGCGCAGTCTCTTGCAATAAGCCGTGACTGCTGCAGTGATCAACCGGCTGGGTTTATATGCCCGGCTGGTTCGGTTAGATAAGCCAATAGGCACTTTGTTGCTCCTTTGGCCAACGCTCTGGGCATTGTGGGCTGCCGGGCAGGGTAGTCCACCTGTTCCTATCTTGCTGATATTCGTTGCCGGTACGTTTCTGATGCGGGCGGCCGGTTGCGCAATCAATGACTATTTTGATCGCGACTTTGATAGGCATGTCCAACGCACGCAAGCGCGTGTATTAACGACTGGCCTGATCAAACCCAAAGAGGCTTTGTTTGTGGCGGCCAGCTTGGCATTTATTGCCTTCGCGCTAGTCTTGCTATTAAATAGGCTGACCATCCAGCTCTCATTTGTGGCGTTGGTGTTGGCAGCCACCTACCCGCTAATGAAACGCCTTTTCAGTGTGCCGCAAGCCTACCTCGGTATTGCTTTCGGATTCGGGATCCCGATGGCATTTGCGGCTATTACCGACTCAGTGCCTGTCGTGGCGTGGGTATTTCTGTTGGCGAATATTTTCTGGACAGTGGCTTACGATACGGAATACGCCATGGTCGACCGCGATGATGACATCAAACTAGGTTTAAAGACAGCAGCAATTACGTTTGGAAGGTTTGACGTCGCAGCCATTGGCATTTGTTATGGGCTTGCCATTGCGCTGCTAGCTTACGCGGGGTCGCTTATGGGGTGGGGTTTGGCTTACTTAGGCGGGCTTTTTGTGGCTGCTGGCATCGCCGTGACGCATTTGCGGTGGATCAGGCGGCGAGACCGAGTCGCTTGTTTTCGGGCATTTCGTCACAACAACTGGTTTGGCGCTGCTGTTTTTGCGGGAATTGTTTTGCAATACATCGTGGCTTAAGGTCAACAGCATAGCGGGTTGTGACCGGGCGCCACACAGCCCTCCAACAGCGTACACTTGGCAACCATGACTACACATATTGATATCGCATTTGTGGGCGGCGGCAACATGGCTGGCGCACTCATTGAGGGGCTGCTAAAGCGCGGCGTTCCTGCCAAGCGCTTGCACGTCATTGACGTCAACGGTGACACGCGTTCGCGCTGGCGCGAGCTCGGATTGTCAGTTGCGAGTGAGCCTGATGAAGAGCTGTCGCGACATCATGTCTGGGTGCTTGCAGTCAAGCCGCAGCAGCTAGCGGATGTGGTGCAGCAATGCAAGCCGTTTCTAACGCCACTAAACCTGGTGTTAAGTATTGCGGCTGGTATTTCATTAAGTTCCCTGTCGCACTGGCTGGGCACTTTGACGGATCCGTGGCCGCTCGTGGTGCGCGCCATGCCCAATACACCCGCGCTGGTTGAAAAGGGAATGACTGGACTTGCTGCTGGTAGTGAGCTCTCGGCTGAGCATCGATCACACGCACAAAATATTATGTCTGCAGTGGGTGATGTTATCTGGGTTGAGTCAGATGACATGATTGATGCTGTCACCGCAGTTTCTGGTAGCGGCCCTGCCTATGTGTTTCGCTTTATTGAAGCGATGATGGATGGTGCCCGGACATTGGGCTTGGATGATGTACAAGCCAAGCAGCTGACCTTGGCCACGCTTGCCGGTGCAACTGAGTTAGCGGCGCAATCAGTTGAGCCGGTATCGGTTCTGCGCGAGCGGGTGACTTCCAAGGGCGGCACCACGCAAGCAGCGCTTGATGTGATGCACACAAAAGGGTTTGGGGACATTGTGCAGAAAGCCATGAAAGCTGCTTATGACAGAGCAGGGGAACTATCTCGGGAGTTCGGGGAGCAGCCTCAAAAGAAGTAGTGATCGAGTATCGATCATTACCAAACGCAATAATTACTGGTGCATCAGCACCTTCACTTGAGAAGGCAAAGCAATGAGCAAGACGTTTCGAATCGCAGTGTTACCGGGTGATGGCATCGGCAAAGAGGTGATGCCAGAGGGGCTCAAAGTGCTGCAAAAGGCTATCGACAAATTCGATCTGAAACTTGAGTTTGATCATCACGAGTGGGCGTCGTGCGACTACTACGCAAAGCACGGCGACATGATGCCAGCGGATTGGAAAGATCGTTTGGCTGGGTGCGATGCGCTTTTGTTTGGAGCGGTGGGCTGGCCAGACACCGTGCCTGACCATGTTTCTCTTTGGGGTTCCTTGCTTAAGTTCCGTCGCGAGTTTGACCAGTACATCAATCTGCGGCCAGTTCGCTTGTTTGACGGTGTGCCTTGCCCATTGGCCAACCGCAAAGCCGGTGATATTGATTTCTTTGTTGTTCGCGAAAACACCGAAGGTGAGTACACTTCGCTCGGTGGCATCATGTTTGGCGGTACGGATCGCGAGATCGTGATTCAGGAGTCCGTGTTCAGCCGTGTGGGTACAGACCGAGTGCTGAAGTACGCTTTCGAATTGGCTAGCCAGCGCGCACGCAAGCATTTGACGATTGCTACCAAGTCTAACGGCATTGCGATCAGCATGCCATACTGGGATGGCAGGGCGGCTGAAATAGCCAAGCAATATCCAGAGATCACCACTGACAAGCAACACATCGATATTCTTTCAGCAAGATTTGTATTACAGCCCGATCGATTCGATGTCGTGGTCGCTTCCAACTTATTTGGGGATATTTTGTCGGACTTGGGACCTGCGTGCACCGGCACGATTGGGTTGGCACCGTCTGGCAACTTGAACCCGGACCGCAAGTTCCCATCTTTGTTTGAGCCGGTACATGGCTCTGCGCCTGATATTTACGGCAAAGGCATTGCCAATCCGATTGCGATGATTTGGTCAGGTGCCTTGATGCTCGATTTCTTGGGCCGTGGACTGCAAGGCGCACAACAGCAAGCTTATCTTCAAGCACACGATTCGATTTTGAAGGCTATTGAAACCGTGTTAGCCAATGGCCCGCGTACCCCTGATTTGGGTGGCGATGCCAACACAGTTGCATTAGGCGATGCGGTAGCTCAATTGGTCTAGGTAGCCTGGGGATAACAGCATGAATCTGACATTTGATAATCGGTTCAAAAAGCGACTTCTCAGAGGTGAGCCGCAAATTGGACTGTGGCTGTCAATCCCCAGCGCCTATACTGCTGAAATCTGCGCCACGGCTGGTTACGACTGGTTGTTGCTCGATGGCGAACACACGCCAAACGATATACAAACGGTTTTGTCGCAAGTGCAGGCTTGTAGCGCATACCCGCAGACGCACCCGATTGCCAGGCCAGTCATTGGTGATCCAGTGCTGATTAAGCAACTGCTCGACATCGGAGTTCAGACTTTGCTGATTCCAATGGTCGACAGCGCTGAGCAGGCTCGTGAGCTTGTACGGGCCACTCGATATCCACCGAATGGTTTTAGAGGTGTCGGTTACGGCACAGCGAGGGTTTCCCGCTGGGATTTGCGTCAAAACTACACGCAAGTCGCCGACGACGAGGTTTGCTTGCTGGTGCAGGCTGAAACCCAGACGGCCATTGACAACCTAGACAGTATATGTTCGGTCGACGGTGTTGACGGCATATTTCTAGGCCCCTCTGATCTTGCTGCCGCGTACGGCCATCTTGGCAACCCAGCTCATCCAGATGTGCAGGCTGTCATCGAATCTGGCATTGCAACCATTCTTAAACACGGCAAGGCGCCTGGCATTCTGACGCCCGATGAAAACCTCGCCAAGCGATATCTCTCTATGGGGGCTAAGTTTGTGGCGGTCGGGCTAGAGGCGAGGGTGCTTGCTCGGGGAGTTCGGGAACTTCGTCAGAGGTTCACGACCTAAAAAGCATGCTTATGCGTTATTTGATTTCAGCATTGGTAGCCCTGGTGCCGATGGCTGTCGGGTATGGTGTTTGGCAATTTTTGGCTAAACCACGCGCTGCTGACTCTCTCTGGATTGCACCTACCGATGGTCAAGCCAGGCTCGAAGGCAAACGCCTGTATGACACCTATTGTGCGAGCTGCCATGGCATCAGCCTCCAAGGGCAAGCTAACTGGCGCCAACGGATGGACAATGGCAGGCTACCCGCACCGCCACACGATTTCAGCGGGCATACTTGGCACCATCCGGACATCCAATTAATCGAGATGATCAAAATCGGATTTGTCGGTGGTGTAAATGCACCCAAAGGCTATCAAAGCGATATGCCTGCGTTCGGATCGGTGTTGTCTGATGAGCAGATCCGTCTGGTTCTGGGCTACATAAAGTCAGCCTGGCCCGACGATGCGCTAGAAGCGCAGAGAGAAATCTCATTGAAACAATAAAGCACAGATCCACGAATCAGTTACTTTACATAATATACATTATGCGTTTTATGGACTAGCCAGGATCTGCCGTAATCAGAAACCACTCTGTGTAATTCCTGCGCCGCTCGCCAGCCTAGTCGGCTTGTTTAACGAGTTTCAATTAGCAAAGGCGGATGCGAATCCAAATATGTGGATGCATAAGCAAGCTCGCCAACAGCCTCGGCGTACATCGTGAACACCGGTTCGCCCCGTTTGACCTCATCGCCCAACCGAACATGCATAACGACACCAGCCGTTTTAGCTTCTGGCGCCCCTAGTAGCTTCGCAAGCCTAGCCAAGCGCCGATTGTCGATGGTTTGTACGATCCCATCGGCACTTGCGGTAACCGTGTGGTCAATCGGTGCAGTTTCAGGTTCAGTAAAGCCACCCTGAGCATCGCAAATTCGTAAAAACTTGTCCCAGGCATGGCCCGACACCAATATCGATTCAGCTTGGCGATAACCTTGTCCGGGCGAGCTTTGATTGCAAAGTTCGAGTACTTCGCCTGCTAATGTCAATGCACGCTCACGCAAATCATTTGGCGCTTTTGGGTCATTCTTGAGCACTGAAATAACGTCTTTTGCCTCAAGTGCCGGGCCAATGCCACGACCGACGGGTTGCGAGCCGTCTGTACGAAGCACTTTTAAGTTCAAGCCGTTGGCAAATGCGACCTGATTGAGCAAATGCTCCAGTTGATCAGCTTGCTCCTTGCTACGCACTTTGGCTGTCGGTCCGATGGGAATGTCAATGACAGCATGGGTAGAGCCAGCTGCGATTTTTTTAGAGAGAACGGAAGCCACGAGCTGAGCGTCACTGTCAAGCTCAAGCGGACGTGCGACTTTAATCATGAGATCGTCCGCCGGACTTAGCGCCAATGACCCTCCCCAAACGAAACATCCACCCTCTTTCTCAACCACGTCTCGCATGGCATCAAGCCCCAGTGTGACTGGCGTCATGACTTCCATCACGTCAGCCGTGCCGGCTGGCGATGTGATCGCGCGAGATGAGGTTTTTGGCATGGTAAGGCCTGCGCTAGCGGCAATTGCCACCACGATAGGTGTTGTGCGATTGCCGGGCAAGCCACCCACACAATGCTTGTCGGCCACAGGGGTTGTCCCCCAGCTCAGTCGCTCGCCAATGGCAACCATGGCTGCGGTTAAATCAATGACCTCTTGTACGTTGGCCCGGCGTCCGGCCATTGCGGTCAGAAAAGCTGCGATATGGATATTGGCATAACGCCCTCGTGCTATGTCAGCCACAATTGCTTCAAACCCATGACGGTCAAGCCTGTGTCCATAGATTTTGGTGCGTAATTGGCTAAGCGAGTCGACTGGTGCGGCCTGCATGACCTCAATGGCATCACCAGGCCTGGCATCAAGATCCTTTTCTGTGTTCAGCGACAGCCCGATCTCGCCGCAGTCTAGCAAGTCCGAGTGCACCACGTTGACAATCGCGATGACGCTTTTGTTGTCGTGTCTGAGCTCTACCCGGGTTTGTGCCTCAATGCCCTCGGACTTGCAGATGTGGCAATCGCGATGCATGAACGCCACATGCTCTTGCAGAGTGTCAATGCCAAGTGGCTTGTAGGTTAGGCTCGAGGGCTGAGTCATAAGCTGATTTGTTGTCCAAGTAATGGCACGACGCAATCAATGCCAAGCTCACGTTCAATGCGAAGGCGCAACGTATCGGCTGCCTCTGGCTCCCCGTGGTTTAGGTAAATGCGCTTTGGCTCGCGCGTTGCTGTCTTGACCCAGTCGATCAATTGATCAGCATCAGCATGCGCAGAAAACCCGTCAATCGAGTGAACACTCGCCTTGATCACCAGATCCTGTCCAAACACACGGACGGTGCCTTCGCCCGCGACCATGCGAGCGCCGCGGGTGCCGGCAGCTTGAAACCCGGCAAATACGATCGAGTTGCGATGATCGCCAACTAAGGTTCGTAAGTGATGCAGCACCCGGCCACCGGTGGCCATGCCACTTGCTGAGATAATGATGCGTGGATACTTGACTTCATTGAGCGCTTTAGACTGATCAACGGTTTGCACCATTTTTGCGATGCCAAATACGTCCTTGATTGCTCTCTGAGACAAGAGGTGATCGTTGTGATGGCGTTTATAGAGCTCGGTGACATTGACAGCCATGGGACTATCAAGAAACACAGGCACGTTGGGAATTTGACCCGATTTGATCAGAGCATCGATGGCGTGCAAAAGCACTTGTGATCGGCCCACAGCGAAGGCCGGCAACAATACCGCCCCGCCCCGCTCAACGGTCTCCTTGATGACTTTGGCTAGCTCGGCTCTTGGGTCCTCGCTAGGGTGGCGGCGGTTGCCATAAGTCGACTCCAAGATCAGGTGGTCAACGTCGCCAAGTGGATCGGGTGCGCCAAGAATTGGTGCCTCAGAGCGACCCAGGTCACCAGAAAAAACAATCTCAGCATCATCGGTTTTCATCCGAATCGATGCTGCGCCGAGGATGTGGCTAGCGTATTGCAGCTTCGCGGGCAACCCTGGCAAGATGTCTTGCCATTGGCCAAATCGCATGGGTTCAAACAACTCAAGGGTTTTTTCCACATCGTCAATGGTGTAAAGCGGCTTGGCGGGATGGTGCTTGGAGGTGTGGTGGCGGTTGGCGTAGTCAGCTTCTTCGGCCTGTAGCTTGGCACTGTCAATCAACAGCACGCTTGCAACATCAATGGTGGCGTCCGACGTGAATATGGGCCCCCGATAGCCTTGACGTACAAGCAGCGGCAAGGCGCCTGAATGATCAATGTGGGCATGGGTCAGCAGCACAGCAGAGAGCTTTTTGACATCAAACGGCAACGGCAACCAATTGAGCTGGCGCAGGTTTTTAAAGCCTTGGAACAACCCCGCATCGACCATTACCTGATGCCCGGCATGTTTCAAAAGGGTCTTGGATCCCGTCACAGTCCCAGCTGCCCCAAGAAAGCTCAAACTGGTGTTGCTTGATGATTTGCGCATCTCGATTTTCTCCTGAATCAACTATCGAGCCGGCATCCTAAACCTGATAGCGCTTGGTCAAAGCGCCGATGCGGTAAATTCACCCTACCCACTTCTACAATACACCGGGTGACGTCGGCTTGCATCATGGTGCATGCGCAAGTCAGTTCAGCACGGATCTTTAATGGAGACTTGATTGTGATTACTGAAATTGCACACCTTGTGGTCAAAGCCGGCGAAGAGGCCGAATTCGAAAAGAAAGTCGCTCTTGCCAAGCCGCATTTCCTGTCATTTGAGGGTTGCCACGGCGTTTCCCTAGCGCGCTGCGTAGAAAACCCGCAGCAATACCAACTTTTTGTGCAGTGGGATACGGTTGAGCGCCACATGGTTGATTTTCGGCAAAGCGAGAATTTCCAGAAATGGCGTGAACTTGCCAGCCCTCATTTTCAAGAGGCGCCGTGGGTCGAGCACGTTGCCTATGTGTCGCTCTAATCGAGCTCAATAGCCCTGATCCGCGCGCTTTTGGGCGTAACGCATGTCAGCATCGAATTGCAGGCGCGCGCGGGCTAGACAAACTTTTTTGTCTTCTGGTTGCAAGCCTTCACAAGCTTCCTTGTTCATCTGATAGGCGGCTTTGGCTTCACGTTGAAACAAGGCGAGAATTTCCTCTCGCGTCATGGCGCCGTCTTGAGTCGCTGGCTGGCCTAGGTTGGTTGTCGGGCTAGCGACCTGACCGCCCGTTGCAGGTTGGGCAGACTGCGATTGCGCCCAGGTATCGCTAGTAAGCCCTAAACCGAGTACGCTGGCCACGAGCGGCGGTAAAGCAATAGCTCGCAGGGTTGCTGGCAAACAAAACTTTTTGCAGATACCCACCATGTGGCGTAAGCTTTTGAGGCATTCATTCGCGTTTTGTCGCATGATGACTTCCTTAATCCATATTTGATGATTAAAAGATACCGCGATGCCAACAACTAGACTAGCCCCCCGACTGACGATAATGCCTCTGGCTTTGATCAATCGATCAAAATCGACCTTCGCTTCGATAGTTGGAATTTTTATTGCATGCAGTTTCTCGATGTCCACCGCTCACGCTCAACTCGCACCTGGCTCCAAGGCGCCGTTGTTTAAGGCACCGGCAGCCTTGGCAGGTGAGCCGTTTGAATTTGACTTGCAAGCGACATTGAAGCAAGGGCCTGTCGTGGTGTACTTCTACCCAAAGGCATTTACTAGCGGGTGCACGGTTGAGGCACAGTTGTTTGCTCAAGCCATGGATGATTTCAAGGCAGTCGATACCACGGTTGTCGGTGTCTCTGGCGATAATATCGACACGTTAAAGAAATTTTCGGAAGGTCCTTGTGGCGGCAAGTTTGCCGTGGCTGCTGATCCTGATGGCAAAATCATCAAAGCCTATGATGCCGGATTAGCCATCATTCCTGGCATGGCTGACCGCATTTCCTATGCCGTTTCGCCAGATGGCACGATTTTGGAGACTTATGAGAGCATGAGCCCTGATCAGCATGTCACTCGCACGCTTGCTGCGGTGCGTGATTGGCACGCGACACAGCAACTGACCAAGCCGCATTCAGACCAGACACAAACAGGTAAGACTCAATGACAGATCTGGTTTGGTTTCGAACGGATCTGCGCATTACTGACCAGCCAGCGTTGGCAGCGGCTCGCGACAGTGGACCCGCGATCGGTCTATTTATCGTTTCGCCCCAACAGTGGCGGTCACATCCGGAAGCGCCGTCAAAGCAAGAACTCTGGCGCAGATTGCTCAAAGACCTGCAGCCTCGCTTGTCCGAACGTGGCGTGGCGCTAAAGCTTCTGCGTGTTGAGAACTGGCAAGATGTGCCACAGGCATTGCTGGCTTTTTGCCAGAAACATGACATCACGCGCGTGCACTGTAACCGTGAGCAAGGTGTTTACGAGCGTCGCCGTGATCGGGCAGCATACAAGTTGCTTGCCCAACACGGCATCGAGCTCATTGGGTACGATGGACAAACCCTGATGGCACCCGGATCACTCAAGACTGGCAGCGGTGCGACCTATCGCGTGTTTAGCCCGTTTGCGCGTGCCTGTCGTGCACAGATTGCTAGAGTGCCCCTTGAACTTGCGTACACACCAGGCTATGCACCCTTGCCTGCCGGTGTTGATCCTGATGATATCGATTTGGTTTGGCCTGAACGACTCCCATGTCTGGCCGAGCATTGGCCGGCCGATCTAGATGAGATTGAACGGCGACTCGTGCTTTTTGTGCGTGAGCGCGCGAGCCGCTACGACACCGCACGAGACTTCCCGTCTGAGCCCGGCACAAGCCAGCTATCGCCTTATCTCGCTGCCGGCGCCATCTCAGTCAAACAGTGTTTCTATCAGGCCCTGCAGCATAACCACGGCGAGCTTGAGTCTGGAAATCCTGGTATCCGCAGTTGGATGAATGAACTAATTTGGCGTGAGTTTTACTGGCATTTGTTGCATGGGTTTCCCAAACTTTCTATGCACAGGCCTTTGCGTGAAGAGACCGATGCAGTCGTCTGGCGCGATGCGCCAGAGGATGTGGCGGCCTGGTGTAAGGGTCGCACTGGGGTGCCGATTGTGGATGCCGCCATGCATCAATTAGTTGCCACTGGCTGGATGCACAATCGCCTGCGCATGATTGTGGCCATGTTTCTGACAAAAAATCTGTTGATTGATTGGCGGGTGGGCGAGCGGTTTTTTATGGAACACCTGATTGATGGAGAGCTGGCAGCCAATAATGGTGGCTGGCAGTGGAGTGCGTCGACTGGGGCTGATGCTGCACCCTACTTTCGGGTCTTTAATCCCGTGAGTCAATCAGAAAAATTCGATCCTGACGGCAGGTTTATTCGACATTGGTTGCCGCAGCTCGCGGCGCTGGACAAAAAATCCATACACAACCCGAGTCAGGCTCAACGCGAGGCATTAGGCTACCCGTCGATGCTCGTGGATTTGAAGTCAAGTCGTCAGCGCGCAATAGACGCTTTCAAGGGTATTTAGACCGAACAATATTCAAAGCAAAGTGGTTTTAACGAGTCGATTTAACGAACTGAGACAACATGAAGGAGCTGCTTGATATGGCAAACATGGCTGACTTTTCTGCAACCGACATCCATGGGCAAGACCGGTCTCTTGGCGACTATCTCGGCAAAGTGGTTCTCGTGGTCAATGTGGCATCGCGTTGTGGCTTTACCGGTCAATATGCTGGCTTGCAGCAGCTCTTCTCAGAGCTCACTGATCGTGGGTTGGTGATCCTGGGCTTCCCTTGCAACCAGTTCGGCTCCCAAGAGCCCGGCGATGAAGCTGCGATTGAGTCGTTCTGTGAAACACATTACGGGGTCACCTTCCCTATGTTTGCCAAAATTGAGGTCAATGGCAGCGGTGCGCATCCCTTCTACGAGTGGCTGAAATCCAGCATGCCAGGTGTTCTTGGTACTGAGGCGATCAAATGGAACTTCACCAAGTTCTTGCTAGATCGCCAAGGCAACGTGGTTAAACGCTATGCACCAAACGCAACGCCTGAGTCCATCCGCCCAGACATAGAGGCCTTGCTCTAAACTGATCACTCATTCACACAACATCAACAAAGCAAAAACAATGATCGATCTCTATTACTGGACAACACCCAACGGCCACAAAATCACCCTGTTTCTCGAGGAAACTGGACTGCCCTACTCCATCAAGCTGATCAATATCGGGAAAGGTGAGCAGTTTGCGCCAGAATTTCTCGTGATTTCGCCAAACAACCGCATTCCGGCGATTGTGGATCATGAGCCCACCGATGGTGGTGCACCACTTTCAGTGTTTGAGTCTGGCGCCATATTGCTTTATCTTGCTGAGAAAACCGGAAAATTTCTGTCTAGCGACTTCCGTACACGCAACCAGACGCTCGAATGGTTATTCTGGCAAATGGGTGGCTTGGGTCCAATGGCTGGTCAAAATCATCATTTTGGCAATTTTGCCCCAGAAAAAATTCCGTATGCCATCAAGCGCTACGTTGACGAAACCGCAAGGCTATACGGTGTTCTCAACAAGCGGCTTGAGGGGCGCGAATTCATTGCGGGCGACTATTCGATTGCTGACATGGCTTGTTTCCCATGGGTGGCAGCGTACACACGCCAACAAATCGACATAAACGAGTTTCCCAACGTCAAACGCTGGTTTAACCAGATTCACCAGCGTGACGCCACCCAACGCGCCTATGCTCTGGCCGAAAAACTCAATCCGAACGCCCCCAAATTGCCACCGCTAGCGGACTAGTCGCTTTACCGATTTTGAGCGCGTCGTTCGTCAATGACTTTTTGTAAGTCGTCAGCGAGTTTGGTGTGACCACGGTCACGGGCAGCCTGAGCGGCATCGATACCATTGATGTTGATTGCGCTAGGGTCAGCACCAGCTGCTAACAAAACTTGCACCGTATCAAATGCACCAGCCTGCGCTGCCATGGCAATTGGGTTGGTGCCATTGGGCGCTGGTGCATTTGGCAAGGCCCCTTGGGCTAAAAGAAACTCAACGACTGGCAATTGGCCTTTGGATGCCGCGTAATGCAAAGGCGTCCACCCCAGGTGATTCACTTGGGCGCCCATGGCCACGAGTTTCTTGACCATTTCGAGATTGCCAACCAGGCTGACGTACATCAGTGGTGTCTCCTGATAGCCGTTCATGATGTTGATGTCGGTTTTGCGATTGTTAAGCACGACCTCAAACACATCCCATGAGTCGTCTCGAACAGCCTGCATGATAATTGGATTGCCTCGTTTATCGCGTGTGTTGGGGTCAAGACCTTGGGCCAGCAACGCTTTGACATCATCGGCCCGGTCGTTGCGCACATAAATCCAAAGGTCATCACGCGATTGAGCCAGTACCGGCATGGACAAGAAAATCAATGCAAGAAAAGCGAATAAAATGTTTAAAAACAATACATTAGAGCTGGATTTGTAAGCTTTTTCTTGCATCTCTTATCTCGGCAAAGTTGCGCTGCAATATTCGAAATGAATGTTTTGATTTAATTTCTAGATTAACTCTCTATCTTGCTGAAAAGTCTAAAGAAATTTTCTGTTGACTGCTCAGCCACTTGCTCAACAGACAGCCCCTTTAACTCGGCAATTTTTTCGGCGACATGGATCACAAACGAAGGGTCGTTACGTTTGCCTCGATGCGGCACTGGAGCCAGGTAAGGCGAATCTGTCTCGATCAGCAGCCTATCCATGGGCATCTTGGTTGCAGTTTCTTGCAAATCGCGGGCGTTTTTAAATGTCACTATCCCAGAAAACGACACATAAAAGCCCAACTCCATGCTTTGTTGCGCCATCTCCCAGCTTTCGGTGAAGCAATGCATCACGCCACCGACCTCATCGGCACCTTCTTCGCGCAGGATACGGATGGTGTCCTCGCGGGCCTCGCGCGTGTGAATGATTAAGGGCAGTTTTGCCTCTTTGGCGGCTCTGATATGCGTGCGAAACCGCTCACGTTGCCATTCAAGGTCGCCAGTCAGCCGATAGTAATCCAACCCCGTCTCGCCAATTGCCACCACCTTGGGGCGCTTGCTGCGCGACACCAGGTCTTCAATGGTGGGTTCGACTTCGTTCTCATAGTCAGGATGAACGCCCACCGACGCCCAAAGCGTGGGTTCACGTTCGACCATTTGCATCATGGGATCCCAATCTGGCAGATTAACACTCACGCACAGCGCCATTTTGACGCTGTTTTGTGCCATACGCTCGGCAATCGCCGGATAGTCGGGTGCCAGATCCGGAAAATTAACGTGACAATGAGAGTCAATAAAAACAGTCATAAAACAGCATCACAAAAGCGTTCAAGACAAACCTGAGCAAATAACTTCGGGCTCAGCGGATGGTTGGCGAGCCTGGCTTGTTGGTTAAGCCACGCGGTCACCGCCTCTGTGCGAGCCAAATGATCGCGACGCGCTAACCGATCGAAGCTTGCCTGTAACCTTGGGAAATAGCGCACCGGCAAGCCGGCGCAGGCCAAGCTGACATCAACCCCAAGACGTTGCAGCACCGTCAGCCAATGCACGGCATGTAGTTTGGCAAGATTATCAGCCATGGCAGGCAAATCCGCCAAATTACCCTCTGAAAGGGTTGTTACCAAGGCTTGGGCCCAATCAGGGCAGGCCGTCTCTAGGGATTGTGACATCTCTAAGGCTGCCAGTGGCGCCCCACCGGCAGCTGCAAGCCACTGCGACGCATCCTTGACGCCCTGCCCGGTGAGCCATCGCTCACAATCAGCTCGGTTAGGCAGGGTAAGTGCAAACTTTTGGCATCTCGAAACAATGGTTGGCAATAGGCGATCAGGTGCATCGCTCGTCAAAAGAAACAAAGTCTCGGGCGCAGGCTCTTCGAGCGCTTTCAGTAACGCATTGGCACTGACCACTGACAAAGCATCGGCCGGGTAAAGAACGACAATCCGCCAGCCAGCGCGATGGGTTGAACGGTGATACCAGGATTCCAACGCCCGGATTTGCTCAATCTTGATCTCTTCCGAGGGCTTTCTTTTTGCGGTGCTTGTTTCGGCTGACCCCTCCTCGTTGCCTTCAAACTCATTCATTGCGCCCTCCCGCACGGCTACGGCTTGCGGGCGCACGAGTTTCAAGTCTGGATGGTTGCCAGCGGCGATCCAGAGACAAGACTGACATTTGCCACAGGCTAAGCCCTCTTGCCGATCTTCGCACAATAGGCTGGCGGCGAACGCGCGGGCAAATTCACGCTTGCCAGTTCCACTGATGCCGTGAATTAACAAGGCATGTGGCAAGTGGCTCGTGTCGTCGAGTAACCGCTTGGCATCGTCTACCTGCCATGGCAAAAACCTGGCCATGCTATGACTGATCCTTGTGCCATTGTTCAAGCAGATGCGTAACGTCAGCAGCTAGCTCGTGGCGAATGGCTTCTATCGTTCGAGTCGCATCAATCACTTTGAAGCGATCAGGGCAAGCTTTGGCCTGATTCATGTAGACCGAGCGCGTGCGCTCAAAAAACGCATCTTGTTCCTGCTCGAAGCGATCAAGTGTGCGAGTGCGACTTAGCCGCTCTCGCGCTATTTCGAGCGGCACATCAAATAGCCAGGTCCGGTCCGGTGCAAAGCCCGGATGGACCCAGTCGGCCAACTGAGCCACCCGTTCAATGCCAAGTTCTCGGCCACCGCCTTGATACGCAAACGTCGCATCGGTAAATCGATCGCACACCACCCACAGGCCTCGTGCCAAAGCTGGCTCGATGAGGCTGCGCAAGTGCTCATTGCGAGCCGCAAACATTAATAGTGTCTCGGTCTCCAGGTGCATGGGTTCGTGCAGTAAAAGTTCACGTAACTTCTCACCAAGCTGCGTGCCTCCGGGCTCGCGCGTTTTACACACTTCAACGCCTGAATGACGCAAGCGCTCGCATACCCACTCAATATGCGTGCTCTTGCCAGCACCATCAACACCTTCAAATGTCAAGAAACGTCCGGGATGAACCGACATGTATCACCTGCCCAGAATATATTTGGCGACATTGCGATTGTGATCGCGTAGGGTTTTAGCAAACGCGCTGGTGCCATCACCACGTGCGACAAAGTAAAAATAGTCATGATCTTCTGGATTTAGCACGGCTTCCAAGGAGGCTTTGCTCGGTGCAGCAATTGGCGTAGGCGGCAGGCCGGCGCGCGTGTAGGTGTTCCATGGTGTATCCCGCTGTAGATCAGCCTTACGGATACGCCCTTGGTAAAGATCACCCATGCCGTAGATCACCGTTGGATCGGTCTGCAGTAGCATGCCCTTTCGCAAGCGATTAATAAACACGCCTGCCACGCGCCTGCGTTCATCGGCTTGACCGGTTTCCTTCTCGACAATCGATGCCAAGATCAGGGCTTCATAAGGGTTCTTCAAAGGCAAGTTTGGTACACGACGCTGCCATGCTTCTTGGACAATCTCTTCTTGCGTTTTCAGAGCCCGCCGCAAAATTTCCTCGTCACTTGTGCCGACCGAGAACACATATGTGTCAGGAAACAAGAGGCCTTCAAGTCGCTCTTGTTCAACGCCCAAACGGCTTGCTAGCGCGCGGTGGTCTTCGAGCAAATGGGGTTCGATGGTCTTTTCGATATCGGGATGTGCGGCCAGCGCCTGCATGATCTGGGCAATCGTCCACCCCTCGATAAAGGCGACTTGCCTTTGGGTGACTTCGCCTTGTGCCATGCGACGCACCACATCGGCCAGACTGTCGCCTTGCAGCACTTGATACCCGCCTGCTTTGATTGTTCTGTCTTGGCCTGTTAGCCGGGCTACCCAGCCAAAGGCTTCTGGCGGCATTACCACACCAGCGTCAACCAGTAGTTGGCCGATTTGTCCCGGACGTGTGCCTGGCGGTACACGAACATCAATTTCGGGTTCGGCGAGCTCTAAAGGTTTGTGCACCCAATGATACGCGTAGCCAGCCACGGCAGCTGCCGTGATGACCCCGAGTAGTACTAACCAGAGCAGAGTTTTAAATAGCCAACGCATTGCTAGGGAGTTTAAAGGAATTTGGCTCGCAGTAAGCTGGTTTCGGTAAGTGGTTCGATCAATGCCAGGTGGTTATTTCCAACTTAGTCTTGCTAGCAGCACGCCCCACTCTTGCCTTGTTGGCATCATGGGCTTGCCCTGGCACGGTGAACGCATTGGTATCATTCTAGGCTAAAGGTTTCATCCTCATTGGTACTCATTGGCGGTTTCCATGTCGAGCTTTTCTGCCCCGGTTATTTTGACGCGCTGTGACCATCTGGCTGTGTTTGCAGCGGATGGTATAGACGCGTCCACATTTTTGCAGTCCCAGCTAACGCAGGATGTTGCATCTGTCTCGCCTGAAAAAGCGGCGATGGCTGGCTTTTGTACGGCACAAGGACGTTTGTGGGCCTCGATGCTGCTGACACAAACCACTGAGCCTGAGGGCTTTAGGGGGGTGGTTTCGTCTGATCTCATGGAAAGCTTTTTGAAGCGGCTGCGCATGTTTGTTTTGCGCAGCAAAGTAGCGATCAATCCGATGAGTCAGACACAGGTGTATGGTCTCGAGATTTCGGCTAACGACCTGGAGCCCATGTCAGCTTTGCTTGGGCTACCGCTGCCCCCCACACCCTGGGCAAGTGTCACTTCACCGTTAGGTACATGGCTCAACATGCCTGGAGGCAAAGACTATCGGGGGATTCGCTGCTTATGGCTGGCGTCAACTGATCAGTTTGATCAACTCCTGAGCAAACTTGGTGAACATGCGCAGTTACTGGCGTCAGCCAATGCCTGGCGAGTGCAGGACATCAAGGCTGGCCTGCCTTGGGTCGAACAGGCCACGCAGGACTTGTTTATTGCCCAGACGTTGAACTTGGACTTGATCGGCGGTGTTAGCTTTACCAAAGGCTGCTATCCGGGTCAGGAGGTGATTGCACGTGCCCACTATCGCGGCACAGTCAAGCGCCGGATGCATATGGCCAGTATCACTGGTACGGGTGCCGATCTAAAGCCAGGCATGGATGTGTTTGAGGCCAGTGAGCCTGACAACCCGGTCGGGCGATTGATTAGTGTGGCTCAAGACGATCAAGTCAATGAAACAGCAAACGGTTTGACCTGGGTTTTGTTTGAGGCACCGTTCAAAAGCCTTGATAGTGGGTCTTTACGCGCAGGTAGCAATGCGGGGCCCGAACTGAGCACTCAACTACTGCCCTATGAGATGACTGCCTAACGGGTTTTGACTGGCCAGGCGCTCTTACCTTCATGGCCCCAAGTGCCGCAGCGGGTGTTCCGGATCGTCAATCGAAACCGCAAAGTAAGGATTGCACCAGTCACCTGCTGTTTCTTCAAGCGTGGCAGGTCGCCATTTTGGATGGCGATCCTTGTCAACAAGCACCGCCCGGATCCCTTCAGCGAAGGTGCCGCTTGCGCAGCATTCAATGGCTACGCCCCATTCCATCCGGAAGATGTCTGCAAGCGATAGTTGACGAGCACAGCGCCATAGAATCCAAGACAAGCGAGCGGCTGCCGGGCAGCCAGCAACAAAGGTTTTGCCGGCCCGCGACAACCATGGATCCTCGTGGTCTATGAGCGAGGCGACTTTTCGAGCGATCTCTTCAAGCTCATAGCCCGCGCAGGTGTCCTGAATCAAGTCAAAGTGCTCACGCATCGGTCCCGTTGGTAGGTTTTTGATCGCTAGTTGTGTCAGGATATCGGTCAATCCCTGAAAGTCAGCGTACTGCGCATGCCATGGGTTTGCCTTGATCTGCTCGATTAACGCCTGAAAACTGCCACTGGGCAGCGCATGGTCAGCCATCCCCGCCAAAATGCCGTCAGACGCACCAAGTTGCGCACCCGTGAGCCCTAAAAATACCCCTGTGCGTCCTGGCGCTTTGGCTAGCAGCCAAGATCCACCAACATCAGGGAACAGGCCAATACTGATTTCTGGCATGGCCAGGCGTGAGCGTTCGGTGACTACCCGGTGGCTAGCGCCTGCCATCAGACCCATGCCACCACCCATCACGATGCCGTCACCCCACACCAGAATGGGTTTGGGATAGGTGTGGATCAAATAATCCAGTGCATATTCCTCTGCAAAAAAGTCGCAGGCATATTGGTTGGCCCGAGCGGGCTGACCTTCGTGGGCCTTCATCTCGTGATAAAGGCCATGCAGGTCGCCACCCGCGCAAAAGGCTTTTTCTCCGGCGCCGCGCAAGATCACCAGCGCAACGTTGTCATCGGTAACCCATTGCTTGAGCTTTTGATCAAGCAGGCGGGTCATTTCAAGCGACAGACCGTTCAATGTCTTCGGGCGGTTTAAGGTCGCCATGGCGGCGAGCTTGCCGCCAGAACATTCAATCATTTCAAACAGTACGCTGTCGTCCACGTGATTTTCCTTCGAGTTGTTTTTGTCGCTGCCG
This sequence comes from Burkholderiaceae bacterium, assembly GCA_021208885.1. Taxonomy (GTDB): domain Bacteria; phylum Pseudomonadota; class Gammaproteobacteria; order Burkholderiales; family Burkholderiaceae_B; genus Algicoccus. The sequence goes on from JAJOJF010000016.1 coordinate 50,961, forward strand.
ATGCAAAGCGCGCCGGCGTCTTGATTCTTTGGGATCAAATACCAGGGCGCGGTAAATCTCGATACGATCGCCCGGCTTTACGAGATCCTGGGGTTTGACCCGCTTGCCGAATATACCAACCCCGCCGGCTCGCCAATCGATGTCGGGATGTTGTGCCTCAAAACCGCTAGACTGAATCGCTTGCTCAACCGTCATGCCAGGCAATAGCGCAAGCGTGTCTCGCCATGCGTGGTTTTGCCCTTGAGCATACACAACCGATACAGCCCGCGTTTCAGGTGTTGCCGGCGTCTCAGGCGTGGCCATAACAGGCATCAGCTCGTTGCGTGAAGGAATCGATAAAACTGTTGGCAATGCGGTTAAAGATAGGACCCACGAGCTTTTCCAGGGTACGACTTGAAAACTCATACCGCAACGTAAAAACCACCTTGCAGGCTGATTCCGAAAGTGCTTGAAACTCCCATCGACCCGTTAATGCCGAGAATGGACCATCGACGAGCTCTAACTCGATCAGATTTGGGTGTTCATGATGGTTTCGGGTTGTGAATGTTTGCTTGATGCCGGCAAGCGCTATCGTGACGGAAGCTTGCATGCCATCGTCGTTTTGCCAGTGTATCTGACTGCCACCGCACCAAGGCATGAATTCGGGGTAGCGATCCACCGCTGCGACAAGGTCAAACATTTGCGCAGCACTATATGGCACCAAAACTGATCGTTCAACAGAATGCATGAGTTCAAACAAATCGCTAGAATGAATGAATTTTAACGGTTCAGGCAGTCTTAAGGTTTTATGAGCATCATTGACAATCGCAAAGCGTTTCACGACTATTTTATCGACGAGCGCTTCGAGGCCGGGATGGTGCTTGAAGGCTGGGAGGTCAAGGCCATTCGTGCCGGACGTGCTCAGATAAAAGAAAGCTATGTGATTGTGCGTGATGCGGAAATCTTCCTTATCGGCATGCACATTAGCCCCCTGCCTTCAACGTCGACGCATACCAAGCCTGATCCAACCAGAACCCGAAAATTGCTGCTGCATGCCGAGGAAATCAGCAAACTCATCGGCAAAGTGGAGCAGCGTGGCTTTGCGCTCATACCACTGAACCTGCACTACAAGAACGGTCGAATCAAGCTCGAAATTGGTTTGGGGCGAGGCAAAAAACAGCACGACAAGCGCGACTCGGCTCAGGCCAAGGACTGGGCACGCGAGCGTGAGCGGTTGCTTAAGCACGACACGCGGCAGGCCTGATCAAAACTTGCTACAAGGTTAACTTGCAATTTTCCAGTGGCGTTCGGAACTGCGTGTTCCTCGCTGTTTAGTCTTTCGCGCGATTCCGAGAGCTGATCCCAATTTCAGACCTATCTGGGTTTACCCCCCAGGGTTAAAGCCCAATCGCTAATTTCCAATTAAAAGTGGAAAACATAACAAAAATAGCAATATTTCGTGTTCAAAAAAACCAATTTTTTCTTAACATCGATGCTAATTGAAAAATAGTATCTAAATTCGACCTATGAGCGAAATGTTTGCAAAAACACTCAGAACCCTTGTCAAGCGAAAGTACCAGGGGAAAGTGCCCTCAGCGAACAAGATTGCGAATGATCTATATCGATCTGCACCGCATTTAAAACCCGTGTCATCAGAGACCGTCAGGAAGTGGCTAACAGGCGCCTGTCTCCCCCACGCAACGAGGTTAGTTTTACTGTCCTCTTGGCTTGGAAATGAACTTGAATCAGCGATATCAGCAGTCCAAACGCGTGAGCCTGAGCATAAGGCTCAGATGCTGCTGACTAGCGGCACCAGCTCAATGATGGGCTCCCAGACTTCCGATGCAAATGCATCGATAGCTCAGCTGGTAGCCATGTTTGAGCAACTAGATTTGGTTGAGCGTCAGATGGTCCGTGACATTTTGTCTTGCTACCTGGGACACAAATCTAGACATATGGAATAGGACAGTTTTGATGAGCATGAGTGAACAATCTCCAAAGGCCCACGCCAACCATACTAGTGAGTCGCTGCATGATTCAGATGAGATAAATCTGGCTGATATCTTCAATCGTTTGAGTGCGACCGTTAGCAGGCGCTATCTGACGATCCGCTTGGTGCTGCTCATTTTGATAAGCACGATTTTGATTGGCACTATCGTGTGGCTTATTATCAAACCACCGCTTTGGAGCTACGGCACTGTTGTGACATTTACTTTTCCGCAGGCTCAAAACGGTCAATACCCGAATGGCAGCCAATTCCGTATCACTGAGTTAATCAGCAACAAAGTTCTACGCAAGGTGTGGACCGAGAATCAACTTGAGACTTTAGGGCTTGGCTATGAGCAGTTTGCGGCTGCAATTAGCGTCGCGCCATATTCTGATAGTGAGGATTTCATTCGCGCCAAATATCAAGCCAGACTACAGGCTCGTAACATCACACAAACCGAGATCACCTCTTTGGAGAGTGCTTTTTTACAGGAGTTGCAGGCGAGCATATCTCGTCAAGCGAAATTAATGATCACAGCGCCTTACCATTCTCCACTCTCGGGCGATTTGGCAACGAAGCTGCTGATGGAGATTCCAAAGGCTTGGTCGGAATTGGCCGTGGACGATCTTGGTGTTACCTCGATTCCCATGGCGCAAACTGAAATTCTTAATATCGATTTATTAACCAAAAGTTCGCCGTTTACGGCTATCGATTATTTCCATCGATCATCGAGAAATATTCTTGCGGCGATTGCTGTTATTGAGAGTTTTCCAGGTGGAGAGAGTCTGCGTGACCCAGC
>JAJOJF010000003.1 GCA_021208885.1 Burkholderiaceae bacterium
CGAAGTCCTGCCCGTGATGGTCACCATCAGAATCGGTGAAGGCTTCGGTGTACCCCTTGTCGATGCCAAGCACCCGGTTGCCGCATGCACGCCCTTGACCTTTCTCGGTGGCGTAGTGAATCTCGGTGAATCCATCCTTGACGATGATGCGCAGGTTGCTGCCAGTCAGATCGACGTTCTTGCCGCTGGTGGTCGTGGTCAGCACGATGTGGTTGCCGTACTTCTTGGCGATCTTGACCGTAATAGTGAGCTTGCCGTCTATTACCTCGGTCGAATACTTGTCTGAGCGAACAATGAACTGGTTAGCGACTTGCGATTTGCCGTGACGGAAATGCTTGCGCATCTGGCGGTGCAGGTAGGTATCTGACAGCCATTCATCACGCTTGAGCAGGGTGTAGAGCCGCTTGCGCTCGTTCTCGTCGCTGGTGCGGGTTGCGATAGCTTGGCGCACCTTCAATTTTGCTGCTGCCTTATAGGTCAGGATGTCGTTGACAATATCCTTGGTGGTCTCGGCACGGATGGTGCCGTCGATGTGCAGCGTGTCATAGATCTTCTTTCTGACAATCTCAGTTCTCAAGGCCGATGCCGATTTGCCCACATTGCCAAGCGCACCATACCGACGCCAGATGTCGGCACGCAGGAATCCCGCCGCCTTGCAGATGGCAGCGAGTCCTGGCGGGACATCAGCGTAAATGGTGCGGGTGACTTTCACCTCTGTTTTTCCTTTTCTCGTATCGCCTCTGCGCAATCAGGGTCTACGTCGTCCTTCAGTGCGTGCAGCATCATTTGCGCTTGCGTCAGATCAAACCACTGTTCAAGCGGCAATGGCATATCGGTCGTTATTCAAGTTGGTATTTTCGCATGCCGTATCGGCAGCAAGTGAAGATGTGGACAAATAGACCGCAGGTCTTCGGTCATTTCGTCTTGCGTCGACAGCGATTCCAGCACCAAGGCGATACTGTTCCATTGCCATCACCGGCGATTGCAAGACATCCTTTTGCCCTGGACTCGATACTCGGCAATAGACCACTGTTAGGCGGTTGCTAGTACGAAGGCCGAAGGCCGTCTTCCTCCCACCGACGAACCGTAGAAGCTGATCCTCCTATCCGTGGGGCGAAGTCGCGAATGTTGTCTTGATTGTTCATATGGATAGCTATAGATAGATATGCATAATAATCAAGGAACTGTTAAAGCCTCTTTACCCCATCAGACCACGGAAATACGCGATGGTCTTCTCTAGGCCTTCATCGAGTGAGACCCGTGGCTGCCAGTCAAGCTCGCGCTTGGCTAGCGAGATGTCAGGCTGACGCTGACGCGGGTCGTCTTGCGGCAACGGCATGGTGATGAGCTTTGATTTACCACCAACTTTTTTCAGCACCAGTTCCGCCAACTCACGGATGGTGAACTCACCTGGGTTGCCCAGATTGACCGGGCCAGTGAACTCCTTGGGGCTGTCCATGAAACGCACGAAGCCTTCGATCAAGTCATCCACATAGCAAAAGCTTCGGGTCTGCGAGCCATCACCGTAGATGGTGATGTCTTGGCCGCGCAGCGCCTGCACAATAAAGTTGCTCACCACCCTGCCGTCATTGGGATGCATGCGCGGGCCATAGGTATTAAAAATGCGCACGACCTTAATCTCAAGCCCATGTTGACGCCAATAATCAAAAAATAGCGTCTCAGCACAACGCTTGCCCTCGTCATAGCAAGAGCGAATCCCTATCGGATTGACGCGCCCCCAATAGCTTTCATCCTGCGGATGAATCTCGGGATCACCGTAGACCTCACTGGTGGAGGCCTGAAATATCCGAGCCTTGGTGCGCTTGGCAAGCCCCAGCATATTGATAGCGCCATGCACGCTGGTCTTGGTAGTTTGCACCGGATCGCGCTGATAGTGAATCGGCGAGGCCGGACAAGCCAGGTTATAGATTTCATCGACTTCGACATATAGCGGGAAAGTCACATCGTGACGCATCAACTCAAAATGTGGGTTGTCCATCAGATGCACCACATTGTCTTTGGCGCCGCTGTAGAAGTTGTCCAGGCAAATCACGTCATGGCCAGCGGCCAAGAGACGTTCACACAAATGCGACCCTAAAAAACCGGCGCCACCAGTGACCAGCACTCTTTTACGATTGGAAACCATCAAAATTGACTCCACAACGCAGCAATAAAATTCGGTGGCACTAGATCGCAGCCAACGCCCGCACCTGCTTTAAATCTTCCCATGCCAGGCGCTTGTCGACCGGGCGGCGCAACAAATAAGCCGGATGGTAAGTCACGATTACCGGAAGTTGTTTGCCGGCCAACGCGAGCATGTGTGGCGAACCACGTAACGCCTGTAAAGGGGCATCAGTATCCAGCAAGGCATGTGCTGCAAATCGGCCCATGGCCAACACCACCTTCGGCGCTAAAAGCTCGATCTGACGGTTCAGATAAGGCGCGCACGCCAGAATTTCTTCATCCCTGGGGTTACGGTTAGCCGGTGGGCGGCACTTGACCACGTTGGTAATGAACACGCTGGTGTCACGATCATGACCGATGGCTTTGAGCATGTTCTGAAGCAACTCTCCCGACCGCCCGACAAACGGCTTGCCCTGCAGGTCCTCTTGCTCGCCCGGGGCCTCGCCCACAATCAAAATGGTGGGCTTATCCACCCCTTGTCCTGGAACCGCCTGCTGGCGGGCGTGGCACAAACCGCAGCGCTGGCAAGCACTGATCGATTGAGCTACTTGCGCCAAATCCAGGGTGCTGACATCGAGTTCAGTCACTTGCTCAAGCGGCTTGGCCGCAGGTGCAATGACAGGCCGAGATGGCGGTGGCGACACCGCTCGCGTGGGGGCATGCTCAGCCGCTGGCATTGATGCTTGCGTGTCTGCCACTTTGGGTTGAGGTTTGACGGCTTGCGGCTCATTGGCGGCAATCCAGGGCACATCAATGCCCATGGCTTTGAGCCAGCCATGCTGCAGTCGTGACACGAAGATTCGCTCGATCGATCGCTTGCTGGATTGAGCGGGATTGGGGTTTGGTTCAGCCATATGTTGTTATACCGCTAATTGCCTAACCTCGCGCGCCAACACCAAGGCGTCTTCACGCTCGCCCTTGCCTGCCGGATAATAACCACGGCGCTTGCCAATCTCGACAAACCCTTGCTTGGCGTAAAAAGCCAGCGCACGTGTATTCGATGGCCGCACCTCGAGAAGCACGCGAGATACGCCGTGGTCACGGGCCAATTGCTCAACCTGAGCCAGAAGTTGGGTTGCCAGACCTTTGCGTCGATAGTCTGGTGCCACAGCAATGACGAGCAAGTGCACGTCATCGGGCGTGGGCATGGCCACACAGAAACCGGCCAAGGTATCGTTGAGGCGCAATACCCAGGCTGAGTATCGAGCGGCCAGCGCATCCTCAAAATTCCGTCTACTCCAGGGAAACGCCTGGGACTGGCGTTCTAGCTCCACCACGTCATTTATGTCCACTGGCATCATGGGCAAGAGCAACGCCTGACTTGGTGCACTCGCGTTTGCCGCCACTTTGGGGTTGCCGCCTAGACCGTGCTGTCTCTCTTCAGTGGTAAAGGCCACCTTGTCCCGCAAGTAAAGCGGCAACGCCTGTTCGGGCAAAAGCGTCTGCCCTGCCTGCCAGCGCTGGCGGCCAACAAGTGCCACCTCTCTGGCGTGCGGGCGGGCCTCAGTATCGAGGCTTTGAACGGGCAAACTCGCCATCCAATCTTGATCCACTTCAGCATTGACCACCTGCCAGCCCTCGCCGACCAAGCTCGCAGATTGACTGCTGCCCACGGCTCTTTGCCAGAACTTCAACCGTGGCTGCATGAAGCGGGGCACATCGCCTGCTGCCAGCAATACGGGGGCTTGCAGCTCAATGCCTCCAGGTCCATAGGCTCCGAAATAGACCTCTTGCATGCGAGCATCGAGCGCGACCAATGTGACGGCCGAACCGTCGTCAAACGCCGCTGCGACCGCCTGTAGGGAGTTAACTGCCACCACTGGCAAACCCAACGCCAGTGCAATGCCTTGGGCAACGCTACAACCGAGGCGTATCCCAGTAAATGCGCCTGGCCCCTGGCCAAACGCCACGAGCCCGAGGTCGTGTCGATCAATCCCGGCTTGACGAATCACACTGTCAATTAGAGGCAGCACAGTCTCGGCATGACCGGTTTGCTGGGTCATGGCCCCGTCAAACAGTTGCAGCCCAGTTTCATCGTCGCGCAGCACAGCGATGCTGCCCGTTCGGGTGGTGGTTTCAATGGCAAGAATGGGTTTCATGGGCAAGATTGTAGCGAGGGTGGGGTCCTAACCTTGAGCGTGTTTTTTAGGCACATTGAAGTGATCACCTCTACGATGCAACCATGAGTTGTTTGACCTAGGCAATACTTAATATTTTCCTAGACAAACTTTTGTAGGACTATCACTTGACAGACATCAAGCCAAATCCGATTATCAATTGAAAAAAAACGAACTGCTTAAAGCACCAATAATTTAAATTTTGTAAAACAAAATAATTGAGACACTATCGTGAAACAACGCTCTGACACCAACTCCGTACAAAAGGTCTGCCTGATATTAAGCGCCATGTCTAGCCCAGTGCCCTGCCGGCTCAAAGACCTGGCCGCACAAACGGGCCTGGACAAAGCCAGCATCCTGCGAGTGCTCGAGACGCTGATCGAAGAGGGCTACGTCATTCGTGACGACGGACAGAAGACCTACCAACTCGGTGACCAGGCGATTCTCCTGGGGCTTGCCATGCAGCAGCGCATGCCAGTGGTGCACCAGGCACGCCCCTATATGCTCAGGGTAGCGGCCAACAGCGGCGATACCGCCCTCTTGCTGCAGCGCATGGGTGGCGAGTCGGTCTGCATGGACCGCGAGTTTGGTGGCTACCCGATTCGCGCCAACTACCTCGAAGTCGGCACGCGCCGGCCGCTGGGGTTAAGCTCAGGTGGCCTGGCGTTACTTTCCTGGTTGCCCGATGAAGAAATCAATGCTCTTCTGGACATCACAGCACCTGCGATCAAGCGCAACTATCCTCACATTACGCGCAGTTTCATTGAAGACCAAGTGGCCAAATCACGCTCGCAAGGCTACGCCTGTGTGCTGAATCTGCTAGTCGAACAAATGGGCGGCATTGCCGTGCCACTGTTTGCCGCTGACGGCAGGCCATTCGCTGCACTCGTCATTTCGGCGTTGGCGCGCCGCATCCAAGAGCGTCGTCAGACGTTGGCCGATTTGCTGCACGACACGGCCGTGTCGTTTGCCAAGGAACACACGGGCGTTGACCACCACGCCGCGTTGGCACGGTATAACGGCGCAGCGCCGGCCATGTCGGCGTAGCGGGTCAATCAACTCATGACCTACATGTGAGACTCTTGCTGTTGCATCTTTTGTGCGTCGGCAATGCGCACATCAAGACGGCTGCGCAACTGGTTCAGGGTGTTGCGCAAGGTGTAGTACCAGCGCATGGATTCCGATGAAATCCAGAATTGTTGGAGGTGCTCTTCAAGCAGGTTCAGGTCATCTCGTAATTGAATCAGCTCATCAAGGTTTTGTGTTTGGCTGCAGGAAGCATCAATGGCTCTCAACACCCGGTAAGCATCCGAGACCTGCATCTCGGATCGAATCACGCGATAGCGCGGCACGAGCCTCAAGAGTGGGTACACCACCGCTAAAAGCCCAAGCACCAAGAGCCAAAGCCGATCGACCAAGCTTGCAAGCCAGTACGGCAGGCGCTCGGACAAAGGCAACCCGCCCTCGGCATAGAAACGCTTGGCCACCGCGCTTAATGGCACCTCAGGATCAAGGTACGCGGGGAACACACCCGGTCTGGCAAAAAACGGTTCCGTCAATCCTTCAATGTCAGTGGTCGCGGTCAGAAACAACTGCTGTGCTGCCGGATGGAGGTCTTTGTTCACCAACAAGCTAACAGTCGAAGCCACTAGCGTGATATCCGTGTCGGGCTTGAGCGCAGTCAATGACAAAGAGCCTTGAGGCACCGACACCAGCTCAAGAAATGGAATGTGGCGCTGATAGGCCTGTGCGTAGCGCATATTGAAAACGCTGACCCCATCAGCCTGAATCAACCGGCTGACATGGTGAGAATCGTAACCGTCAACGATGGCCACCACATCTAGCTTGCCGGCTAAAAAGCGATCCACCACCTGGCGGTTCGAAACGGGATCAAACCCGGCATCAACATCCAAGTCAAAGCCTCGCAACTGCGCCATCTGGCCCAGGATCGCTCGGCTTGCTGGCCCAGCCAGGCCAATCTTTAAGCCTTGGTTGACAAAGGCGTCAAACACATCCGCACCAGCAGGCACCTCGCCGCGGTGAAAGACCCAAAGCGGCGCGTATTCGATACTGCCCAAAGACACCATCTGAGGCATAGATTTGGCATCGAATAGCCCACCCACCACGAATGCGGCATCTACTGCTTTATCGGACTCATCGGCTGCATCCAGTGGTTCGGTATAGACCAGTTTCAGTTCAATGCCTGCCTCTTCAAACGGCGAAACATAGCGCTCACCAAGCAGCGCGAGCGCAGAGTTCTCAGCGCCAACGGCCAGTGACACCTCGCTCGGAGGCAAAGGCTTGACCCAGGCCACCAGAACCACCACACCCAATACAGCCAAAAGCAGCCAGTGCCATTCACGTCGCAGGAACAACTTCCACGAATCCATCTCTTCGCCAAGCGGCTCGGCGATGATGTGCCGATACAAACTCGAATGGCGGATTTGATGCCGATTGCGACGGCGAGCGCGATCAGCAGTTTGATCGATGCGATCAGGTGACTGGGCCACACCAAGATCCTTTAAAAACCAGGGACCTTCAGTTTAGTCGCACTACGGTTACAACTGACAACAAGCCAGTGCGAGACCGTCGAAGGCGCCACACTCAGACGATTGCCTGCAAGCCTCTGTCAGCGATCAAATTAAGCAATTTGAGTGCGGGGCCAGTCGGGCGAGTATCGCCTTGCTCCCATTTGCGCACAGTCGAGGGCGTAGTGTGCAGATACAAAGCAAACACAGGCTGACTGAAGTGCAAGCTTTGCCTGAGCCGTTTGATATCCAACGGCGAGAAAGGACGTACTGGCGCTGGACAGATGGCCTCGAATTGGCGCATCGTCGTTTTACTGATGGCGCCGCAATTGGCGAGCGTGGAAAAGTCATCTCGCAGGGAATCAATGATTTTGCTCACAGCAAACCTCCAATAACACACCAGACTCAGTCGCTCTTTGCAACGCCTTACCCGTCAAACCCAAGAAAACTTCACCACCGAACTGCAACGCTTTTTGTTCTGCAAGCGTGATGTTGGCTCTGTCGCTTTTTGCAAACCCACACATAAAAACATACCGGCTACCGATTCGGGCCGAGAGCAAAGTCCTGTAGCCTGATCTTTTGCCCTGACCGGGCCTTGCGATTCTTTTCTTAAAGAGCAGGCCACCGAGCTCAGCATCTATCAAACCTGCCTCCATTTCTAGCACCGCCTCACACAAAACGGCATCATCTAGACGTTCGTTAGCCTGCCATTTAGCAAAACTTTTACGCTTTAGCACGCTCATTTCACCTTCAAAAATATACCCTTCACGGTTACCTTTTCAACCCCAGACGAGCACATATCTGCTAACTGCCCAGCCAAACGTTCGGGGGATGCAACCACAACAGCTCGACCAAAACCGAAGCCATGAAGCCGAATTATATTTGTCATTTCGACAATTAATTCACTACTAGGTTTTCTACGTCCGGGTGTTGCGCAGGGTCGCGACCAAGACGCGCTAGCTATTCGTGACCTAAACAACACCTATAATCATTTTATTGCTAAATAATATGTTTTTTTATAATATGTAAATGTATGCAACAACCTCATATAGGAGGGATTAGTGTCATGACCCAAGAAAAAGAAACCATCGGGGGCTGGAGCCCCTATCTCGCAGGCGCCCTAGTGGGCGTGCTGGCCATCATCTCAGTGCTGGTCACCACGCTGCTCATGGGCAAAAGCAACTACCTTGGCGCATCGACCACCTTTGTGCGTGCCGCCGGTGAAATTTTCAATTTTGTCGATCCAGAGCATGTGGCTGAGAACGCCTACTACACCAAAACCAAAATCAAGATCGACTGGCAGTTCATGCTGGTGATCGGGATTTTCTTTGGCGCGCTGATTTCCTCAAAACTTGACAAGAGCTTCAAGCTTGAAGGCTCTCCCCCAATCTGGCGTGACCGCTTTGGTGACTCGCCTTGGGTGCGCGCGATTGGCGCCATCGTGGGTGGCGTCATCGCCATGATTGGCGCACGCATGGCATCAGGCTGCCCTTCGGGTCATGGGCTATCCGGCATGATGCAACTGTCCATGAGTGCGTTTGTGGCTCTGCCGCTATTTTTCTTGTTTGGCGTGATCGTGGCCAACCTGTTGTTTAAGAGGAGCTAAAACCATGGAACAGATTCTTGGATTGATTACTGGCTTGGTATTTGGCTTTCTGTTGCAAAAAGGCCGTGTACTTCGATATGAAAAGCAAGTCGGTGCCATGCTCTTTAAAGACATGACTATTTTCAAGTTCATGTTGTCAGCCATCATCGTGGGCATGTTCGGTATTTTGGCGATGGCTGACATGGGCATCATCAACTTAAGCCATAAGGCCATGAACGTAGGCGGCGTGGTTGTGGGTGGCGCACTGTTTGGCATTGGCTGGGCCATCATGGGCTTTTGCCCAGGCACGGCAATGGGTGCGATTGGCGAAGGTCGCTGGCATGCCATCTTTGCCTTGATTGGCATGATGTTGGGCGCTGCCATCTACGCCGAGATTTTTCCGGCGGTCAATGACACCATCTTGTCATGGGCCAACTTTGGCAAGATCAGCCTGCCTGACGTGCTTGGCGTGAATCAATGGATCGTGGCCATTGTGTTCACCGCCATTTGCCTGGCACTCTTTAGGCTGTTCGAGAAAAAAGGTGTGTAGCGTTAGGCAATGCGCAACGTCAAAACTTGCGTTACGTAGGTTGTCACGACTGCAGTCAATTATTTGGCGTTAGTCATGCTCTGAATCATTTTGATGCAAGCCAAAACCGAGATTGTCGATTGTCCGGCAGTCTCGGTTTTTTTATAGGACCGGGGTTATGCAGAAATGCCCACCCCCTATTTCCCTCTCATGAGCTGATGTCACAATTCGCCGCTTTCGATGAAGTCATGCAATCGGTTCAAATGAACGAAGCAAATCCGATCCATTTATCTCTATACCACTTAGTGATACACTTTAACCATGCAACAAGTTTTTAAAACGCGTCTTTTTCAGAGATCCCGAATGGCCACTTCAAATTCCCCCATCTCTGGCCGGTCAAATTCCCCCAGGCAGGACGGGTTGATTATCAGTCATCATCGCTGCTGCGCGCAAGGCGCGCGGCAGCCTCTTTAAGTCTGTAGCTCTTTCCCTCGAACTCCAGCAGCGAGCAGCGATGCATCAGTCGATCCAGAATCGTGCCGCTCATGGTGTTGTCTCCCAGATACTTGCCCCAGTCCTGAACGACCCGGTTTGAGGTGACGATGATGCTGCGCCGCAGCTTGTAGCGCTGGTGTACGACTGCCTGCAGCAGTTCGGCTGCGGTGTCTGCGATTCGTCGAGACAGAAACAGATCGTCTAGCACCAAGAGATCTGGCTCGAGCAGGCTGCGCATGATCTGAGCCTGCTCGGTTGTGCTGGCCAGGCTGTACTTGCCAAACGCCGTGTCGGTCTCGACGTAGCGCACGTGATAGCCCTGTAGGGTGGCTTGATAGGCCACTGCCTTGGCGACATGGCTCTTGCCCGTACCGGGCTTGCCAATGATCAAGGCATTGGCGCCGTCACTGATGAACTTCAAGGTGTGCAGATCAAAGCACGCTGCGCGCGGCAGTTTGGGGTTAAAGCGCCAGTCAAAGTCCAGCAGCGTTGCGCGCTCATCTAGCCCAGACTTCTTGTAGCGACGATCTAGCAACCGGCTTCGACGCCGGTCCATCTCGTCTTGCAGCAACATAGAGAAGGTCTCTATGAAGGGCTGGCCACTAGACTGCGCTTGAACGATGCGAGTCTCGAGCGTGGCAATGATGCCTGATAGCCGTAGTTCGCGCAAAGTGCGCTCAATTTGTGTCATGGTCATGCTCATGGAGTTGGGTCTCCCTGGTGGTTAAGTAATCGTTCAGCGTTTTGCCGGGTGGCCAGCTCAAACAGCTCACCGTATTCATCACCAGATCGGATCAGGTGGTGCTCTTGGGTCAGTGAGAGCTCGCCTTGACGCGGGGTGTCTAGCACGGCTAGGGCATCGGCTACCAGCCGCTCTACCAGCGTTTTGATGGTTTTGTAGCTGTTGACCCCATCGCGCAGCGCCATCTCACAGGCCTGCTCGACCATGCGCTTGGGGTTATGCTCTGCTAACCTCACGATGCCCCAGAGCCTGCGGTGACCGACCCGTCCCTCGCTGGCAAACCAGGTTTCACAAAGCTTTAGTGTCTGTGGGCCAATCTCTGTGGCCTTTTGCATGACCAGCTTGGTCTCGCGCGAGGGATTGAAGATCCGCTCCTCAGCGGGTAACACCACCGAGCCGCGGCGCTGCGCCCGGGTGTGGGTGCGCAGGATGGCCTGGCTCCTCAAGTCGTGAATCTGTAGGTATTTCTCAAATAACCTGACTAAGACCTTGTCACCGATCCGGGCAGGCCGAGCGGCATAACTGCTGTGATCGACCCGGATACAGGAATCGTCACAAACGGTGCGTACAAACTCTTCGAAGTACTCCATGCCCCGTATGGGCAACGGGTTCAATAGCACACGCTCCTCCAGGTACATGGCCTGAACTTGCTTTTTATGGCCACCATGGATACGTTGCGCTGCCCACCGTGTCTCCCAGTGCTCCAGATAGTCGTTCTGCTCTTCGATTGACTCAAAGCGCCGGCCTTTAAGCGCCGTGGCCTGGGTGTGGCCGATGGCGTTCTCCACGCTACCTTTGCGATTGGGGTCGCGAACCCGGGCGGGATAGCCCACGCAGCCGTAGTGCTTGAGTGTTTCGGCATAGACGCTGTTGAGCTCAGGCTCGTAAAGATCGGGCTTGATGACCCCCTCTTTCAGGTTGTCTAGCACCACGTACTTGGTGCTGCCGCCAAAGTAGCGAAAGGCCTGTTCGTGCAACTCAGCCCAGACCTTTTTGCTGGACTTCCAGACCACGCGCCGGTAACTGCGCCCCGAGTAGCGCAAGGTCATGATGAACAGCCGTGGCCGTTTGTAACGGTTCGTGCCTGGCACGCGGGTCATCGCACCCTCACCGTAGTCGACTTGCGCCTCCTCGGCTGGCTCAAACTCGAGTCGGTCATACTGAACGGGGTCAGACACGCAGAGCTTGCCGGCAAATCGCTTCACGCTGTTGTAGGCGCCGCTAAACCCGTAAATATCCACCAGATCCTGGTAGATCGCCGTGTAATTGCGTCGCAACTTAAGCTGCTCCTGGATGAACTCACGGTAGGGCTCGCAGGCCGAAACCGATTGTTTGGATGCTTTCTCCGGTGGCCGGGGTGGGGGAATTTGATCTGTAGACCCGGTGGCCACCCCGGGGGAATTTGCCTGTTGCTCGTGCCAGCGCTTGGCATACGCTCGGATCGTCTTGCGATCTATCTTGGTGACGCGCGCAATCTCACGCTGACTGGTGTTACCCGCCAGTAGCGTCAATAAAGTCGTTTGTAAGTGCGGTTTCAAGACGTTCACTCCAGCTCCCCCCATTCGAGGGGATCACAGTAACGTCCTGCCGGTAACTGATGCCTAGCGCGCTAAAGCGCGCCACTCAGATGGGGGATTTTGAAGTGGCCAAAGGTGGGGGAATTTGGGTGGCCAACCGGGCAGAGATGGATGCGCAAAACTGAATTAACAGACTATCTTCTATGCCAAGCAGTACACCAAATGAGCATTGGATTAATTGACGCCGACCTAGGTGGGGGCATTGTAAAAAAGCGGATTGCTGTTGGCGACAGGGGCAAAAGTAGAGGAGTGCGAACATTGGTCGCAACTAAAAAATCGAACCGATGGTTTTTTGTGTTTGGTTTGGCTTCGCGAAAAATGACCGAGCCAACATATCTGATATCGAGCTCGAGAGCCTGCAGTCTTTAGGGGCGAAACTGCTGAATTTATCGACAGAACAGTTGAAGCAGTTTTGTGCAGATGGATCAATTATGGTGATATGTAATGGCCACTAAAACTCGCGCTCGAAGTCCCATTCTGGAGACGGTACACGAAACCGCCAAAGACTTGGAAAGACACGGCTTTATCACCAAACGGGAGATGGCCAAGTACGATTTGTTGTGCCTTACCCCAGTTCCTCGTTATGACAGCAAAGCAATTCGAACATTGCGCAAGAAACTAGCAATTAGTCAATCAGTGCTCGCAGCCATATTGAACACCAGCGTCTCAACCATTCGCCAATGGGAATGTGGTGACAAACATCCTAGCGGACCGTCTTTAAAGCTCCTTCACCTAATCGACAGAAAAGGTATCGAAGCGCTTTATATCGAGGCCTAGATCAACGCCCCGCGCACCTTTGCAGACACCCATTCACTGACCACGACGGTAGCCAGAATCACCACCAGAATCAGCGTCACCTGTGGCCAGGCCAAGACGTTTAACGATGCTTGCAACTGCAGACCAATACCGCCAGCACCCACAAGGCCCAGAATCGTGCTCTCGCGGATGTTGATATCCCAACGGAATACTGAGATGCCCA
Organism: Burkholderiaceae bacterium; assembly: GCA_021208885.1. Taxonomy (GTDB): domain Bacteria; phylum Pseudomonadota; class Gammaproteobacteria; order Burkholderiales; family Burkholderiaceae_B; genus Algicoccus. The sequence goes on from JAJOJF010000003.1 coordinate 12,737, forward strand.
GAAACGCTGGCATCACTTGCGACACGATGCCGTAGTGCATGACCTGTGCTGAAGACGCCCCAGTCGCCATGACCGCTTCAACCTGGTTGTGGTCGATCTCTTCAATGGCCTCATAGAGCAACTTGCCAATAAAACCAATGGAGCGCAGGGCGATTGCAATAATCCCCGCAAAAATCCCGGGCCCGATAATAGCCACCAGGAGCAAGGCCCAGATCAACGAGTTAATCGACCGTGACGCCACGATAATGGCCAAGGCAACTGGCCGCACAAACAAAACCGACGGCGTGGTGTTGCGCGCAGCCAGAAATGCCACGGGCACCGCCATCACAATGCCACCAAGCGTGCCCAAGGTCGCAATGTTTAAGGTATCCCACAAAGGCAACCAAAGCTCGTTAATGTATTCCCAGCGCGGTGGGAACATACGGCTCGCGATGTCAGCGGCTTGCGTGGGCGCATCCCAGACAAACACCCACATGGTGTTGACGTTCATCAGCTGCCAAGACCAAACAAACAAGGCAACCAAGGCCAGCCATCCAAACCAAATAGCCAATTTGGCCTTTGGCGTGCGATAGGACCAGATCTGCGGCAAGGTAACGGGTTGATTCATCTGAAGCCTCACTGCAGCCTGCGCCGAATCAGGCCAGAGGTGTATTCCACCACCAACACGATGCCGATGATAATGAGCAAGATTGCCCCAGCACTGTCGTATTCATAGCGGTCGATGGCGGTGTTTAGCGTCGCGCCAATGCCACCGGCACCCACGATGCCGATGACCGAACTTTCACGGAAATTGATGTCGAGCCGATACAACGACAAGCCCACCAAGCGTGGCATGACTTGCGGGGCCACCCCATAGGTCAACACCTGCAGCCAGGAGGCACCTGTGGCGCGAATCGCCTCAACCTGAGACTTGTCGATATCTTCAATGTCCTCGGCCAAGAGCTTGGATAAAAAACCGATGGTGGCAAACGACAGCGTCAGAAACCCGGCAAACGGTCCAAACCCAAACATCGCCACAAAAAAGATGGCGATGATGATCTCTTGCAATGATCGAGACACAGCAATGATTGAACGGCACAGCAGATACATCCACTTTGGTGCCATGTTTGTCGCTGCACCAATCCCAATCGGCACGCTGATGATGATGCCGACCACCGTGGCAGTCAACGTCATGGTCAAACTTTCTATCAGCCCCATTGAAATATCGCGCCAGCGCGTGGTGAAGTCGGGCACCAGAAAGCCCGCAATAAATCGCTGCCCTCTTTCAAGCCCCTCCCAAACGCGCGTCCAATTGACCTCGACTGAACCCACAGCCAGAAACAAATAGAGCGCAATGCCGCTAAAAATAATCCGGCGCCAAAGAGGATCAGTAAAAATTTGTGGTGGACGCTTCCAGGTAGTGGGATATGTGTGGCTTGCCTGGCCCATGCTCACTGAGCCCCCACTTCCTGCATAGCGCGCACTTCTTCAGCCTCGCTAGCCAAATCCTCATCATGCGACTTGCGCATGGCGGTCCAGTCTTCTGCCCCATAAATGGTCGTCAATACCGAGTTATCCAGAGCCTCTGGCTTGCCGTCAAACACCACTTCACCGGCACGCAAGCCAACAATGCGCTGCATGAACTGTTTGGCCAGCGGCACGTCATGGATATTCACAATGGCGGGCAGCCCACGCTCAACACACACTTCAGTAATCAACCGCATGATCTGGCGGCTGGTCTTGGGATCAAGACTGGCGGTGGGCTCATCAACGAGCAAGAGATCCGGCTCTTGCGCCAGGGCTCTGGCGATCCCCACGCGCTGGCGCTGGCCTCCCGACAAAGCATCAGCACGCTTGTCTGCATGGGCCAGTAGCCCTACCCGATCCAATAACGCATAGGCGTTGCGTACATCATTGGCAGGGAACTTACGCAAGTACGACCGCCAAAACGGCACGTAGCCCAAGCGGCCAGACAGAACGTTTTCCATGACAGACAAGCGTTCAACCAGCGCATATTCCTGAAAAATCATTCCAATGCGGCGACGGGCACGACGCAAGTCACCGGATGACAGAGACGCCAAATCCACATCATCGAGCAGAATCTTGCCGCCAGAGGGCTCAACCAGTCGATTGATGCAGCGAATCAACGTTGACTTGCCTGCACCTGATGGACCAATCAAACCCACGATCTCGCCTTGGCCTATCGTTAATGACACGTTCTTTAGTGCCACGTCCTTGGTACCGTACTGCTTGGTCAAGTTCTGAAGCACGAGCATAGGCAATCTCAAAAAGTTCAATAACTCATTCGATCAAAGGCTTGCTCGCGAGATGAACCAGGTTCACCTCGCGAGCCAGTCAAGGCGGCCGCCTGCATCGCAAACGACGCTTAATGTCACCGACTAATCCGATTACTTGCAGGCGTACGACACGCCATTGGCATCATCAATCTTGCGAATCACTTCCCAGTCTTTCTTGAACGTGATGGGAATAAACTTGGCCTCACCGCTTTTTTCAAACTCGGCTTTGAGTTTGGTGCCGTCCCAGTTAAACGAGAAAAAGGCCTCGCGAATCTTGTCCTGCAACTCAGGCTTTAAGTTGTAGACAACACCGTAGCCAGTGGTCGGGAAGGTTTGCGAGGTGTAGATGATGTTGATCTGCTCGGGCTTGATCACATCACGCGCCTCCATGCGCTTGCGCACTGAATTAGCGATCGAGGCTGCCGGGTAGTCTTTGTTGGCGACGCCAAGAATCGAGTTGTCATGTTTGCCGGAGAACACCGCTTCAAAGTCACGGCCCGGTTCCATGTTGAAGTCAGCCTTCAGAATCGCCGATGGGGCTTTAAAGCCCGAGTTCGACGTCTGTGAGGTAAAGGCCAGTTGCTTGCCCTTGATGTCTTCGACCTTCTCGATGCCAGAGCCTGGGTAGGTGATAATTTCCATCTCGTAGCCAAAGCTGTCGTCAGCACGAGCCATCATGGCAAAAGGCTTGAAACCAGCACATGCGACAGCCAATGGGTTTGAACCCGTGTTGAAGCCAGCGACGTGCAAGCGGCCAGAACGCATGGCTTCGATCTGTGCAGCGTTCGACTGCACCGGGAAGAACTGCACCTTTTTACCGGTCACTCGAGCCATGTGGTCAATGAACTCGGACCACACATCTGCATAGACGGCCGGATCTTCAACCGGTGTATATGCAAAGATCAATGTCGAGGGATCGATTTGCTTGGCAACATCGGTTGGCGTGTCGGCCGTCAAGTCACCGTCACTGTCGGTGTATCGGGAATCCAGTGCGAACTGGGCGCTAGCGGCCGCAGAGAACATCAAGGATGCAGCAAGTAAACCCAACGTGAATCTACGCATGTCAAACTCCTGGTCAAAAAAGAAGCATCAGTAACAACACGACTTCAAGCAACAGCCCTCTGCCGTAGCATTACGTAAGAAACCCCCGAACCTTAGGTCAAAAATGTGACAGGTTTATGACCGCCTTGCAGCAATGCAGGAGCCCCAATCGAAGTAAACAAGCGCTGCATACAAGACCAAAACAGGCCTGACTAGACTTATCCTCGCCACCCCTTCCAGAGGGAGCCTTATCTTGTCGTTGACAGTTCATCGCCAGGAAGCAACAGTCGCTGCCCACGACAGAATATCTGCATTGGAGTTGAACCATATCGAAGCGATCAAACTTCTCGGTGCGTTAAAAGTCTATTTTCAAAAAAGCTCGAATGCCACAGACTTCACGCCCGGCCAACGATCTTGGCTAATTGCCGAGAAAGGTCCTAAACCACAAAAGACTCATCCTCATGCCTCTTTAGCGCCTGAAAGCGTCGTGCGTAGATTGCTTCAAGAGTGATTTGACGCGACTGCATCTTGCTCATCAAAATGTGGTCCTTAATTGCGGACTTCGCCTGGTTCAATTGCCCACTAAACACCAGCCCCAAGATCCTGGCGTGCTCATCATAGGTGGCAGCGATCCGCGCAGGCTTGATGAAGTCAAGCCTGCGTATGACGCGGATGCGCTCGGTAATGTAGACATGGGTGCGCAGCATTTCATCATTGCACGCAGCTTTGACTAACGCATGATGAAACTGCTCATCAAGTTGACCGACCTGAAATGGATCCGTCAGACGGTTTTTCTTTGTTACACACCAAATGGCACGTTGCGGTTCCAGTCGTACCTGGCAATCCGGACTGCTAATACAACGCGAGATCGCATACTGTTCGATGAGCACCCGAAAATCATACAGGTCGTCAAGCCTCTCAAAATCCAAGCCGGGAACCGACCAGCCATGCTTGGGATGCAAATCCAGCAAACCCTCATGATGCAATTGCTGCATAGCCTGCCGAACAGGCGTTCGGCTAATGCCCAATTGCTCAGCGAGTTCCTTTTCGGACAGGCGATCACCAGGCAAAAGATCAAGCTCGGCTAACCGTGCCTTGATGCTCTGATAGGCCTGGTCTGCCAGCGTTGGGCGTGGGGTTTGCATCATGACTTCAGCGACCTGATGTAAGCACGCCAACCACCAAACGACGTGATGTCCGTAGCCCCCCCGAACTGCCGATGGCTCACAAATAAAACCCGTCACCCATCGCCCATCGGCAAGTTCGATTTTGCCTAAACCCAAAGGTGACGGGATAAGTGCAAGAAATCCAGAAACTGCCCAGTGCGGCACATCATAAACCTCAACGGCAATCATCTCGCCATCCTGGTCCACACGCACCAAGCCCGGCTTTGGCGGCGTGGTGTTGGGCAAGTGGTAGAGGTTGTAGTTCTTGCTCGTCGTGGTCGTTTGGCTCAACCTTGCACCGGCTGCCTGCAACTGACCGTTCAGAGGCATCTCACTCAAATGGGCCCCCACCACAGCAATGGGATGCGAGTCAATTCGGTTCATCGAAAGGCAGGGAATGAGATCGGGATCGGTTAACTCTGGGTCCCGCAAATGTCGACCAAGCGGCAATGCCAGGTGACGCTCCCATCGTGCGCCAAGCGCCAGCAAAGCTTCGTCTGAACCCGCTGGCGCTATCCAGGTCACACCAAACGGCAGACCGTTTTGGGTGAAGCCCGCTGGAGTGGCTAGAGCAGCCCATCCCAGCAGATTCACAAAATTCGTATAAATACCCAAAGCACTGTTGGCACCAATCGGATCAGCGAGCACGTCCGCGTAACCCGGCAATTGCGGTGCGGTGGGAACCAGCAACACATCAATCGAATGCCACATAGAGTCAATCAGGGTCGCTAGACGCTTGACCTCATAAAGCGCAGCAAACGCATCGGTAGCATGAAATCCCTGCCCACGGCTAACGATGGTTTTGACGGTGGGATCCATGCCCGGGACGTCTTTCTTGATGCAATCTTTTGCGGTCAGATAGCGCTCGGCCACCCACGGACCGCTATAGAGTTGGTCGGCAACAGCATGAAGACTAGTCATATCAACTTGCACCGGCTCAATAGCCCAGTCAGCCTTGAGTTTTTCGATGCACTTGTCAAATAGCTGCGCGTACTCGGCATCGCCAAACACTGGGTTAGCCGGTACACCCACACGCAAGGCTTTGGGGAAGGCAAACTTGGGCTCTGACGGCTTCGCATGAAACGCTGGCTCTGACCCGTTGTCGATGAAACTTGATAGCACCGCACTGACCTCAGCAGCGCAGGCCACAGTCAGGCTCATGATCGAGACGCAATCAAGCGTCTTGCAAGCAGGGACCACACCTTCTATGCTAAACCGGCCAGGGGTGGGCTTGGTGCCCACCAGATTATTGAAGCCAGCCGGAATACGACCTGAGCCCGCGGTGTCAGTACCAAGCGCAAAAGGCACAAGGCCGCGGGCGACCACGCTGGCTGAACCCGAGCTAGATCCACCACTGATATGTTTGTCACTGAACGCATTGCGCACCCACCCATAGGGTGATCTGGTACCCACCAACCCTGTGGCGAACTGATCGAGATTGGCCTTGGCTACAGGGACCGCTCCAGCAGCTATCAAGGCCTCGACCACAGTGGCATGAGCCTGCGCAACGTAGCCAAACTCAGGACATCCTGCGGTTGTGGGCCAGCCCGCAATGTCGATATTGTCCTTGACCACAAACGGCACACCCCAAAGGGGGCAGCGCTTGGGGTCGAGTTGGGCCAGTGCGGCGAACAAAACTTCACGTTGCGCGGCGCTTGGCAGGTAAATCAATGCTGTATCACCTTCTGGGCCGCATCCATTGGCATCTAGTTGTGCCCACAGACCAGTCAGGTGTGTCTTTGCGTCAACAGCACCTTGAGCATAGGCCTGGCGATAGTCTGCAATAGTCAATAAGGACTGGTCAAGCATGGACAAACTCCTGGTCTTGTCGATGTTCAGAGGGGGGACGTGGTGCAGCGGCCAGCAATTCACGGGTGTATGCATGTACGGGGCTGGCCAGCACTTGTGCGGTTGGTCCTTGCTCGACAATTTCGCCTGCTCGCATGACAATTATGCGATCACACAAAAGACGCACCACCTCGAGATCATGGCTGACAAACAGATAAGCCATACCGGTGCGCATACGCAAATCAACAAGCAAATTGAGAACTATCGCTTGCACAGACACATCCAACGCTGCCGTAGGCTCATCGAGTATCAGCAGATCAGGCTCAGTGGCAATCGCACGCGCAATGCCGACCCGAGCCTTTTGTCCTCCAGAAAGCTGATGTGGCAGTCGCGTTAGCAAATCGCTGGGCAGCCCGACCATTTGCGCCAACTCATGCACGCGCCTGTCGATTTGCGCTTTATCCTTTAATCCCACCAGCCGTCGCAATGGATCTGCAATCGAATCAGCCGCACTGAAGCGAGGATTCAGACTGTCCGTTGGATCTTGAAACACCATTTGTAGAGTTCGTCGGGTTGGATGATGCACAAACGCATCACGGCGTATCAGCGTGATGTCCTGGCCTTTAAAGCGAATGGCACCATCGGTTGGATCAAGCAAACGCATGATCATCGAAGAAGTAGTCGATTTGCCACAGCCAGACTCGCCTACTAGCCCGACGCTCTCGCCAGCCCAAATATCAAACGAGATTCCCTTGACAGCCTCAAATGCCCTGGCAGGCCGCCTGGCAAGCATATCGGTGAATGTGCGCTTACCCACAAACGAACGACGAAGCTCCTGAACTTGCAACACAGGTTGCCTGCGCTCCAGCAGTGGCTGCTTGAACATAGACTCTACTTGAGACACCAGTGTCATCTTGTCTTCAGTAATTTCTTCCCCAGCACTATCAGCCGGTAACAAATCAAGCACGCTCTGAGCAGAGTGTGGAGTTGCCTTCACGAGCTTGCGTGTATAGGGGTGCGTGGGGTGCTGAAAGATCTGCGCCGCTGGACCAGCTTCAACGATTACGCCCTTTTGCATAATGGCTACCCGATCGCAATACTCGCCTGCCAAACCAAGGTCGTGCGTGATAAGAATGCTGGCCATGCCATGCTGACGCGTTAGCTCTCGCACCAACTCCATTACCGCACGCTGGGTAGTGACATCTAGCCCGGTAGTCGGCTCATCTGCAATCAGGATCCGGGGCTTGCAGGCTAGCGCCATGGCAATGACCACGCGCTGGCACATGCCACCAGACAGTTCAAAAGGATAAGCGTCTACACGCTGATCCGGATTACGGATCTGCACGTTTGCCAGTGCCTCGATCGCCTTGGAACGCGCATTTTGTCGGGTGCACTGGTTGTGCTGCAACAAAACATCGGCAATTTGGTCGCCCACCGTACGAATCGGGTTTAGCGCAGCGCGTGGATTCTGAAAAATCATTGATATTTCCCGCCCACGAATATCGCGCATGGTTGATTCGTCTGTAGGCAACAGATCAATGCCCGAGTAAACAGCCCTGCCAGACGTGACTCGCCCGGCCCGGTCTAGCAACCCCATCAGCGCATAGGACGTCACAGATTTGCCAGAGCCCGACTCACCCACAATGCCAAGGGTTTCACCGCGAGACAGTGACAAGCTGATATCTTGCACAGCATGCACCACACCATGCCGGGTCTGAAAGTCGACCCTCAGATGATCAAGCGTCAGCAAAGGGGCAAATGAAGTTGTGTCTTGGTTGTGCTTCATGTGCGCCTCTGAGGATCAACGATGTCTCGCAAGCCATCACCTAACAAGTTGAAGGTAAAGACAGCAAGCATCAAAGCGGCACCAGGGAAAACCACCAACCACCATTCACCAGAAACGATGTAGCTTGCCCCTTCGGCGACCATAATGCCCCACTCTGCCGTTGGTGGCCGCACGCCGAGCCCAATAAAAGATAATCCTGCGGCATTTAGAATCGCCCACCCCATGTTTAATGAGACTTGAACCATCATGGGTGGCAGAGCGTTAGGCAAAATCCGTCCAAACAAGATGCGCCAGGGTCCGTTGCCCGCTAATTGCGAAGCCAGCACCCAGCCGGCTTGACGGCGCACCACGACTTCAGCGCGTGCCACACGTGCGTAAAACGGCAAATTAATAATTGCGGTGGCAATCACCACGTTTTGTACCGTGTTGCCAGAAGCCGCTACGATCCCCATCGCCAGCACAAAAAGCGGAAAAGCCATGATGGTATCCATAATCCGCCCAAAAGCGTTGTCAAACCACCCCCCAAAATATCCGGCCATGCCACCAAGAGATGCACCCACCACGAATGACAACAGCACCGCGCTGACAGAAAGCATCAAATCCAGACGGGTCGCCACCACCACCCGAGAGAACACATCGCGTCCTAGGTGATCGGTGCCAAACCAGTGCTGCCAGCTTGGCGGCCTTAAAGATTGTGCAGTGCTCGCCATCGGGTCGTGAGGCACCAGATACGGACCCAGGATTGCAGTAAGCACAATGACCGCAAACAACGTCATAGCCAAGAGCGTCACGGGATTGCTAGTTACCACGTAACGAACATGCCCCAGAAATGTCGTGTTAGCCATCTATTTTCACCCTGGGATCTACTAGCGTGTACAACAGGTCCACGCACAAATTCAAAGCCACAAACAAAAGTGCCATGGCCAGCACAAAGCCCTGCACAGCTGCGTAGTCAGAGGCCACCAACGCCTCAATAGCAAATGAGCCGATGCCTGGCCAGCTAAAAACTTTCTCCACCAGCACATTTGCGCCCAACGAAAACGAGAACACCATGCCTAGCGTGGTGATAACTGGCAATAATGCGTTTCGCAAGGCATAGGTACGCAAGACCTTCTGGTAGGGCAAACCGCAGGCTCGTGCTGTTCTGACGTAGTCTGAGGCGAGCGATTGAAGCATGGCAGCACGTGTCATGCGCGCCAGCGGCGCCAATGTAAAGAGCGCTAGCGTAATAGCCGGCAGCGCAAGTTGCTTAAGTGATGACCAAAAGACTTCGAGATCGCCGTCAATCAGCGCGTCGACCAAATAAAACCCCGTTATGTGCAGTGGTGAAAGATAAAGAACATCCAGCCGCCCCAACGGCGGCGGTGCCCAGCCAAGCAAGAAATAAAATACATAAACCAGCAATAACCCGGTAAAAAATGTCGGCAGGCTCACACCGGCGGTCACTACAAAACGGCAAAGCTGATCAATCCAGGTATCTTGATGCGTTGCCGCCAGAATGCCTAGCGGCAACGCAATCGATAGCGACAACAACAACGCCACTAATGTCAGTTCAAGCGATGCTGGTAAACGCGTGAGCAGTTCATCAACCACGGACTGCCCCGTGGTTAGCGACTGACCTAACTCTGCGCGTGAAAGCTCCCCAAGATATCGGCCAAACTGAACCGGCAGAGGCTGGTCTAATCCGAGTTGACCGCGGATTTCCGCAATTGATTCAGGCGTGGCTGCCGGTCCCGCAAAAAACACCGCTGGGTCACCAGGCAGCGCCCGAGTCAACAGGAATGTGATCAACACAATGCCAAATACCGTGGGCACTGCTTGCAAAAGACGCTTGAACACAACAAGAAGGCGTTCCATCAGACTACTCCGCTTAACCCATCTTCAAGGGACGTACATCAAGCTGACGGTGGTACCAACTGGTGTAGCCACCAAGAGCTGGTGACATCGCTGACTCAAGCGTCGGTTGATACAGTGGAATACGTGGCAAGTCTTCAAACGCAAGCTCAATCATGCGCAAGACATTCGGGGTGTACTGGGGGTTGGATTTCTCCATAAAAAGTGTGTCATCAATCAGCTTTTTCATTTCGGCGCTGTCATAGTTCGATGCGTTAAAGAGATTGCCCTTGATATAAGCCCAATAGAAGTAGTAGTCCGGCGTATTGAGCCAGCCACCAAAGTTCTCGAGCAAGAAGGGAAGCTTTTTCTCGACCAAAGCGATGGTGCGCCAATTAGCACCCGGCACCTTATCAAGCGTGACTTTGATGCCGATCTTGCCGAGCCCTTCCTGGATCAACAGTGCTGCAGGTTCTGCCCAATCGGCCACACCAAGGTCAAACGACAGCGGCACCTCAAACCCATTGGGGTAAGCGCTTTTAGCCAGCATGGCTTTGGCCTCATCGATCTTGGTGTCATATGGGAAAGGTTGTGGCCACACAGGCTCACTGGGCTTGGCGTCCTTTGCACCCCACATTTTTTCGCCCATCCCATAAGCCGCCTGCTGGAATATCTGCTCGTACGGGATGGCATACGCTACCGCTTTTCGTACATTGGCGTCTCTAAATGGCTCGAAGATCTGGTTCATGCAAACCACGTGCAGCGTGTTGTCAATGGGCGTGCCCACTACTGTGACCTTGTCATTACCGGTCAACTCTTTGGCGTCTTTGTTGGGAATACTGAATGACAGTTGGGCATCTGCACGCTCGATCAGCGCACGACGGGTCGCCTGTGAAGGCACCTCACGCACAATCACTCGCCGCAAAGCCGGCTTGGGGCCACACGCCCAGTTGTCATTGCGCTCATAGACCAATTGTTGACCCGCATCCCAGCGGGCAACTTTAAAAGCACCGCTGCCAGCAGGCGTCTTGTGCAGGTACTCGGTTGCCCAAGGGTCGGCTGCAGTCGCATTGGCTTTGGCGACAGTCGAATTGATGATCACAGCAACAGGCACACCGAGGTTGGGCAGTGACAGCTTTGAGGGCTGATCGAGCTTGATTTGAAACGTCTTGGCGTCAACCACCACAAATTGGTCTGGGCGATTAAAGCCACCTGCACCCATCTGAACCTTGGGAAATCCACCCAAGGCGAGCGCCCGATCAAACGACCACTTCACGTCATCAGCAGTCACGGGCTTGCCATCCCAGAAAGTCGCGTTAGCGCGCAACTTAAACGTAATTGCAGTGCGGTCTGCAGACAGCTCCCAACTTTCAGCCAACTCGCCAATGACATTGTCATAGTCATAAACCTGAGCACCGTTGGGCAGTTGCTTGAGTCCAAATGACACCAGACGGTCATAGCAATTGACGGCAACTTGATAGCTCGGGCGGTTGGTGCCAGGCCGATGAATATCCAGGCTATTAATCGTGTTGCCAATCAAAACAACAGCAGTATCTGAGGCGGCAGCGAAAGCATTGGACTTTAAAAATGGCAGTATGGCTGATCCCAGGGTAATGGCACCAGCTCCTTTCAAGAGGTCACGACGGTTCATGGCGAAGTTCCTTGCAGTGAGGGTCAACGGAGTCAACCGCGGCAAAGCGGTATACCGACCGGTATGCAAGAAGCGTGCCAGCCCGGATTACCACTGAATCCGCAAGTCCGAGCCCAGAAATGGGCAAAACAAGAGTCCTTAAAAGTGCATGAATCACCATGAAGGCGCATGTAGCTTGCCTTACTGCGCCAGCAGTGGCGGTTATCAGAAGCCCACGAAGTGGCATGGATTTTGCATAACCCTCGCTGTTATTTCACCGCAGTGTGTGATTGCTCAGGAGACAACCAATGAAAAGCTTGCTATTGAAGTCCGGACGCATTATTGATCCAGCCAATGATGTCGATCTGATTGGCGATCTGGCTATTTGCGACGGCAAGGTAGCCGGTATCAACTTGCCGCAATTCGTAGCCGATGACGTGATCGATTGCAGCGGAGGGCTGGTTCTTCCTGGGCTGATAGATACACACGCCCATGTCTTTCGCTATGTCACGGGGCGCTTTGGTTTAGATGCAGATACCTGTGGCGTCAATAGCGGCGTGACCACACTTATCGATCAAGGAGGAGCGAGCTGCATCACAATCCCAGCAATGAAGCACTACGTCTGTGAACCCGCAAAAACACGCGTACTGTCGTTTATTTCAGCCTACCTCGTGGGCGGCTTGGAGGGTCATTACTATCCAGAGCTCTATCGGCCCGAATGCTGCGACGTACACGCCACAGCTAAAGCAGCTCACGCCTATCCTGAACTGGTGCGCGGAATCAAGGCACACGCCGAGCTTGGTGGCTACCAACGCTGGGGGGAGTCGGTCATGGCCATCGCCGCCGATATTGGCAAAGTCACTGGCTTGCCACTCTACATCCACCTCGGACAACTTTGGCCATCGCCAGACAAAGCGGAGCATGCGATCGAGCCTGACGAGATTTTGGACTCCATTGTGCCGCTTTTGAAGGCCGGTGACGTACTTGCCCATCCGTTTAGCCGACACCCGGGGGGCTTTATTGATGCCACGGGTCAGCTTCATCCGCTGGTACGAGAGGCTATCGATGCCGGCATCAAAATCGATGTGGGACATGGATCCCATTTCAGTTTTGCCATTGCCAGGCGTGCGCTTGAGCATGGCATCATTCCTGACACACTCGGGGCGGACATGCATGGCTATAACACCCATCATCGCCCTCACCCACCGGCCACACCCACCATTCACCCGGATGAGGGCGATCATTTGTTTGCCAGTGCGGTACCTTTTTGTTTGACATCAGCCATGACCAGCATGCTGGCACTTGGACTTGACCTGCACACCGTCATAAGCATGGTGACCGTGAACGCAGCACAGATGTGTGGGATGCAGGATCAAATTGGCGCGCTTTCGCCGGGGCGAGTTGCCGATGTGACTGTGCTAAACGATGATCGTGGTCGATGGGCATTACGTGACAACGATGGTAACCAAGCGATTGCGGACAGGTGGCTATCGCCACGCTTTTGTTTGCGGGCCGGCGAACGGTTTGATTCGCACCAGCAGTTACTTCCACAACCACAGGCAGCATGAATACAAACCACAGTCCAGCGCAACCGCTAGACCCGTTGCTTCTGGCTCCCTTCGAAGGCTGTCAGCTTGTGGGCGTCAGGCGACTCGGTCATTGCATCGATCTACCTAGCCTCACGCTCCTGCATGCTGGTCCTCCCTATCGTGATCAATCCGAAATTCCGCTGCCTGTTATGTACAGCGCGGTCCAATCCATGCTTCATCACGGCATTGCCACTGATGCAACTGAGGCACAACGATTTCTGCGCGATGGCACAGTGGCTTTCAAATCTGCACAGGATCACCAGGTTGTAACGCCGCTGGCGCAGACCATGGGCAGACTGTCATGGGTGTTTGTAGTCACTGATGGAAGACATACACACTACGCGCCTTGCGTAGAGGGCCCTGCACCTGCCTTGCGATTTGGCAGCGCTGACGCAAACTGTCTACGAAAGCTAGCCGAGATCGAATCTTGGCTGCCGGACCTAGATCAACACTTGGGTCAGCACCCGGTTGATATGCAAAGGATCATCGAGGCAGGACTGCTAGGCGGTGATGAATGCCATGTTATGACTCGGGCAAGCCAAACTGCATTTGCTGAAGCTTTACTTGGCCACGGGAAAACATCAGCCTCCGAGCCTTGGTTTGTCTTGCCCGTATTGATGGGGACTTGTGCAGTGGCACTGGCCCGTGCTGGCACCTGGCATTCAATGGGTTCCAATGGGGTTGAATTTGGCTATAAGTGGCACGGTGAAAACAAATGGGAACGACTGACAGCACCTGTACTGAGTGCATTGCGGGACGAACCCATCCCAAAAACAGCTCTACCAGCTATCGGAGACAGCGCTGTCATTGATTTTGCCGGTCTTGGCGCCCAAGCACTTCATATGAGCCCTGACATGCAAACCATTTGGCAACAATACCTGCCAGATCGGTCATGGCCAGATCGACGCGCACTTATCGATCCCGCAACCGGTGTTGTCTGTCCACGACAAGCCAAAAGCCATGGCAAATCGCCCTCGATACACCTAGCCATGGTTGATAGTGCAGGTTCTGGTCAATCGCTTGGCCTAGGCGTGTGTGAGGTTGTTTTGAGCGATAGACTCGCCATGGTCATTCGGTGAGCGATCAGCCCCCGTTCTTTACAGCTGCCTTGGTAATCTCACCTCAAACCACAGCTCATCCTTGCTAGGCTCAAACAACAAGTCACCGCCAAGAAGTTTGGCGATGTGCTTGGACAAATACAAACCTAGCCCTGAGCCACTTTGGCTTAACGCACCCGGGCTGCGGTAATACTTGTCAAACACATGCTCAGGGTCTGGCACACCGGATCGACCAACGCTGTTGGTCACGCGAACGCAGACCGTTTGCTCAGTGTTGCCAGATAGGTTGATGTTGACGAGCGACCCAGGTTTACCGTACTTCAAAGCGTTGTCCACCAAATTGGCTAAGACAATCCTAACCAGCGTGGGGTCTGAGTTGATGTCAGTTTGGCCCGAACCCCGAATTTCAATCTCGCCAGGACGATGGCTATTAGCCACGACATCACGCACCAGTTCCTCGACATTTAAAACCACGGGCTGTGAGACAGTGGCCGTGTCCATCAACGCCTCGGTTTGCAGGCACTTTTCCAATAGTGCATCAATGTTGCGAATAGCATCCTCAGAATAATCAGATGATCGTTGGTCTAACTGCCCGGAGCCTACTACCATCTTGATGATCGACAGCGGGGTTTTAAATTCGTGGGCGATCATCCCCAGAAATTTGGCCTGCTCGGCACTACGTTGCTGCTGTAGTGTTAACGCCATCGCAGTGGTGATGGCTTCTCGTGCCTGCGCACGCGCTCGGTACAACAGCAGTGATGACATTAATACGCCACCAGCTGCTGTGGTGAAGAAAAATCCCACAAACGCGTTCTGAAACACGGGCTCGACTTGTAAGGTCACCGAGGTGGCAAGCGGTGTCGCAAACCCAAACAGCACAAAGAAAAACGTCACCAACCATCTCGGCAACACCCGGGCTGCATCGGACTTCCAGTCAATTGCAAACAACACAATCACAAGCCCTAATACAGAAAACCCAATGATGGCCAGTGCGTTCATCGACAAAGCCAATCGCGTGTAACCAAGCAATTCAGCCGCCACTAGTGGCACAAACACCCAGACTGGGCTATAGACCAAAGCTTTGGCCCAGCGTCGCAACTTGAATTGACTTAAAAAAAACATCCCGTACAACGATACGGAGAACGTATAGACCAGCACAATCACGTTGGTGATCCCGTCAACCGAGCGCAACCCAAGCCAGGGTTCGAGATACTGTCGGGTGTAACCCATGAGCGTTAACGACCATATGATCGCCAGAGATTGCTGTGCAATGAACATATTGGTTACCCGGTCTGCACGCCCTACCCTGAGCGCAATGGCCAACACCAGAAACACCACCAACAGACCAAGATAAACCCCACCAAATAGATCGTAGGTACGGTTGTGCTTCAGCGCAGCTTTAATTGGTTCTAAAACCACCGAGAACACCATGGAACTCGTGGTTTGAACTGACACGTAGACCTCACGAGCCACTTGACCACGTGGCAGCAAGAACGTCAGCGATGACAAATCAAGCTCGGTCTGCGTGTTGGGGTGCGCGTCACCCGTGATGACCGGCTGACCATTATTCTGAAGGGGATCGTAAAGCCTGACGTCGTTTAGAAGCGGGTTGGTCAGTCGTAAAACCAGGCGGCTGCTATCCAGACCCAGCTCGGCGTCAGCGAGTGCGGGGTCCACGACTAATCTTAGCCACACGGTATCAGCGGTGTAGCCTAGGCTCAGTGCTCGCCCAAACGGTGTGAAGGCATCTGCCGGCTTTGCCCTGACCTCGTCGATCGTCATCTGGCCGGTGGGATCCACGAGGTAGGTGCGTGGCTCAAGCCCACCGGATTGGCTTGCTGCGATGGACTGGACTTGTGATTGCGCCTGCGCTTGTATCGGCATGATCGCTGCGAAGGCAGCAATCACCAAGACGATGAAAGCAAGCCACCATCGATCAGTGGCTCCTGGGTTTGCGCTACCTGCGGATCTAGAACCCAATGCTGGCATTTAACCAGAATCGGTTTGACGAGGAACTGCCGTCCTGGTTCTGTGATGGATCATCCGTAAACGGATTGTTGCCAATGCGAAATGCCCAGGTGGCATTGACAATGATGTTGTAAGGCGCTGTCCACGACACACTCAAACCTGCACCCTGCAAGGTGCCATTATTTGGATCAGCAGCTGCCACGTGATCATTGAACTTGTTGACCTGCACATTGCCCACGTCGTAGAACGCTGCAAACTGCAGTTCTGGCATCAGGTTATAGCGCAGCTCCAATGACAGCAGGTTACCTTGAGCACCCCCGCCCTCGTTGTTGGGGTAGGCTCTAACCCCGTAAGGGCCACCAAGATAGAACCGCTCCGAGGAGTCGAGGTTCTTGCTGGCAATCTGCCCACGCCAGTTGGCGTATAGCGAGAAGTTCGCTGGCAGGTTCTGCTGGCGGGACAGACCATAACGCAGTTTGGCGTACTGACCATTTGTCTGTGAAGTTGCAGCCACACTCTCGTTACTAACTATCACATCAGGTGACTGACCATAATCCACGTTACCGATACTAGGGTTTAAAGTCAAGGTCGTATAGCCGCCACCACCGAAACTGTCCAGATGGGTGGCAGTAATACCGAGCGACACCACATCGACCGTGTACTCACTGGTTGTCACCTGTCCAATCCGGTTGTCAAACAGCTTGTTGGTGTAACCGAGCCTGGCATACACATTGGTATTGCGTGAGCGCACGATCGGCTGTGTCGCCTCAAACCCCCAAGTGTTCGCAAAGCCTGTGCCGCGGTCTTGACCTGAGGCAAACAACGCGCTGTCCACAATCCGGTAGCCCAGCGTGCTGTAGCTCGCGGCCAAGCGCAACCCGCTGTAGTTCAGCGGAATGCTATACCCCACGCTTACAAAGCTAAGCCCCTCGGTGTAAAGTCCATAGGCAGTCAGTTGATCGGCGTGACCCGTCAGGCCATTGATGGCCGCATTTAGACTTATCTCATTCTCGCCCGTGGACTTGTTGCCCTGGTTGTCGATTTGGACTCTGCCTGTGATCCAGGGCGTGTCCTCAACGCTAATGAGCACATCGGTCTCTTGGGTGTTCTCGCCCGCGGTCAATGAACCCACCACCGAAACCCCTGGCAGGTCGTCCGCCAGGAGCAGCCCTCTTTCCACATCGGTGAGGGACAACACATCACCCTCGGCGTTCTGGCCATCAACCGTACCCTGCACTAGCCACGACGGCGCATGGTTGAACTCGCCCTGAATCTTGCTGCCGCCATAGACGGCTTCAATGATGTGTATCCTGACCGTGCCCTCGGTGATATCCTGGCGCGGGATGAAGGCACGGGCTAACCAGCCCTCTTTGGCATACGTATCAGCCACCACGTTGGTGGCCTCTTGCAGGTCTTTAAACTGGATCGGGCGGTTTAAGTAATTTGCTAGCGCCGCTTCCAAGGTCGAACTACGCACCTTGGTGTTGCCCGTGAACGTGAACTGCTTGACGGTGAACTCGGCCGTGGGTGCCGCCGAGGGTTCGAGCAGGGGTGGCACGTTTAACGCAGGGCCCTCACGCGGAGCAGCTGGTGCCGGGCGCTGGCGTTCGACCTCTTGCAGCAAGGAGCCCGCATCGACCGGGGGGACCTGAGCGTGAGCTGTCGCAGCGAGCCCCAATAGACTTACAGTTACCAAACCAGCAAATACAGGCCTGTGACCATTCAATATGCTGCCACCCATCGAATTTCATTCCTTTGTGATTAATTCACGCGATCATATCAACTGCCCAGTAACGAATCTCTCACAGTCTCGCACTCCAGCGCAATGCCCGTCTGGTCCAGCGAGCGGGCATGTCAACCTTCGATTCTGCAACCGGAACTGATGGAGTTGCAACCAGGGCTAACCGAACTCAGCGCCACCGATGAGACCCGTGGGTGCTAGCAGCGAAGGGCTTGTCACCTCGCTGCGCACAAACCGGTTGAGAATGTCAAAGTCGGCAGCCAGTGGCAAGTCTACCAAACCATCGCCTAGTTGCACGAAGTCGTCCATGTCAGGCCGGATGCGATCAATCCACCGCAAACCGCCAGCCAAGCCCGGACCCGCACTTAGCGTAACCCCCTGGCCCTAGCGCCCTTGTTGCACCCCGTTGCCGCGGCAGCTTAGGCGTCGGCATGACCACCAGCGCACAAGGCACCTAGTGCTGGATGCCCACATTGTTTTTGAAGCCACGGCGGTGATCCCAGAAAGGATCTACCGACCGCCAGCCCCGCCTTTCGCCAGCCCGCATTTTTTGAGTATGTTGAACACGCCCTTTTCAGACTAAGTCGTCTATACAACCAAGGCACAGCGCAGTTCGAAAAATGGAAGTCAGACAACTTCCAAATCAAACCCAAGTCGATAACCAATTCCTCTGATAGATACGATTGGATGTTTGACACCGAGGAATTCCGAGAGCTTTGCGCGAAGCCTGTAAATCCGAACATCGAGCGCTGACCGGTTAACCAACTCAGTGTCCGAACTCAAAAGATCAATGATTTGCCAGTGCTCAATCTGTCGGTTCGGCGCACTGGCCAGGCTCACGAGAATGGCCGCATCGCTGTCAGAAAGTTTGAGCGCAGCCTCACCGTACTCAAGAACACTGGTTGTTTTGGATAAGGTGCAACGGTTGGCGCTACCGGTGACCGTCTGAACCGTTTGCTGTTTGCGACGAATCAAACTGTTGACCGCACCCACGAGCTCCTGAGGTGACACGGGCTTGGGCAAGTAATAGTCAGCGCCAGCGTCATAACCCTCGATGCGATTCAAATTGGTAGTGCGCGTGGTCAGCATCAAAATACCCAGATTCGGCATCAATGGACGCAGCCGCTGCGCTAATTGCAAACCGCTCTCACCTGGCAACTGAATGTCGAGTACGGCGATATCAGTATCTTTAAGGTTGACATATTCGATCACACTTTCTGCATCAAGAAAGCCAATCGCGTTATGCCCTGCTTCTCGCAACGCACTACACAAGAGATCATTTAAGGCTTGACTATCTTCAACCACTAAAACTTGACACGGCATGCACAGGCAACCTGAAGACCAAGGACAGCTCATGTTTTTATATGAAGTTGCCATCGGTTACAACTGTTTTGTTGGATTCTGACGATTTTTGCTTGTTTTCTTAGTACGCTTGTAATCAGCAGTCATCGACCATCCGCAACTATCAACAACCAACATGACAACCACCTCGCCACCTTGTTTTAGTACATTGCTTAGCCCCACCTTTTTGCCTATGAAAGCTGCCACGCCTGCTCACCATGTCTAAACTTATTTTGACTCCTGTGCGGTTCAGTGCGTTCAGAAGCAACAAACTGCGCACACAAGGCTCAGCTCATGACCGGATTCCGATCGGACACAAACTGATGTTTCTGGCCGCCCTTCTATTTGTCAATATCTCTGCTGCCATGCCATCGACCTCTGAGCCCACCGACCGCACCACCATCCTGGAAAACTTCACCAGCATGCCTGCCGATGCGTCCAAGGCTCCCAACGCCCCCAACTACCCCTCCTCCCCCCAAGACCGCTGGGAGTTCATTGCCGACACGGTGATGGGTGGGGTGTCGACTGGCAACGTACAGTTTGTGACTGACAACGGACAAACAGTCCTGAAACTATCAGGCACAGTCAGCACTGCCAACAACGGTGGCTTTATTCAGGCGCGACTGCCGCTAGATCAAACCGCCGCCAACCCCCTGCCAGAAACAGCCCAAGGCATTTGGTTAAAAGCACGTGGCAACGGACAGAAATATTTTGTGCATGTGAGAACGTCAGGCACATTGCTTCCCTGGCAGTACTACCAGGCACCATTTGAGGTGACTGACCAATGGCAAACCGTGAAGCTTGCCTGGGATGATTTCAAACCATCGGGCGGTTTGTCAGGCAGCCTGCTGCGTGATGTGCCGCTGGCCGACAAAATCAAATCCATTGCGATCGTGGCATTCGGCCGGGATCACGAGGCCGATGTTGAAGTGGCTGAAATTGGCTATTACTGAACCGGTTATGCACTGTTCATTGCCTGCGTGTGCGCCACGGATCTCAACATCACGATTGAGGCTGTGTCAGCCAGTTTAAACACAACATCATATTTGCGTCGCTGACACCACAAGGCTGCCGCTTAACAGTCCTGATCACTTGGGCTCCTTCGTATGCCGGCAACTTTGCTCACGCAAGATGCCGGTTTACTTCAGGCTCAGACCGACCAGGGATTGAAGACCCGCACACCCAAACCATCCAGATCCTTGGTATTACGGGTCACCAACACCATCCCATGCGTCAAGGCAGTTGCTGCCAATAAACTGTCGATCGCCGGCAGCGGGCGGCACGTACCAGCGACCAGCCTCCCCCAGTGCTCTGCAACTGCTGTGTCAATTGGTAGCACACGTCCCGCGAAAAAAGCCGGCAGCTGTACTTGCAACCAGTCAAGCAGGCGCAACCGACGGGATTGATCCAAACCCATCTCGATGCCCTTTCTGATCTCACCGATTGTCAAGACACTCAAGTAGAGGGATGAAGCAGGCCGCTCCTTTAACCAATTAAGAACATTGGCAGTGGGTGTTCGCTTCTAAAACTCGGAAACGACGTTGGTATCAATCAAATAAGTAACAGATCCACCTCACGAGTCTGAGATTGATCTCGTTCAAACACTAAATCCTCGGCACCGCGTAGCGGAGAGCTCGCCATAAATTCAACAAACGAGCGATCATTGCCTGTCAACTTGTCATAAAGCTCCCGTGACACAATCACTGCGACCGATCGCCCCTGAACCGTAATGTCTTGAGGACCTTCGTGTTGGGCACATCTCACAACTTCAGAAAAACAGGCCTTGGCATCTTGCACCTGCCATTGACTTGCAATCATGCTTACGCTCCAAACTAGGCTGTATATAGCTCAGCAGTGATGTCAGTTACCCCACATGGATGCCGGATAATAGAAAAGTTTCACCTGCAGTCACTACACGATTTCCACTGCAGCGCGACGAAAGACAGACCCATCGGCACCAGGAGCATCTGGACTAATTTCAACTAAATCAAATAATCCAGTTCATGCGCACCAAACCGGACGAATGACACTACAAGCGAGAGGAAAGGAGGTTTTAACAGCTAGGCAAATACAACCCGGGTACCTGCCGCCCTTCTACTTCGATTAGCCTTGTGCACAACGATCTCGACATCACGACCGAGACGGTTTAAACACGAAATCATCTTTGCCTCGCTAATGCCACGAAACTGGCCACGCAGCATTCCAGACAACTTGGGCTGCGGCAGCCCAAGCAACTCAGCAGCCTGCATCTGGGTCAAGCCCTTACGCTTGATAATCTCATTGATCTTGGTGGCGAGGCGTGCTTTAACCAACATCTGCTCGGCGTCGCGGCCGCCCAGATCTGCATAAACGTTGCCACAACCCTCTTCAATTTCAATCATCACCCGTTCCTTTTTGTGCATGCTCCGTAGCTGCCTTCAGTCTCTGGCGGACCAACTCAATGTCTTGACGTGGCGTTTGAATGCCACGCTTGGATTTCTTTTGGAAGCAGTGCAACACATACACCGCCCCCAGAAGGCGCGGGGTATAAATTGCTCGGTATGCATCACCAAGATAGTCCTCAGCAATTTCCAAAACGCTAGTCCCAATAAAACCACGCAAAACTTTGGCTTGGGAATGTGTATACCCGATCTGAGCCAAATGAAGTGCATATCCAAAAGTATCTTGCACCACCTCTGGCATAGCCGACAGATCTTTTTTTGCCGAACCCACCCATCGAAGTGGCTTTACCTCAATATTCATCTACTATACCTAAATAGTAATAAATCAAAAATTCAAAATCAACTGGTATCCAATTCAGCCCTGAGCATCGAAAATTCTTTAGTCGCAACCTTCACGTCACTGACAATCAGGCCAAATCGGCGTCAGTTGACCTCACCCGTCCCTGAAAGGACTGCAAGAATGCCATATATGATTGAAATACAGACTGCCTGGAGAGAAAAAACCGCCCTCCTCGTAAACCCTAGGCAACAGCCATAACGCTTGACATCTAAAACGTCGTTACTTTCATGCGCTGATTCGTGATGGGCAGCAGTGCTAGTGGCGGATCAAAGTGCTGGCCAACTGATCGAGCACGCCTATCCAATCGCGATAAGCTAACGCCCCCAATACCCACCCACAACACTAACTGACGGAAGGCGCGCCCAAGCCTCATGAATAACCCAAGTAAACACTAGCCACAAAACGGAAACTCTGCCGCCAAGATCATCAAAAATCAGGCTTTGGGCAACGCCTATTCATCATTAACTCAATCCAACCACATAACTAGATGCACCGACACCTACTAACCACCTTGACTGCCTGGAAGACACGCATAACACGTCTGCCGATCCTGCTCGAAGGTGCCCGTCAAACCGGCAAGACCTACTTGCTAACCGAGATCTTTGCGCCACAGTTTGAGCGTTACCTACACATCGACTTCCTGGCCAAACCCGAATTTGCCAGCGCCTTTGAAGGTGACATCACGCCCATCAAAGTTTTGGCCAATCTACAGCTCATCACAGGTCAGCCGTTTAATCCGGAAACCGACCTCTTGATCCTCGACGAGATCGGCGAGTGCCCAAGAGCCGTCACATCGCTGAAGTATTTCGCTGAGCAAATGCCAGAGGCATTCGTCGTTGCCAGCGGCTCGAACATTGGGCTACTGAACTCGTTTCCGGTGGGCAAAGTCGAGATGCACAACTTACGACCACTGTCGTTTCACGAGTTTCTGATCGCAGGTGGTCACACGGCATTGATTCAAGTGTATGAATCACGAGACCGATCAAAGGTCGCTCATGACCTGTTAATGCAACAACTCATCGACTATTGCTTCACTGGGGGCATGCCCGCGGCGGTGAACGCATGGTTTAGTGGCAATGACCTGGAAATCCTGAAACGCATACAGAATGTTCAGCGTATCCATGAAGACTTGCTTGCGGGTTACCGCAAAGACTTTGGCAAATACGCGGGTCGAGTTAACGCGCAACTGATCGACGCAGTGTTCAAGCAAATCCCTGCTCAGCTCTCGTCAGTGCTCGATGAATCCGTCAAACGCTTTCGCTTCAAAGATGTGTCACCACCAAAATCTCGCTATGCTGAGTTTGAGTGTGCCATCAATTGGTTGCATCACTGTCGTCTAGTGTTGCTGAATTTCCCCGTTGAGGGTCAACCACGTGCACCCTTGGTCGCCTATCGTAAGCCTAGCCGAGTCAAGTTATTTCTGTTCGATGTCGGCTTGCTAAATCACATGCTTGGCACCACCTACCAGCAGATCAAGCAACAGGCCTATGAATACAAAGGTTTTGTGGCGGAGAACTTTGTGCAGCAAGAGCTCGCCGTGCTCGGACTTGAGCCCACTCATGCATGGACGGATACACGCGCCGAGATAGAGTTTCTGCTGACTGACACCCTTGGACGGATCGTGCCGGTGGAAGTAAAAAGCGGCAAACGTACCCGCGCCAAGTCACTTGCCTCATACATCAACCGCTACCACCCAGAAAAATCCATCAAGCTTACTGGTACGCCAGGCGATGCCACCGGTGGCAGATCAGATGACACACAGGATGCTACTAGCGCCAACACCACGGTAACCACCATCCACACTACAAAATCCCTGACAGTACCGCTTTACGATGTGGCGTATTTGCCGGCTTTGTTGGGATGATTGTTGGGAAAAGTTTTTCTGCGATCACAACCACGCAGCTGGCCATGCCGTGACTGATTCGGTGAGCTTTAAGGGCTCTGATGACACCGTAATGCTGTGCAGCCTTCATACCACAGGGCAATACTTCGATGCGGCTACAAAAGTCCTCGATGGTAGCCAGGTTCTGACTCACATATTGGCTTTTCTCTGCGCCGTGAATTAATTCCGCTAGCGTAATGGTTGAGATAGCCATACGACTGGCATTCGCGTTAAACGTTGAAAGTGCCTCAATTGGCCGACGCTTTAAGACATAGATGACAATATTGATGTCGAGCGCTTGGCGTCAATTACTTTGCCCTCACCCTTCCACCACCTCCACCGGCCACGTCAGCTGATACCCCACCCCGCGGATGGCACGAATCGGATCCAACTCATCACCAAACACCTGCATGAGCTTTTTGCGCAGGCGGCTAAGGAGGTTTTCTAGGGCTCGCTTGGTAAACGGACGATCGGGGAAGCGTTCTTCGAGCACGTTTTGCAGGCCACTGATATCGAGTGTTTGCTCGGGGCTAAAAGCCAAGGCTTTGAGAATCATTACTTCGACCGCCGACAATGACGAACATGAGGTGTCCGCCAAGGCTAGCGAAAGTTGATGCATATGGAGCTTGAAAGTCTCTTGGCTCTCGGTTTGCCCGCGGACTCGAATAGCGAGGCTGCGCACCGCAGCCAACAATTCATCAGGGTCAACCGGTTTGGCAAAATAAATGTCCGCCCCGACCTCATAGCCACGCAACTTATCATGTTTGGCGGCTCTGGCTGTGAGCATCACAATGCCAGTTGACGGCGACAGGCGCTTTAGGTTTTTAGCAATCTCATAGCCATTCATGCCGGGCAGATTCAGGTCTAGCAGCACCACGTCGACCGTGTTGTTTTGCAGGACGTCAAGCAGTGTCTGATAACTGTTGGCCTCATGTGTCACCAAACCGGAGTTATTAAAGAAACACGTCAACTCCTCACGCAGCAGCGTGTCGTCTTCAACGATGGCGATACGGTCAGGCGTTTTCAAAGGTCACCTCAAATTCAATCTGATTAGCCTGCACCCGGCAGGTTAGTTTGGCACCAATTAACCCACACACAGATCGGCTAAGCGGCAGGCCCAAGCCCGAGCCACGGATGTGTTGCGCTGACTCGTGGCGGTAGTACCGTTCAAACAACCGATCAATGTCAGGCACCGAACTCGGCTCAATCTCGTTGGTCACACGCACTGACACCAGCCCGCTTGCCTCGGTGGTGACAGCCACATGCACTGTTGATCCTCTGACCGCATACTTGGTGGCGTTGTCCAGCAAATTGGCCAGGATAATCTTGAGCAGGTAGGGGTCACTTTGAATCGGCCTGGTGGGTGCCAGCGACAAGACGATTCGGTTGCATTGTTCCGAGGCCTGCACCAGGTCTTTGACCAGCACACCCACATCGACCGATTCCCTCTGTGGCTCGATGCTTTCGTCTTCCAGACCATTGGCCAGATTACATCGATCGATGACTTCATCAATCGATCGCACCGAGCTCTGGATGGTCTGAAGTTTGCGTGCTTGAATATCCACATTGCCTTGTCGAGTCTGACTCAAATTTCTGATCGCAAACCGGATCGAAGCCAGTGGGTTCTTGATCTCATGCGTGAGCATGTCCAACAGCATGCGCTTTTCTTGGGTCACGCGTCGCTCAGCGTTGAGCTGTGTGACTTTGTTGGCAATCTCGGCTTTGGCTTGCTCAAGCTCGCGGTCTGCCACCCGGTTGCGCAGAATCACCACGGCAAACAACACCAGCGGCAAGGCCAGGTCGACGACCCGGACGGCATAGACGGGCCAATCGTTCTGACCGGACGTATTCATCAACGAATAGAACGCAAAGAGATTTAACCCCAGATAAAAAACCACGGACCCCATTATGGCGCCCGACAAAAGCCTAGGCATCGGCTTAGCCGTCCATAGCCCCCATGCCGGCGCAAAAAGCGCCAGGATCAGCAATAGCGCGACTAATGGCCAGCCATAGCTTGGCAAATCGGTTGCAAATAAAAACACCGCCACAGCTGTCACTGAATAGGTCAGTGCATTGAGTGTCTTATAGCTTGGCCGGTTGTTGTAGGGGCCAATCAGTGATGCATAGACCCAGGCAATGGCTCCGATTCTCAGTGCAACTGATGCGTTGAACATAAAAAAGCCCACCCAATGCACCGAAGCACTTGGCCAGATGCGATAGATGGCACCACTGCCGATCACCACGGACAGCAACACACAGCCCGTTAAGAACGCAAGTCGGGCTTCCAAGGCCGCAGGCCGAATCACCCAGGCACTGACCACCAATACAAACAGCAATATCAACATACCCAGATGCATGGACAAGAGCACCTCGTGCTGGTTGGTAGTCTGCCCAGGTTCATCAAGACGAATCGACAGGTGTGCAAAGTGTGGCGCGTAGACTTCCAGCAAAAACTCATTTTTACCGGGTGCAACTGGCACGTTAAACCGATGCCCACCCAGATGCGCTGAGACCAAAGAGGGGCCAAATACGGCGCCACCCTCAACAATCGGCTGCCAACTACCATCAGCCTCGGAGAAGATCACAAGCTTATTCAGATAGTAAGGCGTGATCCAAAGTGAAGTGACCTCATCTTTGGCTGACGCATTGTTAACAGTCAGCAGGACGAGTTGCTCGGTGTAGCCGTAGTTGTCTGGCAGCTCTGGCCTGGTTGGCAAGGTGCAGTCGCGCGCGACATCGATGTTGGCCACCGCCACGCCCGGCGTACAAAACCGCAACACAAAACTCCCGTCAGAAGGTATCGCCTGCGGGGCCGCAAGCAGCATGGCCAAGCCAAGCAGACATCGCCAGCGAAATACGCGGGCCAGTACACCAGCCAGGCAAAGAAGGTTACCGATCTCAGTCACGCTCGTAGGTTAGCAAGAGTCTGGTGGACAACGAGGAGCAAAAGGCCTTATGAGGCACGTTTTTAGGCTGTATTTTGGCAAGCTCTAGTAAACCACGGTCAGTTGGGTGAACCTCTCAGTTGTTCTCAGCAGCAGAGTTCACCCCTACCGCCCAACAAACAAGGCAAAAAGAATGCCAAAAAATTATCGATTGCAGATTCAACTAGGGCAAAAACGTCCTGACAATCCTGAGGCATCAACAGCAAACGCCTCTCTACACCTAACGCTTATCCGCCATCGATCACCACCAACATCAATCACGTCCAGGCTTACGCGTCCATTGCGCCATGCGCTCTGCCAACCCCACCCCATAGTGCTCATCGACCCACGCATCGTCATACAGATGGCCATAGCGATCGCCGCCATCGCAAATCAGTGACACGATGCTGCCATGTTCACCACTGGCTTGCATGCGACGCATGAGCTTGACCACCCCAACCAGATTGGTGCCGGTTGATGGGCCAACACGGCGGCCGAGCCATTGCGACATCATGCGCATGGCTGCAATCGAGTCGAGGTCATCAATCGGCAGCACGTCGCTAATCACCTGACGAATAAAGGAAGGCTCAACCCTCGGACGACCAATGCCTTCAATGCGACTCGAGTGCGGTGACGTGACGGTTGCATCACTGGTCTGAAAATAAGGGTGAAACACCGAATTCTCGGGGTCGACCACGGCGATTTGTGTTAACAGGCGCTTGTAGCGCACAAAGCGCCCGAAGGTCGCAGAGGTACCGCCAGTGCCCGCACCCACCACCACCCAGCTTGGTACCGGGTAGCGTTCATTGGCCATCTGGGCAAACACTGACTCAGCGATGTTGTTGTTGCCTCGCCAGTCAGTCGCCCGCTCGGCAAACGTGAACTGATCCATATAGTGGCCACCCGTTTGCTTTGCCAATTGGCGCGCAGCGTCATACACCTCGTCAGCCCGCCCCACAAAATGCACCTGACCGCCATAGAACCGGATCAGGTCGCACTTGGACTTGGCTGTCGACTCTGGCACCACGGCAATAAATGGCAGGCCAATCAGCCTGGCAAAATAAGCCTCACTAATGGCCGTGGACCCAGAAGACGCTTCAACCAGTGTTGTCTTGGGGCCCACCCAGCCATTGCACAGCGCGTAGAGCAACAAGGACCTTGCCAACCGGTGCTTCAAACTGCCAGTTGGGTGCGTCGACTCATCTTTGAAGTACACGTCAATGCCGTCAATGGCCAATGGTGCGGGCAAATCGAGCGTAATGAGATGCGTGTCAGCCGTGCGGGTATAGTCGCCCTCGATTTTTCGGACCGCCTCATCGACCCAGGCACGATCAGATAAATTCGCTATTGGAGGTTTTGGTGGTGGGGTTGCGGTTGAGATCATTGACGACATGAAGCACCTGTATCGGTCGACAGCGGTGGCTGGGGGTTTGCCCAGGATTTTGATGATCAATCATATGCCGGTGGTTATAGCACTAGATACAGACATCAGAAATCAGCGCTCGGCATTCCTGCTTGGATGGCTTGACCGGTTTCACTACACTTTCCACACCACTTGCATGTGATAGTCACCACCAAAGCCACGCCCTACAATGAAGCATCAGGTTAAAGCAGACTGCTAAGTCGAGGGCACGTCATGAAAGCATTGCGCATCACACTATTGGCACTATTGGTTATCGTGGTTGTTGTAGTGGCAGCAGCCGCCATCTTTGTGGCGACATTTGACGCCAACCGCTACAAACCCCAAATCGAGCAGCTGGTTTTGGAGCAAACTGGCCGAACGCTAAAGGTTGAGGGCAATATCGGCTTGACGCTGTTTCCCAACATTGGCGCTGAGCTTGGCCGCATCACCTTATCAGACAAAGACCCGAGCCAAGCTTTTGTCACGCTTGATGCGACCCGGGTGTCCGTGGCGTTCATGCCGCTGCTATCGGGTCAGGTGCTCGTCGACGGTGTCACCGTCGATGGCCTTTCAGCCAATATCATTCGTGACAAGGGCGGTGTCTTTAACTTTGCCGACCTAATGGGCTCAACTGAACCCCAATCAACGGGCAGCGGCGCGGGGGATTCCAGGTCAGTCACCTCCACTCGCACAACCAGATCATTCCAAGTCGACATCAGCACGATTGCGATCACCAACGCCAGCATCGCTTACAACGACCTGCAAAGCGGCATGGACTGGCAGGCATCGCAGCTGAACCTAAAGACTGGGCAGATCGCACCGCAATCAAGCGGTGGACTTGAACTCTCGGCTGCGGTTCAGTCTAAGTCTCTTGCCCTCAATACCAAGGTCGATATCACTGGTGACTACAAACTAGACCTTTCGGGGCAGACGCTCGATCTCACGAAGCTCTCTACCAAGCTGACTGGCAACTGGCAAGACATCAAAGACATCGACACCGCGCTGAACCTGAACTTGGCCGTCAACCTTGGCGCGGGGTCGTACACGCTGACTAACATGGATGGCAAGCTCAAAGCCAACCTGTCTGGCCAGGCAGCTGATCTAACCATCAAAACAAGGCAAGCCAAGATCGCCGGCACAACCATCACACTTGACCCAAGTGAACTGGCGATGAGGCTCAAGGGCGAGGGTCGGGAAATAAGTAGTGAGCTTAAAGTGCCAGCCTTTGCGTTTGCCAACGATGAACTGCAGCTCAAAGCATTGGCGGCAAATATATTGGTCACTGATCCGGCGCTTGGCAAAGATCCGCTCAAGGTCACCGCCAGTGGCGACCTGTCGGTTAACACCAAATCTGAAAGGCTGTCTACTCAATTGACTGGTGAGTTTGACGCGCGCCGGTCAAGGCGACTGTTGCCGTGGCGGGATTTGCCAAGCCTGCCATCACGTTTGATGTCGCCCTGGATCAATTGAAGCTAGATCGTTTTGCTGCAGCAGGCAGCAGTTCAAACAAGAGTTCACCTGGGAATTCGACAGCCAATAGCCGAGGCAGCACTGAGGCTACCAGTGCCGCTGCCCCAGCGACCGCATCTGGCAAGGCAAATGCCATCGACCTCGCAGGCCTAAAAGGGCACAACATCAAGGGCAAGCTGCGCGTGGGCAAGGTGCTCTCCAAGGGCTTGACCATTGATCAGGTACAAGCCGACGTCCTATTGAATCAGGGCAAACTCTCGGTATCACCCCACAGCGCGCAACTATTTGGCGGCAAGTTGGCTGGTAGCCTGGCAATTGACGCCAATACCAATCAGTTCGCCCTCAAAGAGAACATCAGCGGCATCAAGCTAGAGTCGCTATTGACAGCCTTGGGACAAGAGCCCAAGGTCACTGGCCAAGGATCGCTCACGCTTGATTTGATGACTTCTGGCACCACTGTCAAAGCCCTCGAACAAAACCTCTCGGGCAATGCCAGCGTGAACCTGAAAGACGGTGCGGTCAAAGGCATCGACATTGGCGCCATCATCAATAACGTGCGTTCCATGCTTGGCAAAGCACCGACCCAGCAAGGAACCGGATCGGGCGAGACAGCGTTTACTGATCTCACTGCATCTGCCACCATTCAAAATGGCATCGCAACCAACCGTGACCTGAATGTCAAAGCGCCACTGTTTCGACTTGAAGGCGCCGGCACGGTCAATATCCCCAACTCAACCGTTGATTACCTCGCCAAAGTTGCCGTGGTCGAAACCTCTACCGGCCAAGGCGGCAAGGATCTTGCTGCTCTGCGCGGGGTGACCATTCCCATCAAGATCTCTGGCAAGTTTGACAGCCCGCAGTACAGCGTGGACGTCGGCAGCTTGGCTGCTGAACTGGCCAAATCACAGCTTGGCGACAAGGCCCGGGATGAGATCAACAAGGTGGTGCCTGGCCTGGGTGATGCGTTAAAAGGATTGTTTGGGCGATAGCCAGTCCCCAGGTGGCGTTTTGATTGAGCTCTAGCGAGCCGCATGGGGCATCCGTACCACCATGCTTAAAACAGTGCGGCATAGTCATTTAGGTCAAGTGGCAAAACCCCCTTGGCTTTAAGGTGATGGCGCTCGACATCGCTAAATGCAGGCGAAAAAACCACCATCTCTTTTGACCAACGCTGCAAGTGCTGATGATCTCTTGCCGCTATGAAACTCTCGACGTGGTTTTTAAAGCTCGCAAGCGCATCTGCCGTATGTGCACTTGCTGAGCGTTTGCATGACCCAAAGCGAACACGCTGGTTTGATTCATCGAGCGCCACGAGATCTATCTCTACATTACGTTTTGAATCCTTGCAGCGATTCCAGTAGCCAAGTTACAGACTAGTCAGTTCAATGTCGGCTAGCGAACGCTGAAATGCAGACGCCACAGCACGTTCGTCGGAATCAGGCATCTGCATGTAGACAAAGCGGTCGGTCAATGAAAAATTAGTGGCACTATCAGCATGACTCACGCGACATCTACCTTGACACGCGCTGGGGCTTGCCTTAGGCTCGTTGCCCTGAGAAATCTGGCCGAACCGTATCCGGTCCTGCAATCGTCACGATTCAAACAGACGCAGGCTTTATCGGGCGAGTGCCGAGCGAAAGGCTTTGATGGCATCGCGTACTTGTCCACACAGCACCCTGAACACACTTACACGGCGTTGTTTAAATGCGGCTTCATGAAGCTGATCAAAGTCAATGAGCAGCTACTGGTGAAACCAAAGAGCTTTCAACAGCAATCGCCTCCTGAAGGATGTTCAAACGGCACTGTGGCGCTCTGGGGTGCCGCTCAACGAATGAACAGGACGCCGTTACCCCAAATCAAGCGCGAGGTTATTCAGCTTATTGATGTCCTTGGGCCAGCTGCGCTTTTGTGCGCATTGCAACAAAATCCGCCCCCAGGCCATCCACGCATCCCAGCCAATGCGCTTGTCCCAGGTGTTGCCCCAGATTGAGGCCAGTTGCACGCCGCTTGCCGCCACATCCTGGGCTTGGTCGAACTCATCAAACGTCAGGTGTAACTGTGCGAGAAGCATATAGGGTTCAGCCACCCAGGGGTTCAGGCGAATGGTTTGCTTAAGCGTTGCTCGCGTGGCGTCTGGTGAAATCAAAGGTTGGTTCTGTTGCACCACTGACCAGTACAAGGAACTAGCGGCTGCCTCATCGTCTGTGTTAAGCACAGCGGTACAGTTGTTAAACACCGGTGGCATGGGCAAGATGTCTTTGATTGCTCGGTGCTGCAGGATTTGCCCAAGCTTTGACATTTGACTGACCCGATAGGTGGTTGGCCGCATGGGTCCTGGCCACAAACCAGCTGCCCAATGCACCTTGCCAGAGAGAAATTCGTAATCCGGGTAGCCTGAGTAAATATCATCCTGCCAGCTATACCACTGCTCACAGATGTCAGCCATGGTCATGACCGTGAAGATCGCGACATCCCGAGCTGGCAACACCATGGGCTTGCCGCCATTGTCTAGTGTCACACTGCCATCGTCCGCTATCTTGCCCGCAAAGAGATTTCGGACAAACTCAACCCGCGAAATCGTGCAAAACGTGTAAATCAGTCGCTCGACTTCTTCACCCACGAGCTCCGCCATGCGGCCACGCTCAGACTTCGGATCGAACTTCATCAGGTCGACGTGTGCGTTGCCATACACGCTATGCAGAAGCCCGAGCAGCCTCACCTCGTCTGGCTGCTGCCAGAGGGTCAGCGTGCGCGTCACGCCAATCAAGTGATGGCGAAACGTGCCTGCCTTGTGCCAGTCCTGCCCCACGCCGCGGCCAAGCACCACCGGAATCACGGCTGAGATTCTGGGGTCAGCGTAGATCCACTCTTCATCAAGCATGCCAATGGCTTGGGTCAGTGCGTCTGGTGACAGGGTGTGCAGATCGATTTGCATGGAAAAATTCCGTTCTCAATGTAAGTAGCGTAGATTGCAGCAGTCATTAAAAGAAGGGTCTAACTGCAGCCTTTGCGCATCACCTAGCAGCATTGACCGCCCATACCCTTAACAACACAAGCGTAGTGAAGTTGCGCACTGAGCGCAAGTCAGCACTACTTTCTGGCGCACCGATCGATTAAGCTCAAAAATACTGAACCCACTGCTACTCGAGTCACCCTGTCTAACCCATCCATGCAAGCACAACTCATTCGATTCAACTTCTGGCTTGATCCCGTCTTCAACCAGATCATTGACGCCGATCCCAATATCAACCAGACAGTTTGCCGATTCGACGATCCCGATGAACGATCATGGGCGATCATGGCCAGAGCGCACGCCTATCACATCTGCGCTGCGCGCGACGAGATGCCACCGCAATGGCAAGTAACACGCGAGCTGCTCGCGCGGGCACCAGAACTATTGTGCGTCTCAACGTCAGGCGCAGGTTTTGATCCGGTGGACGTTGCCGCGTGTACAGAAAAAGGCGTGATCGTGGTGAACCAAAGTGGCTGCAACGCCAATTCAGTGGCAGAGCACACCTTTGCGCTACTGCTCTCAGTGACGCACCGGATTGGCGAATCTGAACGCGTGATGCGAGCTGGCAAATATGGCACCCGTGAAGACCTCATGGGGCACGAGATCAAAGGCCTGACATTGGGGATCGTGGGTGTAGGCAATGTCGGCAGGCGGGTCGCTGAAATTGCCCGCGTATTTGGCATGCGCGTGCTCGGCTGTGACCCGTATGTGGACAAACAAGAATTGATTCGCAGGGGCGTTGAGCCGGTCAATCTTGATGAGCTCCTTGAGCAAAGCGATGTTGTTTCCCTGCACTGCCCGAGAAACGGCGAAACGCTCAACCTCTTTAACGCCCATCGGTTTGCGCAGATGAGGCCGGGCGCGATATTTCTGTCGACCGCCCGCGGTGGCATTCATGACGAAGAGGCGCTTGCCGAAGCGCTCAAGGCAAAACATCTCTCAGGTGCCGGCCTTGATGTCTGGACCGTTGAGCCACCGGCTTCTGACAATCCGCTCCTGGCCATGGAGAATGTTGTAGCGACCTATCACACCGCTGGCGTCACCCATGAAGCTAGGAGAAATGCCGCGCGCATGGGGGCCAACCAGCTGTGTGATTTGTTCGCCACGGGCAAACTGCCGCCTCGGCTGGTCAACCCTGAGGCTTGGCCTGCGTTTGAACAGCGGTTTAATGAGAGGTTTAAAACGCGGTTTGCCTGAAGGATTGCGCAGTGTAAACACGAGCCTTGCTGAGCGAGCATACCTAATCTGGTCTAAATCCAGTTCAGCAGGCGCAAACCCGGAACTCTTGCAAACCCTTTCGAGTTCTTGGTAACGAGCGGAACAGCATCAACCGACCATGCATGCGCGGCAAATGCCGAACTTAAGAAAAGCCAAACTCGCCTATTGACCAGAGACAAACTGCACACGAGCAGCTAGATTAGCTAGACCGAACACACAGGCTTCTACAATTCTGTGAGCACCTCTGGTATCTAATGTACAATTTGACTAGACTAGACTAGACTAGACTAGAACAGATAAGTCCAAATCAGCGCCTTAATGGGAGCTAACATGCTTACCGTCAATATGTTCACCGCAAAGTCCACCTTGTCTCAACTTGTCGTTGCATTAGAAACCGGCAAAGAAAGCGAAGTGATTATTGCCAGAAATGGCAAGCCTGCGGCCAAGTTGATACCGATAAATCAACCCTCAAAAAAAACCAAAAGAATAGGCGTGGCTGCTGGTAAGTTCAAAGTCCCTGAGTCAATCGACGAACAGAACGAAGAAGTGCTCAAGCTCTTTCTCGGCGAGGGTTGAGCGTGAATTTACTGCTCGATACCCACGTCGCCTTGTGGGCAATAACTGATGATCCCAAGCTAACAACTAGCGCAAGAGATCTGATTGATGCGGAAAAAACGACCGTTTGGGTGAGTGTAGCCAGTTTGTGGGAAATCTCAATCAAGCACTCACTCGTCCGTGGAGCGATGCCGGTCAGTGGCCGTGATGCCGCACGGTTTTTCAATGAAGCTGGCTATCAAATCTTGAACATAGAAACTGAACATGCTACAGCCATTGAGCACTTGCCCAATCACCATCAAGATCCGTTTGACAGGTTATTAATCGCCCAAGCGCTAGTTGAACCCATGCGACTTATGACGCGAGACGCAATGGTTGCAAAGTATAGCGACACGATCATCAAGATTTGAGGTTTGCCGTGGCACGATCTTGGAAGAAGGTTCAATTTAACTCTGACACTAGCGCCCCAAGTACCGAACGGTCAAATCCGGGAAGTCGGTAAACACCCCATTCACCCCTGCCTGCTTGAACAATAAGTCATGCAACTCGTCGATACTGCCGACCCCTTCCGGCAAAGCATCCGCTCTGACCGTGTAGGGGTGTACGACCAAGCCTTGAGCTTGAGCCTGCCTGACAAGATCATTGGGCTCAAGCTTGCCGTTTTGGTTATCCAGTAGCATGCCAATGTGCGGCCCCACCCCATCGGCGTATTGAGCGATCGTCTCCATCGCACCGGGTGCAAGCATCCAGTCATAGTCGTAGTTAACCCACTGTCCTGTGGACAATTGCTCTTCAGTTATTTGCCAGTCAGTCCGTGCGATCAGTTGCACGAGCGGCAGATTCACTTGAAGCTTGGGCTTAAGCTCAGTCTTCAAACGCTTGAGCTCATGAGGGTCAAATGACTGTAGATAAACCGACCCGTCGTTTATGGTGTAGCCATAATCTTTCAGCACCTTCAACGCGGCCAAAGCGATGTCTTGGCCGTTTTGGTGATGAAACGACGGTGACTTGATTTCCGGATAAATGCCCACTGCTCTGCCGGTGGTTCGGTTCAATTCCCGAATCAGCTCAAGCTCTTCTTTGAATGTGTGCACACCAAACCGTGACTGATTTAGACCAAATCGGCCAGGAAACGCCAAGGTGGGGTCTTGCGGGTTGTCAGTCTTGCGACGCTCGGCGATGTTGAGCTGCCGGAGTTCATCGAGCGTGAAGTCAATTACGTAATGGCGGCCATCCGCGCGCGCGCGCCCGGGGAACTTGCTAGCGACATCTGAGACTCGGTCCAGATACAAATCATGCAACACCACCAACTCGCCATCTCGGGTCAAGACCAGATCTTGCTCAAGGTAGTCAGCCCCCATGGCATGCGCCATGGCTTTGGCTGCGAGCGTATGCTCAGGCAGATAGCCGCTCGCACCGCGGTGCGCGATGACGACTGGTTGTGCCATCACTGCTGTCTGAACCAACATCAAGACCAACCCCAATAAAACACAAACAGATAATAGCCAACAGCGCCTGAGCAAAGCCCTTTCCAACGAAATCCTCGACGATACCCCTGATGATGGTTTCATAGTAGCGAATGCTGGATAAAACTTAAAGTCACGCACCGCCGCACGGTTGCACTACACTTTTTAGCAAAGGATCATGAAACAAGCCATCAGTACCATGTTTGAATACAAAACTTTGAACAAGCGCTAGCCAACCCATGCGAACATCATCGACTTTCAAAAAATCAATCCCACTGGCAGCATTGCTGACCAGCGCTTTACTCCTGGCCGGTTGCGCCAATTTGACACAGCCCGCCACCCCAGAAAACATCTCGGTATTTCCCAAGCCCACCTACTGGCAGGCGTTAAGCCGAACCGCAAGTGGCATCACAGGCGACATCACGCTGACGGATACCCAACTGACATTTGGCAACCAGGCATCGATCAGCATTTCACCGATAGAACATGACGCTGACGCCGGCCAGACTCTGTTTCGCGTAACCAGCAAAACCAATCCCGAGCTGCTCAATGGCAACTTGCTGTGTGGCAACAACGCGGTTGACTACCTCGTGGTGCAGATCAGTGGTGACGTGCCCGGACAGAGCGACATGCAATTGATGGCCTACTACTACCCAGAACAGTTACACCTTAAAGACCTGCCGCTGAAAAATTTAGACGACATCAAGCGGCAGATGTGCGCGCTCTACACCTACGTTGGCATGGCTAGTCAATCGGTGAAGGCGCGATAAACACTCAGGATGCCACAGATGATGCGTCGACTATTAGCCTCCATATTGCTGTACCTGCCGTTGTCACTGGCCAGCATGCCATCAGTCGCTCAGTTTGAAGCGCTCGTCGCCTACGAAAAGGCGCTAATCGCCCTCTTTGAACGCTCACGTGACTCGGTGGTGTTTATCAGCACCAGCCGCACTGTGCGCGACGCATGGACCCGCAACTTGACCACCATTCCCCGGGGATCAGGCTCCGGTTTCTTGTGGGACAACCAAGGCCACGTGGTCACCAACTTTCATGTCATTCAAGGTGCCTCGCAAGCGACTGTGACGCTGGCCGACAGTCGCGAGTACCCGGCCAGACTTGTCGGTGCGAGCCCTGCGCATGACCTGGCGGTGCTCAAGATCGATACCGACCTCAAGCGCCCGACCCCGGTCCCACTTGGGACAAGCAATAACCTTCGCGTTGGCCAGCATGTATTTGCCATCGGCAATCCGTTTGGACTGGACTGGACATTGACCACTGGCGTGATCTCTGCGCTAAACAGGTCCCTACCGAACGAAAACGGCACCCGCATCATTGAAGATCTGATTCAAACTGATGCGGCCATCAACCCGGGCAACTCGGGCGGGCCTCTGCTGGACTCACGTGGCCGGCTCATTGGCATTAACACCGCAATTTACAGCCCATCTGGCGCATCAGCCGGCATTGGGTTTGCCGTGCCAGTCGATACCGTCGCGCGTGTCGTACCCCAATTGATTAAAACCGGCCAATACAACCCGCCAGTCTTGGGCATTGAAATCGATGATCAGCTAAACAGAAGGCTGGTCAAGGCACTTGGCACTGAGGGCGTGTTCGTCCTGGGCATACGCCCCAATTCGGGTGCGGCCCAAGCTGGCTTGCAGGGCCCAACCCGTGATCGAAGTGGCTCGATCGTGCCTGGCGACATCATCCTGTCGATCAATGGGCAAGCGGTGCCTTCGGTGGCCAAGCTCTTGTCAACACTCGATGCCTATCAGCCAGGCCAGACCGTGCGCCTTCAAATCCGCCGGGGGCAACAAACGATTGAAAAGTCAGTAAGGTTGCAGGCGGCGGGTTGATTTGTTTGAAAAAAATGCTGAAATGCGCTCTAAGGAAGGATTTCAGCGTTTTTTCAAACATTTATTTATCACTATGGTAATTCACTGCTGTCCGGTTAATTTTCGAATAAATTCAATTGCTTAGAAAGTTCATGCTCATTTTCTAACTCCGCCCCAGCTGCAAAGGCGCATGAAAGCTGGGTTTTCTCGAATACCGAGACCGATAAAA
>JAJOJF010000043.1 GCA_021208885.1 Burkholderiaceae bacterium
CCAGAACCAGAACCAGAACCAGAACCAGAACCACCAGTTGTTGTGGATCCGCCTGCTGGCGAGGACGCAAATCCGGATACTGGATCGGTTGCCAAACCAATCATTGCGGCTTACTACCCAGAATGGGCGATTTACGGAAGAGACTTCAATGTGGCTGACATCCCGGCTGACGATTTGACACACTTGATTTACGCCTTTGCCAAGATCGATAGCTCAGGTCGCATGAGCTTGTTCGATCCTTACGCGGCAGTCGAGAAGACATTCCAGGCAAACGAGAGCGTTGATGGAGTTGCAGACACCTGGGACCAGGATTTGGCAGGCAACTTTAATCAGTTGGCTGAGTTGAAAGCAGTGAATCCTGAGCTCAAAAATTTGATCGCTGTTGGCGGATGGACTTTGTCGGGCCCGTTTTCCGATGTGGCTTCGACTGCGGAGGGGCGAGCCAACTTTGCAGACTCTGCCGTAGAGTTCCTTAAAAACCTATGACATGTTTGACGGCTTGGACTTCGACTGGGAATATCCTGGTGGTGGCGGGCTGGAATCGAACAAAGTACGCCCCGAAGACGGCGAAAACTATGCGCTGTTGCTAGAAGCGGTGCGTGAACGTCTGGATGAGCTTGAAGCTGAAACCGGACGTGAGTATGAAATCTCGGTTGCATCGCCTGCTGGTTCGGACAAGATTGTCAACTTCAATCTAGAGGGCTTGGCACCCTATGTGGATTTCTTTAATTTGATGGCGTATGACTTTCACGGTGGTTGGGAAAACATTACTGGTCATCAGGCCCCAATGTACGACACCATTGGCGGTGATTACGACATTGTGACAGCGGTCAATCTTTACAAAGAGGCCGGCATTGACCCTGGCAAGATTGTGCTCGGTGCGCCAGCCTACACTCGTGCGTGGGCTGGGGTGCAAGACAGTGATGGCGATGGTGGCTGGCAAGAGGTCACGAACCAGCTAGCTCCCGGATCGTTTGAACGAGGTGTGTATGACTACAAAGATGTCGTGCAAAAAGTGCTCGACCCTAATTCAGATTGGAAGATCTACTGGGACGACGATGCACAGGCTGCATACGTCTTCAGTGAATCAGAGGGGATTTATTCAACCTTCGAGACGCCAACCTCCATTGCCCTCAAGTCGCAATGGGCCCAATCCGAGGGC
The DNA here is from genome assembly GCA_021208885.1 of Burkholderiaceae bacterium. Taxonomy (GTDB): domain Bacteria; phylum Pseudomonadota; class Gammaproteobacteria; order Burkholderiales; family Burkholderiaceae_B; genus Algicoccus. The sequence goes on from JAJOJF010000043.1 coordinate 1,163, forward strand.
TTGGGGGGCATTATGTTTTGGGATCTGTCTGGTGATGTTTCGCAGGGACCAGAGAGCCTGACAAATGCCGCTTTCCGAAGTTGGTATGGCGGCGAGACTGTTGAGCAAATCTCAGCGACATCTGCCTTGCAAGTCGATGTGGTGGTGGGTGGCAATGGACTCATGGACAGTTTTGTGGACTACGTCTACGAGCCGCCAATTGCGTTACCTGGCGAGGATGATCCCGTGTTTGATAGTCCGGAGCAACCGGGTGATGACGCCTTGGCTGGCTTTGATATCGGTGAGGTTTTCACGATTAATTGGTCTTGGGGATCAGAGCAGGTGTTGGACTTTGACCCACAAGCTGACAAGCTCGACTTTGGTTGGATTGGGGGCGATGCGTTTACCCTTTCTGAACAAGATGGTTCGGTCGTGATCGAAATTGCCTCAAACCAGCAAAGCTATGTGCTTCAGGACGTCTCGGCAGCTGATCTCTCAATGCAGAATATTCAGGCATTAGATGTCTCTGCAGCAGAGCAGTGGAGTGCGTTTCTGGGGTAGGGCTTTGTAATGCGGCTGCGGTATCGTAAGATGCTGCAGCTGCTTTCAAATCTCAATACCCAGATGACCCCCGTAGCAACTAATGACGACATTCAAGACTGGCTTAGGCGCCTTAAAGATGGCGACCAACAGGCAGCTGCTGCCATCTATCGTGGTTATTTCGGCTGTGTCAAAGGGTTCGTCAGTTTGCACGTTGACGACTCAGTTGCCGTTGAGGAGATTGTTGATGACACATTTTTGGCAGCATTCTCCAATCCAGAGCGATTTGAGGGTCGTTCGAGTTTTAAGACTTGGTTAATGAGCATCGCTAAAAACAAAAGCCACGATTGGTTGCGTCGCGCCAAGCGTGAGCCCGCACTATCTGGTGCGGATGATCCTATGGATCTTGAAAACTTAGTCGATCAAGCTTGGCCGGTGCTAGATCATTTGGCTGCTGAGCAGGTCAGAGCCATCGTGAGACTTTGCCTTGAGCGTTTGTCGGCTGCGCACCGTGAGGCGACATATTTCGTTTTTTATGAAGAAATGTCGGTTGAGCAGGCAGCCGGTCAACTCAATTGTCCACCCGGTACGGTTAAAAGTCGCTTGTTTCACGCTAGGTTGAAGATGGCTGAATGTTTAAAGCATCGCCTAGATGGCAACGGGGTGTCAGCATGACGCCGCAACAAAAGAGATTCGAAAGATTAGTGCCCTTCTACGTTAACGGTACGCTAGAAGGGGATGATTTGGCTTTTATGCAGGACTACTTAGCGCATCATCCAAACGCAGAACGAGCGCTCGCCCTGACCAAGCACATTCAGCAAACGGTGCAAACTTTGGTTCAGGAGCAACCGCAGGCTGCGACAGTTGATCGTTTTCTAAACAAATGGGCGCAAACCCAAACGGACCCACAAAACGTGAGGTTACCCAAGGCTGCAACTCACGCAGCAACTCACACGTCATCAGCCATGGATGAGCTCAGTGGGTGGTGGATCGGTCTAGCAGGTTTAGGTGTCGCGACCATGGCGGCCACGCTGATGCTGATGCCAGGGTTTGCACCGCTTGGTGCTTTGCACTTGGACGGGTTAGATGGTAGGCCAGATTTAGAGGTGGTGCTAGCTCAGAACATTTCGCCAGATCATGAGACCGTTATCGCACATCTCAAACGATTCAACGGTCAGATCGTTGCGCAGTCTGAGCAAGACGGTTACCACCGGATTTCAATCGACCTGCAAAATCGGGCTGCAGACCAGCATGAGCTAATCGCCGTTTTACAAAGCGACGGTCACCTGCAAAGCTATACCCTGCTGGCGAGCCGCTAGAATCAAGCCAACCACTGAGCCAGCGTTAAAGCTGTGCCCGGTTGGTCCTTGGCAGACAATGTGGGTGACACGTCAATTGGCCAGTCAATATTGAGCTGCGGGTCGTTGTAGGCAATGCTGCGCTCGTGTTCCGGGTAGTAGTAATCGGTGGTCTTGTAAAGAAACTCGGCGTAGTCACTTAGCACCAGAAACCCGTGTGCCAAACCAGGCGGCACCCACAACTGCTGCTTGTTGTCTGCGCTTAGACGGTGTCCGGTCCATTGCCCGCAAGTTGGTGAAGTTGGGCGAATATCGACTGCAACATCAAATACTTCACCGTGTGTGACGCGAACCAGTTTGCCCTGGGCATGTTCGGACTGGAAGTGCAGCCCGCGCAATACGCCACGCTTGGAGCGGCTGTGATTGTCTTGAACGAAATTCGTGGGGTGACCGACAGCCTCATCAAAGTCGCGCTGGTTAAAACTCTCAAAGAAAAAGCCCCTTTCATCCCCAAATACCTTTGGAGTCAACAACAAGACATCGGTAATGTTGGTTCTCTGAATTTGATAAGGCATGTGGCCTAGCCTCGCTGGGTGATGAGCGACAACAGGTATTGTCCATAGTGGTTTTTTTGCAAGGGGGCGGCAAGCTTCTCAATTTGCTCGGCGTCGATCCACTTCTGGTTCAAAGCCACCTCTTCGGGGCAGGCCACCATGAGCCCCTGGCGTTTTTGTAAGGTGCTGATAAAGCTCGCGGCCTCCAGCAAGCTGTCGTGAGTACCGGTATCTAGCCAGGCGTAGCCGCGGCCCATGATTTCAACTTTGAGTTGCTTTTGCTTGAGGTAGCGTTGGTTGACATCGGTGATCTCAAGTTCCCCGCGTGCTGATGGCTGAATCGAGGCGGCAATGTCACAGACTTGCTCGTCGTAGAAATACAGACCGGTGACCGCGTAATTGCTTTTTGGTTGGGCCGGCTTTTCTTCGATGCTGACAGCCTGCTGGTGCGCATCGAAGTCGACGACGCCATATCGCTGTGGGTCATGCACGTGATAGGCAAATACAGTGGCGCCGGTCTGAAGGTCATCGGCGTTTTGCAGCAGCTTGACAAGGTCGTGGCCGTAAAAAATGTTGTCACCGAGTACCAAAGCACTTGGCCGGCCACCGACAAACTCGCGTCCGATAATGAAAGCTTGGGCCAAGCCATCGGGCGACGGTTGAATGGCAAATTGAATGTTCATGCCCCATTGGCTGCCATCACCAAGCAGTGTTTCAAATCGAGGCGTGTCTTGTGGGGTGGAGATGACCAAGACATCACGTATGCCCGCTAGCATGAGGGTGCTTAACGGGTAATACACCATCGGCTTGTCGTAAATCGGCAAAAGCTGTTTGGATATACCTTGCGTAATGGGATAGAGCCGGGTGCCCGAGCCGCCGGCCAGAATAATGCCACGACGATTGCTTTGCTTGAGTGCTCGATAGTTAGCCATATTGTTTTTGTACCCACTGTCTGTAGTCACCGCTCGTGACATGTTCTACCCACTGTTGATTGTCTAAGTACCACTTAATAGTTTGTTTGAGCCCACTTTCAAACGTTTCTTGGGGCTCCCAACCGAGTTCGCGTTTGATTTTGCTGGCGTTAATGGCGTAGCGACGGTCGTGACCCGGTCGGTCTTTAACAAACGTAATCTGATCACTGTAGCTGCTGCCATCGGTCTTTGGACGTAAGGCATCGAGGTGACTACAGATCGTCTGCACCACGGACAGATTGGTTTTTTCCTGGTTGCCACCAATGTTGTAGGTGTCGCCCACGTTGCCCGATTCAAGCACACGAATGATGGCGCGGGCATGGTCGAGTACGTAGAGCCAGTCGCGCACCTGTTGGCCATCACCGTAAATCGGTAGGGGTTTGCCGGCTAGAGCATTAAGAATTACTAGCGGGATCAGTTTTTCTGGAAAGTGGAATGGCCCATAGTTGTTGCTGCAGTTGGTGGTGAGCACCGGCAAACCGTAGGTGTGGTGCCAGGCGCGCACCAGATGGTCTGATGCTGCCTTGCTAGCGGCATAAGGACTGTTGGGTTCATACGGGTTGGTTTCGCTAAAGGGTGGGGCATCTGGTGTTAGCGTGCCGTAGACCTCATCGGTTGAGACATGCAAAAACCGAAAAGACTGCTTAGCCTCTGTTGTCAATGTCTCCCAGAAGCCACGAACCGATTCCAACAGATGGAAAGTCCCGTTTATGTTCGTGGTTATAAATTCGCCGGGTCCGTGTATGGATCGGTCGACATGTGACTCCGCTGCGAAATTGACCACGGCTCGAGGTCGGTGTTCGGTTAAAAGTCTTGTAACCAACGTGCGGTCACCGATATCGCCCTGCACCAGGCTGTAACGCTTATCTCCTTGAAATACCAAGAGATTTTCCGGGTTGCCCGCGTAGGTCAGTTTGTCGAGGTTGATAATCGGTTCATCGGTTTGCTCGAGCCATGTATGAATGAAGTTGCTACCGATGAAACCAGCACCGCCAGTGACAATAATCATGCGTAATCCAGTTGATTTGGCGAAATTTTTAGCCTGCGTCAAATTCAGAGAAATTTAGTTGTTGGACAACCCTACTAGATTTCTCTTCAAAGGTGTATATGATTGGTCAAAGAAGCGTTGTAACGCTCGTGTAAGCCACAAGAATCAATCACTAGGGGGATTGTAGTATGAGTCGCATTGCTTTCACCTTGTCATTGCTGGTCAGGGGTTTGTCATGAATAGCCTCGGACGCACCGTTCACAGCCGCGAAAATCGCCGTCAGGCCATGGTCAAGCCCGTTGCAGCATTCGGGACGATGGCCAAACCAGACAACCTCGCTGACGAAATTGCCTCACAGTTGCGGGATCGAATCCTGAAAGAGACGCTTAGCCCAGGCCAGCGCCTGCCAACTGAACAGGCGCTTGGCGCACAGTTTGGCGTCAGCCGTAATGTCATTCGTGAAGCGATTGCGCGGCTGAAGTTGACCGGCTTGGTTGAAACCCGCCATGGCGTAGGCACGTTTGTCAAACAGCACATTCAAAACCGGCCATTTGAAATCGAGCAGGAAGATTTGCTCGATTTCAAACAACTTCTCGATGTCTATCGTTTGCGTGTGGAAGTTGAGTCAGGTGCAGCTGCGTTAGCCGCCACTCACCGCACTTCGGCACAAATGGATGCCATTCGTTTGGCTTTGCGCCAAAGTGAACAGCACCCTGAGGATTGGGAAGCAGATGCCAAATGTGCTGTTGATTTCCATCTGGCAGTGATTCAGGCGGCCAATAACCCTTACTTTGTGCGCATCATGGGTCACCTTGATTCAGTTATTCGTGATGCTGTGCGCACATTGCGATTCCGCAGTCTGGGAACATCGCGCATTGATGAGATCGATCAGGAGCATGAGCGCATCGCCGAGGCCATTGAGCGTCAAGACGCCAATGCAGCGCGTCAGGCTATGCGTGAACATCTGGAAAACGGTATAAACGGGTATCGCAACCTGTTCGGAAATTAAAGTCCTTGATGGACAGTCTGATCGTTGAAAAAAAAGGCGCCGTTGGCTGGATCACGTTCAATGACCCAGCTAAATTAAACGCGATGTCTTATGACATGTGGGTCGCTTGCAGCCGGCCCTGGCATCGTTTGAGCACGATGACGACGTTCGGGTGGTAGTGCTCACCGGTGCAGGTGATAAGGCATTTGTGTCAGGCGCCAACATCTCACAGTTCGATAAGCTGCGTACGGCCGCGGATGCCGTCGCGGAGTACGAACGGGTTGCCGAAGGCTCTCAAAACGCCCTTTACGACTTCCCTAAGCCAACTGTCGCTCGCATCCGTGGGTATTGCATCGGTGGCGGCCTGAATCTGGCGCTTTGTTGCGACGTGCGTATTGCTTCGGATGACAGTACCTTCTTTTTGCCGGCAGGCAAGATGGGACTTGGCTACCGGTTTAGCGCGATTCGCAACTTGGTAACGGCCGTGGGTGCCGCTAATGCCTTGGACATTTTTCTGTCGGCCAGACGCTTCAATGCCCAAGAGGCACTGCAAAAGGGTTTGATTCAAATAACTGCACCAGTAGAGGCATTTGACCAGGTGGTAGAGGATTATTTGGGTAAAGTAGCTGACAATGCGCCTTTGACGTTGGCGGCGGGCAAACAGATGATCCGGCAGTTCCAGCAACTGCCCGCAAACACTGATTTGGAGAACATGCGACAGCTCATGCAGCAGTGTTTTGATAGTGAGGATTACGCTGAAGGCAAGCGCGCATTTGCCGAGAAACGCCCGCCAAATTTTCGTGGCCGTTAAGCCAAAGCTGACTGACGCGGCGAACCGCCATGGTTGAATACTGGAGCACGCTTTTCCCGAGCACATCCATGCTGGTGGTTATGCTGCTGACAACGGCTGCTGGTGCCACTATGCGAGCATTCTCCGGATTTGGCAGTGGTCTGTTGCTCGCCCCGGTGTTAAGCCTTTATCTGCCTCCCACCGATGTGGTGGCCATAGTGGTCATTATCAACTTGCTTGGCACAGTTCAAATGTTGCCAGGCGTCTGGAAAGACATTGACTGGCAGGTCGTTTGGCGTATGGTGCCACCAGCTCTGGTGGGCGTGCCGTTAGGGTGGCTGTTGCTAAATTTCTTGGACCCTACAGCAGTCCGACGGTTGGTCTCTTTAGTCGTGATAATTCTTGCCTTGTTGTTGCTGTCTGGCTGGGTCTATCGTGGCGCACGAGGACGACTTCAGGATAGTGTGGCCGGGGTGTCGAGTGGCATGCTAACGGGTGTGGCTGGGATCGGAGGCCCGCCTTTTATTCTTTACATGCTGTCTGCGCCGAATTACACCCCCTCTTCTTTCAGAACATTCTTTACCATCTACTTCGCCTTTGCCCAAACTTTTACGCTTGCGGTTTTGTTGATTAACGGAGCGCTAGGGCCCGCCCAATTCGCCTATGCTGGTACCCTGGTTCCCGTGCATGTGTTGGCAACTGCTCTGGGGTCTTATCTTTTTGTAAAAGCCCTTAAAAATCGGGCACACCAGATCAAGCGTATTTCGTTGCTGCTGTTATTGGCTGTTGGCGTTCTCGTTTTGCTTTTGTAGCTTGCGGGCTCGCCATACAATGCGAGCATGTCTGAATCCTCAAAATTACTTCGAGTATTGCTGCTAGGCGCCAATGGGCAAGTTGGCCGTGCCTGGCAAGAGACCCTGCATGGCGTCAACGTGGTGGCTGCCCTAGGACGGGACCAGCTCGATATCGGCGATCTAGATAGGCTTGGTGACAGGCTTTATGACTTAGCCGAAGCGATCAAGCCGAACGTGATTGTTAACGCAGCAGCCTACACTGCCGTGGATCGCGCCGAGGATGAGGAGCAGCTCGCCTACGATATCAATGCCTTGGCCCCGGGTGTTATAGCTTCAGTTGCTTCCAATCTGGGTGTGCCTATGGTGCACTATTCAACGGACTATGTGTTTGATGGCCATGGCCAAGCCCCTTTTATTGAGACCGATGCGCCATCTCCCTTATCTGTCTATGGACGCAGCAAGTTGGCTGGCGAGCGAGCGGTTCAGGCTGTCGGTGGCGCTCATCTGATTTTGCGGACAAGCTGGGTTTTTGGCGTGCATGGGCAAAACTTTTTAAAAACCATGCTGCGTTTAGCCCAAACGCGAGACGAATTGCGAGTGGTCAATGATCAGGTAGGTGCGCCTACATCAGCTGATCTATTGGCAAAAGTGCCCTCGCAGATGCTGCAACAAATACAGCACCCGTCGGATCCCCGCTGGGGTGTTTATCATTTGTGTCCGACCGGTTACACCAGCTGGCACGGCTATGCGGTTTATTTGATTGAGAAAGCTCGGGAAATGGGCTGGCCTATTCAGCTTGCCAACGAATCGATTATCGGAATAGCCTCCAGTGAGTTTCCAGTCAAGGCTCGTCGTCCGCACAATTCGCGACTGTCGACACAAAAGCTGCAGCAAACATTTGCCATTGCCTTGCCAGACTGGCGTGTTGGTGTTGATCAGGTTCTGCAAGTTTTGGAGCCTGGCGCATGAGGGTGCTGATTGTTCGGACCTCTTCGCTAGGCGACTTGGTGCACATGCTACCCGCAATTAGTGACATTGCCGCCAGAGTTGCAGGGGTCACGATTGATTGGGTGGTTGAAGAGGCTTTCAGTGAAATTCCCGGTTGGCATCCCGCAGTCAATGAAGTGATTACGGTGGCGCATCGCCGTTGGCGCAAGGCTTGGCTATCTCGCCGTTCGCGCACTGAACGCGCCGCAGTTCTTGAAAAAATCCGAGACAACCGATATGACTTAGTGCTTGATATGCAGGCGCTCTTGAAGTCAATCTGGCTGGTGCGGGCCGCAAGCGGCATCAAGCATGGGCTGGACTGGCGTAGTGCACGCGAGCCGCTGTGCAGCCTGTTTTATGACGAACGCCACCACGTCGAATTCTGGCAGCCCGCTGTGTTGCGTCAGCGTCAACTTGCCGCTGCTGCATTTGCATACCAATGGCTAGGCGAGCCGGATTTTGGGCTGCAGCGATTTGCGGTTAACAAGCCCGCACAAACCCCGTATGCGGTCATCATGCCGTCGGCAAGCAGGGAAGACAAGCTGTGGCCCTCCGAATATTGGCAGGCTGTGTTTGACCGTTTGCAGTCTATGGGAATGGAGCTTGTTTTGTTGGCAGGCAACGAGCAAGAGAATGCACGTGCCGCTGAATTACTTCAAGCTCGCGATTGTGCTCGCGTTCAACCGCGCTCAACACTGACTGAGCTGGCGCAATTAATGGCAGGTGCCCGAATCATGGTCGGTTTAGACAGCGGCTTGACGCATCTATCCGCAGCACTTGGCATAGATACCATTGGCATCTATAAGGCATCAACCCCGGTTCGTACCCCGCTCGTTGGTTCAGGCTACACAGCAAGCCTTGGTGATCGCGGTAAAGAGCCCACTGTTCACAGTGTGCTTGTCTCTGTCGATGCGGCATTAACGATGCACTTAAACCAGTAATGCGGTTTTGCGAAGACTCTGCGTATACTGATCTTTTTGGTCATCGTTGTATTGGCAAAGGAAACGGGCTGTGTTGCCTCGCTTGATTTATTCACTTTTGTTGGTCGTATTAGCCCCATTAGCCTGGGCTTGGCTGCTTTGGCGTTCGCGTGGTGGGGCGGCATCCTGGCAACCTTGGGCGGCCGAGCGATTCGGGCAATATCCTCAGCCGTGGGATGGAGACCAACCAATTTGGGTGCATGCGGTCAGCGTTGGTGAAGTTCGGGCGGCCAAGCCTTTAATTCAAAAGCTTGTCCTAAAGGGCGAAACGGTGATCCTGACTCATCTGACGCCAACAGGCAAGGCTGAGGGTCAGCGTATCCTGAGCGATGAAATACGCAGCGGACAGATTCGGCAACAATGGGTGCCGTACGACCTGCAAGGTTCGATGCGTCGCTTTTGGGCGCATTTCAAGCCTAAGATGGTCATTTTGATTGAGCGCGAAGTCTGGCCCAACCTCGTTGGCGTGGCGCGTGAACAGGCAACGCCTGTTATTTTGGCTAGCGCTCGTCTTTCAGAAAAGTCGTTCAAGCAGGCTCGCAGGATTGATCGACTGTTCGGCGGGTTGTTACGCGACACCTACCGGGGTATCACGGTTGCATTAGCGCAGTCCGAGGCAGATGCGCAACGATTGTTCGATGCTGGGGTGTCCCGAGTGGAAGTTTGCGGCAATCTGAAGTTCGACATGCAACTGCCCCATGTTGCAGTTCAAGCTGGCCAGCATTGGCGTGAACGCTTGTCAAGGCCAGTAGTGGCTATTGCCAGCACGCGCGAGGGTGAAGACAGACCCATGGCTAGCCAGATTAAAAGGTTTCTCGAAACACTCAAAAATAACGAGCCGAACAGTCCCTTGTTTCTTTTGATTCCAAGGCACCCTCAGCGGTTTGATGAGGCGGCTAGGTTTTTGGATGGGGTCGGCGCTCGCTATGCGCGTTGGTCAGTTTTGCGCAGTGACCCCGCTAGCGATGAATGCCTGAAAGACATAGATGTTGTTTTGGGTGACACCATGGGTGAAATGCCGTTTTTTTATGCTGCAGCTGATGTTGCTGTGGTTGGTGGCAGCTTTGAGCCTCACGGCGGACAAAACTTTATTGAAGCCAGTGCCGTAGGCACCCCAGTGGTGGTGGGGCCGCATACCCACAACTTTTCTGACGCGGTTGCGAGCGCCACTCATGCTGGCGCAATTGTGCAGGTTCAGACAGTTGAACAGGCGTTTGATCAGGTCAAACAATGGCTTGCCGCACCAGATGAGGCTAAACGGGTTGGTTTGCAAGGCAAGTCTTGGGTCAATAACCACTTAGGTGCTACTGACCGGATGATGCAGGCAATTTTCGACTTAGAGCGTGGTCAGGAAGTCATTAACGATTCTGAGTGCGACCAACGCCAACACTGAGTGCCTCAGCATTCAGTTGCCCTTTCATTATCCCTGGCTGCCGCCCCGGCTCAGTGTTGGGTGAGCCGAACCACCCTTGTCCGTACCCGAACATGAGGGCGTTTAAAGCCAGCAAAATAATAAGTAATGATCGCATTTTTTTATTTTAGCGCCTGAGCCACTATCTTGGTCTCTTACCCGGCTAAGGCAGCAAGGCCGTCAAGAACGACATGAGGTAGTTCATGAACGTTATTGGTGCCCAGTAGGCGATCGAACTCTTGTTTGACCAATAGCCATGCGCCTCCAGTGACACAAAGCACAGGCTGCTGGCTGTAGGCTTGCCGGGCAAGCTCGATTTGCCGAAGAACCGCACCGGCTTGGGCTGCGACAATACCTGAGGTAATTGCACTGAGGGTGTCAGTGGGAAATGCAGCCAACGCACCAACGGCATTAGGCAGCCTGGCGGTGCCGTTTGCCAGAGCATCATGCATCAGAGATACACCGGGCAATATCAAGCCACCACGAAATTGATTGTCTGGGCCAAGTGTGTCAACTGTCGTGGCGGTGCCAAAGCTAGCCAAAACGATGGGCGGGTGGGGCGTAGCGAAGTGGCGCGTCAAGCCAATCATGCCGACCCAACGGTCGGTGCCAAGTTGAGACGGATCCGGGTAGGCGTTCGTAACGCCCGCGGCGGTTGGGCTTGATGCAATCCACTGAACTTTCTTAGGCGCAACAGCTTTTTCTGCCGCTTGATTGACCTGAACACTAGACACACTTACCGCAACGCAGACATCAGCGGGGTTGCCGAGCGATTCAATCGCAACTTGCAACTGCCTTTGCAGTTGGTCGGCAGATTCGATTGGAATCGCTGCGACAAATTGCAGGCTGTTGCCCTGCAGAGTCGCCAACTTTAAGCGGGTGTTACCGATATCAATTAATAGCTTCATGCTTTAGGCATCCGTGTTTATTCTTACTGACACATCGCCTGCAAAAAAGGTTTCCAGACCCTTGCTGGTTTTTACCTGTAACCCGCCATCGGGTGCGAGGCCAGACGCGATACCGGTAGTGATCGTGACACCTTGATCAATGATATTGACCGCTTGGTTGGCCAGATAATCCACGCTGGCGTAATCCGCCTGGCAACTGGTAAAACCCAAGCGCTTGACTTTTTCTAGGGTCTGTTGCCAGCTTCTGGCCAATGCGGCAACCAAGTCACTGGCAGCAGCATGAGGCAAAAACTCAGGACCTAGATCGGCAACTTCACGGGCAAGCTTGGTTTGCAACTGCGTGTGGCCAGACAAATTGATCCCCATGCCAATGACGATGAAAGTAGTGTCAACTGTACTGGCTAGTTCAATCAAAATCCCCGCACATTTGCCCTGATCAAGCATGAGGTCGTTGGGCCACTTCACACGCAAGCGTGTGGGCTGGGCCAGGAATTGCCTTAAAGCGATGGTGCTTGCCATGCCAATGGCCGGGCCCAAACCGTCGAGCTTTGCAGGAGTGCCTTTATTTTGGAGGGCAAACCCGGCTGAGAACATCAGTGCCTGGCCTGGCCTGTCATGCCAGATGCGTCCCAATCTGCCTTTGCCTTGCGTCTGATGGTGCGTACCGAATAGCTGAGGCCATTTGGCCTTTATCCCGGATTCTCGAGCTAGAGCTACTAGGCGTGCGTTGGTTGAATCGGTTTGCTCAGCCCACTGAATGGCGGCAAACTCTGGAAGTTTGGCCACGATAGTTTTCGACAGGGTCGCAGGTGATGGCAGAGTCAGGTCGGCATGGCTTGGCATGATGGGCTATAAATTGTTTTTTATTATTAAGTCTTAACGCTAGTATCCCATATGGCTCAAGCCCAATCGTTGCCGCAAACATCGTCACCGTTGATTCAGGACGGTGACTGCTGGCGTGTGGGTGCGGGATGGGATGTGCAGACACTGTCGGCACCTGGGGTGGTTAAACAGCGTCGTCAGGCCCTACGGGCTGCGTCGCTTGATGCGTCCTGGGTGCTAGAGCCAACGTTGCGACTCGATTCGATTGGAGCCCAACTCTTATGGGATCGCTGGGGGCGGCAGTTGCCCCAGACAATTGAGCTCACGGACACCCAACGGCGCTTGTTTGATATGTTGGCTGCCGCTGGCGAACCCGACAAAATCCCCAAGCCTAAATCAGACTGGCTGGGCTGGATTCGTCATATCGGCGATGGCGTGGCAGTGGGTGCACATCATGGCGAGCGCTTGCTGGTGCTATTGGGCGGTCTAGTCATGGACCTTGTTGTCCTGTTAGCCCGGCCTTTGCGAGGGCCTTGGAAGGAAATATCGGCCCAGATATATCGAACCGGTGCACAAGCGCTAGGCATCACGGCACTGGTTGGTTTTTTGATTGGCGTGGTTATTTCTTACCTGTCAGCACAACAGCTCGCTCTGTTCGGAGCTGGGCAGTTCATTGTGAAGTTACTGGGTGTGTCGATCGTGCGAGAGCTAGGACCGGTGCTGGCAGCTATCTTGGTAGCTGGGAGGTCTGGTTCAGCCATCACCGCGCAAATCGGGGTGATGCGAGTTACGCAAGAGCTTGATGCCATGCAGGTTATGGGTATTTCGCATGGTCAACGGCTGATTTTGCCTCGAGTGATTGCTTTGGCGATTGTGATGCCCTTGTTGGTGCTATGGACTGATGTCATGGCATTGCTTGGGGGCATGTTGGCAGCGCACTTTGAGCTTGGCCTGCAGTTTCTCTGGTTTGTCCAGCAACTGCCAGATGCCGTGGGCTTGACCAATTACTGGATCGGCTTGATAAAGGGCGTGACATTTGGCGCTTGGATTGCGCTGGTGGCGTGTCATTTTGGCCTAAAAATTGAGCCAAACACGGAGAGCCTGGGCAAAGGAACGACTGCCTCGGTGGTTACCGCAATCACGGGTGTCATATTGATTGACGCCATTTATGCCGTGATTTTTAGTGAGATGGGCATCTGATGGCTGACCTTGACCCAATCATCGATATTCAGGATTTGACCACTGCATTCGGTGCACACGTGGTGCACGAGCATTTGAACCTGAAGGTCATGCCGCGCGAGATTTTGGCGTTAGTGGGCGGATCGGGGTCTGGCAAGACAACACTGTTGAACCATATTCTGGGGTTGCAGCGTGCACGAGCTGGTTCGATCAAAGTGTTTGGCAAGTCCATCGAGTCCTATCAGGGCGACGAGCGAATAGCGTTGACCCGACGCTGGGGCATGTTGTTTCAATCCGGTGCGCTATTTTCGGCCTTGCCGGTTTATGACAATGTCGCTTTGCCGCTGCGCGAGGTACATTATTTGCCCGAGGATCTAATTCGCGATGTGGTGTTGATGCGCTTGGCCTGGGTGGGCCTGACACCGCGAGATGCTGCGCTGATGCCCTCCGACCTCTCGGGCGGGATGATCAAGCGCGTGGCACTTGCCCGTGCGCTGTCGCTTGATCCAGAGCTCTTGTTTCTCGACGAGCCGACTGCCGGTCTTGACCCTCAGCGGTCGGACGAGTTTGTGGCGTTGATCAAGGCGTTGCATGCGCAGCTCGGATTTACAGTCATTATGGTGACACACGATTTGGACACGATTCGAGACTTGTCTACGCGCGTAGCCGTGTTGGCTGACAAACATGTGCTGGTCGAAGGTACCATTACAGATGTGATGCAAACCAAGCATCCGTTTATTGATGCATTTTTTCATGGAGAACGTGGCACACGCGCACTTGGCGCGGTGGCCTCTTAGCGAATTTCGATGGAAAACCGGAGCCACGCCCTTTTAGCTGGATTATTTGTGCTGTTTTTGGCAGCCGCAGCGGCGGTCACGGCGGTTTGGCTCGGGCGAAAGGACGTCAAGTATGAGCCATATGTGCTTGTCTCCAAATATCCCGTCGCTGGTCTGTCGATTCAGTCGCAGGTTCGCTATCAGGGCATGGCCGTCGGTCAAGTACAAGGGTTGTCTATTGATAAAGACAAGCCTGGCACGATACGTGTTCAGATCGGTGTGGTGCCTGATACGCCTATCACCGAAGGCACTTGGGCTGAAATTGCCACGCAGGGTGTTACCGGGATTTCTAATATCGATCTGCGTGATGATGGCGAGCAACCTAAGCGCGTGACAAGCACCGCTGCTGATCCCTATGAAATTCCGGTCAGGCCGGGCTTTTTCCAGAAGCTGCAAAACGCTGGTGTCGGTATGCTCGAGGACGGTGAAGAAGTGCTCGATGACTTGCGAAAATTTATTACCGATGAAAACGCTGAGCGTTTCACTTTGTTGCTTGACAATGCCGAGAAGCTCTCAGGCAGTCTGAACGACGCAGCCATCAGACTAAAGCCTGCGATCGACGCCTTGCCCGGTGTGATCGCAAAGCTCGATCAAACCTTGGTCAAATTCGACCAAGTGGGCACTGATGTCACCAGGCTGACCCAGTCAGCACAAAAAACTATCGATTATCTCAATAGTCCAACCGGGCCATTGACACTGGCTACACAAAGTTTGGCGCAATTGCAGCGCTCGGCTGCACAACTGCAATCGTCAACGCTGCCTGAGATCAGCCGCATGATGGATGACATCTCAGCTGCAGCTAGATCTTTCTCAGGCGCGGCAAGATTGTTCGAGCAGTCACCAGATTCGGTGTTGTTCGGCCCGCCGCCAGCCAAGCCTGGGCCTGGCGAGCCAGGGTTTAATGGCTTCAGTGGTTTTAACCAGGAGTAAGACTGCATGCGTTCAAGAAGGCTTTGGTTGCTTGGTGCGTTGTCGTTCTCGCTAGCCGGTTGTGGGCTTGGCAAGGTGGCACCGGCACCCAAAGAACTCGATTTGGGTTCCCCACCGGCTGCAGAGACGATTTCATGGCGATTTGATGCAATTGCGCTGCCCGTCTTTAACCAGTCCAAGCAGGTTGGTTTGGAAGACGTGATCTGGCGACTTGGCGACGATGGCGCGCCAAATCGTTACGCAACTTACCGATGGAGTGCGCCGCCGGCCAGACTGGTACGCGAAAGGCTGTTTGAACAGTTGTCTTTGCATGGCGCTGTTTTGACCGAGAGCATCAATTCTGAAATGCCACAGTTGCGAGTGACGCTAATGCAGTTTGAGCAAATCTACAGACCCGATGGTTCGACCAATGAAGGCCGTGTGACTTTGCAGGCTGTATTTATTCGTGATGGTCAGGTGCTCGGGCAATTTCTGGGTTCGCAGGCCCAGGAGGCTAGTGCCAACACAGCGCCAGCTGGCGCAGCGGCTTTGCGCATAGCGACGGACAGACTGATTGATCGTCTGACACGATGGTTGTCAGAAAAACTGAGAGAACAGAAGTAGCACTATGAAATCAAACCAGACTGAAATAACCACATTTGAAGGTGAAGCTGGCGCCATTGACTGCGCCATGGATTGGCCGGTCGACCGTCCGCTCGGTTGGGCACTGGTGTTGCACCCCAATCCATCTCAGGGCGGTACCCGGGACAATAAAGTCGTGACAACAATTTCTCGGGCGTGTGTGCAACGAGGTCTGGTCGCGCTGCGGCCCAACTTCAGAGGCATTGGCACTTCAGCAGGATCATTCGATGAAGGCCGAGGCGAGACGAATGACATGGCTTTGCTCATCGAGCAATTTCAGGCTCGCTACCCTGAACTCTCAGCGGGTGTCTGGGTCCTTGGGGGGTTTTCGTTTGGAACATGTATTGGCGCCCAACTCTATGCGCGTCTGAAGGAACACGGCCAGCTTTTGCCTCAGGCGGTGATCTGGGCTGGATCGGCTGTGCTGAGGTTTCAGCATGGACCGGTGGATGCACCTGCCGATGCATTGGTTATTCATGGAGAGAACGATGAGGTTGTGCCGTTAGAGGAGGTAATGCGCTGGGCCAGGCCGATCGATATGCCAGTGGTTGTGGTACCAAATGCAGGTCACTTTTTCCATGGCAAGCTCTTGATGTTGCGGCAGTTGGTGCAGATGCGCTTGAACTGCTTGTAAGATGACGCTTTGTAATTTCACTGACCAAAAAAGGAAACTGCTGATGATATTTGGGACTTCAATGTGGCGTGCTGTGGTGGCAACTGCATGGGTGGCGAGCATGCCACTGCAAGCGCTGTCGCAGACAACAGCCCCTTCGACACCAGCATCAGTCAGTGCCCCGATTGTCGAGGTCTCAGAAGTATCAGCGATTGCCAAGCCAGTGGTAGCGGCGCGCGCCTGGATTCTGGTCGATGCTGTCACCGGCCAGACCATTGCCGCACAAAACCCCGAACAATCGGTTGAACCAGCATCGCTGACTAAAATCATGACGGTCTACATGGCCTTTGATGCATTAAAAGAAAACCGGATCACCCGTGAGCAGCAGGTGTCTGTTTCCGAGAAGGCCTGGAAGACACCTGGCTCGCGAATGTTCATTGAGCCGCGCAAGCCTGTGACGGTCGACGAGATCATCCAGGGCATTGTTGTGCAATCTGGCAATGATGCCTCGGTGGCCCTTGCTGAAACGCTGGCTGGCACGGAGGAAGCGTTTGCCCAACAGATGACACAAACAGCTCGTGATCTCGGCATGACCGACACGACGTTTAAAAACGCTAGTGGGTTGCCCGATCCCCAGCACATCACGACTGTGCGCGACTTGGCAATTCTGGCGCAGCGAATGATTGCTGATCACCCAGACAAGTACCAGGTCTATTCCCAGCGTGAGTTCACCTACAACAACATCAAGCAGGCCAACCGCAATCGCTTGCTGTGGGCTGACCCTTCTGTCGATGGCATGAAAACAGGCCACACAGAAGCCGCGGGTTATTGCCTGATTTCAACCGCACAGCGTGGCGAACGCAGGGTCATCAGTGTGCTGGTGGGGGCCGAGAGTGAGTCGACTCGCGCAGAAGAGAGCTTAAAGCTCTTGAATTGGGCTTTCCAGAATTTCGATACGGTCAAGCTTGTTGACGCTGGCAAGGCTGCCATTGAGGCGCGAGTCTGGGAGGGAACCACGCAGACAGCTAGCCTGGGCACCACCGATGCGATCTGGTTGACTATTCCTCGTGGCAAAACCGGTGACGTCCAGTTAGTTGCTCAACGTCCTGACCCATTGATTGCGCCGCTTGAAGCCGGGCAGCGAGTCGGCACTTTAACCTTGACCGTTGATGGCAAGCCATTGAGAACGCTGCCATTAGATGTGCTCACGTCAGTTGAGCAAGCAGGGTTTTTCGGGCGAGCAATCGACCAGCTTAAGCTTTGGCTACAGTGATCAGCCATTTCAAATTCAGACAACTCGAGGGCTAGGCTTATCATGTTCGAGGCAATTCAAGGTATTGAGGGCGATCCAATCGTCTATTTGAACGGCACGCATGTGCCGCTTTCGAAGGCTGGCATTTCGGTCTTGGATCGCGGCTTCATATTTGGAGACGGGATCTATGAAGTTGTGCCAGTCTATTGGCAACAGCTATTTCGTATGCGAGAACATCTTGATCGGCTTGATCGTAGCTTGGCCAAGATTGAAATTGCCCAGCCCTTTACCCGCGAGCAGTGGCACAGCCTGATCAGTGGGTTACTGGCAGCTCAGCCCAAACGTGATCACGCCATGGTCTATATACAAGTCACTCGCGGCGTGGCTAAGCGGGATCATGCGTTTCCAAATCCACCCGTTAAACCTACCGTGTTTGCCATGGTCGCGCCTATGACGCCACCGTCTGAGCTCTTGCGAACCAAAGGTGTCAGGGCGGTCAGCATGCAAGATATGCGGTGGTTGCATTGCGACATCAAGTCGGTTTCATTGCTTGGCAATGTTTTGGCCAAACAAGCGGCAATCAAGGCTGGTGTTGACGAGGTGATTCAGTTTCGTGGTGACGTCATGACCGAAGGTGCAGCCTGTAATGTCTGGATGGTTGAAGGTGGCAAAGTCTATGGTGCTCCTAAAGACAATCAGGTCCTCGAAGGCATTCGTTATGGCTTGTTTCAGGAGCTTTGCGATCGATGCGGACTCAAGTTCGCGCTCGAGCCTATCTCACGCGATCGGGTTTTGAAAGCCGATGAGCTCATGGTGTCATCGGCCACCAGAGAGGTCTTGCCTGTGGTGGAGCTTGATGGCGAGCCGGTTGGTAAGGGTACGCCGGGTCCAATCTACGCGCGTTTGCGCCAAGCCTATGATGATTGCCTGTCTGCATTGCGTTGCAATGAGGTATTGTCATGACCGGCGACAACAACGGCGCGCACAAAACGTCGTTGATTGATTATCCCTGTGACTTTCCCATCAAAGTGATGGGAAAGCAGGATCCGAATTTGGCGCAAGCACTGACCGAAGTGGTGCAGAGCCACGACCCTGACTTCGACCCAGCCACGGTTGAGATTCGCATGAGCACCAAAGGCAATTATGTAGGGCTTACTTTCACGGTCAGAGCCACTTCGCGTGAGCAACTCGATAGCCTTTACCGGGCTTTGCATGGGCACCCGCTGGTCTCCGTGGTGCTGTAGTGCGGCTGCTGGCTACTGAGCGTCCAGGTGTCAAGCGCTGGCCCGGCTTTGCTCCCTACGTACAAGCCTGGCAGGCAATGCAGGCTTTCACTGAGGGGCGCACGTTAGATACGCCCGATCAATTGTGGTTAGTCGAACATAGCCCGGTCTATACGCTTGGTCAGGCAGGCAAGCCAGAGCATTTGTTAAACCCGGGCCAAATTCCCGTGGTCAAGTCTGACCGTGGTGGCCAAGTGACTTACCATGGTCCAGGTCAAGTGGTGGTGTATGTGTTGGCTGACCTAAAGCGAACAGGGCTCACGATCCGGGCCATGGTGCAAGCATTGGAAGAGGCGGTCATTGGTACCTTGGCCGATTACGGATTGAGCGACGCTTGTCGCAAGCCCGGCGCGCCTGGCGTCTATTTACCGCAAGACGGCGATCTCGCCAAAATCGCCGCGCTTGGCATCAAAGTCAGAAAAGGCTGTACTTATCACGGGGTGGCACTAAACGTCGACATGGATTTGTCGCCATTTGATGGGATCAACCCATGTGGGTACGAAGGCCTTAAAACGATCAGCATGGCCAGTGAGGGTGTCGCAGCTGATTGGGACGAGGTAGCCGTGAGCCTGGCAGGGAAAATCATCAACCAAGCCCGTCTGCGAGTAGAATGACATTTCCGGGGTTTCCCTTGGGGCGCGAGGATTTCGCCCTGCGAAGACTTATCAGGACTGACCATGTCGAGTGCACCGACCTACGATCCGACCGCCAAACAAAAATCAGAAGCCAAGACCGCGCGCATCCCAATCAAGATTGTGCCGGCTGAGCGTCTTAAAAAACCTGACTGGATTCGTGTCAAGACAGCACCCGCGGGTTCGCGCTTTTACGACATTAAGCGGATCTTGCGTGAGCATAATCTGTACACGGTCTGTGAAGAAGCATCGTGTCCCAACATTGGTGAATGTTTTGGCAAAGGCACGGCGACTTTCATGATCATGGGCGACAAGTGCACGCGCCGTTGCCCCTTCTGTGATGTTGGTCATGGCCGACCAGATCCGCTAGATCAGGATGAACCCATCAATCTGGCCAAGACTATCGCTGCCATGAAGTTGAATTATGTGGTCATTACTTCAGTCGATCGAGATGACCTGCGCGATGGGGGAGCAGCCCATTTTGTGGAATGTATCGAGCAAGTCAGGCGCTTGTCGCCCAACACCAAGATCGAAGTGCTGGTGCCAGACTTCAGAGGCAGGCTTGAGCGAGCGCTTGGAATCTTCGATTTGGCGCCACCTGACGTTATGAACCACAATCTTGAGACCGTGCCTCGCTTGTATAAGCAAGCACGACCGGGATCAGACTACGCCCACTCGCTTAAGTTGCTAAAAGACTTCAAGGCGCGCTGCCCTGGCGTGCCTACCAAGTCTGGCCTGATGGTCGGTCTTGGCGAGACTGACCAAGAGATTCTCGAGGTCATGCGTGACATGCGAGCACACGACGTAGACATGCTGACGATCGGCCAGTATTTGCAGCCCTCGGCGCACCACTTGCCAGTGTTGCGTTATGTGCATCCTGACACCTTCGCAATGTTTGAGCGTGAAGCGTATGCCATGGGCTTTACGCACGCTGCAGTCGGTGCCATGGTGCGTTCTTCCTATCACGCTGATGAGCAGGCACACAAGGCTGGCGTGTCAGTTTAGTTTCGGGTCAACTGTTTTTGTTCCAGAACACATCAGGCTCACCAAGCGCCTGATTAATGGTTCGCGCCACAATAAACATCAGATCTGAGAAGCGGTTCAGGTATCGCTGGGCGAGCAGCTTGTCTGGGTCACCTTCACTTAATTCCGCCTGGTGCATGGCAAGCACAGAACGCTCAGCACGCCTGCAAACACTGCGCACAACATGCGCTTGCGCTGACAGCACAGAGCCGCCTGGCAGAATAAACTCTTTCAAGCTTGGCAACTTGCCATTTAGAGCTTCGGCATTCGCGTCAAGATGAGCAAGTTGCTCTGGTTTAAGTTGCGTGTAGCCGGGAATGGCGAGTTCACTTCCGATGTCAAACAACGCATGCTGAACTGGCTGTAGTATTTTGCCGAGAGTTTTTAGGTGCTCGTTGTGTGGCATCTCGGCGATTTGTGCCAACAAGAGTCCAAGCTGACTGTTTAATTCATCAACATCGCCAAGCGCATTTACCCGTGGGTGTGTTTTAGGCACGCGCGAGCCATCGGCTAAGCTCGTGCTGCCGTCGTCACCTGTACGAGTTGTGATGATGGTTAATCGGTCAGGCATGGGTTTGATACCTTGTTAGAGTACATAGCGTGCTAGGTCCTGACTTTTTGCGGTTTCTTGCAATTTGTCGTTGACGTAGGCTGCATCGATGGCAATGGTTTGTCCGCTGTGCGATGTTGCATCGAACGATACGTCTTCAAGCAGGCGTTCCATGACCGTGTATAAACGGCGTGCGCCAATGTTCTCGGTCTGCTCGTTGACTTCAAAGGCCAGTTCCGCCAAACGGCGTATGCCATCGTCGGTGAAGTTAAGACTGACCTCTTCGGTCTCGAGTAGCGCTTTGTATTGTTTGGTCAATGATGCGTCGGTTTCATTGAGAATTTTGACGAAGTCATCTGCCGAGAGCGAGTCGAGTTCAACCCGAATGGGAAAGCGCCCCTGAAGCTCTGGGATTAAGTCTGACGGCCGAGACAGATGAAACGCGCCTGACGCTATGAATAGCACGTGGTCGGTTCGGATCATGCCGTATTTTGTCGTGACCGTGGTGCCTTCAACGAGTGGCAGCAAGTCGCGTTGCACACCCTGGCGTGAAACTTCAGCACTCCCAGCCTCGTTGCGGGCAGCGATCTTGTCGATCTCGTCTAGAAAGACAATGCCGTGCTGTTCAACGAGCCGAACGGCTTGCGCTTTGATGTTCTCTTCATTGACGCGCTTGGCCGCTTCCTCTTCGACAAGCTGCTTAAAAGCGTCTTTGATCTTGAGCTTACGGGTTTTTTTCTGGTCGCGTGACAGGCCAGCAAACATACTTTTGAGTTGTTCGGCCATGTCTTCCATGCCTGGCGGTCCCATGATGTCCATTTGCGGGACTGGGGCGCTGACTTCAATGTCAATTTCAGTGTCGTCTAGCGTGCCTTCGCGCAGCCGCTTGCGAAACGTTTGGCGTGCGGTTGATTCTTCCCGAATTGGTGAACCGTCAGCGGCTCTAGGTGGGGTGATCAAGGCATCGAGGATTCGATCTTCGGCTGCATCTTCGGCCTGGGTTTGCACCCGCTTCATGGCCTGTTCGCGGGTTTGTTTGACAGCCATTTCCGCCAAGTCTCGGATGATGGTATCAACGTCGCGGCCAACGTAGCCAACTTCGGTGAACTTTGTGGCTTCGATTTTGATGAAAGGTGCGTTGGCCAGTTTGGCTAGGCGCCGGGCGATTTCGGTTTTACCGACACCGGTGGGACCGATCATCAGAATGTTCTTGGGGTGGATTTCGTGGCGCAGTGGTTCGGCGACCTGTTGGCGACGCCAGCGATTGCGCAAGGCCACAGCAACGGCTTTTTTGGCTGCGTGCTGACCAATGATGTGTTTGTCTAGCTCAGAGACAATCTCTTTAGGGGTCATATTGTTTGCGGACATGGATGCGCTCACAGGACTTCAATGATGTGTTCTTGATTGGTGTAGATGCAAAGGTCACCAGCGATAGAGAGCGACGACTTGACGATATCTTCGGGCGGCAAATCGGAGTGTCGCAGTAGTGCGAGTGCGGCTGACTGGGCATAGGCACCGCCTGAACCGATGGCTGCCAAGCCATTTTCCGGTTCGAGCACATCACCGTTGCCAGTTAGCACCAGCGTGTGTTCATGATCAGCTACGATCAACATGGCTTCAAGCCTTCGCAAGATGCGGTCGGTGCGCCAGTCGCGTGATAACTCCACAGCGGCGCGCATCAGGTGACCTTGATGCTTTTCCAGTTTGCCCTCAAAGCGTTCTTGCAAGGTAAATGCATCAGCGGTTGCTCCGGCAAATCCGGCCAGCACCTTGTCGTGGTATAGCCGCCGAATCTTGCGAGCAGTTCCCTTGATAACGATATTGCCTAGAGTGACTTGGCCGTCACCGCCCATGGCGACGCGGTTGCCGCGCCGCACGCAGACGATGGTCGTTGCGTGAAATTGTTCCATAACTACCTTCGGATATTGGCACCAAGCCAGGCGCGGCTAGCTTGGTGATTAGCTCTGTCTTTGCCGGCGTTAGTCGCCAAACATTTTTTGGCGCATTTCACGCCGCTCCTGCGCCTCAAGGGATAGCGTAGCAGTTGGGCGTGCTAACAAACGAGGAATGCCGATGGCCTCACCAGTCTCTTCACACCAGCCATATTCACCAGACTCGATTCGAGCCAGGGATTGTTGGACTTTTTTGAGCAGCTTGCGCTCACGGTCGCGCGTGCGCAGCTCGAGCGCGTGTTCTTCCTCAATCGTGGCGCGATCTGCAGGATCGGGCACGAATTGCGTTTCACGCAAATGCTCGGTGGTCTCACCAGCATTGACCAAAATCTCTTCCTCTAGCTGCTGCAGCCGCTGCTTGAAGAATGCGAGCTGTTGGGCATTCATGTAGTCTGACTCCGGCATTTTCAGCAGTTCAGCCTCAGTCGGAATCGTTGTGTTTTCGGCTTTCGCCGCTTTGGTTTTCTTAGGTGCCGCCTTGGTTGCCATGCACTTGCTCCATTTCTGTCAGTTATCGAACGTTCGTCGATGCTGCCGTTGATGCTGCTCTTTAGGCCGCTAGGCACTGCTCAAGACCCTTGGTGAGGATCTCTTGCGGCAGCTTGCGGCCAATAAATACCATCTTGGTGGCTTTTTTCTCTTTGGGTGCCCAGGGTTTGCCAGGCTCAGCACCCATCAACATGTGCACGCCTTGAAACAGCATACGCCGGTCAATGCCTTTCATGTACAGGATGCCCTTATAACGCAATAAGTCTGGCCCGT
This sequence comes from Burkholderiaceae bacterium, assembly GCA_021208885.1. Lineage (GTDB taxonomy): Bacteria > Pseudomonadota > Gammaproteobacteria > Burkholderiales > Burkholderiaceae_B > Algicoccus. The sequence continues at coordinate 24,806 of JAJOJF010000043.1, forward strand.
ACACCTGAACAACCCCACCTAGAAATTCTTCGAGACGCTCGGGATCAAAGGGCTTGTCGGCTTTAAATACAAACGCCCCTATCTCGTCTTGGTGAGCATGGTGGTGATGAGGGTGTCCGTGGTCATGATCGTGATGATGATGGTCATGATCATGGTCGTGACCATGGTCGTGGTCATGTTTGGCATCAGGATGTGTGTCAGCCAGAAACTCAGGGTCGATATCCAGAATCGAATTCAGGTTAAATCCGCTGATATCAATCACTTTGGCTAGGTCGACTTCGCCAAAATTGACGACCTCGATGGGTGCACGCGGGTTCATGTGAATGAGGCGCTTTCGGAGTGTCTCAAACTCCTCATCATTCACTAGGTCACGCTTGGAAACCAGAATTCGGTCTGCGAAGCCAACTTGTTTCTGAGCCTCTTCCTGTTTATCTAGCGTTTGCATGCCGTGCTTGGCATCAACGAGAGTGATGACACTGTCCAAGCGGAAATACTCGGCAACGTCATCGTCCATAAAAAACGTTTGGCACACTGGGCCGGGGTTGGCCATGCCAGTGGTTTCGATGATAACGCGCTCAAAACTCAGCTCACCAGCCTCACGGCGGCGGCGCAAATCTGTCAGGGTTCTAAGTAGATCGCCTCTGACCGTGCAGCAAACGCATCCGTTGGAAAGCTCTATGATTTCCTCATCGTGCACTTCGACAAGCAAATCATTGTCGATGCTTTCAGGTCCAAACTCGTTCTCGATCACCGCGATGCGCTTGCCGTGAAACTCCGTCAGGATGCGCTTGAGCAGGGTGGTTTTGCCAGCCCCCAGAAAGCCGGTGAGGATGGTTACAGGCACCATTTGATCAAGCGGAATTGGCGGATTTTGTGTCATGGTCAATCGATATTTGCAAAAAACTTACTGGGGGCGATGTGGGTCATCCCACGAGCTAGAACAGGCGTTTTTAACCCATTTGCGCTTGCCGTGCTGAAATCCGCATAAAAATGGGGGCGATGATGGGCAAATTCAAGAGTGCGGTGCGCTGTCACAATCAGCGCACCGTCCATAGAGTGTCACCTCATGCCCACTGACTTCAAACCCAGGGGGCACCATGTTGCCAAAGTCACCTGGACAAGCGTGTATGTCGTACACCCGGCCACAGGCCTTGCAACAAAAGTGGTGGTGATGTCCGTGTGCAAACTCAAAGCGTGGGTTTTCTCCCGGTAATTCAACTACTTGCAGAGACTCCTGCTCTACAAGTGCCTTCAAGGTTCGGTAGACTGTCGCAATTCCAAGCGTTGGCACGGCCTGTTGAGCCATATCCAATACTTCGGTGGCTAACAGCGGGCGATCAGCACCTTGGAGTGCCTCACGAATCGCGGCGCGTTGTTTCGTGCTTCTTTCCATTTTTCAAATGTAACTCAGGCTAGGTTGCATTTTGTGGCGCAGCAGAATGGGCGCAAAAAACAATATTTATTGATAATGAATTATCATTATAATTGGTTGACCGCACTTGATCCGTACCTTTAACTTCTGCTTAACACTGATCCATGACGTCGCGTCACAACTTACACCCGCTTCTATGGGGTATTGCCCGTCGATTGGCACTCGTTGCAATCTTGTTGGTCCCGCTTTGGCTCGCCGTTTGGCTGGTCACGGGTTTTTGGGGGTGATGGCCAGTGAACATTGCGTTTTGCCTCTCGGATGTCACGATTGCCTACCATGGGCATCCGGCTGTACACCATGTCAGTGGTGACTTTGAGGCCGGATCCCTGACTGCCATTGTGGGGCCCAACGGCGCAGGCAAATCGACGCTGCTCAGTGCGCTAGCAGGCCTGAGGCGCCCGACACATGGCAAGATTGAGCGTGGCACCAATCTAAGCAAGCCCGGTGCTGTGGCTTTCTTAGCGCAGTTGTCTGGCATAAATTCGGATTTCCCGCTGCGCGTACTTGAAGTGGTCGCCATGGGCGCCTGGCCACGTGTAGGTGCACTTGGCAAGGTTGACGAGCAGGAACGCAAAGCCATTGCATTGGCGCTTGAGCAAGTTGGCTTAAAGGGATTTGAAGATCGTCTGGTTGATGAGCTCTCGGTCGGACAACTTCAGCGAGTCCTTTTTGCGCGACTGATCGTTCAGGATGCTCCAGTTATCCTGCTCGATGAGCCTTTTAGTGCGCTTGATGCCGTCACCACGCGTGATTTGCTTGGTGTGGTCTCACGCTGGCACCAGCAGGGCCGCACCGTCATCGTCGTGTTGCATGACCTGGACATGGTGCGCCAATATTTTCCGCGGACTTTGTTAATTGCCCGTGAGCTCGTAAGCTGGGGGCCGACTGCACAAGCCTTGTCCAACATTCATCTGGCCCAGGCCAACCAGCGCTCATTAGCCTGGCAAGACACGGCGTCTTGGTGTGAGGCGCCAGCAGTTAAGCATGTGCACCCGCCAGGCCAGGAGCATCACTGATGGATGCGCTGTGGATGCCGTTTGTTGAATTTGCCTTCATGCAGCGGGCTTTGGTGGCATCGTTGGCACTCAGTTTAATCAGTGGACCGGTCGGGGTGTTGCTGGTTATGCGGCGCATGAGCTTGGCCGGTGATGCCATTGCGCACGCCGTATTGCCTGGTGCGGCCGTAGGTTACTTCATTGCGGGTATGTCATTGCCTGTGCTGGGGTTTGGCGCGTTTGTCAGTGCACTGCTCGTGGCATTGCTAGCAAGCTTTGTGGCAAGCAACACCTCTCAAAAGGAAGACGCCAGTCTTGCAGCATTTCATTTGATTGCGTTGGCTATCGGTGTGACGCTGATTTCAGTTCGAGGCAGTAGTGTTGATTTAATGCATTTGCTGTTTGGCAGCATCTTGGCAGTTGATGCGAGCGCATTGGTGCTCATTGCAGCAGCCACCAGCGTGGCGCTGATCTTGTTGGCCTTTATCTGGCGTGTGTTGCTTGCCAGCAGTTTTGATCCGTTGTTCCTGATGCAGTTTGGCCAGTCAGGCAAGTGGGCCAATCAGTTATTCATGCTGACTGTGGTTTTGACCTTCGTGGCCTGTTTCCAAACGCTAGGCACATTAATGGCCGTGGGACTGCTGATGTTGCCCGCTATTGCAGCACGGTCATGGTCTCGTGATATTCCTAAAGCTTGCGTGCTCGCTAGTTTGTTTGCGATGGTCAGTGGTTTTGTAGGGCTATTGCTGTCGTATCACTTTAGCCTGCCCTCAGGTCCGGCGATCGTGCTGACGGCTGGGGTCATTTATCTGTTGTCACTTCTGTTTGGTGTCAATGATGGCCTGCTGTTGCGGCACATGCCGGCAGCGCGTCATCGTGAGTCTTAGGGAGAGAAATAATGAAATTCGGCATGTTCAAGCTGCTTTCTTCACTGGCTGCCAGTGCAGCCCTTGCAACGGTATCGACCTCGGCGCTTGCAGTTGATGGGCAGCCAATCAAAGTCGTCGCAAGTTTTTCTATTCTGGCTGACATGGTTCATCAGGTCGGTGGCGACAATATCGTTGTCACCTCATTGGTTGGTCCTGATGAGGATGCGCATGTGTTTGACCCAAGTCCGGCCGATGCAAAGGCGTTGGCTCAGGCAGACGTGGTCGTAATCAACGGCCTAGGTTTTGAGGGATGGATTGATCGTCTGGTGAAGTCTTCTGGTTTTAAGGGCAAGTTGGTAATTGCCACCGATGGTATTAAACCGATTGAAATTACGAAAACAAAAGATGATGGTCATGATCACGATAAACATGGCCATGCCAAACACGACCAGCATCAACATAGTCACGACAAACATGCCCACGACCATCATGATCATGGAGACTATGACCCACATGCTTGGCAGGACTTAGGCAATGCAAAAATCTATGTACAAAACATTCGTGATGCGTTGATTCAAGTGATGCCATCGGCTGCTACCGATATCAATCTGCGCACAGACCGATACATGGCTGAAATCGATGCGCTAAATCAAAAAGTTAGCGACCGTTTGGCCCAAATCCCAGCACAGGATCGCCGTGTCATTGCGTCGCATGGCGCATTTGAATATTTTGCGCAAGCCTATGACATCAAGTTTTTTTCGCTTCAGGGATGGACGACCGAACGCGAGCCTTCGGCAGCCGATGTCGCACGCCTGATTCGTGAAATCAAGCAGGACAATGTCAGAGCCTTGTTTGTCGAGAACATGGCTGACCCAAGATTGATGAACCGCATCTCTGAAGAAACTGGCGTACGCATCGGTGGTGAACTTTACTCAGACGCGTTGTCAGCACCAGGCACGGTGGCTGACACCTACCTAAAGATGTTTGCCTACAACGCTGATTTGATCTGGTCGACGTTGCAGCAATAGTGAGGGCATGCCGGTGCGCTGATCCTGTTAGTTCAGCGCACCGTACTGCCAAGCAGCACTGAACAATAGAACACCAAATATCAGAACCGCGATTGACGCGGCACCTTGTAGTGTTGCTCCGATGGCCTGACCCCACTGCCTGCCTTGGCTGCCGCCGGCAGCCTCAGCCATGCGGCCAGCTGTTAGTGACATCATCGCCAGTACCGCCACAGTCAACCCGGTTCCTAGGCCCATGGCAAGCGCTGCAGCTACACCCGCTACAAAGAACTGCTGCGACAGTGCAAACACCAGCACCAGGATGGCCCCCGAGCATGGCCTAAGGCCAATCGCTACGATCGCCCCCCAAGCTTTGCGCCAGTTTAGCTTTCCGGAAATTTGTGCCGGATCTGGCATGTGCACATGGCCACAACCGCATGCATCGTGGTGGGCGTGATCGTGATGATGGTGATTGTGGCCGTGGTGGTGACTGTGAGAATGATCGTGCTCACGAGATTTTGCCAGCCAAGCCAGAACTGGTTTGATGATGTGTTTGTACACTAGCCAAGCACCGAGCGCAGTTAGCAGTGCGTAAGCGCCTAGTTCTAGCAATGCCGTTACTTCATTTAAGACTGCCCCAGTGACATTCAGAATGCCGGCTGCGATGCCGACCATCACAATGGCGACGAGTGCTTGAATTAGCGCTGATACAAACGCCAAGATAGCGCCGTTACGAACGGTTTCACGGTTTGCTAGCACATAGGCTGACAATATTGCTTTGCCATGGCCAGGGCCCAACGCATGAAATACGCCATAGGCAAATGACAGCCCCAGCAGTCCCCAAGCTTGCCATCCGTCAGATTTCCAGGCCCGCACCGCGCCCGTGAGTTCGCGATAGAACTCAGATTGCCATATCGCGATCTGCCCAGTCCATTGGGTAAACCAACCAGATGCTGGAGTGGGCAACCTTTGCTCGGGCACGGCAAACGGATGCGGTGATTGAGCCAGTGCGGTTGCACTGATCAACAACAGCAATCCGCCCAACAAAAAGGCGATAAGGTCTTCACGAGGTCTGGACACGAGCGGTTTCAAAGACATGTCAGTACGACGCGGTGTTGCAGGGTCTGGGTGATGGCCATGAGATCCGGTGGCAGCTGCGTGACGTCTGGTCCAATAGCAGCCAGACGCTGGGCGGTCTGAGTGTCAAGGCGTTTGGGCATTTCATATTTGGCGCTGCAGCTTGTTGGGGCTGCTAGCAACGTGACAGCATCGGGCGCCTCGAAACTGTATGCCACATAGAATGTCGGGTCAGCCACTGATATTACCAATGGTCGATCGCCTGGCATCAAGGGAGTCATTAAGGGCAGTTCAAACTGAAGCGACATTTGTTCGGTTTCGCTGTTCCAATCTACGCGCACGCGTTGAGCCGGGCCAGTCGGCACTTCTAGGTTGCCATGGGTGACGCGCGTGAAGTAATGCGACATGGGGTCAGCGAGCGCCTCAATCCAGGACTTGCCTATTTTGTCGAGCTCGACTTGCGGCGGGCGATTATCAGCACCGGTTGGCAAACCTTGTTTGGCGTAGCTCGAGAACATCTCGTCAAAGACCCATGTCTGGGTTACGCCAGTGACGGCTCCCTGAGCATCAAACATCAGCTGCACCTTGCCTTGAACCCACATGTGGGGATGGGCATTCGCACGCAGCGGCAATATTAAAAAAACCAGCAACGCGGAAACAGCCGTTAACCAGCGAAGGGTTAATTTGCGCACCTGGCTTGTGCGGAGTTTTGAGCTTCTCTCGACGATTTGCTTGGTGTTGGGCATTATCTAGAACAGTCTGATGAGATTTACTGTGAGACAGTATGGCACGCTACAAGTTTCACCCGTTTGCGTGGTCATACGATGTTTCAGGGTTTGTCGGAGGATTTTCTGCCGGCGCGGGGGTGGGCTGCGTCATAGACCGAGGCCAGATGCTGGAAATCCAGCTTTGTATAGACCTGTGTGGTGGAAATGCTCGCGTGGCCCAGCATTTCCTGCACGGCGCGCAAGTCCTGGGCCGATTGCAACACGTGGCTAGCAAAACTGTGACGCAAGACATGTGGATGAACACGTGTGGGCAAACCAGCAGCCAAAGCCAGATCCGCTAGCCTTTGTTGAATGACTCTAGGGTGAATGCGCCTGCCGCGCTCGCCAACAAACAATGCAAACCGATCAAGGCTGCTGCCGCTGGGCTTGACAAACTGGTTACGCACCGAGAGCCAGCTTTCGATGGCCAATGTGGCTTGTTGTCCAACGGGCACTGTGCGCCGTTTGTTGCCTTTGCCCAGTACTTGTACCTCCTGTTGTGCCAAATCCAGCCAGCTGCTCGACTCATAGTCAGGTAACTTGTGATAACTGACATCAAGCGATACGAGTTCACTCAAACGCAGGCCACTTGAGTAGAACAGCTCAAACATCGCTCGATCACGTAAAGTTAGCGGTTCGCGTGATGCCGTTAGTGCACTGTTGTCTAGCAATGCCTGAGTTTGATCAACAGACAGGGCTTTTGGCAAGCTGCGACTGGCTTTTGGGGGCTTGACGTCTTGAGCTGGGTTTAGCGGCAGACCGGTTTTCGGGGCCCACCAGGCGTAAAACCCTCGCCAAGCAGAAAGCGTGCGAGCCAGACTCCTGGGCTGATGACCCTGACCGTGCAATTTGCCCAGGAATTGACGAATGTGTCGCTCGGCGATATCTCGTAGCTCGGTGCCTTCAGCAAGCTCGACGAGTTGTTTTAAATCCCGCTCGTAAGCAGAAATGGTGTGGTGGGCATAACGACGTTGAGCAGCCAGATAGTCGAGCCACTGGCGCATCGGTTCGGGCAGGGCGACCCGTGTGTTCATCCGTTTTTAGCCGTTTGACCGAAGAGCAAGTCGACCGATGGCTGCTGAGGCCAGTCGCCCGATGGTTTGCAAAAAGGTAGTACCCATGTCAGTGGTAAATCGTTCAGGGTCGTTAGAACCCAGCAGCAAAAGCCCGACTGTTGGAGCGTCATCAATGCAACCATGCTTGATAGTGACCATCGCCATCGAAGCGGGCGTCTCACGCAGCCACTGTGCCACAGAAAATTCTTTGTTCGGTCCGCAGTAAGGGGCGGTTAGGCTGTGGGCAAACTTGCGTGCATCTTCGTCGACTGGCTCACCAACACCCTCCGTCGAAATGTCCAGATCCCATAGGCGCATCGCGACTTCGGGAATGTCAAATGTTTCGGCGAGTCCGGCGATGATATGTCCGGGGATGCTTTGAGAGTCATTGGCTGTAAGCATGATTTCACACCAGCGTGTCACTTTATTGGCCACACTCTCGTTAAAGCTTGCCTGATGACTGAGCGCGGCTAGTCGCATTTCGAGTTCTTTCTGGCGGTCACGCAAAGTCATAATCTGCCGCTCACCCAACGAGATTGCTCGAGATTGATTGGGATGAGGAACGGTGAGGGCGGCAAACAGCTCGGCGTGTGCGGAGAAGAATTCAGGGTTTTCTTGTAGGAACCGGGCTACTGTCAGAGCGCTTAAATGTTCGGTCATATGTTCACTCAAAATGTTGGAATGGTTTTTACCAAGGCATCGATATCAATTTGCCCCTCAAAAACAGTAGTGGCCGGCCCACTCATTTGCAAGGTGAGCCCGTCCCATTCGATCGTTAGTTCACCGCCACGCGTTTGCACCCTTACCGGGCTTTGCAATAGGCCTTGACGAATTCCACTGGCAACTGCGGCACAGGCACCTGTACCACAGGCTAATGTTTCACCAGCGCCACGTTCATAAACCCGTAAGCGAATGTGGTGTTCATCAATAATTTGCATAAAGCCAGCATTGACCCGTTTAGCAAATCGAGGGTGACTTTCAATGGCAGGGCCGACAGTCGACACAGGCGCGACGTTGACGTCCTCGACAACTTGTACGGCGTGAGGGTTGGATATAGCCACAAGGGACAACCATATCGGTGCTTCAAGCCCATCAAGGGGCAAAGCGTATTGCGTGTCGCGCCCAATGACGCGTGTTTCCAGACCGTTGATATCAAAAGATACATCTGCGGGCTCAAACTTTGTTTGCCCCATTTCTACTCGAACCTGGCCGTCTTCAAGCTCAGTCAATGTAATCAGTCCCGTGGCGATTTCAGCGCGAATAGGGTTGCGCGAAGACAGCTTGCGTTCGTGAACGAATCGCACAAAACAACGAGCCCCATTGCCGCAATGCTCGACCTCGGAGCCATCGGAATTGAAAATCCGGTATCGAAAGTCAGCGTTTGGATCTGTTGGCGCATCAACCAAAAGAATTTGGTCACAGCCAATTCCGAATTGACGGTGGGCGATGGCGCGCGCGCGTTGCGCCGTCATCTCGATGGTTTGTGATAGCCCGTCAAGCACGACGAAGTCGTTGCCGGCACCGTGCATCTTGGAGAAAGTCCATTGCATAGCTTGATTATTACCGTGTTTGGTCATGATTCATAGGGGGACGGTTGCCCGGGCGGGTGGCTCTTGAAGCGACGATGTACCCAGTAATACTGAGCCGCACGGGGTTCAATCCATTGCTCGAGCAATTCATTCAAATGTGCGGTGTCTTCTTCAAGGGTTTTGTTGGGGTCAGGGAAGGTGGTCAGCGGTGGCAATATTTGGACATGGTATTTCCCGGTTGCAGGATCCCAGGTGCTGACAACGGGAAGAACCGGCAAGTTGAATTGACGAGCCAATTGGGCAGTCGCGGTTTGCGTATAAGCAGGCACCCCAAAAAACGGTACTAGTGCAGCACCGCGCCGACCTAGATCCATGTCAGGCAAGTAGTAAATGGGCATGCCTTGTTTAATAAGCCTGACCAAGCCGCGCACGCCATCTTTCCGACTGATCAGGTGTACGTTGTGAAACCGCCCGCGCCCTAGTCTGACAAAATCATCAATAAGTTTGTTGCGCTGTTCGGCATAGATGGTTCCGCCTTCCGGGCCAGCGAGGGTTAATCGGCTGGCAGCTGCATCAAGCCCGATAAAGTGGGGGGCGAGCAACATGATCGGCTGTTGCTGGTCGGTGTAGTGGTGGGCATGTTCAAGGCCTGAAACGGTGACGAAGTCTTCAATGTCGGCTGGGCTGCCAAACCAGATCACGCTGCGATCAATAAAGCTTTGCACCAAGGCTCGCAAGTGGTCCTTTAGCAGTTTTTCTCTTTGCTTCGGGGTCTTGTCGGCAAAACACAACTCGATATTGCGCTGGGCGATTTTTGTGCGGCGACGCATCAGTATTGGGGCAAGCTTGGCGAGTATCGAACCGAGAGCGAGCCGAACCCGCATCGGAGCTCGTGCCAGCAACTCAAACGTAGTAACCAAAAGCCATGCCGCCAGAGAGCGTGATCTTAGCGAGCGAACATCGGTATCACGAGAGGCAGACTGTTGTGGGGCAGGAGAGCGTCGTTCAGTCAAGGTGGTCGTGGTCCGGTGGGGGTGGTGCATCTTTGGGCCGCTTGTAGCGGTGGTAGCCCCAAAGATACTGGGTTGGGAAACGATGGATCAGGGTTTGCATCATCTCATTAAAAAGAGATGCCTGCGCGCGCGCATCGTCCGGCAGCACATCTGGCGCACGAAGGTAGTGCATTCGCCAGCCTTGGCCCTTGGGTAATCGCTCGCAGGCTGCCACGATCACAATCGCGTTGGTCATTTTTGCGAGCTTGCCTGGCAGTGTGACGGTAAAGGCCTCACGTCCAAAAAATGGTGCCCAGATGCCTTCACCTTCGCGTGGCACCTGGTCTGGCAGCATACCCACAGCTTGCCCTCGCTTTAGTGTCTTCAAAAATTCACGAACCCCCTGGCGATTTGCTGGCACTGCTGTTACACCTGCTGAGTTTCGAGCAGCCTGCATCAGTGGTTCAAGAAATGCCTTGCGTGGGGGACGAAACATGACCGTCATCGGTCGGTTCTTTGAGCGGTGCCGGGCAGACATTTCGAAGCTGCCCAGGTGAGGAGTCAGGTACAAAATTGGTCTGCCTGTTTCGATAGCCTGCAGAACAATGGGTTCTTGTTCGTCAATGACCTGATTGAGTGACTCTTGGCTTCGAAACCACACTCTGGGCAATTCCATGATCATGGCACCAGTTTGTGCAGCAGCCTCCTTAAAAAACCGTGGGTCATCAAAACCGGCTTGCCTGGCATTGGCTATCAGGCGCTCGCGGTAACGGCCCGGTAAGGCGAAGACAAACCTGCCACCGGCGCGGCCCAAGGATTGCAGGGCTGACAGAGGCAGCAGTGACAGAAGGCGAAAGAGAATTAACAACATGACCATATTTTCGCTTAAAATCCGATTCGGTCGTTGAGTTAACCGACAACTTGCGGGACGGCCTACTGTATCCACTAGACCTGGATGCTGGAATTTATCCGCTAAAGCGTCGCGCCCACTACCAACATTCTTGAGATCGATTCGACGATCAAATTGAGACGGCGGTTATAGGGGTGCAGCGCACCCACTAACCCATGGCTGCTCAAAACCAGCCAAGCACTTAAGTAAGGATGTTGATATGTCTATGAAGTCCAACGACTTTCTCTTTACTTCGGAATCAGTTTCCGAAGGCCACCCGGACAAAGTTTCTGACCAAATCTCAGACGCCGTGCTTGACGCGATCTTCACGCAAGATCCCCACGCACGTGTGGCGGCCGAAACATTGTGCAATACTGGCTTGGTTGTTCTGGCTGGTGAAATCACCACAAAAGCCAATGTCGACTACATTCAGGTCGCGCGTGACACCATCAAACGCATTGGCTATGACAACAGCGACTACGGTATTGACTACAAGGGTTGTGCAGTGCTGGTTGCTTACGACAAACAATCTCCCGACATTGCGCAAGGGGTAGACCGTGATTCAGCTGAGTACCTTAACCAAGGTGCTGGCGATCAGGGCCTGATGTTTGGCTACGCCTGCGATGAGACCCCTGACCTGATGCCAGCACCAATCTGGTACTCGCATCGCCTGGTTCAGCGTCAAAGCGAATTGCGCAAAGACGGTCGTCTGCCGTGGTTGCGCCCGGATGCCAAATCGCAGGTCACCTTCCGGTATGTTGACGGACGACCTGTTGAAGTTGACACTGTTGTGCTGTCAACCCAACATGCCCCGGAAATCTCGCAGACGGCCATTCATGAAGCGGTCATCGAAGACATCATCCGCCCCAGCTTTCCGGATGGTCTGATCACCCCTAAAACCAGGTTTTTGGTCAATCCAACCGGGCGATTTGTGATTGGCGGGCCCCAAGGCGATTGTGGCCTAACCGGCCGCAAAATCATTGTTGATACCTACGGTGGCGCTTGCCCCCATGGTGGCGGCGCATTCTCGGGCAAAGACCCTTCCAAGGTTGACCGCTCGGCAGCGTATGCAGCCCGTTACGTAGCCAAGAACATCGTGGCAGCTGGTCTGGCCAAGCAGTGTCAAGTGCAGGTCAGCTACGCCATCGGCGTGGCTGAGCCGATCAACATTACTGTGTACACCGAAGGCACTGGTGTAGTGCCAGATGACCAATTGGCGAAATTGGTGCGAGAGCATTTTGATCTTCGACCGCGTGGCATCGTGAACATGCTTGATTTGTTGCGCCCGATATACTCAAAGACAGCCGCATATGGTCACTTTGGTCGCAGCGAGCCAGAGTTCAGCTGGGAAGCGACAGACAAGGCAGCCGACCTCAAGAAAGCCGTATAAAAGCAACTTTTCCTGATCAAGTCTTGAACCCGCCCGTGTGGGCGGGTTTTTTTATGGTGATGTGGCAATCGTGGCTACACTGCAGGTCAAATTAGATCTTGAGTTTAGATTCACCGATGAGCACCCCCAACGACGCCAAGCCAATGCGGCCAGACTCGCCATGCGTGGCGGTGTGTTCAACATTATTTGATGAGATCTGTCGCGGTTGCGGCCGAACGGTTATGGAGGTCTCAAACTGGGTGTTCATGACACCAGAAGAAAAGAATGCGGTTTGGGAGCGCATTTTGGCGCAAGGGTTTCCGAAGCCGCCGGACAACCGGCGAACACCCAAATAATCAGGAGCGCCTAGCCAGAGGCGAGGCGCTCGTACCTATTCAATCGATGTCGCTACGGACTTTCGATTGAGTCGTTGGCAAGAGTCTGAACCAGCTTGGCCACGGCCGTGTGATCCTGGCCTGCACCAAGCATTTGTGCCGAGGCCGCCCACATTTCGTAGCACAACGCAGAAAACGCCGCTGGTGTTTGTGTTTCGCGTGCCAGCCCCAAGGCAATGCCTAAGTCCTTGACCATCAAATCCAATCCAAATCCAGCGTTGTACTTGCCAGACAGCACATATTGTTTGAACTTTTTCTGGGTCGAGTTGTTCATCCCGGTCGAGGCGTTGAGCACATCGACCATTTTCTCTGGGCTTAGGCCAAATCGCTTGCCTATCATCAGCGCTTCTATGCCAATCAGAAACCCGCCTGCTGACACTAGATTGTTCAATGCCTTCATGGCATGAGCAGATCCTACGTCGCCAATGCGTTCGATGGCATTGCCCATGGTGGCAAGCACGGGTCGAACCTGCGCTAGCGTCTGTTCTGGGCCGCCAAACATGATTGACAGCTCACCTGTCTTGGCTCGCGGAACGCCGCCTGAAACCGGGGCATCCACCAATTCGCCGCCAACTTGCGCAACCTGCTTGGCCATTTGCTGTGTCATGCTCGGCACCCCAGATGTCATGTCGACGAGAATGGTGCCTTTTTTAAAGCCGGCCAATAGACCATCAGGGCCTTCGAGTACCGACTGGACAATTTGGCTGTTGGGCAAGATGGTGATGATGATGTCTGACTGTTGAGCCAACGTTCTTGGGTTGTTGGCCACATCCGCCCCGATCTCTTTGCCGAGTTCAGAAGCCATTTCGGCGTTGGCATCAAAGACGGTCAGCCGATAGCCACTCTGAGCGATACGGCTGGCCATTGGCCACCCCATTTTGCCAAGGCCGATAAAGCCGATTGCAGGTTTGTCTGTCATCACTTCTTGTCCTTGAGCGCACCCTCTTCAACTAACACGCTATGGGCAGCCTTGAAGGCTTCAAGGCCCGCTGGAATGCCGCTGTAGACAGTGGCGTGCAACAAAATCTCTTTGATTTCATCGACTGTTACGCCGTTTTTCAGGGCGCCGCGTACGTGCAGCTTCAGCTCATTTGGGCTCTTCAGTGCGGTCAGCATGGCTAGATTAAGCATGCTGCGGGTTTTTTTGTCGAGGCCGTCGCGTGTCCATGCGTAGCCCCAGCACCACTCGGTGGTAATGTGCTGAAACGCCATCATGAAGTCATCGGCTCGCGCCAAACTGCCATCGACATATTCCTTGCCTAATACTTCGCGGCGCAGCCCCAAGCCCTGTTCGAAAAGTTTTTCGGTTTCATGTTTGGCAGTCATCGCTTTGTCTCCTTTAGAGGTTGATTCTTGGTGGGTTTGATAGTAGCGTAGGTGCACACTTAAGTTGAGTTGTTCTGGCAAATAAATCTCTCAGCAACATCTCAGCTCCCCGACTCAATCAAAAGCCAGGTTTTTTCTGATGAATAACGTTGAAGCTGCCTGCTATGAGGTGTTCGCATTGCGATACGCGACGAGCCCTGAACGCCGGCGACAGGAGAACTTCATTGCCAGGGATCTGCATGATGAGCTCATGCCAATGGACTATTTCGTCTGGCTCATTCGCAACGAGCACCGTACGGTGCTCGTTGACACTGGGTTTAACGAAGCCGGTGCCAAAGCCAGGGGGCGAACTTTCTTGCGTTGCCCGATTGCCTCGTTGTCGATTCTCGGTATCGCACCCCATCAAGTCAATGATGTCATCTTGACCCATTTGCACTATGACCACGCCGGCAATATCGATCTCTTGCCTGAGGCTACCTTCCATGTTCAGGAACAAGAGTTGCACTACGCGTGTGGACGTCATATGTGTCACGGTGTGTTGCGGCATGCGTATGAGGTGGAGGATATTGTTGACTTAATCAGGCGCGTCTATGCAGATCGGGTGAAGTTCTATGATGGTCATTCAACCTTTGCTCCCGGGATCGAGCTGATCAAGATAGGTGGGCATACTCAGGGACTTCAGGCCGTTCGGGTTCATACGCAACGCGGTTGGGTTGTGCTGGCCTCTGATGCGAGCCACTATTACGAAAATATGATGCGTGCCAGTCCATTTCCGATAGTCTTTAACGTCGGAGACATGTTGGCTGGCTTCGATACCCTTAGGGCGATGGCTGATAGTGAAGACCACATCATTCCGGGCCACGATCCACAGGTCCGGCGACGTTACGAGGCCTGGGGTACCCCTGAAATGGATGTTGTGGCATTGCATCAGTCACCCACTGCAGCCAAGACAAGTTACAATTAGCACTTAAAGGTTGCTTGAGGAGCGTTGCGACGGCGTGGATAACTCCACCCGCCAGGCTCAGGCGATCTGGCATGCAGGCAAGTTCTTTGCCTCATCCAAACGGCGCTCACCCAATCCTGAAACGACAGTGATTGCGGTGGGACTAACCGGTTCTTCCGCGTCGCTGTCAGATGAACGAATGGAGCTCATTGACATGAACGCTGTGACAGAAAAATTTACCGATTACGTGGTTGCTGACATCAGTCTGGCCGAATGGGGACGTCGCGAAATCAAGATCGCTGAAACCGAAATGCCGGGCTTGATGGCCGTGCGTGAAGAATACGAGATGGTCAAGCCCTTGAAAGGCGCACGCATTACCGGTAGCTTGCACATGACGATTCAGACCGCTGTACTGATCGAAACCCTGCAGGCATTGGGTGCTGAGGTTCGTTGGGCCTCTTGCAACATCTTTTCAACGCAGGATCACGCAGCTGCAGCAATCGCGGCTAACGGCACGCCAGTTTTTGCTAAAAAAGGCGAAACCCTTGCTGAGTACTGGGAATACACGCACCGCATTTTTGATTGGCCCGACGGTCATTACGCCAACATGATCTTAGATGACGGCGGTGATGCCACGCTTTTGCTTCATCTCGGCTCTAAAGCAGAGAAAGACATCACGGTGCTCGATAAACCGGGTTCGGAAGAGGAAGTCGCGTTGTTTGCTGCCATCAAAGATCAGCTCAAGCGTGACCCGTCGTGGTATTCGACTCGTTTGGCACAGATCCGCGGCGTGACTGAAGAGACCACCACCGGCGTGCATCGCCTCTACCAAATGTCCAAGCGTGGTGAGCTGGCATTTGCAGCCATTAACGTCAACGACGCCGTTACCAAATCCAAGTTTGACAACCTTTATGGTTGCCGCGAGTCACTGGTTGACGGCATCAAGCGCGCCACGGATGTCATGATCGCTGGCAAGATTGCTGTCGTGTGTGGCTACGGTGATGTGGGCAAAGGTTCAGCTCAGGCACTTGCAGCCCTACGCGCCCAGGTCTGGGTGACCGAGATTGATCCGATCTGTGCCTTGCAGGCAGCCATGGAAGGCTACAAAGTGGTAACCATGGAAGAAGCATGCGACAAGGCTGATATCTTTGTGACTGCGACGGGCAATTATCACGTCATCACCCGGGCTCACATGGAGCGCATGAAAGATCAGGCCATTGTTTGCAATATCGGTCACTTCGACAACGAAATCGATGTCGCCGGCCTTGAAGACTTGAAGTGGGAAGAAATCAAGCCGCAGGTCGATCATGTGATCTTTCCTGATGGCAAGCGCATTATCATGCTGGCTCAAGGCCGCCTCGTTAACTTGGGTTGTGCCACGGGCCACCCGTCGTTTGTGATGTCGTCATCATTTACCAACCAGACGATTGCCCAAGTCGAACTCTTTACGCGCAACGACGAGTACAAGGCTGGCGAGGTTTATATCCTGCCCAAGCACCTCGATGAGAAGGTTGCACGTCTGCACTTGAAGAAGATCGGCGCCCAGTTGACCGAACTGACGCCACAGCAGGCGGCTTACATCAGTGTGAACAAGGAAGGCCCCTACAAGCCTGAGCACTATCGGTACTAAGTTGCTGTTGATTGAACGGCAACAGCAGTTGCCGCCGCTTTCAGGAGATTAGCCATGTTGATTGTTGTGTGGATTTTGAATGCGGTGGCGCTGCTGGCAGTGGCCTACGTGTTGCCAGGCATCGTGATCGCCAGTTTC
Organism: Burkholderiaceae bacterium; assembly: GCA_021208885.1. Lineage (GTDB taxonomy): Bacteria > Pseudomonadota > Gammaproteobacteria > Burkholderiales > Burkholderiaceae_B > Algicoccus. The sequence continues at coordinate 41,216 of JAJOJF010000043.1, forward strand.
TGGTCAGCGATGCTCGCAGCATTGGTGTTGGGCTTGCTCAATACCTTGGTCAAGCCGTTGCTGATTTTGTTGACCTTGCCAATCACGATTGTGACGTTGGGCCTGTTTTTGCTTGTGCTCAATGCGTTGGTGTTTTGGTTGGCAGGTTCCTTGTTCAAAGGATTTCAGGTTGAGGGATTCTGGTGGGCGGTGGCTGGTGCCATCCTTTACAGCATTATCTCTAGCCTGTTCTCAATGCTGATATTTCAACCATGACCAAATTAAGCGGCCAGGCCTTTAGCCTGGAGTTTTTTCCGCCGCGTGACGAGGCGGCGCAGGCTCGTTTGACCGATACTGCCAACTCGCTGGCTGCCATCAACCCGGGTTATGTCAGCGTGACGTTTGGAGCTGGAGGTACCACGCGTGAAGGCACGATGGAAACGGTTAAGCACCTGACGTCGTTGGGGTTCGACGCGGCGCCTCACCTATCATGCATTGGTTCGACCAAGCAACAGTTGCGAGATCTTCTTGATCAGTACAAAGCCGCTGGTGTACGACGTATTGTGGCGTTGCGTGGCGATTTGCCCTCTGGCATGGGGGCTGCAGGCGGCTCTGACATGCTGCGTTACGCCGTTGAGCTCGTGCAACTGATCCGTGAGCACAGTGGTGACTGGTTTCATATCGAAGTGGCTGCTTATCCGGAAATGCATCCCCAGGCTCTAGGGCCTCAGGCGGATTTGCGCTATTTCGCTCAGAAAGTTCAAGCTGGTGCCAACAGTGCCATCACGCAGTATTTCTACAACGCCGATGCCTACTTCGACTTTGTTGACCGGGCACAGATGCTCGGCGTTTCAGTGCCGATTGTCCCTGGCATTATGCCGATTACCAATTACAGTCAGCTGATGCGTTTCTCCGAAATGTGCGGTGCCGAGATCCCACGCTGGATTCGCCTGCGCTTGGCAGAGTTTGGCGATGATCGGGAGTCTATACGAGCATTCGGCACCGATGTGGTCACCGAGATGTGCCAGACACTCCTGGAAAACCAGGTGCCCGGGCTACATTTCTACACCTTGAACAACGCTGCAGCCACGATGGCCATCTGGCGTGGCTTGTCAGCCTAGAGACGTGTCGCGCCAGCCAGGTGCCTTGGGGTACCAGGTGGTTGGCGTGATGATGGCATCTAGTGGGTGGTCGTGGTCGGCAGGTTGATAGTCTGGATCTAGATCGAGCAAGTTGGCGTTGTCCCAAGCCACCCCGATCGTCCTTGGACGGTGCCTGTTTTTTGTGAGCTCAGCCAGCGTCCGATCATAGAAGCCTTTGCCGTAGCCTAGCCGGTCGGCGTTTGGGGTGAAACCAAGCGTAGGTACGAGCACCACATCGGGTGTCAGAGGCTCATTTGGTGATGGTTCAAGCACCCCGAATCCCGCAGAAACCATCTCGGCGTCTGGTTGCCAGCGATGAAATTCAAGCGACTGTTCGTGCTTGCGCATCACGGGTAGTGCTACCACGACACCGTTGTCGTGCCATTGCCGATAAAGGGCGACCAAGTCAGGCTCGTCAGCTAACGGCCAAAACCCCGCCACGATATTTGGTGAATGCTGCCCGGATTGCTCACAAGCTGTTTGCGTGGTGGCTAGCCATGTGAACAGTCGAGCGCGCATCAAAAGGCTGGCACGTTGACGATCTGCAACGGGCATAGCTTTACGAGCTTGTTTCAAGCGCGTGCGTAAATGGTCTGCGTTATTCTGTGACATGCGATCGCCATGAGTGCAACTAAAAATCAGGATTGATGTCCAATCGGGCTGACGTCTATCATGAACTGAATCACTGACTGCTGTCAAAGAGGTGCTGCTGTGCTGCTAAAAGCTTTAAAAACAGTTTCGATCGCTCTTCCCGCGTTGCTGTTTGCCCCATGGGCAGCATCCTTTACCTACGACACCGATAGTCAGGCAGCCAAGGCGATTGTCGCAGCCAAAGAGGCAGTTGATGCCAAGCAGTGGAACAAGCTGCCGACACTTGCAGCGCAGACTCAGGGTGACGTTTTGCAGGTGTATGCTGATTACTGGGTGGCTGAGCGTGCCGTGCAATCGGCTAAGAACGTATTCGACGTGCCAGTGGCGGATGCCTTTTTACAGCGTTATAACGGCACTTACATGGCAGACAAACTCAGGGCGCAATGGGTGATTGCCGCTGACGAGTCGGGTGCCTTTAACAAGATCCGCGATCTTGGTGAATTTGTCTGGTACAACCGCGAGGTCCGCTGCGCCAAGCTCGAGGCCCGTCACATGACCGGACAGCGCGCTACTTCTGAAGAAGCCATGGCCGATTTTCAGCCTGGCAAAGCCTGCTGGGCGATGCTAGACCAATTCGTCGCTGATGGTGTCATGAAGCGTGACGACCTTGTAACCCTCTTGCAAGACTCGCTTGAGCGCAACCAAACCAAAACGGCTGACAGGGTAGCCACCCTTCTATTTGATGGCAAGACGCTTGGCCGTTATCGGGCCATGATGAGTTCGCCTGCTAACTGGCTCAAACAATATCAGGGTAAGGCCACAGGCGATGATGGTCTTCTGGTGTCTATCGCATTGGTACGCTTGGGTCGTGACAGCCCTACGGCTGCTGCTCGGGAGCTTGAAGGAAAATGGGGTGCGCGCTTGAGCGAAGCAGACGCTGGTTGGGCTTGGTCACAACTGGCATTTCAGGCGGCACTGGATCATGAGGCTCGGGCTGATACCTGGTATCAGCGTGCAGGCAACACGAGATTGTCTGAGGGTGGTTACGCGTGGCGGGTAAGAGCGGCACTTCGTCAGCCCATCATCAAATGGGATTGGGTGCAGACGGCCATTGAATGGATGCCACCTCCTCAACGTCTGGAAATTGACTGGCAGTATTGGTTGGCACGCTCATTAGCCGCTCAAGGCAAGACCGAACAGGCTCAGGCCATCTATCAAGAAATCTCGGACGAGTTTCATTTTTACGGACAATTGGCACTAGAAGAGCTCGGGCAGTCGATTGTGGCACCACCGGCACCGTCACCTGTAACCGAGGCGGAACTTGATGAGGCACGTGACAACCCGCACCTTCAGCAGGCCGTGGCGCTTTTTCGGCTCGGCTTGCGACGTGAAGCTGTGCCTCAGTGGAATTTTGGGTTGCGCGGCTTGAATGATCGCCAGCTTTTAGCTGCGGCTGAGTTTGCCCGCGAGCAGCACATCTATGATCGCGTTTTGAGCACATCTGAGCGCACGCAAGAACAGGTTGATTTCTCGCAACGGTTTATTGCGCCATTTGAAGGGCAGGTAACTGCGCAGGCGAAATCGATCAACGTCGATCCTGCTTGGGTATACGGCTTGATTCGCCAGGAGTCGCGCTTCGTGATGGATGCCCGGTCAGTTGTTGGCGCGTCCGGGCTGATGCAGCTGATGCCAGCTACCGCCAAATATGTGGCACGCAAGATTGGCATGAATGATTTCAGTCCCTCGCAGGTCAATGACTTTGATGTCAATACGAGGCTCGGCACGCATTACCTGCGCATGGTGCTAGAAGATTTGGACGGCTCGCAGGTTCTCGCGAGCGCCGGCTATAACGCTGGTCCTGGTCGTCCAGTGCAGTGGCGCAAGACCCTCGGACGCCCGGTTGAGGGTGCCATATTTGCCGAAACCATTCCGTTTAGCGAGACACGCGAGTACGTCAAGCACGTGCTATCGAACGCTACTTACTATGCCGCCATTTTTACAGGAGAGCCACAGTCTCTGAAGGCCAGACTTGGGGAGATTTCTCCGCGATGAGTCAGCGACATGTCTGATTCTATTCTCGCTGGTTTGCAGGTCTACGTGGTCGGTGGTGCCGTGCGCGATGAGTTGCTTGGCCGCCTGGCCGGTGACCGTGACTGGGTGGTGGTAGGCAGCACGCCAGATGATATGGTCGAGCGAGGATTCATTCCAGTTGGCGCAGACTTTCCAGTATTTTTGCATCCCCAGACCAAAGAGGAATATGCGCTCGCACGTACTGAGCGCAAGTCAGGCAAGGGTTACAGAGGTTTTACGTTCTATGCCGGTGCAGATGTCTCGCTCGAGGATGATCTCAAAAGGCGTGACCTGACAGTTAATGCCATGGCTAAAACGCCAGACGGGGATTTGATTGATCCCTTGGGAGGCGTTCAAGACCTGCGCCGTAAAATCCTGCGGCACGTAGGACCAGCGTTTGAAGAGGATCCGGTTCGAATTTTGCGTTTGGCTCGGTTTGCGGCAAGGTTTTTTGAGTTCGAGATTGCGCCGGAGACAATCGGACTATGTCGACGCATGGTCGAGCTTGGTGAGGCTGATGCGCTGGTTCCCGAGCGGGTCTGGCAAGAGGTGTCACGCGGACTCATGAGCGAACAACCATCGCGCATGTTTGAGGTATTGCTGCAATGTGACGCATTGCGTGTGGTGATGCCAGGTTATGTGTACAACGCTGAGCTTGGATCCCATCTTGATGCTGCCGCAACTTGGGGTGAACGAACACTACCTGGCATGTATGCATTGTGCATGCATCAAACCCCGGAACGAGCGCAATTGGCAAAGCGTCTGCGTGCATCAAGTGACTGCGCGCAATGGGCCGAATTATTGCCAGCTATTGAATTAGCATGTCAGGACTCGAATCAGTGGGGTCCAAACGAATGGCCTGACCAATCATTGACGTTTCTGGAAAAAACCGATGCGATCCGTCGGCCTGAAAGGCTTCAAGCATTGCTAAACATCGCGAGCCATCTGGTTCAATGTCCGCTCGATCGTTGGCAAGCCGCATTGCAGGCAGCCCGTAGTATTGATGCAGGTGCAATTGCCAAACCTTTGCAAGACAAAGGTGCTCAAGTCATCTCGGCAGCGGTGCGCCAAGCTCGGCTTGAGTCTGTTGAGCGGGCACTTGAAAGCTAGTCGCGAGTTCATTTCATTTGCAAGCGATAAGTCGACCGCCTGGGTTGGTTAGTGCTTGTGTCGGCAGTTTGATGTTCTTCTATGCCACTGAGGCTTTGCGCCTAAATGTTCTCGCTTCGGAGTCCTCTATCGCTAGCGATAGCCAGTGATTTGGCATTAGCCAAGCCATTAAAATGTTCCAATACACTGGTCGAACGCATTGGACATCTCATGAAACTAGCCACCTGGAACGTCAACTCACTCAAAGTCCGCTTGCCACAAGTGCTCGAATGGCTTTCGATTGCTGAACCGGATTTTGTGGGGCTGCAGGAGTTAAAGCTCGATCAGGACAAGTTTCCGATTGATGCGATTGAAGCGGCGGGCTATCAAGCCGTATGGCTTGGACAAAAAACCTATAACGGTGTGGCAATCCTCTCAAAAACTCCAGCACAAGACGTGGTGCTTAACATTCCCGGTGACGATGACCCGCAAAAGCGCCTGATTGCCGCCACGTTTGAAACGCCACTAGGCCCCTTTAGATTCGTCAATGTTTATTGTCCTAATGGTCAGTCATTGGATTCGGACAAGTACCCTTACAAGCTGGCGTGGTTTGACCGATTGGCCAATTGGTTGGCTGATGAGCTTAAAACCCATCCTCACTTGGCGATTGTGGGTGACTACAATATTGCACCAGCTGATGAGGATGTGCATGATCCCAAGCGTTGGAAAGATCAGGTGTTAGTCTCTGAGCCAGAACGCGAGGCGTTTCGTCGCTTGCTTGGGCTGGGACTGACAGATTCATTTCGAATGTTCGATCAGCCTGAGAAGTCGTTTAGCTGGTGGGATTACCGATTAAATGCCTACAAGCGCAATGCCGGTTTGCGTATCGATCACGTATTGTTGTCCAAGGCGTTGACCGACCGCTGCCATGGCTGCGTGATCGACCGTGCCCCTCGAGAAAACGAGCAGCCCTCTGATCACGCTCCAGTGGTTGCAACCATCTCGGTCTAGGCCACGAGGATCGTTTGCATGGCAGTGCGCACGTCGTCAGGAATTGACGTCGGCGTGTCGGTTGCTCGGTCCACATAAACATGCACAAAATGGCCCTGGGCACACGCCTGATGACCGTCATTTTTAAAAACGCCCAGTTCGTAGCGCACGCTGCTGTTACCTAGTTTGACAATTCGAACCCCAACTTTGACGCGGTCCGGGAAAGCAACAGACTCGAAATAAGTGCATCCTGTTTCAATCACATAGGCGATGACAGGGCTTGATTTGAAATAAAGGCCGAGTTTGGAGACCAGGAAAGCAGCAACCGCAGTGTCAAAATATGAGTAAAACTCCACGTTGTTGACATGGCCATAGATGTCGTTGTCTTTCCAGCGCGTCTCGATCTCGTGGAAAAACACGTAGTCTGATAGTTTTTGTCTCTGCTTGCGTTCTGACACTCTAAACCCCTTGATTCGAAATCGTTAAAAATGACCCGGCCGTTCAAACGTCGTTGACCTAGGCTGTCCTAGAGCTGATGTTGCCGGTCACCCCTGCAAAAACCCATCAACTCGGTATCTATCCCTTTGCCAACGGCTAATACTTTGAATAGCTCACCCATCTCTGCTTCTGAAATAAGTTTATCGATTCCGCGTTGCGACTTGGTGTCAAGCCTTGGTAAAACCTCCAGCAATCCGGCGTTCAATAAAAATCTGGCCTGGCTGGTGTAGCCCAGCACATCTAGGCCAGCGTTAAATGCGGCAGTGGCCATGGCTGAAAAATCAACATGCGCAGTGATGTCTTGCAATCCCGGCAGGATCAGTGGTTGTGCGTGGCTGCGGTGTTGAATGTGGCACATCAAGGTGCCTTCGCTGCGTTGCGGATGGTAGTACTCGGCTTCAGGAAACCCGTAGTCAATCAATAGAGCCACGCCCCACTGTAACCACTGACCCAGCTGAGCCATCCAGGCTTGTCCCGCAAGGTTGATCTCGGTGACGTAACCTGGCAAAGGTGGCATTTTTCTGGACAGTGCTTGTGAAAGCGCTTGACCAGCAGGCCGATCTTCCCAAACAAATTTCTCGTCGCGCCAGGCGACCCCGCGCTCAAACACAGTGCTATCCGGGTTCCAGCCAACTATATGCACGGGCATGGCGTCTAGCACCTCGTTGGCTAGCACCACCCCAGCAAAGTGCTCAGGCAGTTTGTCTAGCCATTGCACTTGCGAGTGCCAGTTAGCCAATTGCGCTTGTTGGCGCTGCCCGAGGTCTGCTGACACCTCGAGGATTTGATAGGTGGGGTGTATGCCCAGATCAGCGAGTGCGGTAAGCACATCATGGGCAAGCTGTCCGGATCCCGCACCAAACTCCAGGATGGCTGGTTTGTCTTGCTTGTGCAGCACTTGGGCAATCTGTTGCGCCAGCGTAAAACCAAAAGCCGATGACAGCTCTGGTGCAGTGACAAAGTCGCCAGCGGCTGATTCAGGACTTTCTAGGGTATCCCGCGTGGCGAGCTTGGCTAAACCAGCGGCGTAATAGCCTAAGCCAGGCGCATAAAGCGCTTCATGCATCCACCGCGCAAATGAGATCCAACCGCCAGCCTGTGCAATTTGTTTGCGCAAGCTGGCGCCTAGTTTCTCACTATGCGCGAGCGCGTCTGCGCTCAGATGAATCTGTCCGGGATCTGGTCGTTGGCCGTGCGGGTTTTGCATGTCCTGCAGTATAAGGTTTTGCTGTGCGTGGCTTTGCCCCAAACCCTGCCTTGGCTGCAGCGCCTGGTTTGGCGCTAGTGCTTGCCTTGGCACCAAAACCCGGACGACGTGGTTTGGCATTTTTAACGTGTGGCGTTTTTGGGGCGACGCGCTTGGGTTCCAGACCAGCTATTTCGCTGGCAGCAATCCCATGGCCGATGAACTGTTCGATACGACGCACTTTGAAGCGATCGCGATGCTCACACAGGGTGATCGCGGTGCCCTGACGTCCGGCACGACCAGTACGGCCAATGCGGTGCACGTAGTCTTCGGCTTGCATTGGCAGGTCAAAGTTAATCGCGTGGCTAATTGTCTGCACGTCAATGCCGCGGGCAGCAACGTCAGTAGCGACCAGCACGCGAACTCGGCCGCGCTGCATGGCGGTCAAGGCACGGGTGCGCTGGCGCTGGTTCATGTCGCCATGCAGAGCCTGTGCATGAAACCCTTGTTCGTTCAGCACGTCAGCCAGGTCATCAGCGCCACGTTTGGTAGCGGTAAAGACGATCGCCTGATCCATCTTTGCATCACGCAACATGTGGTCAAGCAACTGCAACTTGTGTTCTTTGCTGTCAGCATAAAACACATGTTGCTCGATCTGGGCATGACGCTCTTTGGGTGCAGAGATCTGAATGCGAACGGGATCGCGCATCATGGTTTCTGCGAGTTTGGCAACGCTGCCATCAAATGTCGCAGAAAACAGTAGCGTTTGACGTTGCGCTGGTGTGCGTGCCACGATGGTTTTAATGTCATCGATAAAACCCATGTCGAGCATGCGATCAGCTTCGTCCAGAATCAGCGTGTGCACGGTTGATAGGTCAACTCGCTTGCTTTGCAAGTGGTCCATCAGGCGACCAGGGGTGGCTACCAGCACATCGACGCGTTGCGACAGTGCTTTGAGCTGTGCACCGTAAGGCATGCCACCCACCACAGTAGCGGTGCGCAGGCCCTTGATTTGGCTACCAAGCAAGCTTGCGGCTTCGCTGACTTGCATGGCCAATTCGCGTGTTGGGGTTAGAACGAGTACCTGAACGCCACGGCCACCCTTGCCTGCCTGTTGGCTTAAGCGATGAAGGGCGGGCAGCATGAAGGCAGCAGTTTTACCGCTGCCAGTCTGAGCTGAGACCATCAGGTCCTGGCCTTGTAAGGCGGCCGGAACGGCTTGTTGTTGAACGGCTGTGGCTTGTTTGAAACCGGCGCGCGAAATCGCGGCCAGCAACGGGGCAGCAAGCCCGAGTGCTTCAAATGACATCTTCTTTCCTTTGAATCGTGCCGACCGGGACAACCGAACGCTTGCAAGGGCCTTGTCAGCCGCGAAAGGAAAGAGGGTCAGGG
>JAJOJF010000019.1 GCA_021208885.1 Burkholderiaceae bacterium
AAACGCCGACTTGGTCGGTGCGTTAAATGTATTAGCCCGAGGGCATCGGGTGATCGCCTGTGGAGTTGAAACAATGGTTTTAACGATGAAGCAGGAACCATTGGGAAGTAGCGATACACGCCCAATCTTGGCGGCTTGATAAAGCCGCGAGGAATCCTCGTCGTTCAGGACGGGGAGGTAGTCAAACGCTAAACCCATCATTTTAAGGGCATGCGGGTAACTACGGCATGCTAGAATGTCAGGCTATCTCGAATTTCCCAAAGTCTTTGTTTTTATTGAGAATTACTGGAGCATTCATGTCTGTACAACGCACTTTGTCGATCATCAAGCCCGATGCCGTCGCTAAAAACGTCATTGGCCAAATTCTTGCCCGCTTTGAGCAGGCTGGCTTAAAAGTCATCGCTGCTCGTATGATGCAGCTCTCGCGCGAAGATGCCGGGCGTTTTTACGCCGTTCACAAAGAGCGTCCTTTCTTCAAGGACCTCGTTGACTTCATGGTTTCTGGCCCTGTCATGGTGCAGGTGCTCGAAGGCGAGAACGCTATCCAGAAAAACCGCGACCTGATGGGCGCGACCGATCCCAAGAAAGCAGAAAAGGGCACGATCCGTGCGGATTTCGCCGAGAGCATTGATGCCAACGCCGTCCATGGTTCAGATGCACCGGAAACGGCCGCAACAGAAATTGCTTTTTTCTTTCCGGAAATGAATATCCACAGCCGTTAACACAGCCTTACGATAGACCTTGATGGTCTACCCAGGTGCACAGGTCAGCGGTTGCCATTGGGGCAGCCGGACCTGCAAACCGTCAAGCCACTGAGTAACGTACCTGCACATGAACGCCGTCACACAGTCACTAACCAACCTGATCGGGATGGACCAGACTGCCCTCGTCGAGATGGTCGGCGCCTGGGGTGACAAGCCGTTTCGTGCCAAGCAACTGATGCGCTGGATTCACCAGCGTGGTGAGTCTGACTTTAACAACATGACCGATCTGGCGGGTGCGTTTCGCCAACGTCTGGCCAGTCAGTGCGCTATTGCGGCGCCAGGCGTGATTAAGCGTCACGTGTCGTCGGACCACACCCACAAGTGGCTTTTTGATGTCGGCAACCACAACGCCATCGAAACCGTCTTTATCCCGGAAGACGACCGTGGCACATTATGTATTTCGAGTCAGGCGGGTTGCACCGTGGCATGTCCGTTCTGCTCGACGGGACATCAGGGCTTTAGTCGCAACTTGAACGTTGCCGAGATCATCGGTCAGCTCTGGTGGGCCCGTCATGACTTGCTGGCAACCGGTGCGGTCACCCGACTCGACGGCAACGAGTTGGCTAACGATCGAGTAATTAGCAACGTGGTGTTCATGGGCATGGGCGAGCCACTGCTCAATTACGACGCAGTGCTCGGTGCCATCAAACTCATGCTCGACGATCATGCTTATGGTTTGTCGCGCAGACGCGTGACCGTGTCCACGTCCGGTGTTGTACCTTTCATGGATCGGCTGGCCAACGATTGTCCGGTGGCGCTTGCAGTTTCTTTGCACGCACCCAATGATGCCCTGCGTGATCATCTGGTGCCGCTGAACAAGAAATACCCCTTGCGCGAGCTGCTCGCTGCCTGCGAGCGTTATCTCAAAGTTGCCCCGCGTGACTTCATCACATTCGAATACGTCATGTTGCAGCAGGTCAATGACGACTTGCAACATGCTCGGGAGCTCGTCGAGATAGCCCGCGAGGTGCCCTGCAAAATCAACCTGATCCCATTTAATCCGTTTCCGGATTCAGGCTTGCAGCGCTCGTCTTCGAACCGAGTGCATGCATTTGCGCGTGTTTTGCAGGAAGCTGGTGTAGTGACTACCATCCGTAAAACACGTGGTGATGATATTGATGCTGCCTGCGGCCAGTTGGCTGGCGATATCAAAGACCGCACTAAGTTGACTGAGCGTCGCGTGGCTCAAGCAGCGGCGCACAAGCTTAAAGAGATTGCAGTCATGGAGGTCAGGTCATGAGCCTGGAAGACCCGAAGACAATGCCGCTCAAATTCGAGTCACCGCCCGAGCCGACTGAGCCGGTGACAGCGCTGGCTGCACTGCGCACAATCCGAGTCGCCCGTGGGATGTCTCTCGACGACGTGTCAGCCAGGCTCAAGTATCCCGCGCGCATGATCGATGCGCTCGAATCGGAGCGGTGGGATGAATTGCCCAAGGGTATTGGCCTAAAAACTTTGGCCAAAAACTACACCCGACTGTTGGGCGTGGATTTTGAGGCGCTAGAGCCCGTCTTGCGGCAATATGTGCCAGCTAGCCAGGGTGGCATTGCAAACCATACCTCAACGCGTGCTATCGGTGAGTCCATGCAAGAGCATCGGTCCTCTGGCTCGACTGCATGGGTTGTTTTGATTGTGTTGGTCATTGCGATCATCGTCGGCATCGCTATTTGGCAGGGAATCGTCCCCGATAGCCTCGTGCCGCAGTGGCTAAAGGGTGCATCTGATGTCAGCTGAGCATTCAAAAAAAATGGATTCCGTCCCGACAAGGTCTGCTTGCCTGCCAGCGGTTGGCCCAGCACCCAAGCGCGCAACCCGTCAGGCAAAGGTGGTTTGGAACGACACTGTGGTTCGGGTTGGGGGCGATGCGCCAGTGGTCGTGCAGTCCATGACCAACACCGACACGGCTGACGCCATCGCAACAGCCATTCAAGTCAAGGAATTGGCATTGGCAGGCTCGGAAATTGTCCGTATCACCGTCAATACGCCAGAGGCTGCCCAGGCCGTGCCAGCCATCCGGGAGCAGCTAGACCGCATGGGTATCTCAGTGCCACTTTGTGGTGACTTTCACTTCAACGGCCACAAGCTCTTGACGCAATTTCCGGACTGTGCGCAAGCCTTGTCCAAGTACCGCATCAATCCCGGCAATATGGGTGGCGGCAAGCGCCGGGATGACAATTTTGCACAGATGATTGAAGTAGCGTGCCGGCATAACAAGCCAGTGCGTATTGGTGTGAACTGGGGCAGCCTGGATCAGGAATTGCTTGCGCGCATGATGGATGAAAATCAGCAGCGAACCGTGCCTTTGGATGCCCAAGCGGTGATGCGCGATGCTCTGGTGGTGTCCGCTATCAGCAATGCCGAGCGCGCTCAAGAGCTTGGCTTGCCGGGCGATGCGATTGTGCTGTCCTGCAAGGTAAGCCACGTCCAGGACTTGATTGCGGTCTACCGGGACTTATCGGCCCGTTGCGACTATCCATTGCATCTCGGACTGACCGAGGCTGGCATGGGCACCAAAGGTGTGGTGGCATCGACTGCGGCGCTTGCGGTGCTTCTGCAAGAAGGCATTGGTGACACCATCCGTATCTCTTTGACGCCAGAGCCTGGCGGAGACCGCTGCCGTGAAGTAGTGGTCGCCCAGGAAATATTGCAAACCATGGGCTTGCGTGCGTTTACCCCCATGGTGATTGCTTGCCCAGGTTGTGGGCGTACCACGAGTACCGTCTTTCAGGAGCTTGCCGACGACATTCAACGCTATCTGCGTGAGCAAATGCCGGTTTGGCGCACCCGGTATCCCGGGGTCGAGTCAATGAACGTGGCTGTAATGGGCTGCGTGGTCAATGGTCCTGGCGAAAGCCGTCACGCCGATATCGGAATCAGTTTGCCGGGCACCGGCGAAGTGCCGGCCGCACCCGTCTACGTCGATGGCGTGCGCACTGTGACGCTTAAAGGGGATCGGATTGCCGAGGAGTTTCAGGTAATCGTCCAAAACTATATTGAAAAACGCTATGGACGCAATCAACGGCAGTCCGCTGATACGGTGTCCTGAGCAGGCTAAGTGATGACAACAGAGTTTAAAAAAGTCGCCGCCATTCGCGGCATGAATGATGTTTTGCCAGACGCCTCCCATACATGGGAGGCGCTTGAAGAAATCCTTCGGCAATGGCTAGCACAGTACGGTTACTTGAACATGCGCTCGCCTGTGCTTGAGCACACACGACTCTTTACGCGCGGCATTGGTGAGGTAACCGATATTGTCGAAAAGGAAATGTACACCTTTGTCGATAGCTTGAACGGCGAGTCGCTCACCATGCGGCCAGAGTTCACGGCTGGCCTGGTGCGTGCCACGATTGAGCACAACCTGCTGTATGACCGGCCTCGCCGAATCTACAGCATGGGGCCAGTGTTTCGTCATGAACGCCCGCAGCGTGGTCGCTACAGGCAGTTCCATCAACTCGACGTTGAAGCCTTGGGGTTTGCTGGGCCGGATGTGGATGCCGAACTCATTTTGATGACGGCCCGTCTGTGGAGATTGCTTGGCATTGACGGAATTGAGCTTGAGCTCAATTCGCTCGGGCAATTGCCTGAGCGCCAGGCGCACCGAGTGGCCTTGATCAAGCACTTGGAGGCTCACAGAAATGTGCTTGATGAAGACGGCCAGCGCAGGCTCTACACAAATCCGTTGCGAGTGCTTGACACCAAGAATCCTGCCATGCAGGAGATGGCCAATTCAGCACCCAAGTTATTTGACTTCTTGGGGGGGGAGTCCAGGGCACACTTCGATGGCGTTTGTCAGCGGCTTGAAGAGGCGGGCATTGCTTATCGATTGAACCCCCGCATGGTGCGTGGACTTGATTATTACAACCTCACCGTCTTTGAATGGGTCACAGACAAGCTTGGTGCCCAAGCCACGGTCTGTGGCGGTGGGCGTTACGATGACCTGATTGCACTGCTTGGTGGCAAACCGGCACCTGCCGTCGGGTTTGCAATCGGGATGGAACGCCTGATCGACTTGTGGAGCCAGTGCCAACAAATTCAGGCCACGCCTGAGTGCGATGTTTATTTGATTCACCAGAGTGAGGTTGCACAACGTCAGGCCGCCAGGCTGGCAGAGACGCTACGCGATGCCGGTTTGTCGGCAATCGTGCATGCTAGCGCTAGCGGATCAGCCAGTTTCAAAGCCCAGTTCAAGCGAGCTGACGCCAGTGGTGCGCAGATTGCGGTTATCCTAGGCGAAGATGAGCTTGCCAGCGAGCAGGCATCGATCAAGTGGCTGCGTGCCGAGCAAAGTGATTCGCAGCAGCAGCGCGTGGAATTTGCCGAATTGGCCCAGTACCTCAAATGTGAACTCGACAAAGCATCTGGCAGGAAGGTTTAACAACATGGCTTACGATTTAGAAGAACAGGAACAGCTAGCGCAACTTAAAGCCTGGTGGGACAAGTATGGCTCCATTACGCTGGGCTTGTTGTCCCTGGCGCTGGTCATTGTGCTGGGCTGGCAAGGTTTCAACTGGTATGAAAATAACCAGTCCCAGCAGGCACGCGGTTATTACGACGCACTTGAACGTGCGGCGGCGCAGCAAGGCGATGATAGTTCTGGTCGCATACAGGCAGCGATGCAGACCTTGCAAGGCGAGTTCCCCAAAACCGATTACGCTGCGCGCGCGGCGCTGGTTGCCTCGGATGCCTTGCGTGCTCGCGACCAACTCGATGCTGCCGCCCAGCCATTGATTTGGTTGGCGGCCAGCAATCATGTGGCTTTAGCGCCGGTTGCCAAACTGCGATTGGCTGGGCTCTATCTCGATCAAGGTAAATACGATCAAGCCTTGGCCGAGCTTGATGCTGCGCCTGACTCTTTCGCAGCGTTGTACGCTGACCGCCGTGGTGACATTCTGGCCGCACAGGGCAAACGCGACCAAGCGCTGGCTGCCTGGCAGCAAGCCATCGAACTGCTTGGGCCAGCTGACGCATTGACTAACGTCGTGCAGTTAAAAATAGACACCATCGGATCGTGACGAGGATAGGTTTAATGTTGTCAACACGAGATTTGAAAAGCTTGCCACGTCGCTGGCTAGCGTTGTTAGTGATGGCCTCAAGTGTGACTCTGGTCGGTTGCGCGGGGTCTGATCCGCGCAACGAACCTGCCGAGTTGACCCAGTATGCGCCGACAGTCAGTCTTGGTGTGGGCTGGAGAGTCCCCGTGGGCAGCGGTTCGTCCTACGGTTTTGCGCCGGCCATCGTGGGTGATTCCGTGTTTGCTGCTTCGCTTGATGGGAAGGTGGCGCGCATTGACGCGAACCAGGGTGCAACCGTGTGGAATCGTCAGGTGGCTCCAAGCCTGTCAGCTGGCGTCGGTTCAGACGGTCAGACCGTTGCAGTTGTTACACCAAAAGGCGAAGTGATTGCGCTTGATGCCAACGGTGATGAGAAGTGGCGCGCACAGGCGACCAGTGAAGTCAACGTGGTGCCTTGGGTTGGTGAAGGTGTGGTTGTGGTGCGTTCGGGTGATTATCGGGTGCAGGCATTTAACGCAGCCAACGGTGATCGTATCTGGAGCGTGCAGCGGCCTGGCCCGGCGTTGGCACTCAGAGCCCCTGCAAGAATGAGTCAGCTTCAAGGACTGGTGCTCGCTGGAATGCCTGGGGGGCGTCTGCTTGCAATTGAGCCTGGCAGTGGCGCTGTCGTTTGGGAAGGCATTGTCGCAGTGCCTAGTGGTGCCAGTGATCTTGAGCGTGTTAATGATGTTGTCGGGATCCCGGTCGTGCGTGGCGATTTGCTGTGTGCCGCGGCCTACCAAGGCCGCGTGACGTGTTTTAACGCCAAAGAGGGTGGCCGCACTGTCTGGGCCAACAACCTCTCGAGTATTGTTGGCATTGGAGCTGATTCGCTGCGCGTTTACGCGCTGATAGTCGCGATAGGGTCCACGCCTACAAACTAGAGGACGGTGAGACGGTCTGGCTTCAGGATGCCTTGCGCAATCGGCGTCTCACCGAGCCTGGTGTGGTGGGGTCGTGGGTTGCCATGGGCGACTTTGATGGTTACGTGCATGCGTTGTCTACGCAGACCGGTGAACTTGCCGGTCGAGTCAGTGTCGGTGGCGGAGCGATGTTTGCCCCCGTCCAAACCACCTCAGGTGGGGCTCTGGTGCAAGCCGGTGATAGCTCTGTTGTCTTTATTCGGTTGAATTAATTGTGGCCTTTAAACCAGTCGTCACGCTTGTCGGTCGTCCCAATGTGGGCAAATCGACGCTTTTTAATCGCTTGACCCGTTCTCGTGCGGCGTTGGTGGCTGATTTTGCTGGTTTGACGCGTGACCGCCACTATGGTGAGGGTCGAGTCGGTGATATTCCCTTCATTGTGGTCGATACCGGGGGCTTTGAGCCAGTGGCCAAGTCCGGCATCTTGCACCACATGGCGCGCCAGACGGAACAGGCCATTGCTGAATCTGACGTGGTGATTTTTTTGGTTGACGCCAGGGCGGGGCTCAATGCCCACGATCAGGATATCGCGACCTTGCTGCGCAAGTCAGGTCAGAAAGTGCTGTTGTGTGTGAACAAAGCCGAAGGCATGAACTATACGGCGGCTGTGGCTGAATTCCATGAGCTAGGGTTGGGTGAACCGCATGCGATCTCAGCCTCGCATGGTGATGGGGTGATGTCCTTAATTGAAGAGGCATTGGCGGAATTTGCCGATCAAAGTCCACAATTGCCCGAGCCTGAGGGTGAAGGTGCGCCCGAACTGATTGATGGCGACAAACACCGGATCAAGCTTGCGATTGTGGGACGGCCCAATGTAGGCAAGTCAACGCTTATCAATACGCTTGTCGGCGAGAATCGTGTGATTGCATTTGACCTGCCAGGCACTACGCGTGATGCCATTGAAGTAGAGTTTGAGCGCGATGGTCGTCAATATACACTGATTGACACGGCTGGCTTGCGTCGTCGTGGCAAAGTGTTTGAAGCCGTCGAAAAATTCTCGGTAATCAAGACCCTTCAGGCGATAGAAGCCTGCAATGTGGTGTTATTGATGCTTGATGCGCAGCAGGAAATTTCTGATCAGGATGCCCACATCGCTGGGTTTGTCGTGGAGTCTGGTCGTGCGCTCGTGGTTGCCATCAACAAATGGGACAACGCTGATGACGAGAGACGTGAACGAATCAAGCGAGAGTTTGATCGCAAGTTGAAGTTTTTAAGTTTTGCCAAGGTTCACACCATCTCGGCATTGCGCGGGCAGGGTGTTAATGTGGTGATGAAGTCTGTGGTAGCAGCGCATACGGCCGCGTTCGCCAAACTATCGACACCCAAGCTTACCCGCGTGTTGCAGGAAGCCGTGACGCAGCAACCACCGCCACGCAAGGGCATATTTCGCCCAAAAATGCGCTACGCCCACCAGGGTGGACAAAACCCGCCCCGGATTATCGTTCACGGCAATGCGCTTGATGCGATTGCCAATCCTTATCGACGCTACCTCGAGTCAAAGTTTCGGGATGCGTTCGAGCTTGCTGGCACGCCTTTGCGTATTGAGTTCAAATCCTCTCATAATCCTTACGTTGACGGCTAATTCACCATGAGCCAATTCTGGAGCCCCTCGGTCCGCACGCTGAGCCCTTATGTGCCAGGCGAGCAGCCGCAGATCGACAATCTGATCAAACTCAATACCAATGAGCACCCTTTGGGGCCTTCGCCGAGGGTGATTGAGGCCATCAAGGCGGCCACTACGGACAGATTGCGTCTTTATCCAGACCCTGAGGCAACCCGTCTTAAAGACGCCATTGCCAAGCGTTATGGTTTGGTGCGTGAACAGGTGTTCGTCGGCAACGGCTCTGATGATGTGCTGAATTTGGCGTTTTTTACGTTTTTTAGGCAAGAGCGGCCGCTTTTGTTCTCAGACTTGACCTACGGGTTCTATCCTGTTTACGCTGAGCTGCACGGCATCAATACGCACATCGTGCCAGTTGACGAGCATTTCCGGATTCGGCCTGATGATTATTTGGGTCAAGGGCATCCAAAGGCCGGTGGCATCATTATTGCCAACCCTAATGCGCCAACGGGTATTGCCTTAAGTCTTGCCGAGATCGAGCGTGTTGTGGCGGGCAATCCCGATGCGGTGGTCCTGGTTGATGAGGCCTACGTGGATTTCGGCGGCGAAAGTGCAGTTGCGCTGATAAATCGGTACCCGAATCTTTTGGTGTCTCATACATTGTCCAAATCCAGGTCTTTGGCTGGCTTGCGTGTGGGCTACGCTTTGGGTTCAGCCGAATTGATACAAGGCCTGGAGATTGTAAAAAACAGCACCAACTCTTACCCATTGGACCAATTGGCACAAGTGGGTGCGACTGCCGCCATCGAAGACGATGCATACTTTGAGGGTGCGTGCCAGAGGGTGATTCAGACTCGAGAGTGGCTCACCGACCAATTGAAGGGTTTGGGCTTTGAGGTATTGCCCTCTTCAGCGAATTTTGTGTTTGCGCGTCACCCTGAGCACGACGGCGCAGCTTTAGCTGGCTGGTTGCGTGAGCGCGCTATTTTGGTGCGTCATTTCAAGCGTGAGCGCATAGATCAGTTCTTGCGAATCACTGTGGGAACTTCAGCTCAATGTGAGAGTCTTATTGAGGCATTGAAAGCTTGTGTGCGACCGTAGGGTTTGACTGGCAAATCAGTTAAAAAGTCTGTAGAGTGTCGGCATTCGAATTTCAGTGTTTCGATTTGGCTGGTGGTAGTCCATTGATGGCCGCCCAACTAAGAACGATTACAAATTTTGGAGTTAATCAATGAGCAACAAGGGGCAAACCCTGCAAGACCCGTTTTTGAATGTCTTGAGAAAAGAGCACATCCCGGTCTCGATTTACCTGGTCAACGGCATCAAGCTGCAGGGCCACGTCGAATCATTCGACCAGTATGTGGTTTTGCTCAGAAACACGGTCACCCAGATGGTCTACAAGCACGCCATTTCCACGGTCGTGCCGGCCAAGCCCGTATCCTTGCCAGTTGAGGGTAGCGCTGAGTAAGTTTTTTTGCGTGACTTTGTCAGGTCTTGCCCGATGAAGGCCGTCGTCATTGGGGTTGATCTCGGCTTGCCTGACTATCAGCTAAACCGGCAGGAGTTTGACATGCTTGCGCGCAGTGCCGGCGCCGAGCTCGTCGGCCAGATCACGGCCAAACGCGACCGCCCGGATGCATCAACTTTCATTGGTAGCGGCAAGGTTGAAGAGGCCGGCCTCTTGGTTGAGGCCTCTGAAGCGGATGTCGTGCTTTTTGATCAGCCCTTGTCACCCGCTCAGCAGCGCAACCTTGAGCGCAAACTCAACCGCCGAGTGGTTGATCGGGTAGCTTTGATCCTGGATATTTTTGCGCTGCGCGCCAAGAGCCATGAGGGCAAACTGCAAGTTGAGCTTGCTCAATTGCAGCACTTGGCCACGCGTTTGACCCGTCTTTGGACTCACTTGGAACGCCAACGCGGCGGTATCGGAATGAGAGGTCCGGGCGAATCCCAGCTCGAAATGGACCGGCGCATGATTGGCGCCAAAGTGCGCGTTTTGCGTGAGCGGCTTGACAAAGTACAGCGCCAGCGGGTGACCCAGCGCCGTGCCCGTGCCAGGGGAGCAGCCATGTCGGTGTCGCTCGTTGGCTATACCAATGCCGGGAAATCCACGCTGTTTAACGCTCTGACCCGAGCCGATGCTTACGCGGCCGATCAGCTGTTCGCCACGCTTGACACCACCACGCGCCGCATATGGATCCAGGATGCTGGGTCAATCACATTGTCCGACACGGTTGGGTTCATCCGTGATCTGCCCCACACGCTGATTGCCGCATTTCGTGCAACACTTGAAGAGGCCATCCATGCAGACCTGTTATTGCATGTCGTGGACGCCTCCAGTGAACAGCGCGATGAGCAAATCCGCCAGGTTCAAGAGGTTTTAACGGAAATCGGCGCGAACTCGATCCCACAGATTCTTGTCTACAACAAAATAGATAACCTTGAAATGCCTGCGAGAATTGAGCGTGATAGCCATGGTACCATTCACAAAGTTTTTATCAGTGCACAACGCCGCGAGGGCTTGAATCTAGTACGTCAAGCGATTGCCGAATTTGCCAATGGCGCAGGAACCGATGCGACGAATGACCAGACTCTTCAATTTGAATGACCCCGGTTGGGGACGTGGTGACTCGGGTGAACAGAATCGCCAAGACCCCAAACAGGAGCCACCCCGTCGACCCAACAATCAGGACGGCCCGCCCGACCTCGACCAGGTGTGGCGTGACTTCAACCGCAAGCTTGGCGGGTTGTTTGGCAAGCGTGGCGGTCCCCGCCGTCCTTGGCCACCGCAGCCTCCCGAGTCAGGTGGTCCCAGTGGTCCGTCTGGTCCTAGCGGTCCGACTCCAAAGCAAACCCGGATCGGGTTCGGTGTGGTCGGCTCCGTGGTTGTCTTGCTTTGGTTGGCTAGCGGCTTTTTTATTGTTCAGGAAGGCCAGGTTGGCGTGATTACCCAGTTCGGTGCTTATAAGAGCACCGCGGCACCGGGTTTCCAATGGCGCATGCCATATCCAATCCAGCAGACCGAAATTGTTGACGTTTCGCAATTACGGACTTACGAGGTTGGTTTCCGGGGCAATGCCCGCAATAAAGTGCCACCAGAGGCGCTGATGCTTACCTCAGACGAGAACATCGTGGATGTCCAGTTTGTGGTGCAGTATCGGGTGCAACCAGATGGCGCGCCGGACTATTTGTTTAAAACCCGTGATCCTGACGAGTCGGTGCACCAGGTGGCTCAAAGCTCGATGCGCGAAGTCGTGGGGCGTAGCCTGATGGACTTCGTGCTGTACGAGGGTCGTACTCAGGTTGCCGCTGAAGTGCAAAGAATCATGCAAGAAGTGCTTGATCGCTATCAGACTGGCATTCTGGTGAGCGCAGTTGCGATTCAGAACGTTCAGCCACCGGAGCAAGTGCAAGCAGCGTTTGACGATGCCGTCAAGGCAGGGCAAGACCGTGAACGCCAGATCAACGAAGGCGAAGCATATCGAAATCAGGTTGTGCCACTGGCACGAGGCCAGGCTTCCAGAATGCTCGAGCAAGCCGAGGGTTATCGCGCCAAGGTGATTGGTGATGCACAGGGTAATACAGCCCGTTTCCTGAGCATCCTGACCCAGTATCAGCGTGCGCCAGGCGTGCAGCGTGAGCGTATGTATCTTGAAACCATGCAGGACATGTTTGCCCGGTCGAGCAAGGTGTTCATTGACACCGAGGCTAGCAACAGCATGTTGTATTTGCCCCTTGACCGCATCATGCAGCAAACCGCGCGTGAGCCCTCGACTTTCATGGGTGCCTCTGGCGTGAATTCACCGGCACCAGCCGGCAGTTCACCGACCACGTCACCGTCGTCGAGCAATGGTAATCAACGTCCCAACCTACGCGAAACTTTTGGTTCGATTTCGCGTGACCGTGACGCATCGCGCTAGGGGGAAATCATGAGTAACAAAGTTACCGCGCTACTGGTTGCCCTGGCTGTTGTGGTCGGGATTTTGTCAACATCGGTCTTTATTGTTCGCGAACGTGACTACGCCCTCGTGTTTGCGCTGGGTGAAGTGCGCCGGGTGATCACCGAGCCAGGGTTGTATTTCAAGCTCCCGCCGCCGTTTCAAAACATCGTCATGCTTGACAAGCGTTTGTTGACGATCGATTCTCAGGAAGCTGAACGGATCCAGACGTCAGAGAAGAAGAACCTCTTGATCGACTCGTTCGTCAAGTGGCGTATCACCGATCCGCGGCTGTATTACGTGACTTTTGCGGGCAATGAGCGCGCTGCCCAGCTGCGTTTGCAAGCCCAGATTCGCGATGCGTTAAACGCTTCAGTGAACATTCGTACTGTGCGTGATGTGGTTGCACTAGAGCGTGATGTCATCATGGCTGAGGTTCGAGACAACGTTCGCCGGCGTGCTGCACCCTTGGGTGTGGACATCGTTGACGTGCGCCTCAAGCGTATCGAGTTCGCGCCCGAGATTGCCGAGTCGGTCTATCGGCGTATGGAATCGGAGCGTTTGCGTGTGGCCAACGAGCTGCGTTCAATCGGGGCGGCTGAAGGCGAGAAAATTCGTGCTGCGGCTGATCGTGAACGCGAGCAGATTTTGGCGGAGGCTTTCGCCACTGCGCAAGGTGTCATGGGTGAGGGCGATGCGAGCGCTGCCGAGCTATATGGCGCGGCGTACAGCAAGGATGCAGACTTCTACAGCTTTTATAAAAGCCTTGAGGCCTATCGTGCTGCCTTTGGTAAGTCGAGTGATGTGCTCGTGGTTGACCCGACCTCGGATTTCTTTAGGTTCATGAAGTCTGCCACGGGTAACTAAAAGTAGGGAAGTTGCACGGTATAATGCCGTGCAAGCCTAGCGATAGGATGATGAAATCGTTAAATGGCGGCTTGTTGGGTTCGCGCCCCAAGCCGCTTTTCTTTTTTGGGTTAGAAAAGACAACCATGAACGGCAACTGGCTACTGCCTGATTATCTGGCTGACATCCTGCCAGCACAGGCAAGACAGATTGAGGACTTGCGCCGCAAGTTGCTGGATTTGTTTCGCACCTTTGGGTTTGAGACAGTCTCGCCACCCATGCTCGAGTACATCGAGTCCCTGCTGACGGGCGCTGGCAAAGACCTAAGCTTAAAAACCTTCAAATTGGTAGATCAGCTCTCGGGTCGCACCTTGGGTTTGCGCGCTGACATGACCCCGCAGATCACCCGCATCGATGCCCACTTGTTAAATCGACCCGGCGTGACCCGACTTTGTTATTGTGGGCCAGTGTTGCATGCGCGCCCGGCCGGTCTAGTCGCGAGCCGAGAGCAGTTGCAAATCGGCGCAGAGATCTACGGTTACGCTGGCATCGAGGCTGATATCGAAATCATTCGGCTAGCCATGCAAAGCCTGAAACTTGCCGGCGTTTCCGATGGACAGCTGGTGCTTTGTCATGATGGCCTGGTGCAGGCCATCGTCAACAGCGATCCGGCTGCCAAGGCTAGGGCAGATGAGATTTTGGCTTTGTTGCGCGACAAGGATTTGCCCGGCATTGCCAGTTTGCGCGGTGATGGTGCAAGCGGTACTGGTGTGAGTGAGCCAGTTGTAGCAGCGCTAGAACTCTTGCCCAAACTGTATGGTGGCGCTGAAGTGCTGGAGCGAGCCGCGAGTCTGTCGGCGTTTGACGGCGTGAGCCAGGCACTTGAATCGTTAAAGACGCTGGTTGCCAAACTGTCAGGCGAGAAAGTCAGTCTTGATCTGGCCGATGTCGGTGCCTATGGCTACCACTCTGGCGTGACGTTTTCCATTTATGCCGCGGACTGGCATGATGCGTTGGTGCGTGGCGGACGATATGACAATGTGGGTGTCGCATTTGGCCGTGCACGCGCCGCCACGGGCTTTAGCATGGACCTGATTCGTCTTGCACGCTCGTTCGGTCAGGCTAAACCGGCTGCAGCGATTCTGGCGCCAGCGGTGGGCGCCGAGGACAAAGCGTTGGCAAAGGCAGTAGCGCAATTGCGCACAGATGGTGAAATCGTGGTGCAGTTATTGCCGGGTGAATCAGCTGAGCATGACGAGTTTGTGTTTGATCGTGAGCTCGCGCGTGATGGACAGCAATGGGTGGTTCGGTCTCTGAAACCAACTGCCAAACCTAACTCCAATTCCAAATCGTAAGTCAATATCATGAGCAAAAATGTTGTAGTAATCGGCACCCAGTGGGGTGATGAGGGCAAGGGCAAAATTGTCGACTGGCTGGCTGAGTCGGCCCATGGCGTGGTGCGGTTTCAAGGTGGTCACAATGCTGGCCACACGCTTTGGATTAAAGGGCAAAAAACCATCTTGCGCCTGATTCCATCGGGGATTATGCATCCCAACATCATTTGTTATATCGGCAATGGCGTGGTGCTCTCACCCCAGGCTTTGTTGACCGAAATCGAAGAGTTAGAGCAAGCCGGGTTAAATGTGCGCGAACGGCTTCGTATTGCGCCGTCTTGCCCGTTGATTCTTCCCTATCATGTGGCGCTCGATCAGGCTCGCGAAGCCAAGCGAGGCGATGCCAAAATTGGCACCACAGGCCGCGGCATCGGTCCGGCCTACGAGGATAAGGTGGCTCGCCGTGCTCTGCGCGTGCAAGACCTCTATGATCCCGCTGCGTTTCGTGCCAAGCTTGAAGAAGTGCTTGATTTGCATAACTTTACGTTGACTCAGTACCTTGGCGCGCAAGCGGTGCCGGTTGATGAAGTCTATGAACAAGCCATGCAGTTTGCCAAGCAGCTTGAACCCATGGTGGCCGATGTCAGCCGGCTGCTGAATCAGGCACAAAAAGATGGTCAGAACCTATTGTTTGAGGGTGCACAAGGCGCTCTGCTCGACATTGACCATGGTACCTATCCGTTTGTCACGAGCAGCAACTGTCTGTCTGGTGCTGCTGCTGCCGGTGCTGGTGTTGGCCCACAATCTTTGCATCATGTGCTGGGCATCACCAAGGCCTACACCACTCGGGTGGGCTCCGGTCCATTTCCGACCGAGCTGGAAGACGAGACCGGTGCGCATCTGGCATCGGTTGGCAAGGAGTTTGGATCAGTGACCGGGCGTGCGCGTCGGTGTGGCTGGTTCGATGGCGCAGCGCTTAAGCGCTCAGTGCAAATCAATGGCATTTCTGGATTGTGCATCACGAAGCTAGATGTGCTTGATGGCTTGCCAAAGATTCAGTTGGGCGTTGGTTATCGGATTAACGGTGAATTCACTGAGCTGTTGCCGTTTGGTGCCGCTGAAGTCGCGCGTGCTGAACCGGTGTTTGAAGAGCTGCCAGGCTGGTCAGAGTCGACCGTGGGCATTACCGAGTTTGATAAACTGCCGGCCAATGCGCGACAGTATTTGATGCGCATCTCGGAAGTTTGTGAGGTGCCAATCGATATGGTGTCAACTGGTCCAGACCGTGAAGAGACGATTCTGTTGCGCCATCCCTTTAAGTCTTGATCAAGTTCGAATTAAGATAAATCCATGGCCAATCCACCCAACACTGCTCGCGATGTTTGGTACAGCTGGGACGAATACAACCGGTTGATCGAAGATCTCGCCGTCAAAATTCATGATTCGGGCTGGGCATTTGATCAAATCATCTGCTTGGCTCGGGGTGGGATGCGAGTCGGTGATGTGCTGTCCCGGTTAAACGTATCCCCCTGGCCATCCTCTCGGCTAGCAGCTATCGAGAGAATGCTGGTCGTGAGCAAGGGCAGCTCGACATCGCGCCCTACATTTCAATGGCCTATGGCTCGCCATCGGGTCGAGTGTTGTTGGTTGACGACATGGTCGATACAGGCCTGACATTTGGCAAGGTTCGTGGACATCTGTTGTCGTCATATCCGGCGATCAAGGAACTGCGCACAGCGGTTGTGTGGTGGAAGGCTCATTCGGTGGTCTCGCCTGATTACCACAGCGTCTATCTTGAAGATAACCCCTGGATACATCAACCGTTTGAGGCGTACGACACGCTTACGCTCGATGAGTTAAAGAAAACGCACCATAATGGTGCTTAACGTGATTTCACTGCATCGAATAACCATCGCTGCCTAGAATGGCTATCGATCATTACGCTAGTTAGCGATTTTTTAAGCGAGCCTGTGCTATATTAATGGGCTTCGCGTAATCACTTTGATACGAAAAATACATATGCCAACTGTTCGCCTGAAAGAAAATGAGCCGTTTGAAGTTGCGATGCGTCGTTTTAAGCGCACCATCGAAAAGACGGGTCTGTTGACCGAGTTACGTGCTCGTGAGTTCTACGAAAAGCCAACGGCTGAGCGCAAGCGCAAGCATGCTGCCGCCATCAAGCGCCACTACAAGCGCATTCGTAGCCAGCAACTGCCACCGCGCATGTATTAATCGCGGGCGCAAGCTGTCGCGTACCGCGCGCCTGCCTTGATCCCGGATTCCTTCATACAAGAGCTGCTAGCCCGAGTCGATGTTGTCGACGTGGTCGGGCGTTACGTGCAGCTTCGAAAG
Source organism: Burkholderiaceae bacterium (assembly GCA_021208885.1). Classification (GTDB taxonomy): domain Bacteria; phylum Pseudomonadota; class Gammaproteobacteria; order Burkholderiales; family Burkholderiaceae_B; genus Algicoccus. The sequence goes on from JAJOJF010000019.1 coordinate 16,770, forward strand.
GGCGGTGCCAACTTGCTTGGTCTATGTCCTTTCCACCAAGAAAAGTCTCCCTCCTTCACCGTGAGTCCCTCCAAGCAGTTTTTTCACTGTTTTGGTTGTGGTGCTCATGGCAGCGCTATCGGCTTCATGATGCAGCACACCGGCGCGAGCTTTCAGGAGGCTGTGCGCAGTTTGGCATCGACGGTTGGCATGCAAGTGCCAGAGGCCAACACCAGTCCTGCTACCCGAGCGCGCGCAGCCCAACGACGCCAGGAACAAAATGCTCACGCCACCGTCCTGGAAAAAGCCCAAACGTTTTATAAAGCTCAGCTCAAAGACCATCCGCCTGCGGTGCAGTACCTCAAAGCCCGCGGCTTGACAGGCCAGATTGCTGCCCGTTACGGACTGGGCTGGGCACCTGATGGACGTCAAGGTCTGGCCAAAGTCTTCCCCCGCTACGAGGACCCCCTGCTCGTTGAGGCCGGATTGGTCATTGAGTCAGACGATGGTCGGCGCTATGACCGCTTTCGTGGCCGGGTGATGTTCCCCATCCGAAACATGAAAGGCGAGCTGATTGGGTTTGGCGGGCGCATCATTGACAAAGGTGAGCCCAAATATCTGAATTCGCCAGAAACCCCGGTATTTAACAAAGGCCAGGAGCTTTACGGCGCATGGGAAGGCCGCAATGCGATTCGACGTGAAGACCAGGTCATTGTGGTTGAGGGCTACATGGATGTGGTGGGATTGGCCCAACTCGGCGTAGAAAACGCCGTGGCCACGCTAGGCACAGCCACCACCGCCGACCACCTACGCAAGCTCATTCGGTTGACTCACCGCATCGTGTTCAGTTTTGATGGGGACAGTGCTGGCCGCAGGGCGGCGTGGCGTGCTCTACAAACTACCTTGCCGTTGTTACGCGACGACTTGTCGGTGCGATTTCTGTTTTTGCCGTCAGGCCACGACCCTGATACCTACATTCGCGAGTTTGGTCAGGCGGCTTTCAAGGCCTGCATCAAGGATGCGGTGGCGCTGTCTTCGTTTTTGCTTGATGAGTTGTCCGAGCGTCATCGACTTGACGAGCCCGAAGGACGCTCAGCCTGTGTGCACGAAGCTGTACCGATTCTCGCCGAGATCCCGGACGGGGCGCTTAAACACCAGATTTTGAATGAGTTTGCGACGCGGGTTCGGCTAACGCGAGAAGAGCTCGACGGCCTGATGGCCTCGCATCCGCGTCTGGTTCAGCGGCAAACTAGCGGGGCATTGGCCGCTGCCAGGCCTATAGACGGCTCAAAACCGTCGCATTCGATGGCGAGCTCGGGTTCGATGCCTCGGCAGCCAGCCGTGCCCGACCGTAATGGCGGCGAACTGTCTGATGGTGCAGGATTTAGTGGCAGATCGTTTGAGGCATCTGCACCGTCTCGGCGTCGGGCAGTGGCGCCGCTGGCCAAACGTTTGTTGTCACTGCTGTTGGCACACCCGGAATTGGCTGAGCAACTTGGCGAGCAGCAACTTGAGGTTCTTGAGGGTGATACCAACCTTGTGTTGGTCAAAGAGTTTGTGCTCTTGGTGCAAGCGGCAGGTGCGAGGCACTTGGGGGCGCTGCTCGAGGCGGCCGATCCTGATAGCGACCTAGCTGACGTGCTAACCGGCCTGTCAGGCGAACTCATGGCTCAAATGGATTTGCCAGAACCTAGGGCGGAATGGGAAGATGCCCTTACGCGCATTGAGCTTGATTGCCTTAAGCGCGAGCAAGCCGCACTCGTGGCTCAGGGGCTAGGTGACGAGGCAGCAGTCGCCCGATATCAGGAACTTGCCAGGCGGATCCAAGGTCTAACAACTGTTAGCAAAGGAAATTGACCGGAAGTCGACCTAAAGATGGTGTCGATCAAAGCGGCAATCAACCGATTTCATGTGAATTTCAGTTTTGGTTGCGTGTAAACACTGAGTTAAAGGTACAATCACGGGTTGCTTCACGATTTCACGACAAACCACTTTGCTGCCGGCCATCAAAATAGATCGGGATCGGATACCAGCCAAAGGGTTGAGGGGCAAAAAGCCCGTGAATCGTCGCAAGCAAGCAAACTGGGCAATACCCGAAGTGTCGCGGTTACAGACGATCGCTTTGCGTTTATCGTCAGGGTATCCGTCACTTCAAACCTGGGATCGGGCAAGTCCTGATCTTGCGCCGCCGGCGGTATGGTGGCGAATTGATACGTATCACCTGAACCAACCACGGGACAATGATGACGACACGCCGCCAGACCAACAAAACGACTGAGACCACAACCAAAAAGAAAACAGTGGCTGCCACGGCTGCAAAGCCTAGCAAGGCCACTGTCAAGCCAGCCGCCAAAAAGGCGACGGTTGCCAAGTCTTCGGCCGGCAAAGCCGCGAGTGCCAAACCAGTAAAGGCGCCTGCCAGCAAGGCAGCGCCCAAATCCGCCACTACTAAAGCCACGGCCAAAGCGGCGACCAAGACGGTCGCCCAAAAGCAGCCAGCATCACCCAAGAAGGACACCATGAAGTCGGTAGCAAAGGCGAAAGCCACAGAAACGAAAGCAGCAAGCAAATCTGCAGCAAAACCAGCCGCAAAGCCGGCCACTAAAACTGCCACAAAAGCAGCATCGAGCAAAGCGCCAGCCGCCAAGCCAGCAGCGAAGAAAGCCGTTGCCAAGCCGGCTGCCAAAGCCACCCAGAAAGCAGCGCCTAAAGTAGCCAAGAAGACTGCTGCCACCAAGGCAGAAAAATCGGCCAAAGCAGAACAAGACACCGCAGTTGCGCGCAAGACTCGTGCCAAAGGCTCGGCATCAGCTGATAGCAGCGATGAGGACGACGATGATGAGTTCGCTCCACCCAAGCCCAAGAAAGGCAAGGCCCCTACCGGCCGTCGTCCCGGGCGCCCGTCCAAGAACGCTAATCAGGACGACGGTTTTGATGACGATGTGGACACTGGCGACGGCGAGGTTATTCCTGATATCAAGCCGGTCAAGCGCGGCAAGCGCGGCAAAGGCGATGCGCGTGATCTGATTGCCAAAGGCCCGATGACGCCCGAAGAATACGAAGCGCGTCGCAACCGCTTGAAGCAGTTGATCAAGCTTGGTAAGGATCGTGGCTATCTCACCTACGGTGAAATCAACGATCATTTGCCTGATGACCTGGTTGACGCTGAGGCGATCGATGGCATCATCAGCACCTTCAGCGACATGGGTATTTCCGTGTACGACCAAGCGCCAGACGCTGAGACCTTGCTCATGAGCGAGAATGCGCCGGTGGCTTCAAGTGATGATGACGTCGAAGACGAAGCCGATGCCGCATTGACCACGGTGGACTCAGATTTTGGGCGCACGACTGATCCTGTACGGATGTATATGCGGGAGATGGGCACGGTTGAGCTTCTGACCCGCGAAGGCGAGATTGAAATTGCCAAGCGCATCGAAGAAGGCTTAAAGCACATGGTCATGGCGATCTCGGCATGCCCCACCACCATCAATGAAATCCTGGCTCACGTTCAGCGTGTCAAAGAAGGTGTTGCACAGATCGAGGAAATTGTCGACGGGCTCGTCACCGATGAGGGTGAAGAATACGCCGGTGCGGGCGTGTCAGACGAGTCGGATGAGGACGGCCCGGCCGGTGGCATGAGCAGCAAGCAGCTTGAAGATTTGCGCGTGCAGGCCATGGCCAAATTCGAGATCGTCGAGCGCGAGTTCGAAAAAATGCGCATGGCCTATCAGAAGGAAGGCTACAAGTCGGCTGGCTACATGAAGGCGCAAGACGCGATCCAGAACGAGATGATGGGCATTCGCTTTACTGCCAAGATGGTCGAGCGTTTGGCCGACACCTTGCGCGGTCAGGTTGAAGAGGTGCGTGAACTTGAGCGCGCGGTGCTTTACACCTGCGTTGACCGCGCCGGCATGCCACGTCAGCATTTCATCAAGGTGTTCCCAGGCAACGAAATCAATCTTGACTGGGTGCTGCAGGAAGTGGCTGCGGGCCATCCGTACTCGGCTATTCTCGAGCGCCACATTCCAGCCGTGCAGGAGCTTCAACAAAAAATGATCGACCTGCAAAACCGCGTGGTTTTGCCGCTGAAAGACTTGAAAGAAGTTAACAAGCGCATGGCTACCGGTGAAGCCAAGGCCCGTAAAGCCAAGCGCGAGATGACTGAGGCCAATTTGCGTCTGGTGATCTCGATCGCCAAGAAGTACACCAACCGTGGCTTGCAATTCCTGGACTTGATCCAAGAAGGCAATATCGGCTTGATGAAGGCGGTTGACAAGTTTGAATATCGTCGTGGCTACAAGTTTTCAACGTACGCCACGTGGTGGATTCGTCAGGCGATTACGCGTTCGATTGCTGACCAGGCTCGCACCATCCGGATTCCAGTTCACATGATTGAGACCATCAACAAAATGAACCGGATTAGCCGCCAGATTTTGCAAGAAACGGGTGCTGAACCTGATCCGGCGACTCTGGCTGCCAAGATGGATATGCCTGAAGACAAGATTCGCAAGATTCTGAAGATCGCCAAAGAGCCGATCTCCATGGAAACACCGATTGGTGATGATGATGACTCACACTTGGGGGACTTCATCGAGGACATCAACAACCTGTTGCCAGCCGAAGCCGCTTTGCACGGCTCGATGCGTGACGTTGTCAAAGAGGTGCTCGATTCCCTCACCCCTCGCGAAGCGAAGGTACTACGCATGCGCTTTGGGGTGGAGATGAGCTCGGACCAGACGCTCGAAGAGGTTGGCAAGCAGTTTGACGTCACGCGCGAGCGCATCCGTCAAATAGAGGCCAAAGCCTTGCGCAAGCTTCGTCATCCGAGCCGTGCGGATAAGCTGCGCAGTTTCCTGGAAAACCAGTAAGCTTAGGGCATCTGACGAAATCTGGTTCTGGAGTTAGTAATGTCTGCTTTTAGCCAAAAAATCTTGCCTGCCATCCTGATCGCCGCTGGCGTGGGTGTCGGTGGTTGGTTCGTGGGGCAGGGCCTTGAGAGTTTTCGTCAGGCTGAGCGTTTCATCACGATCAAGGGGCTGGCTGAGCAAGACGTAAAAAGCGACTTCGCGATCTGGACCTTGTCGTTTCGTCGCGCTGGTGCTGATTACCAGGCGGTTAGGGCTGAACTGACCTCCGATCGTGAAGCCGTGGCAGCGTTTTTACGTGGCCAGGGTTTTACAGATGATGAGATTGAGCTGCGTCCGCTTCGTATCACGGATCTGATGGCCCGTGAGTACGGCCAGCAAGACGTTGCTCTTCGGTATACCGGGGAGGGCTCGGTGCTGGTGCGCTCTGCTCGAGTGGATCTCGTGGCAAGAGCCTCGAATGCGGTTGATCCCTTGATCACCCAGGGGGTTGCGCTGTCGCAAGATGGCCCCATGGGCGGTGCGCCGCGTTACTTCTTGCGTGGCTTTAATGAGGTCAAGCCACAGTTGTTGGAAGCAGCGGTCACCAATGCACGTGAGCAGGCTGAGCAGTTTGCCTCAGATGCTGGTGCGACGCTCGGTGAGCTAAGGCGGGCTAACCAAGGTGCAATCCAGATCCTGGACGATGACGGCACCGATGGCTATAGCTCAGGGATGACCATTGGCAAGCGTTTGCGAGTGGTCAGCACCTTTGAATATCTTCTCAAGTAGATTTTATGAAGCCTAGGGGCTGCCATGGTTGCCAAGCGGGTTAAGAAGTACCTGCCGGCCTCAGACAAGGTCTCTCAGCACAAGATGCTGAAGTGGCTAGGTCCGACGTTAACCAAGCCCAGTCTATGGCAGATCAACAGGCGCAGCATTGCGCTGGGGCTCGCCATTGGGGTGTTCTGGGGCTTGCTGATTCCATTGGCTCAAATTCCATTTGCAGCCATTGCGGCAGTGCTTCTAAGGGCGAATCTGGCCATTGCGGTGACAAGTACCTTGGTGACCAACCCTTTTACGTTTGCGCCAGTGTATTTCCTGGCATACCAGTTCGGTGACTGGTTGCTTGGGGATCAGGGCGCTGACGTCACCGAAGCCATGCTCGCTGAGCAGATGAGTCAGATCAGCGTAACGAGCACAGGCTGGATTGACCGGATTGGCGATGTGGCGGCACCGCTGTTTACAGGACTGGCCTTGTTTGCTGTGGTGGGATCCGTGGTTTGCTATTTGAGTGTCAGTCTTCTTTGGCGTTTGGCCATTGTCTTGCGTTACCGCAAGCGTCAGCGGCGGTTTGCCAAATCATTGGGCGAGTAGAGATTCAGCATTAGAGCTCAATCACTACATTGCCGATGGTTCGGCCTTGTTCAACTGTCTCGTGGGCAATCGCAACCTCATCGATCGTAAATCGTGCACCGATATCGTGGCGTAGTGCATCCTGCCGCAAAAGCTCAGTCAAGCCCGAAACGGCCTTGATTCGCTCGTTTGGCGTGAGGTCATAGACCAGGAATAACTTGAGCGTAACCGAGTTATACAGCCATGTCTTGAAGTCAAATGTCACTCTTGTCATGTCATTTGAGCCGTAGCAAACGATGGTGCCATGCCGTTTTAACGCACCACCAGTGACAAATCGATCAACGCTCGAGAAGTCCATGTCGATGATCACATCAATGCCACTGGGGCCGGTTGCATCAACGATTTGTGCCACGCAATCATCGTGCTTGTAATTTACGGTGTGATCCGCACCTCTTGCCTTGGCGAGCTCAGCTTTTTCTGGGCTGCCCACTGTGCCAATGACTTGAGCGCCCTTGCGCTTTGCCATCTGCACGCAGTAGTTTCCTACCGCATTGGCGGCACCAACAACAAGGACGTTTTTGCCTGATATGTCACCGGCGTGTTCAACGGCCTGCCAGGCGGTGAGCGCTGGAATGCCCAGACAAGCCCCGGCTTCAAAGCTGATGTGGTCTGGCATTAGCACGGCTTGCTCGGCAGGCAGCGCAATGAACTCACCGCAAGTACCCATGGCACGCTGCCAGGCACCGTTCCATATCCAGACACGCTCACCTACCCGTCCAGGATCGACGTCAGCACCCGCAGCTGAAATGACACCTGCACCGTCGCTGTGTGGAATGATGCGCTCAAATGCCAACGGGCGACCGGCACGGGATTTGACATCGGAGGGGTTCACGCCTGAAGTGTGTAGCCTAACCAATACCTCACCCGGACCTGGTTGCGGCGTAGGCCAGTTGCCCACTGTCAGAACCTCGCTCGCTTTGCCGTTTTTGGAATACCAGGCTGCTTTCATTTTTGATTTTCCCGTGGATCGTTGATCGATTGTTGGCTGTGGATTATTTGTTGTGGGCTGCGCAGTTGGTTTTACTGCTTTTGCGAGGCGCGTTTGATGGCCAAGCCAATGAAAACCAATGCCCAACCTTGCAGCAATAATTCGATGGCGAGCAACAGGCCAGGCACCCAGGTGCTTCCCTCTGGCCAGCTGTTGAGAATCATCACGCCCAGAATGATGGTCAACACCCCGGACAGAGCAGGCCAAAGCATATTGCCTCCCGAACCGTTTTGAATTGCAGCGATGATACGCAATACCCCAGTCACCAGAAACAACGCTGCCAGCCAGATGGTCAGGCCTTCAAGCGCAGCCAGAGGCGCCATCCAGACAAACACACCTAGCCCGATATAGAGTGCGGCAAACAGGGACTGGATCAGGAAAGTTCGCCAGCCTTTGGACTGAAACGCATGGATTGCCATGAATACGCCACCGACAAAGGCCACGGCACCGAGAATGGAAATTGACGCATAAGAAAACGCGGTCTCGGCAATTCACCCGACCATGCCACAAATCACGAGCAGTACACCAATGGCGATCAACTTGCCGGAATGTTTAACGGCTTCACCGAAGATCTGCTTCTGAAGAGGGGAAAGCGGCGGGATGTTGTTGTCTGGCATAAGTTCCTCAACGTGGTGGTTTTTAAGCAATCGATCGACAGATCATACCAACGCACCACTGATCGACGCGAACTCAGCTTCTGGGGGCGCTTCTATGTTTGCTTGGGAATTGATCGAAACCGCTGATTGTGCATTTGCACAAAATAGGTTTTACTTTCGGTCATGTCGAGTCCCAGCAACTATTTGCCTCCTGAGCATCCCGATCGTCGTCGTCTGCACGATGAGATACACGCGCGTCCGGTCGGTCAGGCGCCACAGCCAGTGGTTGTATTTTGTTTGGCGGTTCTAAACGACCATGTTTCGCGTGAAGAGGAGCTCGCGCATCTGGCCAAACTGAACGCCAGCGTTGACACAGCTGGCACCACTGGCAATTTTGCCCGGGTGCGAGTCGCTGGCGGTGACATCAAATGGGAACGGCACACCGAGTTCACCCGCTACACGATGGTGTTGCCGTTAGATGCCAGCAACACTGCTGGCCGCAGTCCCGTGGTTTGGCTGGCGCAGGTGCGTGCCGTTCAAGAACCGTTTGCACAGTGGTTCTCGCAGGCCCCGGGTCAGACGATTGCCGCTATTGAGGTGACGGTGCTGCAAAGCACCGAAGACGTGTTGGCACAGGGCACTGAGGTTGGGCAAGCCTGGTTTGGCGAATCAACGCTTTTGATATCCAAACTGGGAACACAAGGCCATTCGCTGGTGCTCACCGATTTTCGGGTACAGAATGACGGGATTGAACGTCTGTTGGTGCTAACCCCTTCGCATACCTCAGCAGCCAGAGTAGGGCGAACCGCGCATCGCCTTATCGAGATGGAGATCTACCGCTTGATGGCGCTCAAAGGCCTGCCGGTAGCCAAGTCGTTGGGGGTGCAACTGGCTGAGGCGGAAAACTCGCTGGCAACCATTGCGCGCGAGGTTGAGAGCAGCACTAGCCAAGATCCTGAGTTATTGCACAACCTAGCTTCGTTGGCTGCCACGATTGAGCGTGCCAATGCCGATCATAATTATCGGTTCTCGGCCACGGCTGCCTATCATGACATTGTCTTGCAACGGATCAAGGAATTACGCGAAACGCCTGCGCCAGGCATTCAAACTGTGGGTGAATTCATCGAGCGGCGTTTGGGGCCAGCCATGGCCACTGTCGCTGCCACAGCCAAGCGCTTGGATTCGCTGTCTGAACGGGTCAGCCGTGTTAGTGACCTGTTGCGCACGCGCGTGAACATCATGACCGAACAACAAAACCAGCAGCTCCTCGAAAAGCTCACCCGTGGCCAAGCCTTGCAGTTAAAGTTGCAGCAAACGGTTGAAGGTCTATCGATTGCGGCGATTTCTTACTACGTAGTGAGCCTCATTTATTACCTCGCCAAAGCCGGCAAGACGTCAGGCTGGCTACCGTTTTCGCCGGATTTAGTCGCCGGGGTGGCCATTGCGCCGACCGTGTTTGTGGTCTGGCAGATTGTGCGTCGAATACACCGAAAAATCTCGCACGATTAAGCTGTGACATTCAGAAACGCTTACCGCAGAGCGTCAGTCAAAACGTCTGCAACAACACGCGAGGCGGTGTGGATCAACAGTAGATCGGTTCCGGCCGCGAGCCATTGGTAACCGTCGTAGTAAGGCAGACCCTTTAGCAAATTGCTGGGTAAGTTACGTGTGGCAATGCCTGGAGGCAAAGGCTTTCCTCGGGCCAGATTCTTGGCAATGCCAGGCGGCAAGGGCTTAAAGCCGGTGGCACCGACGTCAACAGCCAGGGCCCGAGCCGCAGCGATGGTGATGCCCGCCGTGATGAGATCCGCCGTTGTGTTGCTTAACGAATTGTTAATCGACTGGACACTGTTGTTGCCATTGTGGTTGCCTGAATTGCCTTTGTTCGGATTGCCTTTGCCCGGGGGTGGGTCAGCCAGACTGTCAGTCGGCAGCATTGATGCCATCGCCGTCACCACAGTCATCACCACTGTCACCACCAATGCCCGTGCTATTGCCTTGAAGCTAAGTGTGTGCATGGTCATTTTCCTTATTTACACAACGAAAGTTCGACAGACTAGGATAGGCCAATGAACGTAAGCAGGCAAATCACCAGGAGAGTCGCCTGGAGGGTCTGTGCACCGTCAGTTTTGAAGTCGGTTAAACTACGGTTCCTCAAACAAGTGGCCCTCTAGCTCATGCTTGGTTAGAGCAGCGGACTCATAATCCGTTGGTGCTCGGTTCGACTCCGAGGGGGGCCACCATTTTCACAGGGCCACTTATACTTTCCTTGCGATTACCTACAACCATCCGTTGACTCGCCACGAGCTTTCGCCAGGCTTTTGGAATAGGGCTAGCTAGGGGATATAAGGCGGTTTTGAGATATTTATACAAAAATTAGAAAAGTTATCATAAAATGGTAATTTTACAAATATTAGTATAAATATGAATCCAGTTTACAACCCCTTTGCGCCTGGCGCCGGTACGCCGCCGCCAGAGCTTGCCGGTCGAACTCAACTTCGCGAGCAGTTAATGCTGGCGGTTGAGCGCGCCCGTATTGGGCGACCTGCAAAGAGTGCAATGTTGGTTGGTCTCAGAGGCGTTGGTAAAACTGTTTTGCTGGACCGGATCCGCGAAGATGCAGAAAACATAGGGATTCATACTGTCAGGATTGAGGCGCCCGAGGGCCGTTCTTTGCCAGCGCTGTTAGCACCACAGCTTCGGCTTGCCTTGCTTCGACTGAGTCAAGTCGAGAATGCAAAGGACTATGCAGTCCGAGGGCTCAGGGCGTTAGCTGGATTTGTCTCCAAGCTTCGGATCGTATTTAAAGACATTGAGGTGGGTCTTGACTACGAGCCTGAGCCAGGCTTAGCTGATAATGGTGACCTCGAACATGACCTTCAAGCATTATTCGAACAGATTGGAATGGCAGCCAAGGCCGCTAAAACCGCCGTTGTTATTTTGATTGATGAGTTGCAGTATGTCGTTGAGCCACAATTAGCCGCATTGATTACGGCGATGCACCGAATAGAGCAACGCGCCTTGCCCGTCGTGTTGATCGGGGCGGGCTTGCCACAATTACGGGGTCAAATGGGCAATGCAAAATCTTATGCGGAGAGGCTGTTTGACTTCCCGGAAATCGGCCCTTTATGTCCGAGTGCTGCCAAGCAAGCGATCGTCAAGCCTCTAGAAAACGAAGGGGTTGAGATCACCGATGAGGCGGTTCAGAAAATTCTGGACGTCAGCCAAAACTATGCTTATTACCTGCAGCAATGGGGAAGTCACACGTGGAGTGCAGCAACTGCTAGCCCGATTGTGCTGGCAGATGTGGAAAAGGCCTCAACAACGGCCATTGCTGCGTTGGATGAGGGTTTCTTCCGCGTCAGGTTTGATCGTCTTACGCCAAGAGAAAAGAAATACTTGCGTGCCATGGCTGCATTGGGGCCGGGGCCGCACCGCTCCGGCGATATCGCGGCGTATTTTTCCAGCGAAGTTTCTTCATGGGCGCCAACGCGAAGCTCCTTGATTAAAAAGGGGATGATCTGGAGCCCCAATCATGGTGATACAGCGTTTACTGTTCCCATGTTTGACGAGTTCATGAAACGAATCATGCCGGGCGATGATTGGATCAATTGAGTTTACGGCTAATGCTGGTTGGCAATTGAGCCAACCAGTATCGGTACAAAAACATCCGCGTAAGACAGCCTGACTTTATTCAGGCGACACAATTACGTTCGCCTTTCTACAAAAATCATGGTTGGGCCTTGATACGCTAGGGCGCTATCTAAAACTTTCTGAACGTTATCAACCTCGTTGCAACGATCAATGCGAGCTCCAAATCCTGCGGCAATAGCAGCCAAATCCAGGTTGGGATCCGTAAAGTCCAAGCCAATGAAATTGGTTGTCGCGAAATCAACGCCTTTTTCTTTGCACCACAGATCTTTCAGAATCCGGTACTCATGATTCACAAAGCAAATGAAAATGACTGGGATCTTGTATTTGGCAGCAGTCCAAATAGCGTGAATGGAAAAGAGGCTGCCGCCATCACCCACAAAACAGACAGAATGCTCTGAGGTTGCCAAAGACATGCCAGTAGCCAACGGCATTGCCCATCCCAAACCACCGCCACGCGGAGAGAAGTGCACATTGCGATAGCCAAGCTTGACAGAGATATCTTGCACGATGGCATCTTCAGATGAGCCCTCGGTGACAATGTGCGTTGAGTGATCGAGCTTGGCCAAAATTTCAACAATGACTTTGTCGCTTGGATCCCTATCTGGGGTTGAGTAGGTATTTCTAACGCCAGCCAAGGCAGTCTGAGCATCAAAACTCGATTTGATGGGCCCGCTATCGCCAAGGCTTTTGGATATCGCCTCCAAAGTGCAACGCAAATTGCCAACCACCGCTAAATCAACCGGATAATCAAAGCCGAGTTGGCTTGGTGTCGGGCTAATGTGAATCACCTTTAACGCCATTGGGAATGCTGATTTTCCGGTGTAAAGGAAGGTGTCGATCTTCTCGCCAAGCAATAATAAAGTGTCGTACTTAGACAGCAGGGCATTGATGTCGGAAGTTGTGGCCGGGATCTGACCGCAATAATTCGGATCAAGTGGGTCAACGACGCCTTGAACATGAAACGGTGCAGAGTAAATGTCGGCACCAAGCTTGTGCGCGACGGCGGTCATTGCTGCAATTGCATCGCTTGCACCCACGGCATAATCAGCAGCAATCGCAAGTTTGCCTTTAGGCACAGCCTTCAACGCTGCAGCAACTTCCTCGATCGACTCGGACACAACATCGTCGATGATTCTGGTTTTTCTGAAGCAAACCTGATCGGTTTCAGAGGCCATCAAGTCCATGGGAATGGAGAGAAACACCGGTTTGCGGGGCTCAAGACCGGCCTGTACATAACAGCGCTGAAACGCGATCGACAGATCCTCAATCCGATTGACTTCATAGGCGTACTTTGTGGCTGTCTTTGCAAGCTCCGTATTGGGTGCGGATAGGACTGGGTTATGAATCAGAAAACGAGTGTCTTGCTGACCTGCGATCACTAATAAGGGAATGCCAGCGTCATGCGCGTTTTTCATATTGAAAAGCGCATTTGCGAGTCCCGGATAGGTATGGATATTGACGACGGCGGGCTTGTTTTTGATGAGGGCGTAACCAGCGGCAATGCCCGTTGCCGAGGATTCATGTAACGCCAGAATGTATTGTGTTTTAGCACCGGCGAGTGCGGCGAGAAAGGTTGTTTCAGTGGTACCGGGATTGCCAAATACATACTCTATGTCGTTACATGCCAGGAAATCCTGAACAATTTGTGCGCCTGACTGTGTTGCCATTTTATTGCCTCATCGTGAGTGAAAAGCGAAGCTACCGAGTGGTCGCGAGTTATCGGTCATCACATGACTGTTCGTATCGATTAACCAAGTAACGAACCGAGCGCCTTGGTGATGGTGACGACAATCACCGAGGTCGTGTCCTTGGCCGCGAGTGCTTGCTGGTACTCGCGGGCCAGGTCTTGCAAGTTTTCGACCAGTACACTTTTGGCACCATACCCTTTGGCCAGTGAAACGATGTCAAGCCCCGGTAGGTCAAGGCCTGGCACGTTGGGTGTTTCTTCAAGCTCAGCGAACTGCTTGAGAATTCCATACTCCTCGTTCTGAAACACCACATAGACTAGATGAGTCTTTTGTTGAACAGCCGAGTAGACAGCCTGAATCGAGTATTGGAACGAGCCATCACCCATCAGGCAAATTACGGGTCGATTGCGCCCGGATCGTTTTTCCCCAAGTGCCAATCCGACAGCGGCAGGCAAGTTCCAGCCCAAGCCGCCAGATGAAAACGTATAAAACGTATCAGGTTGATCGATCCGGAAAACATCCTGCATCAGCGGCACGATTGACGGGCATTCTTCCACGAGAACGATGTCATCTGGCGAGTGCTGCTTGAGCACTTCAAGCACCGCATGCGGTAACAATGGTTTAGCGTTGGCATCCGCTTGTTTGGGGGCGGCACGCAATGGTACGCCAGCAGACTTTCGCTCTTTCAGTTGTGGCAACAACATCTGCAAGAACAATTTCGAATCGCCGACGATGTTGTGACCGACCGCTGCTTTAGCAGCCATGCCTGGGTCATCGGTGACGTGCAACACCCTCGCGCCAGCCGGCAAGTAGTCACCCGCGACATAAGGATAGTAACGAAACACGGGTGCTCCCACGACAAGAATCAGATCATGTCCAGCAAGCTTCGAGGACAGTGGACCGATCGCAGCTGGCAGAGCGCCCTGGTAGAGGCGATGCGTTTCGGGAAATGCCGTGCGCTCACAAAACGGCGGCATCCACACGGGTGCATCCAGTTTTTCTGCAAGCTTGATGCCTTCATCCCAGGCTTGACTGCGGGCAATGTCAGCACCGAGGATCAGTACCGGGTTCTTACTGTCGTTTAACGCCTGCGCAAACTCGGCCACCCAGACAGGATCGGGGGCAACGCGCTCGCTGACCTGTCGGTAAACATCGATATCCAATGCCGGCTGATCCCAGTCATCAAGCGGCAACGATAAAAACACGGGGCCAGTTGGTTGCTGTATTGCTGTTGCATAAGCTCGCATGAAAGCGCCCGGAATGTCTTGTGCTCTGCTCGGCTCATAACTCCACTTCACCCAGGGCTTTGGCATGGTGGTGGCTTCGATGTTGGTGAGCAATGGTTCGATCAAGAGCATCTCGCGCGTTTGCTGACCGGCTGTGATAATGAGCGGTGTCTTGTTTTGAAAAGCGGTGAGCAACGTGCCCATGGCATTGCCCAGCCCAGCACCAGTGTGCAGGTTGACAATCACGGGCTTGCGAGTGCTTTGCGCAATACCGTCAGCAATTGCGACGGCACTGGCCTCTTGTAATGCGAGGATGTAGTCAAAGTCTTTCGGGAAGTTTTTCAGGAATGTTTCTTCAGTGGAGCCAGGATTGCCCACCACGGTGGTCAGGTTAAGGCGACGCAATAGATCAAAGGTGGCCTGTTTAACGGTTTTAGTCATGGGTTGCTCCCGAGCTTGCGATGTTTATGAGTTATTTTTGTGTGCGCTTCAGAATCTTGCGATGCGAATGTACACGAGTTTGTGGAAATAGAAAATGTTAGGAAAGGTAAGAAACCGTTAGATTTGCAGTGTTCGTGAAGCTACACTTCACGTCTAATCATGAATTGCAAACCAAGGTTCTTTGAACCATCCCTGTGCGTATCTGCATTGGGAAATTCTTTAGACACGAATCAGGCACCCATCCATGTATGTTCACACTTGGCTAGACGTATTTCGTCTGCAACCCGATCCAACGTTGTCTGTTGCATTGGCGGTTTTAGCCGCATTTCTCATGGGATTTGCCCGCAGTGGAATTGGCGCAGGAGGCTTTGTGGTGTCACCCTTAATGGTTCTGGCGCTTGGCCCCCAATCGGGTATTGCTGTGGTGGCTGCCATCATGCTACCAGCGGCATTGACATCCTACTTTCAACACAAAGGTGATGCCAAGCCCGAATTGCTTCGACCATTGATTCCCGCAGCTTTTCTGGGGACAACGGTTGGTGGAATGATTCTTTGGTTGCTGGTGTCTGATGGTGAGATGGCTCTAATCGAGCGTCGTTTGGAGATCTTGGTGGCTGCTCTATCCTTGGTCTACGTTGCGCTCGTGAGTCTGCGTGAACAGATCGCCAGAATATTCAGCTATCTAGTGTCGCCAACGCCCAAGAGCTTGTTCCTGATGGGCACTGGTCTAGGTATCAGTCAGACAGTCGCGAACTCGGGTTCGCCGCTGATGACCATTTTCTTTTTGTGCTACCGAATTGGCAAGGATCAGTTTGTTGGCGCCCAATCGACGTTTTTGCTTATTCAAAACGCCTTAAAGATCATCCCGCTCATTGCCTTGGGTATGTTGCATCTTGGTAGTCTGGCAGCGGCCGTATTGCTTGTGCCACTGACATTTTTGGGTGGTTGGCTCGGGCAACGGTTTTTCAAGGTGGCTTCTGAAAAGCAGTTCTTTGGTCTTTATATCGTGCTGTTGGTGCTTGGATTCGTGGCGAGTGTATTGTTGCTGATCGGTCGTGCCAAGGTGTTTGGAATCGCTTGATGCAGGCTGTTTAGTGGTCAATAGTTATCAACCGTCTGCTGAATCGCCATCAACGTGTAATCAAGTGCCTTTGTAAATCACACCCTCGATCAACATCTTGGGCACGATTAAACCGAAAGTCATTGCCATCACAATCATGAAGGCCCCGGTGCCGTTGGTCACTGCATTGAGTAGCATGGTCAAAGTCGCCTCGCTGCCTGCGTCATAGATGTCGACCAAGCTGGCCGCAAACTTGAACACAAAAATCCCGGGCATCATCGAGACGACCGATGCGAATGCCAGTGCAGCGAAGGGCAGTTTCAGTGTGCGGGCTAGAATCGTCATGACGCTGCCTGAGATAATGCAAGCCACCAAGTGGCGGTTACCACACCACCACCAGATTCCAGAACCAACCAACGGCTACCGTGGCAGACCATGCCCACGATGACAGGTGCGGCCAGCAGTCCCCATGGCAGCGAGAAAAAAGCACCAAAGGCGGCCACTGCAACGCCCGCTGACAGAATGTCGAGCCACAGTGCGGTGTGTACGGTGACTGCGCTCGATGACAGAGTGCCATGTGTGCCTGCAAGTCCAATTAACAAACCAGCACAAATGGCCAAGAGAATCAGCGCGCAATAAGCAAACCGCGCCAGACCCAACCCCAATCGGCCACGCACCAGATCAAGCGAGGCGTTCAGAATGTGGGCGCCTGGCACCAGGATCATGCACGGTGCAATGACGATGAATTGAACCCTTGGGTCATCGAACAGGCCTTGGGCGATACCGCCGCAGACGCCGGCGATCAAGGCAGCTACAAAAGGTTGTAGCAACAGATTGTCACTGTAGTGCGCCAGTATTCGTCTAACCCCGGCACCAAGAGCCGCCGTCACAAAGATCAATGCCAATACCAGACTGTCAGCCACACCGAAAATCAGCCCCAGAGCCGAGGCACCAAGGCCAGCCATCACCACGAACCTTGCATGGGTGCTTGGCGGAAACTGTTCGATGTCTGTGAGCTGCCGATCTAGCGCGTTTAGATCGTTTGCCGTCAACTGGTGTTTGCTTGCGCAGGCGAGATCAATGGCACGATTGGTCTGAGCAACCTTATGCATGTCCACGCCAGCCGGGCGCACCGACAAGATGGCGGTCTCCCACCAATCATCATCAGTGTTTCGCCAGCGACAGAACACGCCATCCCATTGCGGCACGATCTGCCACTCTAGCCCCCCAGCTCTGGCGAGCCGGGAGGTGTCTTCAATTAACCGCTGAGTGGTCTGGCCATTGGCGTGCAGTAGAACTACTGCACGCTTGAGGCAGTCAACTAAGTTACTTGCCATAACCCGGATTTACGCTGGGTCGTAAACAGGACGATAGGCTGTTTTGCGAATGTGTGCCTCAATGTCTTTGGGACGTTTGACCCGTGCCAAGTTATTGTCAAATATGTACTCGGCAATCTTGGCGGCCGTGTGCAGGGAGGCATCCAGAATCTGTGACTGAGGCGGGTAGATCAAGCCTGTGTCGAGTTCTTCCTGGGTGACCTGTTCAGCCACCGCCTTGGCAGCCACGATGAACATCTCTTCGGTGACTCGTTTTGACTGGGTAGCTAGAACCGCCATGCCCATCGCCGGGAAGATGTAAACGTTGTTGCCCTGGCCAGGAATATAGGTTTTATCTTTGTACTGGACTGGACCAAACGGACTGCCGCTGGCAAAAATCGCTTTGCCGTCTGACCATTTGTAGGCCTCTTCAGCCGTGCATTCCGATCGTGAGGTCGGGTTCGAGTAGGGGAAAATGATTGGACGCTCATTGACTTCAGACATGGCCTCGATAACCTGCTGGTTAAAGAGCTTGGGGACCGTGCTCACACCAATAATGCCAGTGGGTTTGAGGTCCTTGATGACATCCACAAACGAGTTGCTCGCTGCGTGCTTGTGAGCAAAGGGCTTTTGAAAGTCTGCCAGATCCTTGCGTGATGACTGCACCAAGCCGTTGATATCAAACAGCCAGTTACGGGCGCGAGCCTCATCAATGCTCAAGCCTTCCATCGCCATGGCTTGACTGATGAGTTCAGCAATTCCGGTGGCAGCCGAGCCAGCGCCCATGAAGAGGAACTTGTGTTCGGTGAGTTTTTTGCCGGTAACGCGCACGCCACCAAAAATCCCGGCCAAAGCCACGCCGGCCGTGCCCTGAATGTCATCGTTGTAGGTGCAAACCTTGTCCTTGTACTTTTGCAGGATGCCGACCGCGTTGAAGTTGGCAAAGTCTTCCCACTGGATGCAGCACTTGGGGTAGAGCGCCTGGACCGCATCGACAAACTCAGCGATGAAAGCATCGTAGTCTTTGCCGCGAACGCGCTGTTGGCGTAGACCCAAGTACAACGGGTCATCAAGCAGTTCATGGTTGTTGGTGCCGACATCCAGGGTGATCGGCAAGGTGAGCTCGGGCGGCACGCCTGCCACAGCGGTGTAGAGCGCCAGTTTGCCGATCGGGATGCCCATGCCACCCACACCCAGGTCACCCAAGCCCAAAATACGCTCGCCATCGGTAACCACGATGAACCGCACGTCTTTCTGTGGCCAGTTCTTGAGCAGATCTTTAACGCGGCCCTTGGCGGTAATGGGCAAGTACACCCCGTGCGAGGAGCGGAAGATGTGGTCAAACTTCTGGCAGGCTTCACCGACCGTTGGCGTGTAAACCAGCGGCATGAAGCGAGCTGGGTCACCCATCAATACTGCGTAAAAGAGTGTTTGGTTGCGGCTTTGCAGATCCATCAGGAACAAGTAACGCTGCAAGTCGTTGTCCAACATGTCGAGTTGCGTATGTACCCGGGCAATTTGCAACTCGAGGCTGTCAACGCCAACAGGCAACAGGCCTTCAAGGCCCATGGACTTGCGTTGTTCGGTCGTAAACGCCGAGCCACGGTTGATGCTCGGGTCGTGCAGGGCGCTATATCCTTTGGCAGCGGTCTTGGCCATAAGAGGACTCCATTTAATCAATCGTTAATCTATCCAGACAAAACATAAAGCACAAAACAACCTTCGATAGTCTATTTCGCCACGTAGGGATGAACCATCTTGGCTGGATCGACCACGCGATCAAACTCTTCTTCCGAAACGAATCCCAGTTTAAGTGCGGCAGCCTTGAGCGTCAGGTCATTGTCCATGGCGTAGTGGGCGATCTTGGATGCCTTGTCGTAACCAATCACCGGTGCGAGAGCGGTCACGAGCATCAGCGAGCGCTCCACGTATTCGGCGATTTTTTTCAGGTTGGGTTCGGTGCCTTCAACCAGGAACTTGCGGAAGTTGGTGCAGCCGTCAGTCATCAAGGTAATCGAGTGCGTGATGTTTTGAATGATCAGCGGCTTGTAGACGTTCATCTCCAGATAGCCGCTTGCGCCACCAAATCCCACTGCCACATCATTGGCCATCACCTGGGCAGCGAGCATGGTCAGCGCCTCAGCCTGTGTGGGGTTGACTTTGCCAGGCATGATCGAGGAGCCAGGCTCGTTTTCCGGGATCTTGAGTTCTGCGAAGCCTGCGCGTGGGCCGCAAGACATGAGCCGAATGTCGTTGCCGATCTTAAACAGGGAGACTGCCAATGTACGAAATGCGCCAGACAGGTGAACCAGAGCGTCATGGGCGCCTTGCACGGTGAATTTGTTCGGCGCAGAGACAAATGGCAGGCCAGTAAGTTTGGCGATTTCTTTGGCAACGTCTTCTGCAAACCCGGGCGCGGCGTTAATGCCAGTGCCTACAGCAGTTCCACCCAAAGCCAGGTGGTAAACCCCTTTGAGTGCATCATTGATGCGCTCTAGATCATCGTCGAGCATGCCGACGTATCCCGACCACTCTTGGCCGAGCGTCAAGGGCGTTGCGTCTTGCATGTGCGTGCGGCCAATCTTGACGATGTCTTTCCAGGCTTTCGCCTTCGCGTCCATGGCATCACGCAGTGCCTTGACAGCGGGGATCAGGCGAGATGTGGTGTTGACCGCAGCCGCAATGTACATGGCTGACGGGAATGAGTCATTGGATGACTGCGCCATGTTGACGTGATCATTGGGGTGAACCGGGGTTTTGCTGCCCAGATCTGTGCCAGCCAACTGGCAGCAGCGGTTTGACACCACTTCATTCACGTTCATGTTGAACTGGGTGCCGCTGCCTGTCATCCACACGTGCAACGGGAACATGTCATGATGCTGGCCTGCTAGGATTTCGTCGCAGGTTTTAACGATCAAGTCATGTTGCTGGTCAGGCAAGCGACCACTCGCGTGATTCACGTTGGCTGCTGCTTTTTTTAACGTGGCATACGAAGTGATCATCTCGCGCGGGATGAGATCTTTGCCGATGCTGAAGTGCTCAAGCGAACGCTGGGTCTGTGCACCCCAGAGTTTGTCGGCTGGTACTTCGACGATGCCTAAGCTGTCGGATTCTTTACGAACGTCAGTCATGGTTGTTCCCTTTTAATGAAACGCACGAAATTTGCGTCAAAACAATTTTTCAGCGATAAAAATCCACATCGCCATGGTAAAGATCGCCACCACATTGCTGGCGAGAATTTGTCCTGGAATTTTGTCAGTGGCAATGGCAAACTGCGAGCTTAGCATCGCACCCATGGTGGCTGCGGGGCATGCCGCGATGATGATGGCGCCTTTGGCCAACAGTGGGTCTAGCTTGAAGGTGAGCGCCAAAACCAGCACCAAGGCAGGCATGACCAGATTCTTCAGGATGACTGCCGTAATGACTTGCAGATCAACGCGAGGCGCCAGGAAAGATAGCAATATGCCCAGCGTAAATAGCGCTAGTCCGCCGGAAATGCCACCGATCAGTTTCAATGAGTCAGTCGCCAGAGCTGGCAACTTAAAGCCAAGCAAGGCAAGAATCAGGCCCAGAATCGGAGCCCAGACCACGGGTTGTTTAATGGTGTTTAGCAAGATATCACCGATGCCAGGCGTTGTCCCTGCACCTTCTGTGGCGCCTTTTTGTTTATTCAGCAGGGCCATGACGACCGGGATAACAACAATGCTGGTGATGATGTTGCCCACAATAATGGGCAACATCCCTTGTTGCCCAACCACTGTCATGACCACCGGCAAACCGAAGTAGGCCATGTCTGGAAATCCGCTGTTGCTGGCAAAAAGAGATGCTTCGCCGGCTGGTTTTTTCCAGATAAATAGTCCAAGAACCAGCGCGAACAAAAACGGAATGATAATCCCGATAAAAAGTGTCAGCACGTAGCCCACGTTTTCAAACTGGCTGGGGCTGAAGCTGAAAATGGAGACAAACAATGTGCATGGGAGAGCGAAGTTCACCACAGTTGTCGAAAGGCTTTTAGCGCCATCGGAATTGACCAACTTGGTTTTGCCCGCGACAAACCCAAGTATCACGACGAACGCCACTGGCACCAGTGCTGTCAAAATCAGGTTAATCATCTAATTCCCCTTGATAATTTTTCTGTAATCAGGCGCGAGAGTTAACACACTGTTTATTACAAAACTTACATTTACTAACCGGCTGAAGGTCTAGCATCAGAAAAAGTGCCGGATACCTGTCCCCACCACAGAGGTTTTTGCGGTGCTAAACGTTTGGTAGTTGTTGCCGTATGAGCCCCAGACGTAAACGTCAGTGCGTTTTGAGAGGTTGTAGAGGTAGGCGGCACTGAGGATATTTTGAGTTGCTAGCGCTGCGTTGGCCCTCAATGATCCGGTTGGCTGCAGCGCTTGCCATGACAACAATACCTTGCCACGTGGTCCGGTGGGGATCGTCGCTCCAAGGGCATATTGGGAGGACTTGGCGCCTTGTGCAAAAAGCACATTTGCACCTTCGCTAAAGGTTGTCAGCGGAGTCGAGTAGCCGCCGGCGC
The DNA here is from genome assembly GCA_021208885.1 of Burkholderiaceae bacterium. Classification (GTDB taxonomy): domain Bacteria; phylum Pseudomonadota; class Gammaproteobacteria; order Burkholderiales; family Burkholderiaceae_B; genus Algicoccus. The sequence goes on from JAJOJF010000019.1 coordinate 38,521, forward strand.
CTGCACCTTGCCCAAAAAATGCGCCATCAATGGTTTGCCCGATTGCGGCAGACACCTTGACCACTTTAAAGTCGTAACTGCCAGCCACTAGCCACGCTTTCGGTGTGGCCTGGTTTGTATTGGCGGTTGTTTGAGCGTTGCTGTCAATGATCTGGCTTGCGCCGTAAACTGCGTCATAAGTTGCCAATAAAGCAAGCGGTCCTTTGCTGTAGCGAATGGCAGCCGTGAGCATGCGCATGTTGGCGCTTGTCCCAAAAAACTGGGTGCCTGGTTGGATGGAGTTATTCGGTCCACCGGCGTAAATCGCGCTAAATCCAGTATTGAATGAGTAACCAATACTGGCTTGTAATCCATACATATCGCCACTTTGGTAGAGAACCAGATTGTTGGGTCTTACACCATTGGCTGAACCGAAAGATGAGCCCCAACCGGCTTGGCTACCAGAGATGTTAAAGGGATCAAAAGGAACCAGATAGCTATAGGCCAGGCTTGCAGCCCGTCCAAATTGCAGCGAACCCCATCGACTGTTTGAAATCGCCAAGGTTGACTGACGACCAAACCCAAGGCCACCTTGGCCTAGCGTGCCGTTTTGCGCGTTCACACCCTCTTCAAGCACGAACTGCACAGACCATGGTCCTGAAAGAGACTCGTTGCCTTTGAGGCCCCAGCGCGATCCACTCATCACGCCTGAGGTCATGCCAGCTTGAGAGTTACTTTGGGCGGGCCCCCACGTGCCAGCGCCACGCGAGATGTGGTTGTAATAGAGGCTTAAATCGATGATGCCATACAGGGTGACAGTGGGCGCTGCCATTGACATTGGCATGACAAGCCAGGACATCAGGCCGAGCATTAGTTTGAGCTTGCAGTTTGGCACTACAGGCTTCTCAGATTTCGTTTTATTCATGTGTAATCGCATGGCAGGATTCAACAATGGTTTCGTAACACGCGAAACGTTTTGTGTGCTATTCACCGCTAAAGGGTGAAAGACCTGCTGTTTTTGGCATAAGAAGACTGATGATTGCATTATCACCATAATCGGTGACATTTGTCGATGTAAGAATATGTAAGAAGATCCCGTCCGATTTGACCGGTGATGCTAAGGGCAACTCGATGCTGCTAGCGCGAACTTCGCAGCTAACCAGTGTTAGCCAAGCCTGGCGTAACGCGATGATGGTGTGTAGACGATCAAGATACCGTTTCGGCGTATAAACTGCCTCAGAATGAATATCGGGCGACAACACGCCCTCCATGAGAAAGGCAACATTCCATGCCACCACCGAGCCGCCGTCTGGTTTCAGACAACTTCAAAGACCATGTGCTGGGTTTTCTTCAGGACATCCAATGGTCCATTCTGGCCTGGTACCGATACGTTAAAGAAACTTGGCCCATCTTTGTGACGCTGTTGGTCGTTACCGCAGTGGCCATTTATTTCGCCGAACCGCCGCCGCCGTCTAAGGTCACATTTGCCGCGGGTGTGTCTGGTGGCTCGTACGAAGATATCGCCAAACGTTACAAAGCCTTTTTCAAGCGATATGACATTGAGCTCGAGGTATTGCCATCGACAGGTCCATTGACAAATTTGCAACGCATGGTGGATCCCAATGCCAGCCCTCGTATCGATGTGGCACTGACCCAATCGGGGTTGGCGCGTGATGTCAAGGGCATCGAGCAGCTGGCTTACTTGGGGAGCATTGACTATGAACCGATTTTCTTTCTGCTGCGCAAAGACCGGTTGCCAGAGAATCAGGATGGCTTCATTGATGCATTGTCAGACCGGCGGCTAGGCATTGGTGAGCCGGGCACGGGCACCAAGGTTCAGTTTGAGCGCTTGCTGGCATTAAATAATCTCACCTTCAAGCAGTCGAACTTCGTGGTTCAGTCAGACCGTCAATCGGTCGAGGATGTGCTCTCAGGCAAGCTTGATGGGGTAGTGCTAGTTGATGGGATTCAAAGCGAGAACATGCAGGCACTGTTGAACTCACCAGAAATCGTGCTCTTAAGTCCTTCGCGGGTGCAAGCGTACCATCGTCTGTTGCCGTATCTGGATGTGCTGACGATTCCCGAAGGATCCATCAATCTGGTTGACAACGTGCCCACCAAGGATCTTAAAATCCTCAGCACCACCACTGCCCTGGTGGCGCAAAAAGATCTGCACCCAGCCATTCAGTTCTTATTGATCAAGGCTGCGGTTGAAATCAGTGGTGCGGCATCATTTTTTGCGGGGCAAGACACGTTTCCAAAATTCAACGAATCCGCCATCGCTCGAAGCCCGGTGGCGCAGGAATATTTTTTGAAAGGCTCACCGTACCTGGATCGGCATCTGCCGTTTTGGTTGGCTGAATTGCTTGACCGCTTTGCCTACGTGTTGATGCCCTTTCTGGCATTTGCCTATCCAATCCTCCTGTCACTACCAAGCTATCGCCACAAGCGGCTTACGCGACGGATATGGACCAGTTATGGCAAGCTCAAGGAACTAGAGCTTGAACTGTCGAATGACTTTGACCCATTAAAGGTGCAGCAGTACCTTGAGCGCCTAGATCAAATTGAGGCCGAAGCCATTCGCGTGAAGATCTATGGCAGCCAGGGTGCTGACTATTTCAAGCATCGCCAGCACATTCATTTTGTGCGGGCGTTGCTCTACCAAGACATGCAAAAAGCGGGTCTAGGCGCTGAACCGGGCGCTTCAACATCCAAACCCATGGGGCATGAGGCTGGCAAGCGCCCGGAAGTCTGATTTGCGCTAGAGCCTCAGATTCTGTTTGGCCAGATCGATCACCTCTTTGCCACGGCCATCAAGCACCGCCTTCAATAAAAACAATCCGAAGTGGCTTGCTTGTTCAATGGTCGTGGTCGGTGGCATGGCCAGCTCTTGTCTGGCGCTGACCACATCGAGTAACGCCGGACCAGGGTGGGCCAGAACCTCTTTCACCGCTGACTCAAGTTGGTCAGGATTGTCTACCCGAACTGCATGAATCCCAATGGCCCGCGCCATCGCCGCAAAATCCGGGTTTTGTAGATCCACGCCCACGTCCACGAACCCGTTGGCTTTCATCTCCATCTCAACAAACCCAAGCGTTCCGTTGTTAAGTACCACGATCTTGACTGGCAAGTTAAGTTGCTTCAGGCTCAAGATATCACCCATCATCATGGCAAATCCACCGTCGCCCGACATGGAAATAACTTGACGATTTGGGTGGCTGGCCTGTGCACCGATCGCCTGCAGCATGGCGTTAGCCATGGAGCCATGATTAAAAGACCCGATCAAACGCCGCTTGCCATTTAGCTTCAGGTAGCGTGCAGCCCAGACCGTTTGTGTGCCCACGTCGCAGGTGAACACCGCGTCATCGCTGGCGTTTTCGCTCAACAGCCTGGCGACAGCCTGCGGGTGTATGTTCTTGTCGCCAGGCCCGATGACCGCCAATTGATCCAGCTCGTGGCGTGCTTTTTTGTAGTGTTCTCGGGCAGCGTTCAGGAAACTGGCATCGGTCTTTTGTGCAAGGTGGGGCAACAGCGAGCCCAACGTTGTTTTTACGTCCCCCAGTATCCCCAGATCGAGCCTGCGACGGTTGCCCAGGCTCTCAGAACGACAGTCGATTTGTGCCACCTTGGCGTGCTCAGGATAGAACTGACGATACGGAAAATCGGTGCCAACCAAGAGCAGGGTGTCACAGTTACGCATGGCGTGATAACCCGAAGAAAACCCGATCAACCCCGTCATCCCTACATCAAATGGATTGTCATACTCGACAAACTCCTTGCCGCGCAGCGAATGCACGATGGGCGCATTCAGTTTGCTGGCAAGCGCAATGATCTCAGAATGCGCCCCGGCACTGCCGGCACCGCACATCATTGTCACGCGAGATGATTGGTTCAGAAGATCTGCCAGTGCTGCGATATCGTCCGGGTTTGGAGCAAGCACCGGTGGCCGAGGCTGTGTCCATGTCGGCGCGGGCGTGTCTGTCATTGCAAGCGCCACATCCCCCGGAATGACAACGACTGCCACGCCACGCTTGGCCACGGCAGTGCGAATCGCACGCTCCAGCACACGCGGCAAAAGCGCTGGGTTGGAGACTAGCTCGACGTAGTGGCTGCATTCCTGAAACAGAATCTCCGGGTGTGTCGCCTGAAAATAGCCGGTGCCAATCTCACTGCTAGGGATGTGGGCGGCAATGGCCACGACCGGCACACGGCTGCGATGGCAGTCAAACAGTCCATTAATCAAATGCAAGTTACCTGGCCCGCAACTGCCAGCACAAACTGCAATCTCACCCGTTAAGTGCGCCTCAGCACCGGCAGCAAATGCGGCCGCTTCCTCGTGGCGCATGTGCATCCATTGCATCTCGGGACGCGAGCGCAAGGCATCGGTAAAACCATTCAAAGAGTCTCCGACCACACCATAGATGCGTTTGACGCCGGCTTGGTGCAGGGTATCGACCATGAGTTTGGCAACGGTGTGGGACACGGAAGTCTCCTATAGATTGGTGAACGCAGTCGAGAATAGCGTAAGTCATTCGCATCAGGTGAAATATTTTGTGTTGTTTGATGCAAAATGGAGCAGTAAAACGATGATCAATCTCTATCTATATGAGCTGACCCAATCAATTTCTCAAGGCGAACCATGATCTCTGCAAGTACGGATGCTAGATTGTGTCTCACTGAAATTTGCCGTCGAAAGCTGCTCGTTTTTGGTGCGGCGTCTGTTGCTGCTTGCTTGTCTGGCTGCACGCATGGGTTAGTTGCCAAAGAAGTTCCGCCGTCAGACCAAGCAGCTCAGGCTCAGGCGGTTCAGGCTTTTTACAGTCAAGTTGTTAAGTTGCAGATATTTGGTGTGCCTACCGAGGAGCAGTTGCGTGCATTGACACCAGTCATATCTGAGAAGCTTGCGATGCTATTGCGCCAGGCACGGGCTGCGGAGCATCACCTGTTTGCCCGTCACGGTGGGGCTGAGCCGCCTCTGATGCAGGGGGCATTGTTGGTGTCTTTATTCGAAGGAGCGAATCGGTTTGACAGCGCGACCCCGACGGCAGAGGCAAACGTCTGGCAGGCGACCCTGGCCTATGGCCAGGGTGTAGACACGGTTCAATGGGTTGACCGTGTTTGGTTGGTTCGAGCGCAACCGCAACAGCACCGGTCCGAAGCCCATCGGATGTCATGGGTTGTGGATGACATTCAGTTTTCCGGGCAGTGGGACTTTGCCCGACAGGGGCGTCTGAGCGAGGCTTTGCAAGCTATCATTAAGCAGGCGTATGATCAGTAGCGGCGAATAGACGTGTGCAGGTTCAGTTAGCATCTCATGACAAATGGTTTGGTGCCAATCGCTTGCCAGCGAGTGAAAAGGACGACAGCTCGACACCAAAAAACAGGCAAAACCGACGCGCATCAGGCATCGTGTGACAGGGCTAAAGAGGTGTGGCTGGGGTAATGTTTCAGAGGAGAAATCATTGTTTAACGCCATCATAATCAACAAAGACGCGGCCGGATATCGCAGCGAGTTGACTCAGGTTGACCAGGCGCAACTGCCCGAAGGCGATGTCACAGTCCGGGTGCAGTACTCTGGGTTGAACTACAAAGATGGTCTTGCTATTACTGGCAAGGGTCCAGTGGTACGCAAGTTTCCCATGGTGCCTGGCATCGATATCGTCGGCACGGTTGAACAGACTGACAGCCCGAACTACCAAGTTGGTGACTCGGTAATACTAAATGGCTGGGGTGTTGGTGAAACGCACTGGGGCGGTTTGGCGCAAGTCGCCAGACTCAAAGGCGATTGGCTGATCCCCTTGCCCAAGGCAATGGCCCCACGTGATGCGGCGGCGATTGGCACAGCCGGGTACACGGCAATGCTGTGTGTCATGGCTTTGCAAAGGCATGGTGTGAAACCTACTGATGGCGAAATTGTGGTCACTGGCGCAGCTGGTGGTGTGGGCAGTGTCGCCGTGGCTTTGCTGGCAAAGCTGGGGTTTGATGTGGTTGCTGTCACCGGTCGTGCGGCTGAGGCAGACTATTTGAAAGCACTGGGTGCGACGAGCATCATGGATCGGACTGAGTTGGCTGAACCCGGCAAGCCATTGGCGAAAGAACGCTGGGCTGGTGCAGTGGATGTGGTGGGTAGCCATACCCTGGCCAATATCTGTGCATCCACACGTTATCGCGGCGTAGTGACAGCCTGTGGCTTGGCTGGTGGCATGGACTTTCCGTCAACGGTTGCGCCTTTTATTCTGCGTGGCGTGACCTTGGTTGGTATTGATAGTGTCATGTGCCCGCGAGATGAGCGTTTGACTGCCTGGCAACGACTAGCCACAGAGCTAGAACCAACGAAGCTGCATGCCATGGTTCAGGAAATTGGCATGGGTCAAGTCATTGATGTTGCTGGCAAGCTGCTGCAAGGCCAGGTCAGAGGTCGTGTAGTGGTAGATGTGAATCGTTGATCTTGGTGCAATCATCGTTGGACAAATGCTAGGGAGATCTTAAAAACAAGTCAGGCCAATGGTTAATGCCGTTGGCCTGACTTGTTTGCAGGCTCCTGAAATTACTTCATCGGCTTGGCCGTGTTTGAAACATCTTCGATCGGTTGGCCACCAGCATAGTCAATTTGCATGATTTGTTTGCCGTTGAAATCGAATTGATCCATGCGAATTTTGCGCAGGTTCTGGTTATCGTAGGTTCTGAAGTAATAGGTGAAGTTTTTGGGGTCGCGCGCTACCGTGGCTAGCGTCCACTCAATCTGTGTTTTGCCGCCCGGCTCAGCGGTGCGCACCGCGCCTAGCGGGATATCGAATTGATTCAGCAAATGCAGCACCTTTTTAGCGGCATCTTCGCTGTCAGTCGGTGTCACAGAACTTGCCGAGAAGATCGCAGCACGCACAAATCGGGAGGGGGCAGTGAAATCACCTGGAAGGCCACCGAGACCCGATCCGGTGCTGTAGGCCTGAATTTCAACACCATCCACTTTTTTGGGTGAGGTTCCCAACGGCGTGAGGTTGACGTAGTTCGACAGGTTGGTCATGTGCCAGTCAAACGGCGGCGAGTTAGTGATCACACCGAGCGGATTGTCTGAAACGGAAAGTTTCCCGTCAATTGGCTCAATCACAATGCTTTTGCCTTGCGCGTCGTAGACCACATAGTGCACCGGTGGGATTACCGGCCAGCCTTTGGGTTGTGTGGGCATGATGGCCACGTTGTTCATCTGCGCTTTGACTTCATCAACTGTCGCAAATTGCGACAGGATCCAGTTGGGAAACTCGGTGGGGCTGAGCGCTATGTTTTGGTTTTGTGGGGTGGGGTCTGGGTATTTAGCAAAGCCTGGGAAGTAGAACATCCCGACAGCCAAGCCTTTTTCATTTAAGCCATCCACAACAGCTGCCTCGCCAAAGGCATTGGTGCCTAGATAGGCGTATTTGCTGGTGTAGCTCATGCCTTGTTTTCCGTCCGGCAGCGTGCCGGTAAAGGCGTAACCGCGTGGCACAAATAGGCCGTTTAGGCCAAGATCGATGCCGAACTCGACAGTGCGACCACTCACGTAACCACCGTCCTTGGCTGTTAACGCTAAGCCAGTGCAGGCTTGTGCAACTGGTGTTGCTGCCATCAGTGCCAGGGCAGTGGTGGCGACCAGGCGTTTGGATTTGGTTTTAAGGTTTTTGATGGGGTTTTGCATGGGCGTACTCCATGTGATGTCTCTACCTGAGACGGGATCAATGTGACCTCAGTTCGGGGTAATCATCGATCTGGCTTCAGACGATGGCGTGATGCATGAGGTCAATACAATCGACACCTAGTCTGGAAACAAGAAGGTGATTCCAGCGCGCACTCCCCAGCCTGTTGGACCGTCGGGTACGCTAGTGGCGAAATATCGAGTACCCAGACTATACGACACGGGCATGTCACCAATTTTGCTGAGTTTTGAGACGGTGAAGTTAAGTGGGTTCTGGGCACGTCTGGCATCCCAGTTAAAGCTCGATTGCGTATTTAATGAGAACGTCCAGGCATTCTCAGTCACATATGAAACAAACGGCTGCCAATAGGTATTGTTGGCCGTGCCAGCCACTGATGATCCACCCACGTCCCAGGTGTTGTAGGCTAACAAACCGACGGTCCAAGGCTTGCTCATGTAAAGACCGACGCCAGTAACGCCGAGCCCCGTTTGTCTTGTTCCGAAATTATCACCAGACAGTGAGGGGGTTGATACAACAGGACCTATGCCCCAGATGAACTTGTCATTGTTGTTCGGTGACAGGAATGTCTCAATAACAACAGGCCCCACGCCTGTGCCGCTATAACCGTCAACGTTATCAAGGATACCTAGCGTTGCGACGGGCCGAACAATATAGTTCCAGTCTTGATTTAACTTCAGTGGCACGACTGGCTGAAACACCAGGTCATAACCTTTGCCTTTCCCATCGGCACCAAGACCTTGATAAGAGTTGAACTGTAGCGGTACAGAAATAAGGTCAGCCACCGGATTGGTCAGTTTGGCTGCCAGGTCACTGGCACTTGATCCAGATGCTGCGCTTGAGGCTGGCTTTAGTCCACCGGTTGGCATTGAGGGTGAGCCAGCAGGCTGGGCAATCGTGTTCAGAGGCAGTGCCAGACAAGTGGCGAGTGAGAGAAAAAAACGTATTTTCATGATTCGCTACCCATCAACTGACGTGGGCTTGCGTTGGTGGTGCATTCAACGCAAGCTTGCATAAAAACCACTAAATTTGATTGTGCATTCTCAAGTGTGTGGCGTATGTAACAATTTGTGTTGCATTGGCAAATAAAAAGGCCTATGTTTTGTGACATGCCCAAGACCCACGAGTTCCCGATTGCTGACCGTATCGAGTGGTTGCTCGATTTGGCCCGCCGCCATGGTGAGGCCTATCGCAGCCCTGAAGCCACACTGGCGCGCAAGCGATACCTAAGTCGCCACACAACTGCCATGGTGGCACTGAAATGTATGGATGGTCGCATTAATATCCCAGTGGCCACCCAGACCCCGACCGGTATCGTGATGCCATTTCGAAACCTCGGTGGCATGTTCAATCTCGGTTGGCCGCACTTAGGGGAGGTGTTGCAACATCATGTCATGTCCATGATTGGGCAGGGCAGGCGTGTAGTGCTTCTAATTACCTATCACTATTCCAAAGGTGAGCCCAAGCGGGGTTGTGCAGGTTTTAGTTACAACAAGCAGGCAAGCCTGGATCACACCTGGGAGATTCGTGAGCAGGTTTCGCATATTTTTGGTGCATCACATGAGTCGGTGTACCCGTTAGTTTGTGGCTTTGAGACCGATGAGGATGCCATCACGTTGCATTCAACGCCAGATGGACCAACACTGAACCTCGTTGATTGTGTTGGACTGACCGAAGATGAGATTGCCGCACAAGTGGCGAGCCTTTTGCCTGATATGGCAAGTGTCATGCGTGACGATCTTCTGCCATTGCTCATGGGTAATATCGAGCATTTAGCGAAGGTTCGCGAACAGAATGAACGAAACGAACGCTTGCTTGACATTGAGCACCGTGAGTGGATGATTTGTTTGGGTCGGGGATTTGATTGGCTGCACACGCCCAACCTTGCGCTCATCATTGGGCCGTACAGTCCCAATCTTGCACATCCCATTCGAACAGCTGCTGACATCATTGCGGGCAACATGAAGGCAGGGCGCATTCCGGATGACGGGTTTTTGTTATTGGCCTCGGTGCCCTTTGATGCAATCGGCGTTGACAGGGCGCGAGCAGAGTTGAAGGCTACCTTTCTCGCCAATTTTGCCGGGCAAGTGATTGCTGAGCACTTGCCAGGGTTGGCCAAGACAATGCATACGCGTACAGCAGTGCTTGACTGGCATTCGCGCCGGCTCGATTTACTAAGCAAACAATAAGCGCAGCAGTTCAATCTTGTGGTCGACGAAATCTTGTCGTTTGGTATATCGACGGCGTGCGCCGTGGGCTTTAACCTGCAAATGTGGGTTCGGCAGGATCGCCACAGAAAAAACACCCTGCCAGGTGGCGAGGTCACCGGTGCACCGTGACATGCCACCTCCGCTCACCGGGGGCGCAAGCCGAGCGTGGGTGTGGGTTAGTCAGGATCGCCACACAAAAAACACCCTGTCAGGTTCTTGAATGACGTATACCATGCAAGCACCTGACCCTCCACTGGGTGGTCTTTGCCGAAAGTGGATGTGGCGTGTCGGTGCCACATCAGAAGTCCGATAGGTGTTGTTGGACTGAGCTCGTTTGCAACACCGGAGGGCCTCACCTGTCAGAGGGTGGGGCCCTCTTCTTGTGCAAACTCAATGTGTGCCAGTCACAGATCGACGAGTTTGTTCTCAATGGCGTAACGCGTGAGCTCGGTAGATTTACGCAAACCAAGCTTGATCATGATGTTGCGGCGATGGACTTCAACGGTGTTTTTGGAGATATCGAGCACGCGGGCTACTTCCTTGGCGCTGTAGCCTTGCGCAATGAGACCAAGAACTTGCTTTTCTCGAGCACCCAGGTTTGGTGCGATCGTCTCAGGCCGTGCGTGGCTATTGCCGGCAGTTGCGGTTTTCGCAACCACAGTGGACTCAATCAGCTTGTCCTTGTATGAGTTGGTGTAGTAACTGTTGCCATTAGTGGCTTGCTCGAGTGCGTTGAACAAAGCGTTTTGGTCAGCGGTTGTCGAGCACAAAAAAGCGCTTGCACCGGCGCTATAGAGTTGGGTGACTGCCTCAAAGTCTCGCGGCTGGGCACTGACAATTACGATGGCTATGTGTGGCAATGCCAGTTTGATTTCTGAGATGGTTGGGTATGCCCCGCTACTGCCGAATCGGTAGCACATGATCAGAACGTCTGCGTTGCTTTGCTGTAACGTGTCCAACAGCTGGGGCTTTTCTTCTTCGTAATGGGAGATCCGGTATTTAGGATGTGAGTTGATTAATGAAGCGATCCCTTCAAATCCAAGATGAGAATGCGCAGCAATGACGACCGAGTAGGTGCTCTTCATGGGAAACCTTTTTGGTTTGACATGGCTTCCCCCTTTTTTTTATGGATTTAGCATAGCAAAAACAGCTTTTGTGCAGTACAGCATATTTAGTGGAATACCGCACTGCGACTCATGGTCACAAAAGCCAACTCATCGGTTGCTGAATTTCGCCAAGCAAAAACAATAATAATTAATGAAAAATCACTGCTGTCCGGTTAAATGAGTAAATTTTTGGGATAAAGCCAGTATTGGCGCGGCTTAGCAGCCGATTTTTTTTGGTGCCGATTTGAACGCTGAATTCGCATTTTTGAGTACCTTCGGAAGGTTAAGACTTTCTGGAGTTGCTCATGAACGTTGGCAAGACCATCTTTGCTCAACTCATGGAGTTTGTGCCGTGGACCACTGTGACTCGAATCGTCGATCGCTATGGCGGCAATTCCGGCGTCAGACGACTGAGCTGTGCAGAGCAGTTTCGTGCCATGGCCTTTGCGCAACTGACATCCCGGGAGAGTCTGCGCGACTTGGTCACCACGTTGGCGGCGCATCCGAGCAAACGTTACGGCTTGGGTTTCCGTCATCCGGTGCAGCGTTCGACGCTG
>JAJOJF010000027.1 GCA_021208885.1 Burkholderiaceae bacterium
CAGATTGATCAACCGTCGGAAATGCCGCTCGTTTCGCTACCTGTGCGCTGTGCACCAACGCTTTTAACCACGAAACAGAAAATGATTTAATACAATCACTTGACTAGTCAATACATATCAGGAACAGTTTTATTGGCCTGCCAAACCCGTACCAATAAAGAGACTGCCTCGATTTGTGTCGCTTTGCTCACTAATCAGTAGAGGTTTAGTCGAAAGTTGATCGCCTGCCAGCGGAGAAATCTGCCAGGCGAAGGCGGACTTCAAAGAGACTTCAAATAATCAATCGTCTGCGCCTTGCTCACCACGTCACCATACTTGGCATTGATATCAAAGAGGTTCGCTTCATGCATCTCGTTCATACGGTCGCCGACGCATTCGCGCGGAACAATGACGCGAAAGCCGTGCTGGATGCCATCGATGGCGCTAGCTCTGACGCAGCCGCTAGTAGAGCAGCCAATCAGAATAACGGTATCGATTTGGTTGGCGGTTAGTGTGCTTGCCAAGCTCGTCCCAAAAAATACGCTGGCGTAGTTTTTGGTGACGATGATGTCGTTCGAGCGTGGGGTGAGTTTTGGGTCGATGTCAGCAAGTGGCTCACCGGCAACAAGACGTTTTAGTGCCGGTACTTTTTTGACAAACAAGCCGCCATCGAATCCGTCTCGTTGAAAGAATACCTGTGTGTAGATGATTGGCACATTTTTGTCTCGGGCCGCTGCCAGCAGGTCAACGCTCTGGCTGACCGCGTGAACAACGCCTTCGCAGTAAAAGGGTGATCCCGGCGTGGTGTAGGCTTTGATGAAGTCGATGACGATAATCGCTGGCGTTTTGCCAAAGCCGATTTGTCCGTCAAAGACGCCTTCATAGTTTTTTTGACGAGCATCCATGGCTTCTTACTCCAGTACAGGCACGGCAGTGCCAATCATGGTGTCGCGGGTAACGAGCGCTTCAAGCTCGTCAAGTGTCATGTTCTCCGTGCCAGGCGGGCGCATGGGTAGTACCAGGTAACGGATGTCGGCCGTGCTGTCTGAGACACGAACCTGCATCTGTTCAGAAAGCTCAACGCCGAACTCCTTGAGCACGGCTCGCGGCTCTACGACAACGCGGGAACGGTAGTCGGTGGATTTGTACCAGGCCGGTGGAATGCCAAGCAACATTCTCGGATAGCATGAGCACAGCGTGCAAACTACGACATTATGGACGTCGGCGGTGTTCTCCAGTACAACGAGTTCTAGCGGAGTCGAAATCTGCAACCCAAAATCCTCATTGATTGCTTTCAGAGGATCCTTCAATAGCCTTTGCTTAAACTGCGGATCAGTCCACGCTTTGGCCACTACTTTGGCACCTAAAGCCGGTGTTTTGCTGTCTTGAATGTCTATTTGCCGAGCAATCTGAGCTGCGGTGATAACGCCTTTTTCATCTAACAACTCACGCAGCGCCTGCTCGAGCACCCGAGCTTCGGTCAGTGGCTCATCGGTCTCGGTGATGGGTGTGTGGTCATGATCATGATCATGGTCGTGATCATGATGGTCATGGTTATGCATCAGTGTTTCTCCTTGGCAGGCAAGAGCCAGTGTTCATATAAGTCAGCCACCACGGAATCCCGGCTGGGTCCGTCGTATTCCGGCCAAATCTGGTTTTGTTCAAACATGACTCGATAGAGCCAAAGCATTGGCAGGCCGGGGCGGTGAAAGGCTAGTTCTGACGGGTTTTTATATCGACCCACCACTTCAATGACTCGCCCTTGTGCGCCGCGCAGGTATGTGGGGGTGCGGCAGTGTTGCTCGGCAGGGCCGGTCTTAACGGAAATCAGGTCGCCCTCTTTAAAGCGCGGGGTGGTCGTGTTGTCAGCGTTCATGTTGTTTACACCTTGGATGCCCTGATCTGTTGCATGCGTGCATCGATCTCTTCGTTGCTCAGAATGTGCTGTTCAACGAGGAGCTTTCGGATTGCAAGTAGCCATTTCTCGTAATAGCCTCTTTTGGTGTAGTCGTCCTGAGTGTTTTCTTCAATGGCTCTTCTCAGCGAGTCGACAGAAAACGCATTGATGGCAGGGCTCGTGAGCAACATTAGCATCGCATCAATACGCTTCTCATGCAGATTTGGGTCATGTTCGTGCCGATCGATTTCGTTTCCCGGCAAGCCGCCGACATCATTGACTTTGCGTTGCATGACAATCCCCTAGGATGCTTGATTAAAGACTTGTATGTACTGTGAATCCATCGTCAGGTTGACCGCGTCTCCAATCTGGATCTTTTTTTCCAGAAACGACTGCGAGTGAACCGTCACTCTTAACAGGTGTGCGTCCGCCGTTTTAAGAAGCACCTCCATGACTGCGCCTTTGTAGACTGTTTCATGAACCTTTCCATGTAGTGCATGTGGTGCACCGTTGGTTTCAGGTGTGCCGAGCACCAGATGCTCAGGCCGTATGCCTAGCAGGACATTTGAACCATTGGTGAGTTCGTTTCTCGGTAACTCAAGGCTAAGCCCGCCAGGCCCATCGACCGTTGCTATCTCACCGCTGACTGAACGGACTTGGCATGGCAGCAAGTTGGCGTTGCCAAGAAAGTCCATCACAGTCTGATCTTTGGGTTTCTCGTACAAAGCGTCGGGCGAACCAATCTCTCTGATATTGCCTTCGAACATGACTGCCACACGGTCGGCCAGTGAAAGCGCCTCTTCTTGGTCATGCGTCACAATGATGGTGGTGACCCCGAGCTGCTTTTGTAGTTGCTTGAGCTCAATCTGCATCTGGTCGCGCAGTTTGCGGTCTAATGCACCGAGTGGCTCATCTAAAAGCAAAATATCAGGCTTGATGACCAACGCGCGAGCCAGAGCAACCCGTTGCCTTTGCCCACCCGAGAGGTTGTGTGGCATCCGGTCTTTGACATGAGAGAGTTGAACCATGTCGAGAAACTGACTGACCAAGGCATCGATTTCTTGCTTGCTTTTGCCGCGCATCTTCAAGCCATAGGCAACATTTTGAGCAATGGTCATGTGGGGAAAAAGAGCATAGTCCTGAAACACAAGACCAACATTTCGCTTGTTCGGAGGCAGTGCCACGCAAGATTGGCCAGCAATAAGCACATCGCCCTGTTGCGGGATGATGAATCCGGCGATCGTTCGCAATGTCGTGGTCTTGCCGCAGCCGGATGGTCCGAGTAGCGCAACGCATTCACCCTGCTCAATTGACAGGTTCACATTGAACAGAATCTGATGGCCATCTAGCCAAACGCATATGTCTTTGAGGTCAAGTCCAGTCATGTCGCTATCTCTGTCATGTCGCTATCTATTACTGAATGGAGTAGGAGACGATCTTGTATCGCCGTTCGGCAAAAATAATCAGCGCACTGACTACCAAGATGTAGAGTGTGGAAAATGCGGCTGGTGTGGGATCGAGGTTCTGTGTAATGTAGTTAAAGATTTCAATGGGCATGGTGGTCAATCCACCTCTGACCAGAAAAACACTGATTGGATAGTTGTCAAAACTAATGAGAAAGGCAAACATGAAGCCGCTGATCAAGCCAGGCTTTAACTGAGGCAAAGTGACGGTTCGAAACGTGGTCCATTTGCTTGCTCCAAGTGACTGCGCCGCCTCTTCCAAGGAAGGGTTCATAAGCGTCAATGACGCAAGCAGCGTTCGGATTGGGTATGCCATCACCAAGACCATGTGTCCAATCAGCAAGCTATACCAAGTAAACGCCATGTCAGTCATGATGAAAAACTGTATCAAAGCAATGCCAACGGCAACCATTGGCACCGTAATTGGCGACAACAAGAATGCAGTTAACAGGCTTTTTCCAGGCAGGTCGTAGCGGCTGATGGCCAAGCTTGCGCCAATGGCCAAGACGGTACACAACGTTGCTGCTACCAGGGCGATCGATGCGCTGATCAATGTCGATACGCCAATGGCGTGTATCTCGGCAATATTCCAGTACCACTTGAGCGAAAAGGCCTTGGGTGGAAACTCGATAATGAATGAATCGTTGAAAGATACAACGGCTGTCAGCACAACCGGAAACACCAGAAACAGCAAGGCAAGCCACGCCAGCGCAGTAATGGCTTTGTCAAAACGGCTGGTTTGAGTCGCCTTAGACATCAGCTTTGAATACCTTTCGCAAAACGGTTGCATAGGCAGCAACAATGGCAAACGTGATGATGGTCAGTGTCACGATGATGGCTGCACCGTAAGGGAAGTTCAGTTGGATCAGTAGTTGCTCTGCCGCCACCTGTGAAATCATGGATGATGAGGGGGACCCGAGCATGAGTGGCGTCACATAAGCACTCATGCTCAGCGCAAATGTGAGTATCGTGCCCCCAAAAACACCTGGCAGGCTCAGCGGCAGCGTGATGCTGCAAAATGTACGCCAGTGACTTGCGCCAAGCGATAGGGAGGCTTCACTCCACGAGGCGGGCTGGCGCAGTAAAGACCCGTATATTGGCAGCACCATAAACGGGATAGAAAAATGAACCAGTGCAACAATGATAGCTGTTTCGCTAAACAACAGGCGAATGGGTTCATCGATGATGCCGATGCTCTGTAAAAATACATTTAGCGCGCCACGGTCGGCGAGCACAACAACCCATCCATAGTTACGGACGATAAGGCTTGATGCCAGTGAGATAAAAATCACCAGAAGAATGACAGTTTTTAGCGTGGGCCTAAGTCGTAGCAGCAGCAGTGCAATGGGGTAAGAAATCACCAAAGTGATTGCTACCGTCAAAATGGACATGCGAAACGTGCGCTCCATGACGCGGCCAATTCGAGAGCTTGTCCACGTCTTTAAGTACTGATAGAGCGTCATGCCGGCATCAGGGTCGCCGTCGAGCGCCGAGTGGCGGAAACTCTCTTGCACCATGAACGCAAAGGGCGTGACGTAGAACACCAGCAAAAATGCCAGCAACGGGGCCAGCAGAAAAATTGGGGCGACGTACTTCCCCCTGGCTACTGAACGTATGCCAGGAGGATGCCAAGGTTGTGTGACATTAGCCATGAGGCTTATTTACGTACGCAACAAATTAGCTGAACACTTCATTCCACATCTCTGTGATCTTGGGGCGATTTTTAGACAGGAAGGCCCAGTCGGCGTAAGTGGTGTTGTCAGCCGGACCCAACAGTTTTTCCGTTTCAGGTGAGGGTGTGACGTCGATGTGCGCGCAGCGAGCTCTTAGTGTGTTTTCGATTTTTTCCTGGAAATCTTTCTCCAGGCTCATGTTGATATATTCCTGAGCCAATTCGACATTCTTGGCGTTAACCGGCATGTTCAATCCGACGATCTCGCCTTGCTTGCCCTCTTTTAAGTAAGTTGCGGGATAAATCGGGGCTCCTTGAGCCATGACCGGTGCGGCAAATGCGAGATAGAACGGCACTAACGGGATCTCACCGCTTTGCAACAGTTGCAAGGCTTGTGGTGCGCCACTGTAGACCCTGACATCGTTCTGTTTGAGTTTGGCCAGTTGAGCAATGCCTGCCTCGATTTCGTACTGAGCCTCTGCTAATGGCTTTCCGGTGGCAACTTGTGCGGCTGTCACTACCATGCGAACGCCGTTGTTCCATGCGATAGGCGGTATGGCGATGCGCCCCTTGTTGGCTGGATCCCAGAGGTCAGCCCATGCTGTTGGCGCAGTCTTTTGTTCATTGGTGTTATAGAAAATCGTATTCATGGCATCGATCATGCCTGCTGAGTAATCATCAGCCATGTTGAATGCTTTTTTCATGTACTTCCAGTTTGGTATTGCCGAGGCATTGATCTGCCTCAGCAGCCCCGTGTCACGCGCCAGAAACACCCCGGCTTCGGAGAACTGCATGAGATCTGGCGGGTTGTCTTTCTGGGTGCGTAGCATGGCGAGCATATTGCCGGTGACTGACTGTTGAATGTTCAGTTTGGCGCCAGTTGCTTTTTCGAACTTGGGGTTTAGTTCATCAATCCAGAGCTTGGCCAGCAAACCCTGATTCAAAATAACGGTCAGCTCGCCAGCCGCGCGTGCAACTGAGGTGACCCATGGTGCTGTTGCTACAAACACGCCGGCTGACACGCCTTTGATGAGCTGTCGGCGAGTGACTCGATGAGTCGCCAGGTTGGTTTTGCTGTTTGGTTTCATGCTGCTGACTCCTTAGTGGGGTGGTGGTTAGTGAGTGCTGCTCTACATGGGTGTTGCTTGTTGCGGAGTTTGTCGGCGCAAGCTTGGCGAGCTTGCCGTGCGCATAGACTCATAGCTACTGGGATCCATTCGATCGCGCGCGGACCAGATGTGTTCGCGCATCAAGGCCGCAGCTCTTTCACCGTCCTTTACCTCTATGGCATGCAGGATTTGTTTGTGGCCGAGGTGGCTGGCAACCAACTGTTCTTTGCTAAATGAGGCGTAGTTGCGGATTGGTTCTGGTAGGCGTTCGGTGCGGCGAAGCAGGTTCAACAATGTTTTGTTAGGGCAGCACTCATACAGAGCAGTGTGAAAAATATTGTTTTGCTGTAGAAAGGCTCGGCGCAGTTCGCTTTGGTTGGAGGTTTGGTCGAATGAATTCAGAATTGATTCGCATGCGGAAATCGCTTCATGCATCAGGTGTTTTGAGTTCAGAGCGATTCCGGCATCGGCAATCAGCTTGACAGCTTCGCTTTCGAGCAATGCTCGGCAGTCATAGATTTCGAGAATCTGTTCGTGGGTGTAATGCTTGGTGACGATGCCTTGCTCATCTTCCTCGAGCATGCCTTCAAAGAGCAATTGCTGCAAAGCTTCACGAATGGGGGTTCTAGACATCGACAAAAGGGGCGCGAGCTTGGTTTCAAGCATGCGTGCACCCATGGGGAACTCCCCATCGAGGATCATTCGCTTTAACCGCTCGTACGCAACCGTGTTTAATCTCACAGTGCCCCCTTAGCTGGATTTTTTTGCAGCTTTTTTTGTAGTTGTGTATACGGTCACACAAAAACTTTGTGTAATCAAGCAAAAAATTCCCTAAAAACTAAGTATCCATTTGTTTTTAGGTGTTTTTCCTAATGCTTTTAGGTGGTAACTAAGTAAATACTGAATGAGCGTATACGTGAGACGCCTTTATTGTGGCGGAGTGGTTTGATTGTTGCGGTGATCGATAGGCAGGCCGCCTCCAACTGGCGCATTGAAGTTGGTTTGGGGGCGTCACATTTACAAACAGAGGGGGATTAAACATGCACATTGAGCCTGGGCTGGTAGAACCTACAAAAATGGCGATCGGCTATGTCACAGCGGCGGGGGTTCTTGCTTTGACAATGCACGGTATTTTGCGAGAAGTGGTTGGGGGTAATTGGCTGCGCCTGGTGGCCGGTACGGTAGTCACACTCGTTGCAACACTCTTGTCATTCGAGGTCTTGCCTCATCCTTCGGTTGGTGTTTCCGAGGTTCATCTGATTATGGGTGCAACCCTGTTTCTATTATTTGGTGCCACACCTGCAGCCACGGGCATGGCCGGCGGTTTGCTATTGCAGGGCTTATTTTTTGAGCCAGTTGACCTCGCGCAGTACGGCATGAACGTCACGACGCTATTGGCATCTCTCTATACAACTGCATTTGTTGCTAAACGGCTTGTGTCACCGCAGACAACTTTTGCCGACATTTCAAGTAAGCAGCTTGTGAAGTTATCTATGTATTTTCAGGGTTCGGTGGTGGTCTGGGTAGCGTTTTGGGTCGTGCTTGGACAAGGAGCTACCGTTTCAACGATCCAAAGCTTGGCAAGTTTTGGGGTGGCTTATACGCCTGTCATAGCTACTGAGGTTCTGGTAAGTATGGCATTGCTGTCGCTACTGCGATCAGTTAAAGGCGATGGTGTTCGTCGACTACTAAACCCCCGTCTTTTCGGCTCGGCGGTTGCTTAAGACTAAGCATTTGACTGGCAGTAGTCAGCGTATTTTGCAGTTAGAGCACTTGCAACACGCCGGCCCTTGATTCGTTGGCCGGCGTGTGTGTCAGTGCAGAGCCATGCCTTAGGCGGTCAGCTGGTTTGCTTATGCTTTCACTCGTTCGGTTGCTTTTAACCTGCGTACACCACGAGCCTCCTTGGCGTAGGCTTTGTTGCGCACATCCCAGATTTCTACCGCGTGTTGCACGTTTAACCAAAAATCCGGTGAGTTCCCTAACGCAGCAGCAAGTTTGATTGCCATCGGAGCAGTTAGTGCACCTTTTTCATGAACTAGCCTGCTGATCGAGTTGCGATGCACGCCCATGGCATTGGCAAGCTCGTTGATTTCAATGCCCATTGGTTCTAGAAACTCTGTGACTAGAAGCTCGCCAACAGTCGGGGGACGTCGTTTGGTGATTCTCATGGATGTGTTTGGCTCCAAGTCTGTGTTCCTCCTTGCCTCAGCGGCACCTTGTCTAGCGCTGAGATCAAACTGTTTACCGACAGATCAATGCACAGCTAAATTGTGTATGAATTTTCGTTGCCTTGCTCAGTCTGAGCTTAATTGCTCGACCTAGTCAATCGGTGATAATTTCCGCTTCACTGAGGCTCGGTCCGACCGTACGCTCATGACCTGAGCCAGCTGCTTCGTCCCCAGAGGTTGACACGGCGTGACTCGCCGCTAGTTCTCGCAGGTTGATCGCGTCAAACGGGACTAGTTGGCTCAGTTCGATCAAAACATGGAGCGAGCATAGCTGGTGCAATCGCCGCAATATCCTTGTCTGAAACACCGTGCTGCTTGAATACCGCCTGCCAGCATGACACTTTCTCACGCATTTGATCGATTTCAGCCTTGGCGTCTTGGGCAGATAGGCCAAACACTGTTGATTGCGAAAGCAGGTTGTAGATGCTGGCAATGCGTCCGTACGATCCGGCCTCAAGAGCCAGATCTCGTCGTTCAATCGAAATCAACGGTACTGGCACAATGTCATAGGCGGGCGATAGGCGCCATTGCCCATCAGTTCTAAGTAGCGCATGATTGCGCGGGTGATCATCATTGTTTGTGACCATGGCGTTAAACACCATGCGACGAAACAGTTCGCGTTGATCTTCCCTAGGGTTTGACGACCAGCGACGCAGCTCGTCAGCTAGTAACAGATAAGACCAACGCTCTCTTCCAAGATACCCATCCTCGGCATCAAGAACAGTTAGGCCTGACACCAAGCCAAAGCGCTCGTACTTGGCCACATCAGGATCCCATCGCCGATCAAATCGCTCGAGCATCAAAACGTCCTGGCTTGCGACTTGCTCAATGCGTGCTGCACAAACATGTAGACCTGTGAGCCTTGCAAGTTCGAGCGTGGCATATTCGATGCGCTGCATGTTAAGCCTGTCGCCCTTTTCTGGTAGTTTGGCAAGCCATATGCGGTGATCGTCCTCTACTGTCACCTTCGGTCGGGCACCGCCCATGCTAGTGCCGGGTTCGAGTTGTTCTAAAACCTCATGTAAAAGCGTGCCACTGTCCTCTAGCTCTTGTGCGGCGGCAATCAGTGCTTGTAGGTTGTGTGTGCGATTGAACGCTCGGGCGATCGGGGGTGAGTTTGGCGTGAGTGCGAAACGCAGATTGCCGGCACCATCGTCTGGACCGTTGAGCAGATAGTCGAGCTCACTGATTTCGGCTTCAGGCAAACCAAGCTTGGCTTGAATGACGCGGCGACCCCACGCGTCTGCACTGGCATCGCGCAATACCCCTGGTATGCCTTTAAGCTTGGTGATTTCTCGTGGCTGGTCACTCAGCGGTAGGTTAAACGGATCAAGTGAAACGGCATTGTGGCGCTCGAGATACGAGCGACCATACTGAAAACACCCTGATAACGATTGGGTGTTACTGTGCTCACTCGCAGGACGCCACACACAGTCCATTCGAAAGTATCGGGAAGCTGGATAAATGTGTAGCAGGACTGAGTTTGATTGTTTGTGGTGGTCTTAACTGTCGTAACCGGCATTCGTTGTCTATTCAAAAATCATTGTCGGGGATTGCGTGGCGAATACGTTTAGGCAAGCGCACGAGATCAAGGGTTTTGCCGTGCTCATCGCGGTCTGGATCAGCAAGCGCGCGAGCACTCGGAAGCAGTCCGAGAGCCCATAGAACACTCAGTACATTGCCGATTGAGACACCAGCATCGCCATTTTCTAGGCGACGAATGGTTTTCTCGCCCACGCCTGCCTTTCGAGCGAGTTCGGCCTGCAGCAAACGACGACGCTTGCGCGCGATTCGCACGTGCTCGCCAAGCTCGAGAGCAGCCCTACTGACTTCGAACGGCAGTGGCGTCTTTTTTTCGGTCATAATTAACCGTTTTGGATATTTAATTGGTTAAAAAAGCCTTTTTTATTATAGCAATAATCTTTGCCAAGTTGGCAGCTCCACCCACAAAAAAAACCCGACCGGCTTGTGGCTCGGTCGGGTTTGGGGTTAGTGCTCAGCGATTCGCCGAGCAACTATTCTTGCTGGTGCCTAGGCCTGCAGATCGTAACGATCAGCGTTCATGACCTTGGTCCAGGCAGCCACGAAGTCCTTGACGAACTTCTCTTTGTTGTCGTCCTGGGCATAGAGCTCAGCGTACGAACGCAGCACAGAATTCGAACCAAACACCAGGTCAACACGGGTAGCCGTGAACTTGGTGTTGCCCGAAGCGCGATCAACGATGTCGTAGCTGTTCTTGCCGGTGGGCTTCCAGCTGTAGGACATGTCGGTCAGGTTAACAAAAAAGTCATTCGTCAAAGCACCGACTTTATCGGTAAACACACCGTGCTTGGAGCCACCATGGTTGGTGCCCATCACGCGCATGCCGCCGATCAAGACCGTCATCTCCTTGGCTGACAAGCCCATGAGCTGTGCGCGATCAAGCATCATCTCTTCGGGCTGCACCACGTAATCAGCCTTCAACCAGTTACGGAATGCATCGTGCAAGGGCTCGAGCACTGCAAACGACTCAACGTCAGTCATCTCTTGGGTGGCATCGCCACGACCAGGATGGAACGGAACCTTGATGCTGACACCAGCAGCCTTGGCTGCTTGTTCAACACCGACGTTGCCCGCCAACACGATGACGTCAGCCACGCTAGCGCCGGTCTCAGCAGCAATGCCTTCAAGCACTTTCAACACTTTGGCCAGGCGCTGCGGCTCGTTGCCGACCCAATCCTTCTGCGGAGCCAGACGGATACGGGCACCGTTGGCACCGCCACGGAAGTCTGAACCGCGGAAGGTGCGAGCACTATCCCAAGCAGTTGCAACCATTTCCTGGGTCGACAAGCCGCTGGCGGCAATCTTTGCCTTGACAGCTTCAACGTCGTACTTGGTGTTGCCAGCCGGAACGGGGTCTTGCCAAATCAGGTCTTCTTTCGGTACTTCCGGTCCGATGTAGCGTGACTTCGGGCCCATGTCGCGGTGAGTCAGCTTGAACCAGGCGCGAGCGAACACTTCGTCGAAGTATGCTGGATCTTTGTAGAAGCGCTCCGAGATCTTGCGATACTCAGGATCCATCTTCATGGCCATGTCCGCGTCGGTCATGACTGGCATGCAACGGGTTTTTCCGTCTTCGACGTCAACCGGCATGTCCTCTTCTTTGATGTCAACGGGCTTCCATTGCCATGCACCAGCAGGGCTCTTGGTGAGTTCCCATTCATGGTTGAGCAGCATGTCAAAGTAGCCGTTATCCCACTTGGTCGGGTTGGTAGTCCAGGCACCTTCGATGCCACTGGTGACTGTGTCACGGCCAACACCGCGGGTCTTGTGATTCATCCAGCCCAGACCCTGCTCTTCGATCGGAGCTCCCTCTGGGTCAGGACCAAGGTTCGCGGCACTGCCATTGCCGTGTGCTTTACCAACGGTGTGACCACCGGCAGTCAGTGCAACCGTTTCTTCGTCATTCATGGCCATACGGGCAAACGTCACGCGCACGTCGTGCGCGGTCTTTAACGGATCGGGCTTGCCATCGACGCCTTCAGGGTTCACGTAGATCAGGCCCATCATCACAGCGGCCAACGGGTTCATCAGGTCGCGCTCGCCCGAGTAACGGCTGCCTTCGCCGCCAGACTTCTGCAGCCACTCTTTTTCTGAGCCCCAGTAGATATCCTTTTCAGGATGCCAGATGTCTTCACGGCCAAAGGAGAAGCCGTAGGTCTTAAAGCCCATGGATTCGTAAGCAACGTTGCCAGCGAGGATGAACAGATCAGCCCAGCTCAGTTTGTTGCCGTACTTTTTCTTGATCGGCCACAGCAGACGACGACCCTTGTCGAGGTTGCCGTTGTCAGGCCAGGAATTCAGAGGCGCAAAACGCTGGGCTCCGGTGCCAGCTCCGCCGCGACCATCAGCGATACGGTACGTACCAGCAGCGTGCCATGCCAGGCGGATCATCAAGCCACCGTAGTGACCCCAGTCAGCCGGCCACCAGGCTTGGCTATCGGTCATCAGGGCTTCGAGGTCAGCTTTGAGCGCTTTGACGTCAAGCTTTTTAACTTCTTCGCGGTAGTTAAAGCCTTCGTCCATCGGATTGGTTTTGGAATCGTGCTGGTGCAGGATGTCCAAGTTCAATGACTTGGGCCACCAGGCCATCACTGAGGAACCATTCTCGGTGAGGGCGCCATGCATCACCGGGCATTTGACGGTATCTAACATGTATCACTCCTTTGTTTTTTGAGTTGCGAGCCTTAGTCTAAACAAATTGAATCATCGATTCTAATTGTTTGTGACTAAATGCCCGATAGCTGCCCTTCATGCACATGTCACGTCGATGACATTTACCGAAGCGCAAAAAACTTTCGTCTGGAATATCAGTGGGTTGTCAGGCTTGTAAACGGGCATCGCCCCGATCCGGTGCTGCCATTGACGCTGTCACATCTTTAAATTTCTGTGTTCTGATGGACAAAGTCATGCGATGGATGCGTGAATCATCGGGACAGGCCCGCGACACAAACCCCAAACCCTTGCAGAAGGATAGCATCGTTGTGTTGCTCGGTAAAACATCCCCGTAGATGTGGGTCAGGCCCCGGCGGTTGGCTTCACCGACGAGCGCGTGCATCAGTTGTCGACCAAGACCTTGGTTTTGCAGGTGATCGGCCACCACCATGCTGAATTCCGCGCTGTCAGGCGAGTCGTGGTCACTGCTTTGAAACACCAGGCGAGCCATGCCGACAATTCCATAACGACCCGGACCGGTGATCTGTGTTGCTACAAACTGTGCACATCGCTGGGGATGTGGTTCGCACAGCTCATGCCACTGTTCTTGTGTCAACATCGGCACGCTCATGCGGCCAAATCGGAAGTAAAGCGTACCGGGCGAGAGTTCGCTTAAAAAGGCCTTCAAGGCGGTGAGGTCGGCCGCTTGGATGGGCCGAATATGGGTTGCGGTGCTGGCTTTGGCAGTTTGGCTCATGAACGTCTCGCAAACGGTTGGGTCAGTGCCTAATTTCAATCAACCCTCAAGTTACGAGACCGGTCTTGCATGGTCTTTACGTTAGATCAAACCTGTGTATGGTGATTGCCCTAGGGTTAACCCGAGGTTTCGCACTATACCGCAGAAATCGCCTACGGGATTATTTCGTTTTTGCCAAACAGAAGGGCTCGGAAGCTTTGTACGCCGCGTGTTGGATTCATACCGTCAGGGTAGGCAGACGGGTCAGATTTTGGGGCAGGCAATTCGCAGCCAATGGTTGTTTGCTTGAGAACGAGGCCAGCCTTGGCTGCTAGCTTAATTAACTCTGCCTCGGAAAAAAACCGCGCGCCTGCGTAATACGTATGGCCAGCTTTGCCGCGCAGGCTGTGATACTGACCCCAGACGCTATCAAGCGGCACAAATCCAATCAGCAAATGTGCACCGGGCTTGAGCACCCGGGAGCATTCGGTCAACACCTCCTCTGCATTCTCCACAAAACAAATCGTGCAAACCATCAGCACACCATCAAATGAGGTGTCGGGGTAGGGCAGGTTCTCGCCGTAGCCAACTGAGGCGTTGATGCCTCGCGACCGGGCATGCTTGGCCATCTCAGGCGCTGGGTCAACACCGCATTCAATGCCAAGCGCTTGGGCAAACCGGCCGCTACCGACGCCGACTTCCAGCCACTGACCGTTATCGGGCCTGATCGACTTTAGACACGCCAGTTCCAGCGCGAATAATGCCTGCCCTTTGTCGGTATCAAACTAGGCATCATAGTCTTGCGCGTTGTCTTCAAATACCTGAGCGCCGGTGCTGAGTTTGTCGGTCACGTCCAATCCTGGAGAGGTCGGGCTTTAGATGTCGGGATCTCGTCATGTGGCCAACAAATCCGCCAGTGTGCGCGCAATGACTTTGGTTGCTCGCCGCAAGTCCTCGAGCACCAGATGTTCGTCAGCCCGCTTGGCGTTGCTTTCGCGTACCGTTCGCGGACCCGCGCCATAAATCACGCCTGGGATGCCACGTTCAACATACAGTCGGACATCGGTGTACAGCGGTGTGCCAATGGCCTTGATGGGTTCACCGAGCACTTCAGCCGCATTGCGCTGCAAGGCTTCGACCAGTGGCTTGTTTGTCTGTAACGGCACCATGGCGTTGGCGAGCAGCAGCCGGCGAATGCTGACTTTGAGGTCCTTGCCGCCGCGCGCAGGCGAGAAACCTTTGGCAGCAGACTCAATCGTCTGTCGGATCGTGGCTTCGACCTCCGCTGAATCTTCTTCGGGGATCATGCGACGGTCGAGCTTGAACACGACCTTGCCAGGCAAGACGTTGGTGTTGGTGCCACCGGTGATTTGTCCCACGTTTAAGTAGGGGTGAGTGATGCCTTGGACTTTAGAAGTGACTTTCAGATACTCGTGATTCAGCTGGTAAAGTGCATTCAGGATATGTACTGCACCTTGCAGGGCATCGGTACCCGTATCCGGGATAGCAGCGTGCGCCATTTCACCTTCGACAGTGACTTCAAATTGCAGGCAACCGTTGTGGGCGGTGACTACTTCGTAACTGAAGCCAGCGGCAATCATCATGTCTGGCTTGGTAAGCCCTTGGCGCAACAGCCAACCTGGACCCATCTCGCCACCGAATTCTTCATCGTAGGTAAAGTGCAGTTCGAGCTGGCCTTTCAGTGGAACACCAGCCGCTTCGAGCGCGCGCAATGCGTAGGTAAATGTCGAGAAGTCACTTTTGCTGACCGCGGTGGCTCGGCCATACATCTTGCCGTCAACAATTTCAGCGCCGTAAGGGTCATGCGTCCAGCCTTCGCCCGGTGGCACAACATCGCCATGGGCATTTAGCGCAATGGTGGGACCATCGCCGTAATGACGACGCACGATCAGGTTGGTAATTGATTGCAGGCCGTAGGATTTGACCTCGGCTTCGGGGACGGGATGCTTTTCTGCATCAAGACCCATGGCCGCAAGCAGTTCCACTGTGCGCTCGGCATGCGGGGCATTGTTGCCTGGCGGTGTGTCAGTGGGCACTCGCACCAGTGCCTGCAGGAATTTCACTTGCTCATCAAAGTGTGCATCAACCCAGGCATCGAGTTTGGCATGAAGGGTATTGTTAGACATGATTTCTCCGGTCTTTTTGCTTTTGTAATTTTGTGCCTTTGTGCAGTTGTCGTTCGCTGTGTTTTTCAAGTCCAGTTAAACGCTGTCTTGGCATCAAATGGGTGGGTGGTTTTCCAGTGGCGGGCGATGTCGATGCGCCGGGCCACCCAAACACGGTCATGCTTTTCAATGTGATCCAGAAACCGCTGCAAGGCTCTGAAACGACCTGGCCGACCAATCAAGCGGCAATGTAGGCCAATGCTCATCATGCTCGCTTGCTCGGCCCCCTCAGCGTAGTGCACATCAAACGCATCGCGCAGGTATTCAAAGAATTCATCGCCATGGCTAAACCCTTGCGGCATCGCAAAACGCATGTCGTTGCAGTCTAGCGTGTAGGGCACCACAAGCTGCGGTGCCGTTGATCCATCTGTTTTGGTGACGTTTAGCCAGAACGGCAGATCGTCACCGTAATAGTCACTGTCGTATTCGAAGCCGCCGTAATCTGCAACCAACCGTCGGGTGTTGGGGCTGTCACGGCCGGTGTACCAGCCAAGTGCGCGCTCGCCGGTCAGGCGCTTGATGATGTCCATGCCGATGCGCATGTGTTCACGCTCAGTCGCTTCATCGATGTTTTGATAATGAATCCAGCGCCAGCCGTGGCAGGCGATTTCGTGCTTAGCTTCGATGAACGCCTGCGTGACTTCAGGGTGGCGCTCAAGCGCCATGCTCACACCAAATATCGTCAATGGCAATTGGCGTTTTTCGAACTCGTGCAAGATGCGCCAAACCCCCGCTCTCGAGCCGTATTCGTAGATGCTCTCCATTGATAAGTGCCGAGCAGGGTAGGCGGTTGGGTTAAAGAGCTCAGACAAAAACTGCTCGCTGCCCGCGTCCCCGTGCAGCACGGCGTTCTCGGCGCCTTCCTCGTAATTCAATACAAATTGCACTGCCACGCGGGCATTGCCAGGCCACTTCGCTTGCGGCGGGTTCTTGCCGTAGCCAATGAGGTCGCGAGGGTAGGTTCGTGGCGTTGGGCTGTTTGGGGTCATACGATTTCTCCGTCGGCGATCTAGCGGGCCAAATCACTCAAAGATTGGCTCAGTACCGCTTTCAAGTCTGTTGTCTGGGTTTCGAGTTTGAGGTTGCGTTCGACGTGGTGCAGGTGTTGTTTCATCAGTCGGGTGGCAAGCGCTGTATTGCCGTCTTCCAAGGCTTTGACAAGCAGTTCATGCTCAGCGTGGGATTCTTCAGCGGATTGCGAGGACTGATACATGAGTGCAATTAAAGATGAGCGCAGCAACAGGTCGGACAGGATTTCGCTGAGCACCAGGTTGCCGTGGATACTCGCAAGCACGGCGTGAAACTCACCGAGCAGACGCGTGCGCTCGGCGATGTCGTTATTGACAATCGACCTGGTCTCGGCAGCCAAGTGTGCCTTGAGTAGTTTGATTTGAGCCGGTGTGATGGATTTGCACAGTGCTCGCACGATCATGGTTTCGAGCATGGTGCGCACTGCAAACACTTGTTGTGCCTCCTCAGTGGTGGGCTTGGCCACGAATGCCCCACGAGCGGGTTCGAGCGTCACTAAGTGGTCACGTGACAGCTGATTTAACGCCTGGCGCACTAGCGTGCGAGAGACATCAAAGATTTCGCACAGCTTTGCTTCGGTCAGTTTGGTGCCTGGCATCAAACGGCGCTCGGCAATCGCCTCGGTGATGGCTTGCACGATTCGCTGCGTTGGCTGTGGCGAACTGCGCTTGATCGGTCTGGTGGCGTGAGCATTGGGCATAAGATTTTGAAGGTCGGCGAGTAATCCGATTGCTAGATTGTATACAATTTGTGATCGTTATCAAGAATTGACTGTCTACTTGATTGTCTAAAAATGCGAGCCGCAGACCCAGGCGAACAAGCTCGCCTAGCTAGCTAACCCAATCACAATAGCGGATTGAGCAATGGCTGCCATGGCTGATTGCTTTAATTTAAGACTGGTATTTGGGTCTGCAAACCCAGAAAGTTGCAGGCCGTGCCCGAGCGCCAACGATAGTTGCCCATCCTGTCTTGTGCCTAGACGCTTGGCAATTTCGCCCTTGACCACATTGACTTCACCAACTGCCACGATGGTCGGTGCAATCGTTACCGCGGTTGCCTTGCACATTGCCAGCACTGGCAAACCTATCTTCAAATCAAGCAACTCCAGGCTCTCGCGAGTGATGCGGGAAGACAGTTGCTGTCCGTCTGCTAGTTCTAGCCAAATTCGAGGGGCACCATGGTGTTGGTCTATCTCGCAAACCACACAGGGCAGTTGGTTGCGCATGCTGGTTCTAAGGCCAATGCCAGTGATGTTTGCCATTGGCAGGTTCGTGTCATTCGCCTCGTTTTGGATTTCAGCCAGTGCACGCGCGCGTGCTTGACTCAAGTAATCAGCCGCGCGTAGTAGTTGTTGCCCTGCCGCGGTCAATCGCGCACCGCCACCACCTGAGCCACCGACTGATTTCTCCAGCAATGGTGCTCCGGCAAGATTGTTTAGCGTTTCAATGGCTTGCCAAGCTGCTTTGTAACTAACTCCATTGGCACGAGCCGCCTCTGAGATTGACCCAAGACGATCAATGGCGCGCAGAACTTCCACACGTTTGTCGGTTGTGGTGCTAGTCAGTGCATCTTCTAGGGCAATTCGGGGTGGAGCTGTTGATTTTTTATTCACGGCAGCATTGGGCTTTGCATGAATCCAATCGCTATTCAAAGAAAGAATAGCGTGTTAGGATGCGATTTCTCTTTTTAGCATATCGAGGTTGCTCGTGAAACATGCCAGCGCACTTGCGGTTGCATTTTTGAGTCTGTGGCTCGGCTCGGTGGGTGTAGGTCATGCCGGCGAAGTCACGGTTGCGGTTGCGTCTAACTTCACTGCACCGATGAGGAGCATCGCGGCCGAGTTTGAAAAAGAGACAGGGCATGTTGCCAAGCTGTCATTTGGTGGCACGGGCCAGTTTTACGCTCAGATAAAAAATGGTGCGCCATTCGATGTGCTGCTGGCTGCGGACGCAAAAACACCGGCTAAGTTAGAAAGTGAGGGTATCGCGGTTCCGAGTACACGCTTTACCTACGCGACGGGAAAACTGGTGCTCTGGAGCAAAGAGGCCGGGGTTGTCGACGACCAAGGTGCGGTATTGAGGTCTGATCGATTCAACAAGCTTGCTATTGCCAATCCCAAGCTCGCACCTTATGGGCAGGCTGCGATTGAAACGATCGAGCAACTTGGGCTTTCGAACCCGCTGTCATCCAAATTGGTTGAAGGATCCAACATCGGACAAACGTTTCAGTTTGTCTCGTCTGGCAATGCGCAGCTAGGGTTCATTGCGCTGTCGCAGGTGTTTGCCGATGGCAAGTTACGAGAGGGATCAGGCTGGGTCGTGCCAAGTGATTACTACACACCCATCAAACAGGATGCAGTGCTTTTACAGTCCGGACACGACAATGAAGCTGCTATTGCATTGCTAGATTATTTGCAGTCCAACAAAATCAAGAAACTGATTGAGTCATTTGGCTATGAGATTGCACATTAACGCAGACTCGGCTAACCAGACAACCAGAGTGGATGCCGCAACAGGGCAACCGACACAAAAGCTTAAAGCCACACCATGAATAGCCCCATCTCATTTGAAGCCTGGCAAGCGATTGGCCTGACACTGGAGCTAGCCACCGTGACCACGGTCATTTTGTTGGTGTTGGCCACACCGCTGGCTTGGTGGCTATCGCAGACACAGTCGCGCTGGCGATCAACCATTGGTGCCCTGGTGACATTGCCGCTAGTGCTGCCCCCGACGGTGTTGGGTTTCTATATTCTGGTACTACTTGGGCCGCAAGGCTGGGTGGGTACAGTAACCGAATGGCTGGGCGTCGGGCTTTTGTCGTTTACCTTTACGGGTCTAGTGATTGGGTCGGTGATATTTTCTTTACCGTTTGCGGTGCAACCGATACAGCATGCCTTCGAAGCCATCGGCAAGCGCCCGCTTGAGGTTGCGGCCACATTAAGGGCTCGTCCATTCGATGCTTTTGTTAGCGTGGCACTGCCACAGGCTAAGTCGGGCATTCTCACCGCGGCAGTGCTGACCTTCGCGCATACGGTGGGCGAGTTCGGTGTGGTGCTCATGATTGGCGGAAACATACCGGGCCAAACCCGTGTTGTGTCAACGCAGATATTTGGTTACGTCGAAGCCATGCAATACACGCAAGCACACTGGCTAGCAGCTGGTATGGTGGTGTTCTCGTTTGCGGTGCTTTTAATGTTGGCGCGCTTAAAGCAACGAGCTGACCGGGTGTTGCCATGACAATGCAAAATAGGGGCCAGGGCATCAATGCGCGTCTTGCGCTCAAGCGTGTTGCCTTCACGCTTGATGTTGACCTGCAACTACCTTCTCGAGGCGTCACAGTTCTGTTTGGTCCATCGGGATCCGGCAAAACAACTATTCTGCGATGTGTGGCAGGGCTGGAACAGGCAGTCGGTCAAGTTGTTATCGATGGCCAAGTTTGGCTAGACACCATACAAAACATCAACACCCCGACCTGGCAACGTGACCTGGGCTATGTGTTCCAAGAGGCTAGCCTGTTTGCTCACTTGAGCGTTGAAAAAAACCTTCAGTTTGGTCTGAAGCGAATTCAAAAGCCTGAAGCACAAAAAGCACTGTCTGAAGCAATTGAGCTCTTGGGTATTTCTCGCCTCTTGAACCGCAACCCGGGAAGTCTCTCCGGGGGCGAGCGCCAGCGTGTGGCCATTGCCCGAGCCTTGGCTTTGCAACCCAGACTGCTGCTGCTCGATGAACCGCTGGCTTCGCTGGATCAAAAACGACGCGAGGAGATTTTGCCGTGGTTGGAAAGGCTGCACACTGACTTAAAAATTCCAGTTCTGTATGTGACCCACTCGATGCAGGAACTCACCCGTTTGGCAGATTATGTGGTGTTGCTTGAAAGTGGCGGGGTCAAACTGCATGGGCCGATTCAAACGGTGTTGGCTGATCCAGCGTTTGCCGCTGCTATGGGTGGCGAGGCCGGTGCCATCTTGCATGGGCGGGTGGCTGAACATGATGAGGCGTTTCATCTCACGAGAATTGATCTCATGGCAAACAATCAAACCACGGACCATCTCTGGGTCAGGCAACAGCTGTTAGCCCCTGCAACTGAAGTCCGGGTTCATGTGCATGCCAATGATGTCAGCTTGACGCTTGAAGAGCCCCAAGATACGTCGATTCAGAATCGGTTGCAAGGCATCATTGAGTCAATCAACCCCGACGTTCACCCTGCCAACCGGATTGTGGCAGTTGACTGCCGGGGTCAACGTATTCTCGCACGGGTTACTGCCAGGGCACTTCAGGAACTGAAGTTAGGGATTGGCTCATCGGTTTGGTGTCAAATCAAGTCAGTGGCTTTGGCCGGGCATTAGATCCATTGAACGAAAAACAACCAATCATTTGCGTCAACGCAAATGACCTGTCAATTGAAGGTTCTGACTGACTTGGCTCAATGCTTGTAGATATGGGTGTTTGCTACCTTGGATCCATGGTTTGCAACTAGATGGCTAACTGTCATCCGGGCAAACAAAGCGGGTTCACAAGGAGCATGAAATGAAGAAAGCCATAGGATTGAGTGCTAGTTTGATTGCTGGGTCACTACTTGCCATATCGGCACAAGCTCAGACAGGCCCCAATATGTATTTCACGGTGAATTCATCTGACGTCATGGTACAAGGTGCTGCCATGGTGCTGGCCACCCAAGCCCTTGAACAAAAAGCCAATGTACGGGTGTTGCTGTGCGGGGCGGCCGCTGACATGGCATTGCAAGGCCATCAGATGCCGACGCTTAAGCCCAAGGACGTGACGCCACAGCAAATGTTGCAAGGTGTCATCAAAGGCGGTGCCACGGTTGAAGTGTGCGCATTGTTTTTGCCCAACAAGGGTTTAAAGGCTGACGCACTGATCTCTGGTGTGACACCCGGTAAGCCAGCGGATGTGGCGGCGTATATGTTGAAGTCTGATGTGAAGATGCTTGCGTTTTGATGGTGGTGACATTTCACGCCGTTGTTTTTAACCACTGAATGTAATCATCGAACGCTTGATCCAGCATGAATGCTGGCTGGTATCCGAGATCATTTTTTAGCCTGTCAATCGCAAAACATGGCCGACGACTTGGGGTGACACGACCCACGGTCGCTTGGTCTTGTTGCTCTACCATGTCGTAACTGAAATTGGGAAAGGCTTTCGACAGTCTGATGCACCATTGCTCGACCGACCATGGCCGGCCTGTGCCAACTTGGTAGACAGGACTTGGGATTGTCTTGGCATTTAGCAGCATCTGTATCGCGTGGGCAACATCGGTGGCGTAGACCCAATCGTCAGGCATTCGGCGATAGACTTTGGCGTGCTCGCCACGCAACGCCATTTGACCGAGAACGAGTGGTGCACTCATGGTGTCGCGAAGACCCGTGTCGTGTTCATAGCGACCAAACACGACGCCAAGTCTGGCCACAACGACATCAAGGTTGCGGGTATTGCGAAACCGGACAGCGATGCGTTCGGCGGCGTACTTCGAAATGCCATAAAGGGTCTCAGGTTGTGGCAGATCGTCAACCTCATCGAGCGTGCCGTCTTGTTTAACGCCAGAGCCGTATACCGAACCCGTGCCAAGCGAAACGACCCGTCTAATATCTGAGGCCAGGGCTGCTTCGAGCAGGTTGATGGTGCCAATGGTGTTGACTTCTACGATGTCACGAGCATGGTGTTGCTCGCGAGCGAGGCTGGCTGTAATGGCTGCACCGTGAACAATGCGATCAACGTTGTGTGTTTTGATGGTGTTGATAATATCGCCGCGATCAAGGACGCTGCCGTTGTGGACAATCAATAGCTCGGCTTGTGATCGCAGATCGAGGTGTGCTTGTGGCTTTATGGCGCCCAAGTCATAGATCACAACTTTTTCGCCCGCCGCAACCAATTTTCGGGCAATATTCAAGCCGACAAACCCTGCACCACCCGTAATTAACGTCGTCATCTACCTAGTCCTTTCAGTGTCTGCATCTGCTTGGCGTCACTTCGCATTAGTGTCGTCGTGTCGCGATCTGTCATTTGGTCGGCAAACCATTCAAGCTCAATCGGAATGTCGGGAAAGGCCGACAGCGCGCTGCCGGACAATTCAGACCAGTCAACAAACCCTTCTCCGAGTGGTGCGCGCTTGGGCAGATTCGTCATGGGGTCAGTGACCACATCGCAGATTTGTACGATGGCGACAGTTCCCAACTTGCCGGTCAATGCGGCTTTGAGGTCCGGATCCCACCAACTGTGAAACAAGTCGATGTTTAAGCAAAGATCAGGAATAGATTCCAACCAGTCAGACGCTTGCTTGAGCGTGTTCACACACCCTTTGCTGCGTGCTTGCAACGGATGCATCGGTTCAAGCAGAAGTCGCGTGCCCCGTTTTTTTGCTTCGCTGGCCAATTCGGCCGATTTCTCGAGGGCCAATTTTCTGGCGTCAGTCAATGGCACATCAGGACTCGATCCGACGATGAGGTTAACGCCATTGGCTGCATCAAGTTCGGCTGCTGCGTCGAGAAGCCGCAAATTCAATTCCGCTTGATTGATGCCAGCTTGCCACGGTGCAAAAAAATACCCGGCAGTGTTTACAGATGACACGCCAAGACCTCGGGCAATCAATTCCTGGCGCAGTTGTTTGATAGGTAGTTCATTCAATGCTCGGACTGTGATGCCGATACTGTGGAATCCTGCCTCACTGGCTTGATCGAGAAAATTGGTTAAAGCCATGTCTGGCGGGCACAGGTAGTGGCTGACTGCCAGTGTTGCAATATGGCTTGTGTGCACGCCTTGGGTTGTCATAGCAGTTCAAAGAAGGTCTGTATGCCAGGTGTAAGTGCCATAAACGCAAGAAACACAGCCAGGATGATGACAAATGGTATGCAGCCACGAAATACCCGCATAACAGGGATTTTGGTGATGGCGCTAATGGTGAACAGGTTCAATCCTATTGGCGGCGTGATGATGGCGATTTCCATGTTTAGCACCAACAGCACCGCAAAAAACACCAGATTGATGTCGAACCCTGCGAGAACGGGCAACAGGATTGGCATGGTGATAAGAATCATCGAGATGACTTCAAGGAACATGCCAGCGATCAGGAAGAACAGCATAATGGCAATGATCAATTCATTGCGAGACAACTCTAGTGATGAAATAAAAACGAACATCTCGTGCGGGACGCGCTCATTGGTCAGAAGATATCCAAACAGTTGAGCGCCGGCCAGAATCAACATGATGACAGATGACATGGATGCAGCACTGGTGAGCATTGGCAGCATTTCTTTCAGGCTTTGCCCGTAGAGCACTGCGAGAAATATCGCGTAAACGCAACTGACAGCTGCCGCTTCCATTGGGGTGAAGATGCCTCCATAGATGCCGCCGAGCACGATGACAGGCGACATCAGAACGCCAAGACCGGATACAAAGGCCTTGCGGATTTCCTCCCGTGTTGCCCGAGGCCGAGGTGCCACGCCCGAGCGACGACCGTAGATGTAGGCGACGATAGAAAGCAATAACGTCAACACCAAACCGACCGCGCCACCGGCAGCAAAGAGCGCTGCAATCGATGTCTCCGTGACCATGCCATAGACCACCAAAGGCACCGAAGGAGGTATCAAAATCCCCAAGCCCCCGGCCGTTGCAATCAAGCCCACCGCAAACAGCCGATCGTAGCCACGTTTGGTCATTTCAGGGATCAGGACAGTGCCCATTGCCGCAGCCGTTGCGACCGAACTGCCGCAAATCGACGAAAACAATGCAGTCGCTAGAACGCTGATCACGGGTAAACCGCCGCGTGTGTGTCGCAGTAATGTGTCAATCAGGTTGATCAGGCGAATGGTGGCCCCGCTGCGGCTCATGATTTCCGCCGCCAAGATAAAAAACGGGATGGCGAGCAGGCCAGAAGAGTTTAATGATGAGAACATCTGTGCCGCCAAAGTGGGCGCAGCAGCGCCTTGCAGCAGCAAGTAAATCAGCCCACATGTTCCGAGCGCGAACGCGACAGGCACACCGCCAACCAAAAGCGCAAAAAAGCTAGATAGTGCTGCTGTCATGTTTGCTTTGGCTCGGTGTTGGCGTTTGCCCCAAGACCAGACTCTGATTCGGGCAAGGTGATCGGCGAGGCGTCAGTCGTGAGCAGATAGTAAAGACGTTGCGCTAATCGCACGCTCAACAAAAACCCGCCGATAGGCAAAATGGCTTGTGGAATCCACAGGGGCAGGCGCAGCATCGTCATGGTCACCTCGCCAAACATGATGCTTTCTTGCATCAACGCCCAGCCCGAGTAGGTCAGATAACCCGTAAAAAAAATCGAAATGGCTGTGCCGAGCATGTCGATAGCCCGAGCGATGCGGGGTGGTACCAAATAAAAAAGCACGTCGATACGCACGTGAATGTTGCGTTTGACACCGATTGAGGCCGTAAAGAAGACGCTCCAGATGACAGCAAATGACGCAATTTCATCGGCCCCAATCATCGAATATTCGAATAAATTGCGCCCGATGATTTCAATGGCCACAATAAAGACGGCCAAGGTCAAGAACAGGCCCCCAACGGCCATCTCGACCTTGTCCCAGACCTTGCCGACTTTTTGTAGCAGAACCAGCACGTTGCAGTTACTTGTTCAGTTGCTGAATTTGACGGATGCGCGCCTGAACGGCTTCAGGTTGTTGTTTGTAAATTGGCTCCATCAGCTTGCGCCATGAGGCCAGTTCCTCGGGTGTGAGGTCAGCGAGTTTCACGCCATTGGCCTGAAGCTGTTTCTCGTTGTCAATGATGTTTTGAGCAGCGACCTCGTGATTCCAGGCTGTTGCCTCGTCCAGCGCGCGTTTGACCACAGCCTTGTGTTCGTCGCTAAGTTTGTCCCAGCTTGCTTTGTTCATTACCACGCCATAGCCCCCGATGAACATGGTCATGCGGGTCATGGCTTTGAGAACCTCATCCCACTTGGCTGGACCGGCATAGGTAACCGCGGTAATTACCCCTTCAATCGTGCCTTGCTGCAAACCGAGAAAGACATCGGCCGCGGGCAACGATACTGCAATCCCGCCAGGTGCGCGAACCGCAGCCTCTAGTGGCGCTGAAGGGAAGACTCGCACCTTCATCCCCTTGAGCTCTTCTGGTTTGGTCACAGGCGTTTGACGCATAAATAGGTAGCCTGGACCATCTTGCCAAATACCCATGCCCTGCAGCCCAACACGGCTAAGTTCGCCGAGCATCTCTTGACCAACAGGCCCCTTGAGCGTGTCCATGCCTTGCTTGGCAGTGTCAAACAGTAGTGGCTGATAAAACACATCCCAGGACTGATCGAGCGGCACAAAGAAGCTTGTTTGCGGCGCGATGATGTCAACCTGACCTCGAATCGCTGCTCGAACTTCGTCACGCGACGGCATCAATTGCGCGTTGGGGAACACATCGACTCTGAGCGTACCCTTGCTGTATTCATTCACTTTCTGCGCAAACATTGTCGCAGTCTTGCCTTTGATCGCTGTTTCGGGCACTTCGTGAGCGAATTTCAGAACAACGGGAGATTGAGCTTGGGCAACGCCGACTGCTGCGACCAGCGCCACGAAGCTGGTATTTAGGACCTTTTTGATGATGGACATGGGTTTACTCCTACGGTGAGGTGGGTAACACGAAACGAGTGATATGCCACATTGCGGGAATATTTTTTAGATGTTTAAAAATATATTCCCAGTGCGCGTACAAATTTTTTGGTCTGAAGACAGAAGTAAATCTAATTACAACTTCCTGCAACAAAATTTTTCTTATACAGAGCGGTGGAGGGTCTTTTTGTGGGGATTTTCGGCAAATATTAGGGTAATCCATAACCCGTGAACGCTGCCTTCAGGGAGTCAGTATCGCTTCTTGCGCAGGAACGCAACAACCAATCAAGTGAAAATACCTACCGGTCTCCTGTGAGGTCGAACAGGCCAACAAACCAAAATCAATCACAAAACTGCACAACGCTGTATTTGCTTGTCACGCGACCCACTCGTCTTGTACTTTTCAAAACGCAAGCCAACATATTTCGAGTAATGCCTTCTTGAGCCACTACGACACACCCGCTAGTCCGGATCTAATTGACTCGCGCTATGCCTTGCGCCGGTTGCTGATTGCGCTGTTGGCCATGCTCATGGGCAGCAGCAGTATGTTTGTGGTGGCGGTGGTCTTGCCGTCGGTGCAAGCCGAGTTTGGTGTCTCGCGCGCTGAGGTATCTTTGCCATATACGCTGCTGATGATTGGCTTCGGGGTCGGCGGCGTTTTCATGGGCAAGTTGGTAGACCGACTTGGCGTTACCGTTGCGCTATGGCTCGGCTCACTGGGCATCCTGATTGGGTTTGTCTGGGCTGGGCTTAGCACCAACATTTACAGCTTTGCGATTGCTCATGGTCTTTTTCTAGGGCTCTTCGGGATCTCGGCGACATTCGCTCCGCTAGTAGCTGATACTTCGCTTTGGTGGAACAAGCGTCGCGGGATTGCGGTGGCTGTGTGTGCCAGTGGTAACTATTTGGCTGGAGCGGTTTGGCCGGGGTTTGCCAATTGGGGTATCTCGGAAGCCGGATGGCGCGAGACCTATATCGTGATGGGTATTGTCTGTAGCGTCAGCCTGGCAGGGTTGGCGTTTTTTTTTGAGGCAACGTCCCCCGGTTTCCGAGCAAGAAGCACCGGCAACTTCAAATACGGCCTCTCTTAACCCGCCCTCACCGTTTCCGCGAACCCGGCCATTTGGCCTGTCGACTAGCCAGGCCCAAACGTTGTTGATCATTGCAGGCGTCGCCTGCTGCGTGGCCATGTCCATGCCCCAGGTGCACATCGTGGCTTATTGCGTTGATCTTGGTTATGGTCCGGCGCGCGGTGCCGAAATGCTGGCACTGATGCTGGGGTTCGGTGTCATTAGCCGGCTGGTGTCAGGCGTCATTTGCGACAAGATTGGCGGTGTGAAAACTCTGATCCTGGGCTCTGCTTTGCAAGGCATTGCGTTGCTCTTGTTCTTGCCATTTAACGGGCTGGTGTCGCTCTACATCATCTCGGCGATATTCGGGTTGTTCCAGGGCGGCATCGTACCGTCTTACGCGATCATTGTGAGGGAACATTTTCCGATGGCCGAGACTGGCCGTCGTGTTGGCGCAGTGATCATGGCCACCATGCTGGGCATGGCGCTCGGGGGCTGGATGTCAGGCAAGATTTTTGATTTGACGGGCTCGTACCAGGCGGCCCTGTATAACGGCACAATTTGGAATGCATTGAATCTGGTGATTGCTGGCTGGTTGCTATGGCGCTTGAAAAGCCGGCCATCGACAGGCTTGCCGGGTCAGGTTGGGGCCGTTTAAGATCGACTGTGAGCTCGTTTAGCGGAAGTGATTTCACCGCTGTTGTGGGTTTTGATGCAGAAGCCTTGAGGACTGTTGCCAAACAAGTTCTATGAGCCTAGGTGCCATCAATGGATTGACGTAACTCATCGGCGAGTTTCATAGGCATAAACATCCGTAGCGGGTCAGATGCAAGGGACTGAAACTGTAGGTTCTCGTAGATTGCTTTACGGTTGGCTACCTTAGCAGCGTCCCCGCAGTCAAGCACATCAAGCATGATGACGGCGGCTGGATAACCAGTTTTCGTGGCACGTGACGCTCTGCATAGGGCATCGATTAGCAAGTCTTCGCCAATTTTTTGCCCTCTGTATTTGACATCGCGACCAATCATCGAAATGTACACGGCAGGGATAGCCCCATGATTGGGGGCGGTCCGTTTGTATTTTGCTGGCAGGTTTTCAAAATGGATAGCGTGTGCATTCATGGCGTAAAAACCTGCCACCTCGCCGTTTTCGGCGACCATTACGTAGACGGCAGAATTCCCAGCCTTCATTAGTTTGTTGGCCGTTTTCTTGAAAAAGTTGTCTACTTGTGCAACCCCGCAAGTAAAGCTCTCCCGATCATGCCTTTCAGGATCGAATGGCTCAATCGAGAAGGTGGGGTGCTGGTTTTGACTTGATTTTGCTGAGGCTGTTTTGGTGTCTTCTTGTTTTGTCACCGCGAAACAACTCGTGATTTGAATCTCTTAGCGGCTTGGCTGAGCTCTTTATTGGGACGCGCTGTTGCTTGCAGAGCAGAGAAAAAAGCAGCATGATCTACTGCTGCTAGGTGGGTGTGCTCGTGTGCCTGAATGACCTTTTAGCCGATAATAAGCACCTCGAGAGGCGCTTATTTATTGACTGAATGGCGGAGAGGGTGGGATTCGAACCCACGGTACGGTTTCACCGTACGCCTGATTTCGAGTCAGGTACATTCGACCACTCTGCCACCTCTCCGCTCGAGCCCGCTATCTTAGCAGAGTCTGTGACGGTCCTGTGACGGGTGGTGACGCATGATTAACCCCGGCCGTCCTCGCACCCATGTCACCGGTGAATTCCCCCGTTTTCGGCCACGGTTTGCTATGGTTACGGCTACGGCTAATGAAACTGGCCGGATAACTACGAATACAGGAGTTGGTTGACATGCTGTTGCTGTTGTCTCCCGCCAAGAAACTTGACTATGACTCGCCACTGGCCACTAGCCTGCACACCGAGCCGCTATTTGTAGATGAAGCGAAAGGTCTCATTGATGTCCTGAAGAAAAAGTCTGTCGCAGATGTTGCCAAACTAATGTCGTTAAGTGACTCGCTTGCTGAACTCAATGTGCAGCGTTATGCCGAATGGACGCCTAAATTCACTCAAAAAAATGCCCGTCCTGCCGTACTGGCTTTCAATGGTGATGTCTATGAAGGTCTGGATGCACCATCTCTGTCTGAGGCGCAACTTAAATGGGCACAAGACCACGTGGCTATTTTGAGTGGCTTGTATGGGGTGTTAAGGCCTCTGGATTTGATGCAACCTTACCGTCTGGAGATGGGCACCAAACTTGCCACCCCGGCAGGCAAGACGCTATACGACTATTGGAAAGAAACAATTGCGCCCTATCTGAATGAGCGGTTGGCCAAGGACAAGCAGCCTATCGTCGTGAATTTGGCTTCAGAGGAATACTTTAAGTCCGTGGATCTCGGGGCGCTCAATGCCCGCGTAATTCAGTGTGTGTTCCAAGATGCAAAAGCGGGTGCGTATAAGGTCGTCAGCTTTTACGCCAAGCGCGCCCGCGGGCTGATGGCTCGATATGTGATCGAGAATCGTATTAATACCCCCGATAAATTGACCGGGTTCAATCTTGAGGGATACACGTATGCCCCCGATATATCGACCGAAGACAAATTGGTGTTCAGGCGTCCCGAGCAGTAACTAACTGGAGTTTTAAATGGCATCCCCCAAGCTAGATGTGTCAGCCTATCCCCGCGTAGCGTTAGTCTTGCAAGGTGGGGGCGCTTTGGGCTCCTACCAGGCAGGCGTTTATGAAGGTCTGGCACGAGCCGGCATCCACCCAAACTGGGTCGCTGGTATCTCCATCGGCGCCTTGAACTGCGCCATCATTGCGGGCAACCCCCCAGAGAAACGTGTTGAGCGTCTGCATGATTTCTGGGAAACCATTTGCATGCCACCCATAATACCGACATCGATTATTTCTGGGCACAAAGACCTAATGGCGCAGTTAATGTCACCTTGGGGAGACATGCTAGAGTCGATGGGCCATGTCATGTTCAACTCCATGGCGGCTATGTCAGCGCTGGTTAATGGCCAGGAAGGGTTTTTCAAGCCCAGACCAATGGCGCCTGGGGGGGGCGCGCCAGACACGACGAGCTTTTATGACACTACCCCGATGATTGCCACGCTAGAGCGTTTTGCCGATTTCGACCGCATCAACAGCGGAGAGACACGAGTGTCGTTGGGTGCTACCAATGTGGCAAGTGGCAACTTCGTCTACTTTGATTCGACTGAGATCAAGCTTACCCCAAAGCATTTCATCGCCTCTGGCTCGTTGCCACCGGGATTTCCGGCCACTGAGATTGACGGCGAGTATTACTGGGACGGCGGCTGCGTATCAAACACACCGCTAGAGTACGTGCTGGGTGTCACCCCCCGGCGTGACACGTTGGTGTTTCAGGTCGATCTCTGGAGCTCAGCTGGATCACTGCCCACGGATATTTTTCAGGTCAACGAGCGGCAAAAAGATATTCAGTACTCGAGTCGCACTCGAACCATTACCAATACGGTTCACATGGCCCAGACCATGAGACGCGTTTTGCAGGACACAGTCGATCGAATACCTGCGTCAGTCAAGGCTGCTGACCCGTGGTTTGATTCGATGCTGCATCGAATGATGGGTGCACGCTACAACGTTATCCACCTGATCTATCAAAACAAAACGGCTGAGGGTCATTACAAAGACTATCAGTTCAGTGCAGAAGCGAAGAACCTGCACTGGCAAACCGGTTTGCACGATATGGACGAGACCTTGCGATACCCCCAATGTTTGGAGTTGCCGCAAGAG
Organism: Burkholderiaceae bacterium; assembly: GCA_021208885.1. Classification (GTDB taxonomy): domain Bacteria; phylum Pseudomonadota; class Gammaproteobacteria; order Burkholderiales; family Burkholderiaceae_B; genus Algicoccus. The sequence continues at coordinate 30,895 of JAJOJF010000027.1, forward strand.
GGGGACAATTTTGTCACGTTCGACGTTCACACCCGAAAGCGCAGTTCCTCGGCGCAGTTCCGGGCGGAAAACGTGGTCAAGGCTAAAGCTAGTGCAGCCCCTGCAAAGAACGCGCCGGCCAAGAAGACTGTCAAGAAAGTGGCAGTCAAGAAGGCGACTCAGTCAAGCAGACCTCGCCGCACTCCCTAACCAGTCTTTAGGCTTTCAGGTAGTCAAACGCCACTTCCCCCAAGCCCAGCGTCAAGTCGCATACCAAGTGCTTGGCGCTAACCACCTCAAGCACTGGCAAGTCTGCTACGGGTGCCAGTGCGTGCTCGAATAGCTCCAGGCGTGCCGGACCAGTCCAAGCGCCTTTGACCGTGACGTCTTGCAAGTGATAGCGAACGAGTTCACAGATTCTTGGCGTGCCATCCACGTGAGGGATGATCTTTAGCAGGTAGTTGGGTGTTTCGACCAGCTTCTTTTGCTCGGCAGCGCAATCAAGGGCCTCGTACTTAAATCCCATCGTTCCTGTGGCAACCCGGATCGGGCCGTAATCGAGGGTGCCAACCAGCGTGTCAGAAGCGACCTGCAGCTTTGGATTTGCCAGTTTCTTCGGGAAACCCCACAGCTCGCGTCCGCCGGCAATCGGTGCTTCGTCATCAAGGTACATCATGTGCGTGTAACCACCTTTGCGGCCTTGCTCATCGATGACGGAGATGACTTGTCCTGACTCGGTGTAGTCTCCAAAGCCCGAGGAATCGGGCATTCGGATGAACTCGTAGCTGACGATCGGGTCTTCTATTTTGAGGGGCTCAGGTACCATCTGACGCAGGATTTTTTCGTCGGTACGGTAAGAGATGATGAAAAATTCCCGGTTTACAAAATGGTAGGGGCCCTTGGGAAATGAGGGGCTAACAAAGGGCATGGAATAGGCGTTAGCTCGGATGTCAGCTATTTTCACGTAAGGCTCCTAGGTGAGGGTCAAGCGATAAAGATTCGACAGAATAAGCCCGTTTGGGTGAAACATTCAATGAATTTCTATTATTGAATCGCCTCTTGATTGAGACCTTTTAGCAGCACCGATTCCCGCACGATACTTTGCACCGCTCGTTGCAACTGCTTGATCGGAAAGATCCAGTCTGCGCCGCTGTACTCAATCAGGACGGCGTTGGCGTCTTTGCTGGCTCTGTCAAGGTCGCGGTCTTGCAAGGCTATGTCCATGTCCTGCAAAAACGCGACCGCTGCCGCTGGCAGCTCAGACTGTGCCTGGAGTTGCTGGATGGCCGTGGCCACTTCGGAGGCCAACACATGGTTCTGAATCAGGAGATTGTTGTACTCAGCAACATGCTGTTGGCGGGAGGGTGGCTCGCCCATCATGCGATAAAACGCCTCGGCAAAGTTGCTAAATGCCACCATCATGTTGCGCCTGGCCAGTGGCCAGGCATTGGCTGACTCTGATCTGGTTTGGTCATCACGTTTGTTGAGTTGCTCCAAGCCAGCTTTGAGATAGGTTTCATTGGCGCGGATGGCTGCATCAGCTAATGATGGCAGGGAGCGGGCCTCCCACCACGGCAAGACGTAACTGAAGGCCAGCGCTACTAGTGAGCCAATGGTGGTGTCGATAGCACGCTCGCCAACCAGGCCGAATGTCTCAGGCAGCAGAAAATGAAGCATGATCAACACAGTGACGGTATTAAAGACTGATGCCACAAGGTAGTTCAGCAAAATGAAACTGAAACCGGTAATCAGTGAGACTACCAGCGTGGTGAATAGAATCTGGGGGTCTGTGGTGACATAGAACAACAAGAACGCCAAACCGCAACCGATTAGTGTGCCAATCAATCGAGCCGTGTTGCGCTGCCTTGTCAACGAGAATGCTGGCTTCATGATGATGATTATCGTCAGAACGATCCAGTAGCCATGAGGACCAATCTCTGGGATTGCCAAGCCGATTGATAGACCGACGGCTACGGCCATGGCCACACGCAAGGAAAACCGGAACGGAGGGGAGTCCAGGCGTAAATTGCTGGTGATTAGTTTTGGGCTAAACGACTGGCGAGACAAAAAGTCAGACAAGGACGTGTCTAGCTGAGCTGGGTTTAGTGCCTTGATATCGGGCGGCATGCTGGTTTGCGAGAGCATGCGTTCGATGCAGCGATTGACGTTACGCAGTCTGCGCAGGATCTGCACACAAAGTGAGTACGCTTCCAGGTTTTCTGTGGCAAACCCTTGTCGCTTCATGACTTCGATGTCATATTCCAAAGCACGCAGTTCGGCCTTGACGCTGTTGCGACGCATGAGATGCTTTTCTTGGATGACAGCCGAGGCGATACGTTCGAGTTCCAGAGACATCTTTAGCAAAGCATCGCGCATGAATATCAACGTATCCGACTGCCCAAGGGTGCGCTGCAGGAGAGCGTAGTCAGTGTGCGTGCCTACCAGGAGGTCGAGCATGTTGACCATGTCGATAAAAACATTCCAGACCATGCGTCGGCGCGGTGACCGTTCGACGGAGGCTTTGCTCATGCGCCTGAGAATCATGTCTCGCGCGGCCTGGTGTTGATCGCTCATGGTCGCTTGCGTGGCAATCAACTGGCGATAGCGTTCATCGAGGTCGGCATCGGCCTCGTACATCTCGGCACGGGCAGCTATGTAGTCGGCTGTTGCCAGAAGAGCCACCGACAGACTTTGCTCTTCCTCACGGACTTGCAGGGGACGGCTTGCCAGGATACTGAACAGGATGTAGGAGGCCGCACCACCGACCGTGACCAGCACATGTTCAAGCACCTGGTCTGGCGTCAGCTCGGAGTGCATGGTAACGACCGTTAGAATCAAGCAAGACAGTCCAATAACGCCGCCACGCTTGCCATACACGGCAAACATGGAAAAGAAAAAGGTTTGTCCGACCACGGCCAGGAGTAACCACATCGGGTGATGCGAAGCCAATCCCGTCAGGCTAACCGCCACGGCGCCAAGCACCAGACCGCCCGCCATCTCCCGGATGCGCAAGGGCAGGGGGCCGGGTTGATCAATCGAGTGCTACGCATGCCGCGCCTAAAGCGGCAATCAGTGCTTGTCCAGAGCCGCCGGGCAACAACAATCCGAGTGAATACACCAGCAAAATACCTGCGCCGCGCCTGACGCCACTGATGAAGTGGTGGCTGTAGACGAAGCGTTGAATGCTGGTAAGACGGGTGGCGGACATTGGGCGTGGGTTCACAAACAGCGTTGTAAAACAGGCTGTCGCACGGAAATTTGCGCTGCAGTGCAGAAAACGTTACATTACTCGTCTTGCGAATTTCAGTCCACAGGCGAGTTCGCAGGGGTTGTATCGGCTCTCAGTCAATCGCTTAGAGCAGTTTCGGCCAAAAAACTTAGCTGCCGTCGCCGCCAAAAGCGGGCCGATGGCAGATCCGTTTCAATCCAGAACGTCTCATGGTGAGGCGTGCGCAGCGCTAGTCGATGAAGTGGCGCGAGGGTTGCGATGTGGTTGGGCAGACGGGCTCTGTGAGCCTGAAAGCGTCGATCATGTGGTGAATTCCCGTGCAGCTTCAGTCAGGCGTCAGTCTGACGGTCGATAAAGCAAAGCCGGTTCTGAAAGGACATTTTGATCATGGAAATCACAGGCGCCGACCTTGTCGTGCGCTGTCTGGCCGAAGAGGGCGTTGAGCACGTCTTCGGATACCCTGGCGGCGCGGTTCTCTACATCTACGACGCAATTTACAAGCAAGAAAACTTCCAGCACATTCTGGTTCGTCACGAACAGGCGGCTGTCCATGCCGCTGACGCTTACGCACGATCCTCGCAAAAGGTCGGTGTGGCATTGGTCACTAGCGGCCCGGGTGTGACCAATGCGGTTACCGGTATTGCAACCGCATACATGGACTCGATCCCGATGGTGATCATCAGTGGGCAGGTGCCCACCCATGCCATCGGTGAAGACGCATTTCAGGAATGTGACACGGTTGGCATCACCCGTCCGTGCGTAAAACACAACTTCCTGGTGCGTGACATCAAGGATCTGGCCGAGACCATGCGCCGGGCGTTTTATATCGCTCGCACCGGTCGTCCTGGACCAGTCCTGGTTGATATTCCGAAAGACATCACAGTTGCCAAGACCAGGTACACGCCGCCTCAAGGCGACGTGGTGATGCGCTCTTATGCGCCCGTGGTCAAGGGTCATCAAGGCCAGATCAAAAAGGCCATTCAAATGCTGGTTCAGGCCGAGCGTCCGATGATATACACCGGTGGCGGCGTGATTCTGGCTGACGCGTCAGAAGAGCTCACCCAACTGGTTCGCATGATTGGCGCGCCTTGCACCAATACCCTGATGGGCTTGGGTGCCTTTCCAAGCACTGACCGTCAGTTCGTGGGTATGCCCGGAATGCATGGCACCTATGAAGCCAACATGTCGATGCAAAACTGTGACGTGCTTTTGGCCATTGGTGCGCGATTTGATGATCGTGTAATTGGGAACCCCAAACACTTTGCCCAAAACCCGCGCAAGATCATTCACGTTGATATCGACCCGTCATCCATCTCCAAGCGTGTGAAAGTCGACGTGCCGATTGTGGGTAACGTTAAAGACGTGCTCAAAGAGTTGATTGCCCAGTACGAAGTCGCCGCTAAAGACAACGCTGCCCAACAAAAGTCGCTAGCTGCCTGGTGGGAGCAAGTTGAAGCCTGGCGTGGTCGTAACTGCCTGAGCTACCTGCCTTCTGACGAGGTTATTAAGCCTCAGTCGGTGGTGCAAAAGCTCTGGGAAGTTACCAAGGGCGATGCGTTCATCACCTCGGATGTGGGTCAGCATCAGATGTGGGCTGCGCAGTACTACGGTTTTGATAAGCCGCGGCGCTGGATCAACTCTGGCGGTTTGGGCACCATGGGTGTGGGCTTGCCATACGCCATGGGTGTGCAAATGGCTAATCCAGATGCCACGATCGCTTGCATCACCGGTGAAGGCTCGATCCAGATGAACATTCAGGAACTCTCAACCTGCAAGCAGTATCACTTGACGCCCAAGATCATCTGTCTGAACAACAGGTATTTAGGCATGGTGCGTCAGTGGCAACAGATTGACTACGGCTCACGTTACTCCGAGTCTTACATGGACGCTTTGCCCGATTTCAAGGGGTTGGTCGAGGCGTACGGGCATGTGGCCATGCGCATCGAGAAGCCGTCTGATGTTGAGGGTGCCTTGAAAGAGGCCTTTGCGCTCAAAGACCGCCTGGTCTTCATGGACTTCATTACCGACCAGTCTGAAAACGTTTGGCCCATGGTCAAAGCGGGCAAGGGACTGACCGAGATGTTGTTGGGTTCAGAGGAGCTGTAAGGCATGTATATGAAACACGTCATTTCCGTCCTCATGGAAAACGAGCCTGGTGCGCTATCCCGAGTGGTCGGCTTGTTTTCTGCTCGCGGCTACAACATAGAAACGCTCTCGGTGGCGCCGACTGAAGACTCGACGTTGTCAAGGCTGACTTTGACCACGGCCGGTTCTGAAGCTGTTCTAGAGCAAATCACCAAGCACCTCAATCGCTTGATCGAGGTGGTTAAGGTGGTGGATTTGACCGATGGTCCGCACATTGAACGTGAGCTCATGCTGATCAAGGTGCGCGCAGTAGGCAAGGAGCGCGAAGAAATCAAGCGCATGGCAGACATTTTTCGTGGTCATATAGTGGATGTAACGGACAAGTCCTACACGATTGAGCTCACGGGTGATCAGCAAAAGCTGCAGGCTTTCATCGATGCGCTCGATCGCACCTCGATTCTTGAGACAGTCCGCACGGGTGCCTGCGGTGTGGGCCGCGGCGAGCGTGTCTTGCGGGTGTAGACAGGTTCTTAGGTTTTAATTCAACGATACGCAATACTCATAACAACGAATTGGAGTTTGGAATGAAGGTTTTTTATGACAAGGATTGTGACCTCTCGCTCATCAAGGGTCGCACTGTTGCCATCATCGGTTACGGCTCGCAGGGTCACGCCCATGCTCTGAACCTGCATGAGTCAGGTGTCAAAGTCGTGGTTGGCCTGCGCAAAGGCGGCGCTTCTTGGTCCAAAGCAGAGAATGCTGGCCTAAAAGTTGCCGAGGTCGCTGAGGCTGTCAAGGCTGCAGACCTGGTCATGATGCTTTTGCCAGACGAGAACATTGCGCAGGTCTACAACAATCATGTGCACGCGAATATGAAGGCCGGTGCTGCCTTGGCATTTGCCCATGGTTTTAACGTGCACTACGGTCAGGTTGTGCCACGCGACGACATTGATGTGGTGATGGTGGCCCCAAGGCGCCTGGCCACACCGTTCGGAGCCACTTACACCCAAGGTGGTGGCGTGCCGGCATTGGTGGCCGTACATCAGGACAAGTCCGGTGCAGCACGTGATATTGCCTTGTCTTACGCCTGCGCTATCGGCACAGGCCGTGCTGGCATTATTCAAACCAACTTCCGTGAAGAGACTGAAACCGACCTTTTTGGTGAGCAGGCAGTTCTGTGCGGCGGGGCTGTTGAGCTGATCAAGGCGGGTTTTGATACGTTGGTTGAAGCGGGTTACGCCCCAGAGATGGCCTATTTTGAGTGTCTGCACGAGCTCAAGCTAATTGTTGACCTGATCTACGAGGGCGGCATTGCCAATATGAACTACTCAATTTCCAATAACGCTGAGTACGGTGAGTATGTCACCGGCCCGCGTGTGGTTACCGAGCAGACCCGTGAAGCCATGCGTCAGGCACTGAAAGACATTCAGACAGGCGAATATGCCAAGAGCTTCATCCTTGAAAACCAGGCTGGTGCTCCAACCTTGACAGCTCGTCGTCGTATTAATGCTGAGTCACAAATCGAGCAGGTTGGTGCTCAGTTGCGTGCCATGATGCCTTGGATTGCGGCCAACAAGCTTGTAGACAAGAGCAAGAACTAAGAGATTAGCCCGCAAAGCAGCCGGCTTTGCGGGCTAAAAATGCTCTGGCTGTACATGCGCCCTTAGCCTTAAGGGTGTTTTTTTTGGGTTAATCTTACGCCCACGATGACTAAATTCCCATATCCCCATCCCATCATTGCCCGTGAAGGCTGGCCATTTTTGGCTATGTCCTTGGTGATTGCAGTGCTCATGACCATCTGGGCAGGCTGGTGGTCCTTACCGTTTTGGATCGCCAGTGTTTTTGTTTTGCAATTCTTTCGTGACCCGTCACGTGAGGGAACGACTTTAGCAAATGCGGTGTTGAGCCCAGCAGATGGTCGTATCGTCATGATTGGCGAGGTTGATGATCCCTATGGCGAGCGTCGTGCACTGAAGATCAGTGTGTTTATGAACGTCTTTAATGTTCACAGCAATCGCTCGCCGGTTGATGGACAGGTGCAGAAGGTGGAATATTTCCCGGGCAAGTTTTTTAACGCGGCGCTTGACAAGGCGTCACTAGAAAACGAACGCAACGCCATGGTCATCAAAACACCGGATCACCACATTGTGACGGCAGTGCAGGTCGCGGGCCTGGTAGCTAAGCGCATTCTCTGTTACGCCAAAGTAGGTCAGACACTGTCACGTGCTGAGCGTTATGGCTTTATCCGGTTCGGTTCACGTGTTGATGTCTATCTGCCACTAGGCTCGAGTCCGCGCGTCGCGATTGGCGACAAGGTGAGCGCTACGACGACAGTATTGGCCGAGTTGCCTAGCCCGAAAGCTGATTAACCGAGATGGATCAGGAACCAACTCAAGACCCAAAGTTTCCGAACGAGGCTGAGCGCCGGCGTCGTGGCATTTATCTGCTGCCGAATGCGTTAACGACTGCTGCCCTGTTTTCCGGGTTTTATGCGGTGGTTCAGGCCATGAATGGCAAGTTCGAACTGGCTGCTATCGCAATTTTTATCGCCTTGGTGCTTGACGGCTTGGACGGGCGGGTAGCGCGCTTGACCAACACCCAGTCCGCATTTGGCGAGCAATATGACTCTTTGTCTGATATGACTTCTTTTGGAGTGGCACCAGCGCTGGTGGCGTATGAGTTTGCCTTAAGTGGCTTGGGGCGATGGGGGTGGCTTGCTGCATTTGTCTACGTTGCAGGCGCTGCCTTGCGCCTAGCGCGCTTTAATACCAACATTGGCGTTGTCGATAAGCGATTCTTCCAAGGGCTGCCTAGCCCAGCAGCTGCAGCCTTGGTTGCAGGCTTTGTGTGGCTGGTGCAGGACAACCGCTTGAATTTGGGTGAGTCATGGCTTGCGTGGACCATGTTTACGATCACGATATACGCGGGGTGCTCGATGGTCAGCAATGCTCCGTTTTACAGCGGCAAGTCATTTGCTTTGACTCGCAGCGTACCCTTCTGGGTAATGCTGGTGGTGGTGTTGATTTTTGTGTTTGTCTCAACCGATCCACCCATTGTGTTGTTTGGCTTGTTTATCTTGTATGGCCTGTCTGGCTGGGCGATATGGGCATGGCGCGTGCGCAAAGCTAAGCGATCAGGTTTTAAACCCAACGCGCAAGACTAATCATGCGCGCGGTGAGTCTCGGTTGGTAGCGGTTGGTTTTTGCCATTCCCTAGAAGAAAAACGGCCAGCGATCCAGCTCATACATGGGGTCAGGTGATGGGTAGTGATCAACCACGATCATGGTCTTGGGGTCGAAGAACACGTTCATCATCATGTTCCAGACTCCGTGTTGTTTGTAACGATAGGACCAGACGGTCTTTCTGACGCTAGGCAAGCCGACGCCTGCGATGTCCGCTGGTGGGCCAAATTCGCAGGTAACACGTTCCGGTCCCCAGACACCCTCTTCGAGCTGGCGGAATACTGGGTCAGCCAGTAGTTGCACCACCACATCAACATCACCATTCGGACTTACGTTTGTGCCCCAGGCATATTGTCCGAATGGCTGCTGTGACCAGACAGCGCGAAAACCCCCATCAGGCAGAGGGCAGGTCAGCGTTGGTTTGCCGTACTGAGTTTGTACAGTCGCCATTGATGTGCCCGGAGGGATTTCAGCCATGCTGGTGCAGCCTGCCATGAACAGGCATACCGATGTTACCAAGGCTAATGGCGCGAGTCGCATGACGTTATTTTCCGATGAGACTCGTATTCAACTCAGGATCAGGTCCGGTTGAGAAACTAACCATGTTGTTGGTTGCGCGATCAAAGGTTACGAACAGCATGTCATAGTCGTAGCCAACGCCATAGAAGCGATATTCCCAGACCATTTGATTGGGGTTGTCTGCGAAGGTTTTAACCCGGGCGGGCGGACCGAATTGGCAACGGATACTTTCGGTGTTCCACTGGCCCTGATTCAGCACATTAAACGCTTCCTTATGCAGCACTTGTGTGACATTGCCTACCTTGCCGTCACGGTCAATCGTTAGTGCCCAAGCATATTCGCCTGATGGCTCCTCGGTCCAGATTTCCCGTGTGCCACCATTCTCGGTTGGGCAGGAAACCGCTGCTTTGCCAAACTGTTTGACCACATCGTTGTACGAGGTGCCGGGCTTTATGTCTGCAATTGAGGCGCAACCGGCAAGCGCTAGCGCTGAAATCAGGGTGGACAGTTTGATAAGTCGAGGGGAGCGAGCCATGGTATTTCTCCGCTGTGAGCGCTAAGCGCAGGAATAGAAGCAAAGTAAGCTATAATTTACGGGCTAAGCGATTGTTTTACAAATAATTGTTTGCAGCGTTGGAGTGTCTGGCAACAAAACGAAAGACGAAATGGCATTTGAGTTCGTATTTGTTTTGAACCAGTTGATCAAAGCTGGTTATGAGATCCAGATACGCCTTTAAAGTTCGATTTGATCGTGTTTTTTAACCCACGCGTAGGCACCTCGGCTTACGCGCCTGTCCGAAGAGGAAGTCATGTCTGTAGCAGATATCAACAAGTCGGAGATCGTCTCCCAGTTTCAGCGCGCCCAAGGCGATACCGGTTCCCCAGAGGTTCAGGTTGCTTTGCTGACAGCTCGTATCAATGAGCTGACGGGGCACTTCAAGACCCACCTGAAAGACCATCACTCACGCCGTGGCCTGTTGCGCATGGTAAGCCGTCGTCGCAAGTTGCTTGACTACTTGAAGGGACGTAACCCAGACGCTTATCGTGCTTTGATCGAAAAGCTCGGTCTGCGCAAGTGATTGTTGTTCGTGGGATGAAATCCCAAGATTGACCGTGATCGTTGTGGCATTTTGCTGCAACGTTCACGGTTTTTCATTTGCAAGGAATGTATCGCAATGTTCAATAAAGTGACTCAAACGTTCCAGTATGGCCAGCACACCGTGACGCTGGAAACTGGTGAAATCGCGCGGCAGGCATCAGGTGCCGTGGTGGTGTCGATCGAAGACACCGTGGTGTTGGCCACTGTGGTTGGCAATAAAAACGCCAAGCCTGGTCAGGACTTTTTCCCGCTGACCGTTGATTACGTAGAAAAAACTTACGCCGCCGGCAAAATCCCCGGCGGCTTTTTTAAGCGCGAAGGTCGCATGTCAGAAAAAGAGACGCTCACTTCGCGTCTGATTGACCGCCCCTTGCGTCCGCTGTTTCCCGAAGGTTTCTACAACGAAGTTCAAGTCATTATTCATGTGCTGTCGGTCAACCCGGAAATCGATCCTGATATCGCTAGCATGATCGGTGCCTCGGCTGCACTAGCCATTTCGGGCATTCCGTTTAACGGCCCGATCGGCGCTGCCCGCGTTGGCTATATCGATGGTCAATATGTCTTGAATCCAACAGCAACTCAACTCCAAGAGTCAAAGCTTGATCTGGTCGTGGCTGGCACACAGTCCGCTGTGCTAATGGTTGAGTCTGAAGCGCAGCAATTGCCTGAAGATGTGATGCTTGGTGCTGTGGTGTTTGGCCATGAGCAGATGCAGGCAGCCATCAATGCGATTAACGAACTCGTTCGCCAAGGTGGCAAGCCAGAGTGGGATTGGCAGCCGGCTCCCAAGGACGAGGCTCTGATTGCTGCTGTTACAGCGTTGGCCAAGGAACCCTTGGCTGCTGCCTATCAGGTTCGCCAAAAACAGCAGCGCTCCACGCAGCTGCGTGAAGTGTATGCCGATGTCAAAGCCAAGCTCGCAGAGCAGGCCCAGGCCAACGGCCAGGCTGAGCCAGACGGTGTGGCAATCGAAAACATCTTGCACGACCTCGAATCAACCATCGTTCGCCAGCAGATTCTGAATGGCGAGCCTCGTATTGATGGTCGTGACACCCGTACCGTTCGTCCCATCGAGATTCGTTTGGGCGTGCTACCACGTGCTCATGGCAGCGCGCTCTTTACTCGTGGCGAGACCCAGGCTTTGGTGGTCGCGACTCTGGGCACCAAGCAAGATGAGCAGGTGATCGACGCCATCACGGGTGAGTACCGCGATCGATTCCTCATGCACTACAACATGCCACCGTTTGCCACTGGTGAAGCCGGTCGCTTTGGCGCACCTAAGCGGCGTGAAATCGGTCACGGCCGTCTGGCCAAGCGTTCTTTGGTGCCATTGTTGCCTGAGCATTCAGAATTTCAGTACACCATTCGTCTTGTATCTGAAATCACTGAATCCAACGGCTCATCGTCTATGGCCTCGGTCTGCGGCGGCGCCTTGGCCATGATGGATGCTGGCGTGCCGCTTAAGGCGCATGTGGCTGGCGTGGCCATGGGCTTGATTCTGGAGAACGACAAGTTTGCTGTGTTGACGGACATTCTTGGCGATGAGGATCACTTGGGCGACATGGACTTCAAAGTCGCTGGGACAGAAGCCGGTATTACCGCTTTGCAAATGGACATCAAAATCCAGGGTATTACCAAGGAAATCATGCAGGTCGCTTTGGCACAAGCTCAGGAAGGCCGTTTGCACATCCTGGGCAAGATGCGTGCTGCTATTGACGGTTCGCGTGGCGAGCTCTCGGCCTTTGCGCCTCGCATGTTGAGCATGAAGATCAACCCCGAGAAGATCCGCGACGTGATTGGCAAAGGCGGCGCCACGATTCGTACACTGACTGAAGAAACTGGTTGCCAAATCGACATTTCGGAAGACGGTACCATCGTTATTTCGAGCGCTGATCTTGACCGTGCCAAGGAAGCTGAGCGCCGTATCACCGAACTAACTGCTGACGTTGAAGTGGGTCAGGTGTACGAGGGCAGCGTGTTGCGCTTGCTCGACTTCGGTGCGATTGTTCAGGTGCTGCCTGGCCGTGATGGCTTGCTGCACATCTCAGAAATCGCGAACTATCGGATCGCCAACATCAATGATATTCTCAAAGTCGGCGAGACCTTGCGCGTCAAAGTCATCGAGGCTGACGACAAGGGGCGTCTGCGCCTGTCAGTTAAAGCCATTGGCGGCATTGAAGAACAGCGTCCTGAATTGGCTCAGCCCAAGCCAGTTGAGGCACCGGCTGCCCCGGATGCTTGATTAAGTCTTGTTCGAACATCAAGCGCTAGAACACAACGCCCCGATCAGGGGCGTTGTGTTGTTAGCAGTCTGTTAAGACGGAACAGCCGTTCACGCTTTAAGAAGTCCTCTAGCGCGGCGGGGTGACGACGCTCATTGTCGATCAGATCCTGAATGACGCCTTGTAGGGTTGTTCTCAATAGATCAGGGGATATTTCCCACCACTTACTTAGCAGCCTATCGGGCTCCCATAGGTCTAAACCGAGTCGGCGCAATTCGCTGCGACTAAAGTCCTTGATGTTGATGGTCACAATGCCAGTGGGTTTTTCGGCGTTGACTTGCCTCGCAAGCCATGCCGAGTGAATCACGTGCCAGTCTTTGGCGTCGCTGTATTTAAGGGCAGGCATCTCATCTTGAGCGTTTGACCAGCGTGACACATTGGCCGAGTCAAAGCGCATTTGCATGTCATGCCATTCGCGCTCAAGCACTGCAGGTTCGATGTTCCAGATTCGCGCGGCATTACGCCGCCATTCGCTGCCAATTCGGTCTGACCAAATGGGTTGAAATAGCCCTTGTTCGGCTAACGTCAACAGCCAGGGTCGCAAGACCCCGGACATCAGCACACAAGCATCAATAACAAGACAAGGCGGCATTGACAATATGGTTCGCGCTGACCCCAAAGAAGTCCCTCAGTGCTGCCCGGGTGTCGCTGCGGCCAAAGCCGTCGGTGCCTAGCGTCACGTAAGTTCGGCCCATGGGGATATGTTGGCGAATTGATTCGGCCACGGCGCGCACGTAGTCGCTAGCGCCAATTACTGGGCCGTCATTATCGCTCAACATCTGCGCCAACCAACCACTTTGGTCTCGTGATAGCTCGCTCCAGCTTGTAATGCTATGAACGTTGACGACATAGCCTTGGTCAGCAAGTCTGTGGGCTGCCTTGAGTGCTTCGGTCAGAATGGCACCGGAAGCCATCAAGTTGATGGGTTTATTTTTTGTTGGTTTGTCAGAACCAATTTGGGCGAACCGATAGCCACCTTTAAGAATACTATCGCGCTGCGACTCATCAACAGTCGGTTGTGCATAGTTCTCGTTCATGGCGGTGATGTAATAAAAAACATCACGTTGTTCTTCGAGCATCTCACGCATGCCATGATCAATGATGATGGCTAACTCACCCGCAAATGCTGGGTCGTAGGCCCTGCAGTTTGGAATGGTGGCGGCAATCAAATGGCTGGTGCCATCCTGGTGTTGCAGGCCTTCACCGCCGAGTGTCGTTCGTCCCGACGTTGCACCAATCAGGAATCCGCGAGGGTTTTGATCGGCAGCAGCCCAGATCTGGTCACCGACTCGCTGAAACCCAAACATGGAGTAGTAGATGTAGAAGGGTAGCGTCGCCAGGCCATGGACGCTGTAGCTTGTGGCCGCTGCCGTCCAGCTTGCGATCGCGCCAGCCTCAGAAATGCCCTCTTCCAGAATCTGCCCCTCACGGGCTTCGTGATAACTAAGAATTGAGCCGATATCTTCTGGCAAATATCGTTGGCCGACCGAGGAGTAGATGCCAACTTGCTTGAACAGATTGGCCATGCCGAATGTCCTGGCCTCGTCAGCCACAATCGGCACGATCCGGGGACCTAGCGTCTTGTCTTTGAGTAGATTGCCAAGAATGCGTACGAACGCCATGGTGGTGCTCATCTCTTTGTTTTCAGCTGCCAGGGCAAAGTTGCCCCACCCAGAGATGCTCGGTACTGGTACCGGTTCACAAACAGTTTCTCGTTTGGGCAGATAGCCCCCAAGTGCCGCCCGTCTCTTGTGCAGGTATTGCATCTCGGTGCTATCGGGGGCGGGTTTGTAGAACGTGAGCGATGCGGCTTCTTCGTCAGACAGTGGCAGGTTGAAATGATTGCGAAATGCAATCAGGTCATCTCGTTCGAGTTTTTTCTGGCTATGTGTGGTCATTTTGCCTTGGCCGGCTGCACCCATGCCATAACCTTTTTTGGTTTGAGCAAGGATGACAGTGGGCTGGCCCTCGTAGGCAACTGCTGCTGCGTAGGCAGCGTAGATTTTGACGAGATCGTGGCCGCCACGTTTTAGGCGATCAATCTGCTCGTCGGTCATGCCTTGCGCAAGCTTGGCCAATTTCGGGTTCTGACCAAAAAAATGTTCGCGGTTGTACTGGCCGTCTTTGGCGGCAAAGGTTTGCATTTGGCCATCAACCGTATTGGCAAATGCCTCGATCAAGGCACCATCGGTGTCCCGTGCAAACAAGCCATCCCAGTCACTGCCCCAGACGAGCTTGATGACGTTCCACCCCGCGCCTTTGAACAGTCTTTCAAGCTCGTCAATAATGCGACCATTGCCACGTACCGGGCCATCCAAGCGTTGCAGATTGCAGTTCACGACCCATACAAGATTATCCAGTCCTTCACGAGCGGCCAGTGTCAATGCACTCATGGATTCGGGTTCATCCATCTCGCCATCACCAAAGATGCCCCAGACTTTACGCCCTGAGCAGTCGAGTAAGCCTCGGTGTGAGAGGTAGCGCATAAAGCGCGCATGGTAGATCGAGCTGATCGGCCCAATGCCCATAGAGCCAGTTGGAAACTGCCAGAAGTCAGGCATCAACATCGGGTGCGGGTAGCTGCACAGCCCGCGTGCCCCATTGGTCGGTGCGGTGATTTCTTGCCGAAAGTGCATCAGATCGGCTTCAGACAAGCGACCTTCCAAAAAAGCACGTGCATAGATGCCTGGTGCACTATGCGGCTGAAAAAAGACTAAGTCGCCTCTGTGCTGGTCATCACCCAAGCCTTCGCGCGCATGAAAAAAATGATTGAACCCGGTTTCAAACAAATCGGCGCCACTGGCGTAGCTGGCAATATGACCACCAAGTTCCCCATAGGCCTGGTTGGCTCGCACCACCATAGCCAGAGCATTCCAGCGCATGATGGAGGAAAGGCGTTCTTCGGTGGCCAAGTCTCCGGCAAAGGGCGGTTGATCGTTAACGTCGATTGTGTTGATGTAGGGCGTGCATAAGGCCGGTTGCCAGCCTAAGCGCCTGGTCTGAGCAATGCCAGCGAGCTCTTGCAACAGGAACTTGGCGCGCTCGGGGCCCGCAGAAGCGATGACCGCTTCAAACGCCTCTTTCCATTCTTGTGTTTCAGTGGGGTCTATGTCCGCACCGCGCACAAACCATTCGGCCAATCGTGGGTCGATCGGGGCATTCATTGC
>JAJOJF010000045.1 GCA_021208885.1 Burkholderiaceae bacterium
TCGATTTATTAACCAAAAGTTCGCCGTTTACGGCTATCGATTATTTCCATCGATCATCGAGAAATATTCTTGCGGCGATTGCTGTTATTGAGAGTTTTCCAGGTGGAGAGAGTCTGCGTGACCCAGCCAGCGGCAGTTCCCTGCAGGATTTCAGGCGTCGACTGCAAGACTATGTCTACTATTTGATCACCGAACTAGACCAGTTATTCCAGGAAACAGCAAGCCCATCTGATCGGGAGATTCGCACAGCCCAACTGAGACTCAGAGAGCTTCAAGTGCGCCGAGACACTTTGCTTGCCAGAGTTGAAACATATCGTAAGGCGCTTGCAGAGTATGACTCACTCCGCATACAGACCGGTGGGGTGTCAGGCGTCCAAGGCTTAGGGTCAGACCAGGTCGGTGTAGATCTGCAATCCCGCTCCGGTGGAATTCAGTTACAAGGAGATTCGATTGACCGGCTAATAGACCTTGGCAGTCAAAACCGTGATGCCCAGTTCCGACAGTCATTGATCAATGAGCGTGTTGAAGCAGAGATTCAGGCTCTGAACATGAGCGAAGAAATGGTTAGACTAGAGCGGCGAATAGCAGCTGGCCAAGACATGAGCGTCAATCGATCGGCTGATGTTGCTGAGTTTCAAGAAGCCGTTGCGCAAGTAGCAAGCCTACTTGCCGATATCTCTAACGGAGTTAGCCGTATCAGTGAAACACAAACAGCTAGATTTCAAGGGGATACGGGACGCCTCTACACTGAGAGTACGGTTCAAAGCACTCCCGCTGTTAGTCTGGCACGCTACTTCGGACCCTCGATAGCACTCGCGTTAACGCTGTTGGTTTTTCTCTGGATTGCAACATTTCTCAGGAATTATGCGCGCAAGCGGGGGCTGTAAGCTTTTCTGCATATCAGCGTTTACCGAATAGAGAGCTGCTTGGAGCTTATATGGGAAACCCCAAGCGGCTTTGTATTTGTATATCGTTTGGATCTCAGCTTGCGGCGAGCTTTTTCCAAGTCTCAACCACCGTATCCGGGTTCAAAGAGACTGACAGGATTCCCTGATCCTTCAGCCATTGAGCAAAATCCGGATGGTCGCTTGGACCTTGACCACAAATGCCGACATATTTGCCAGACTTCAGGCAAGCGTCGATAGCGCGCTTGAGCATGAACTTGACCGCGTCATCGCGCTCGTCGAAGTCAGAAGCCAAGAGCTCCATGCCTGAATCACGATCAAGACCCAAGGTCAATTGAGTCATGTCGTTTGATCCAATTGAAAAACCATCAAAGTGCTGCAAGAACTCCTCGGCCAAGATGGCATTCGAAGGTACTTCACACATCATCACAATGCGAAGGCCGTTCTGCCCGCGAGCCAAGCCGTTTTCTGCTAGCAGATTGATAACGCGCTCGGCCTGAGGCACTGTACGCACGAATGGCACCATCACTTCCATGTTGGTCAAGCCCATCTCATCACGAACCTTCTTGACCGCTTCGCATTCCATGCGGAAACACTCTGCAAAGTCATCTGCCAGATAACGGGACGCACCGCGGAATCCGAGCATGGGATTTTCCTCTTCGGGCTCATAGCGCGAACCACCAACAAGCTTGCGGTATTCATTCGACTTGAAGTCTGAGAGTCGAACAATCACGGGCTTGGGTGCGAAAGCGGCTGCGATGGTGGCCATGCCTTCAGCAAGCTTTTCTACAAAAAACGCGCGTGGGCTTGCATATCCACGGGCAGCTGACTCAACGGCAATTTTAAGATCGCTGTCGACATTGGGGTAATCAAGAACAGCTTTGGGGTGAATGCCAATATTGTTGTTGATAATGAATTCAAGACGGGCTAAGCCAACGCCATGATTGGGAATTTGTGCAAAGTCAAACGCCAGCTGCGGGTTACCCACGTTCATCATGACCTTAAGGTCAACGGGTGGCATTTCGCCACGGCGGACTTCTTCAACCTCGGTTTCGATTAGGCCATCATAGATACGGCCCTCGTCGCCCTCTGCGCAAGACACAGTCACCGATTGACCTTCTTTGAGACGATCGGTGGCATCAGAACAACCGACGACTGCCGGGATACCGAGCTCCCGGGCGATGATGGCAGCGTGGCAAGTTCTCCCGCCACGATTGGTAACAATGGCGGCGGCCCGCTTCATGACTGGCTCCCAGTTGGGATCAGTCATGTCGGTGACCAGGACATCGCCGGCTTGGACTTTATCCATTTCCGAGACATCTGCCACAATACGCACGGGTCCGGCACCGATTTTTTGACCAATCGCGCGGCCGGTAACCAGTACATCGCCTGTGGCTTTCAATCGATAGCGCAGCTGAACATCATGCTGCGACTGCTGCGATTTAACCGTCTCGGGACGAGCCTGCAAAATATAGAGTTTGCCATCAATGCCATCACGGCCCCACTCAATGTCCATTGGCCGTTGGTAGTGCTTTTCAATGATGACTGCGTAGTGAGCGAGCTCAATAACCTCGGCATCACTCAGGGAGAAGCGGTTGCGCTCAACCACGGGAACGTCGACTGTGCGAACAGCATGCCCACTTGATCGATCGTCGTCGAACTCCATTTTGATGAGCTTGGAACCAATACGGCGGCTGACAATTGGGTAGTGCCCGTCAGCCAATGTGGGCTTAAAAACGTAGAACTCGTCTGGGTTTACCGCACCTTGTACCACGGTCTCACCCAATCCATAGGATGAGGTGATGAACACCACATCTGAAAACCCCGACTCGGTGTCGATGGTGAACATCACCCCGGCACTGCCTTTGTCTGAACGTACCATGCGCTGAATGCCGGCCGATAGCGCGACCTCAGCGTGGGTAAAGCCTTTGTGCACGCGATAGGAAATCGCGCGATCGTTATAAAGCGAAGCAAACACTTGACGGATCTTGTCGATCACATCATCGATTCCAACCACATTCAGGAAGGTCTCTTGCTGGCCAGCAAAGGACGCGTCAGGCAAGTCTTCGGCAGTGGCCGAAGAACGAACGGCAAATGATCCCTTGCCATCAGCATCGAGTTCAGCAAAGGCTTGACGAATTTGCTCATCAAGCTGCTTGGGCAATGGTGCCTGAACGATCCACTGACGAATCTGAGCACCAGCCTCAGCCAGCGCACGTACGTCATCAGCGTCAAGTGTTGCCAGCCGGTCAGCGATGCGATCAGCTAGTCCGGTTTGTGCCAGAAAGTCACGATAAGCCTGTGCCGTCGTGGCAAAGCCGCCCGGCACGCGAACACCTGCGTCAGAAAGTTGGCTAATCATCTCGCCTAGAGATGCGTTCTTGCCTCCTACGGTATCAACATCCGTCATGCGGAGCTGATCAAACGGTACGACATATGACATGGAGTCACCCTATAACAATGAATGGAAAGCGAGTTAGGTCAGTCCACACCCTGCTCCAAAGGCGATAAACTGACCAAACCGGCCTTAACAGCTCACCGTGACCCGGCAAGCCTCATCGTTAGGAACGACAGATCCTTGTGGACCGTCGCCGGTGACCCCAGTTGTTGCAGTGCATTGTACCTCTACTTATGACGACTTTAGGACACAGAAAGTGACAGACGCATCTCAGATTGAACGCACGGTTTTTATCATTTCAGATGGTACAGGCATCACCGCTGAAACCTTTAGTCACTCCGTGCTGTCGCAGTTCGAAGGCGTGAAATTCAACCAAGTGAGAATCCCGTTCGTAGACACATTGGAGAAAGCCGACGCAGTCATTGAGCGAATCAATCATGTCGCTTCCCAGGGCACAGAGCCCATTGCATTCACGACATTGGTCAACACCGAGGTCTCGACCCGGATAAAAACCGCTAAAGCACTATTTCTGGACTTGTTTGCCGGATTTGTCGAGCCACTTGAGCACAACCTTGGCATGCGCTCTAGCCACAGTATCGGCAAATCTCATAAAGTGGCCAATTCAACACAATATCGCAACCGTATCGACGCCATCAATTACAGCCTGGCCCACGACGATGGGCAGTTCATCAAGGGCTTGTCCGAGGCGGACGTCATTCTTGTGGGCGTTTCACGCTGCGGCAAAACGCCAACCAGCCTTTACCTTGCCATGCAATACGGGGTTAAAGCCGCGAACTTCCCTCTGATTCCTGAGGACTTTGATCGTGGCTCACTGCCCGCGACGCTGCATCCCCATCGAGGCAAGCTCTTTGGATTAACCATTCAGCCCGAAAGACTTGCTGAAGTGCGGCAGGAGCGTCGTCCCAACAGTAAGTACGCCTCATTGCCCCAGTGTTTGCACGAGGTTGCGGAGGCCGAACGCTTAATGCGCATGGAAAATATCCCTTCGCTGTCCACAACGACCAAGTCCATCGAGGAAATCGCCACCACCATCTTGCATGAAATCAAGTTGGATCAACACCAATCGTATTGAGCAGGCTATTGGCTTGCGAGATGCTGACGGCGTTGCTCAAAGAGGCAAACAGCAGCAGCGCTTGCTACGTTCAGAGATTCGACAGCCTCGCTATCATGAGGAATATAGACGCATTGGTCCGCCGTGGCCAAAAGCTCGGGCGCCACGCCCCTGCCCTCATTGCCAAACATCCAGGCGATGGCACCATCGAGGGGCACTTCATATATCGATGTGGCATCGGCTTGCAGCGCCGTTGCCAAGACCTGACCCCCATTGGTTTGGCTGCGCCACTGTTTGACGACTGATACCAAGTTCACCTGCTCATGGATGTTCAAGGCAAATTGTGCGCCTTGACCGGCACGAAGTACTTTAGGAGACCAGCAAGCAGCTGTCCCAGGGCTGGTAAAAACAGTTTTGATGCCTGAAGCGGCCGCGATCCTCAGCAAAGTGCCAACATTGCCAGGGTCTTGTACCTCATCGAGCAAAATACAGCTTTGCCCAAGCTTATCCGCGTCCAGCGTTTTGGCCGGCAAAAGTCCCTCGATGCTTGTCATAGGGCTTGAAATAAAAATTACCGCCGGCGGGCTAACCAACGTAGAAAGCCCCGCCAAAAGCTTGCCTGGCAGACCTATGCATTGATCAGGGTCGAGCTGCGCGACAAGCGCCTGGATTTCGGCTTGACCGAGTTGCTCTTGTGCGAACAAAGCCCATTGGGGTTGACCACCACCATGCTCAAGCCACGCTTGACAAAGATGAACGCCCTCTAGCCAGACACTGTGGCCAGGCTTGCCAGCGTACTTCGCTTGGACTAGCCACTGCCGATATCGAGGGTTGCTTCTTGAGCTTAGGTTCTCCATTACTGATCCTGGCCAAGACAAGCCCTGACCGGCGCAAAACTTCGCCGGTGCGCTGGGCACGGCCCGTATTGGCGCAAACGCGCTAAGTGCAAGGCTGTGCCGTAACCTTTGTGTTGATCAAAAGCATACTCTGGGAATTGCTGATGTAGAGCCGCCAGTGACGCATCACGCGCTGTTTTTGCCAAGATAGAGGCCGCAGAAATTGCCGGCTCAGTCAAGTCGCCTTTGACAATGGCCCGCGCTGGCAAATTAAGCTTGGGCAGCCGATTGCCATCGACGATGACTTCAGTGGGCGAGTATGAAAGACCATCCACAGCACGTTGCATGGCCAGCATCGTCGCCTGCAAAATGTTGTATTCATCAATTTCCTGAACGCTGGCCTTGGCAATCGACCACGCCAAAGCATGTTCCCGGATCAGCAGTGCCAATTTGTTACGTTGACGTTCCGAAAGCTTTTTCGAGTCGGTTAAGCCCTCAATGGGCGCGTTTGCATCGAGGATGACTGCAGCAGCATACACATCGCCCGCCAGTGGCCCGCGTCCTGCTTCATCAACGCCTGCGATAAGGACCTGATCCGTCATTTGCCGTTCTCCATGACTTTCAGGATCGCTTCGCTTGCTACAGAAGCTGTGTCGCAACGAAGTGTCTCATGCAGATGAATAAAGGCCTGTTCGATCTTCGAGCGACGCGATACATCTTCCCGAATCTCCCATATTGCATTGGCCAATTTCTCAGGCGTGGCGTCTTCCTGCAAGAGCTCAGGCACCACAAACGATTGGCTAAGAACGTTGGGAAGTCCCACCCAAGGCAGGCTCGGGGCCGATTGGCCTGACTTCCAGGCCATTAGTCGTCTCATCCAGGGGCTAAGTACATAACTGATCACCATAGGACGCTTAAAAAGAGCGGTCTCGAGCGTTGCTGTGCCGCTTGTTACGAGTGCAGTGTCACACGCAGCCATGGCTTGCCACGAAGCGGGCACATCGCTTGTCTGGGTGCCATCAATCACATGAAGGTGGTTTAGTGAAAAACCAGCAGCAATTTGATCGAACTGCACTCTGCGTTCCGCGTTCACCATCGGCACTACAAATACCAGATCGGCTTGACGACGTTGCAGTTCTTGTGCTGCCGCTAAAAATCGGGGTGTCATCAGCTCGATCTCAGATCGCCGGCTGCCCGGCAAGATTGCGATGACTTCAGCGTCTTGGTCGATGCCGAGTGCCTCGCGGGTTCTGATGCTATCGGGCTCCATCGGAATTCGGTCGGCTAGAGGATGGCCGACATAGGTGGCGGGGATGCCCTCGCGCTCATAGATCTCGAGCTCAAATGGAAACAGCACTAGCATGTGTGACACTGCTTCGCGTATTCGGTGAATGCGCTCATAGCGCCAAGCCCAAATTGAGGGGCTCACAAAGTGAACTGTCGGAATGCCATGCTGTTTTAGCTTGTGTTCAAGACGCAAATTAAAGTCTGGCGCATCGACACCAACGAAAACATCCGGTTGGGATCTTAGCCAACGATTCTCAACGTCTTTGAAAATTCGGTAGAGTTTGGGCAAGCTCTTGATCGCATCAACGTAGCCAAAAACAGAAAGCGCATCCATGGGATGCCAAATCTCCATCCCCTTTGCTTTGAGGGCTGGGCCACCGATACCACATGCATTTAAATCAGGACAACGGTTACGAATGCCCGCTAGAACTTGCGCTGCAATCAGGTCGCCCGAGGGCTCGCCAGCGACGAGTCCAAGGCACGCAGTCATGGTCGAATGATGCCCCGGGAGCTTGTGCCCAGAAAATCGAGCAGCGTCTGCAACACGTCGGCAGCTGCCGCGTCCTGAGCCTGACGCTCAATAAGTTGGGTGCGCGCCTGCTCCAGTGACAGCCCTCTCCGATAGATGATCTTGTATGCATCACGCAAAGCCAAGATCGCCTCAGGGCTAAAGCCTCGGCGCTTTAAACCTTCCGCATTGATGCCAACAGGAACACATGGATTGCCTGAACCCATAACAAACGGCGGCACATCCATGTGCAAGGCGCTTGAGCCGCCGACCATTGCATGCGCCCCTATCTTGCCGAACTGATGAACGGCCGCCAGACCACCCACAATCGCCCAGTCGCCGATGTGGACATGACCACCCATCTGGACCCCATTGGCCAGAATCGTGTGACTACCAATTTGGCAGTCATGGGCCACATGAACATAGGCCATGACCCAATTATCCGAACCGATGCGTGTCACGCCCACATCTTGAACAGTACCCGTGTTCAGGGTGACATACTCACGAAACATGTTCCGGTCGCCAATCTCAAGCCGTGTGGGCTCACCCGCGTACTTCTTGTCTTGCGGCATGCCGCCGACACTGCAAAAGCGGTAGAACGTGTTGTTTTGCCCAATCGTGGTGTGACCATCGACGATGCAGTGTGCACCAAGCGTGGTGCCCTGACCGATACTGACGTTGGGCCCGATAATGCAGTAAGGGCCAATTTCAACGTTTTGAGCGATCTGGGCGGTGGGATCAACAATCGCCGTGGGGTGAATGCTAGTCGCCATTTATGCTTCCATGGGACGAATTGCGCACATCAGTTTGGCTTCTGCGGCAACTTGATCATCGACTTTGGCGACAGCGGAGTACTTGCAAATGGTACGACTTAAGCGCTCTGCTTGCACGTGCAGATTAAGTTGATCGCCAGGCACGACCGGGCGGCGAAAGCGTGCGCCGTCAATGCCCACGAAGTAATACAGCAGTTGCTCACCCTTTGCCTTTAGGCCAGTTTCATCAGCAAATGAAAAAATCGCTGCAGCTTGCGCCAATGCCTCAAGAATCAGGACCCCGGGCATGACTGGATGATGCGGGAAGTGCCCCGGAAAAAAAGGCTCATTGATCGAAACATTTTTGATTGCGTGAATCGATTTGCCGGGCACCATATCAATCACCCGATCAACCAAGAGCATTGGATAACGGTGTGGAATGCTGTCAAGGATTGCTTTGATGTCAAGTTGCATGAGTGTGTTTCGGGCTCGCGACCCGCGTATCCAGTGTTGTGTCTATTCTATTCAATTTCGCCGACGTTGCGCTCGAGCTCGCGAAGTCGCTTGCGCAATTCAGAGAGCTGACTCATAACTGCCGCGTTGCGTTGCCACTGCTTGTGTGGCGCGGCCGGCATGACCCCGGTAAAACGCCCTGCTTTCGGGATGTCTGATGTGATGGCTGTGCCGCCAGAGATTTGCACATCATCGGCGATGGTCAAATGACCCGAGAACATGGCCGCACCGCCAATGATGCAACGCGCCCCGATTTTGGTGGATCCCGCAATGCCAACACAGGCTGCCATTGCTGTATGGTCACCAATATGACAGTTGTGGCCGATCATGATTTGATTGTCTAGCTTTACGCCATTGCCAATGACGGTATCTTCAAGCGCTCCGCGATCGATGGTTGTGTTGGCACCAATTTCGACATCATTGCCAACCACCACACCGCCTAACTGCGAAATCTTGCCCCAAGCTCCCTGCCCGAGCATTGGATTGGGTGCAAATCCAAAGCCATCGGCTCCAAGCACAACGCCGGCATGAATGATGCCACGCTGCCCAATGCGCACATTGTCGTAAAAAGTCACATTGGGGTAGAGAACCGAACCTGAGCCAATTCGACAGTTCGCACCAATACAGCAGTTCGCCTGTACCATTACGCCCTGATCGATCACTGTGCCAGCGCCAACGACAACGTTAGGACCAATGACGGCGTCTTTGTCAATGGATGCTGTCTGATGAACCACCGCGCTCGGGTGAACGCCAGGGATCCATGGCGGCTGACGGCGCTGATCGAACCAGCGCGCCACGAGCGCATAAAGCAAATAGGGTTGCCCACAGATGACCTGAACGTAATCCGGTGTCTTGGCAAGTTCAGCTCGCATGTCAGCAGTCATGATGACAGCACAAGCGCTCGCTTGCTGAAGTTGGTCTTTGAACTTGGATGAGACAATGAAAGAAATTTCATGCTCATTGGCTGAACCAATCGGACCAATGCCAAGGACTTTTGTATCCTGGGCATAAACAAGCCCGGGCTCGATGCGGTCTACCAGCGTTTTCGCTTCGGCGATGTCAGCTAACAGCTCTTGAACGGAGGGCGCCCTATCGGGCGCAAGGATAACGGGCATGAACGCAAAGGCAGTTAAGAAGTTACTTTTTAGCTTCTAGTGCTTTGATGACCTTATCAGTGATGTCAACTCTGTCACTGACCGTGACAGCATCTTGCAGAATCAGATCATAGTTCTCGTCTTCAGCAATTTTGACGATTGCTGCATTGGCGTTCTCGATAATGACAGCGAACTCTTCATTGCGGCGGCGATTAAAGTCTTCCTGGATCTCACGCTGTTTGCGCTGCAGATCGGCATCGAGGTTGCCAAGCTCACGTTGACGGCGGTTGCGATCGCTCTCGGCCAAAACAGGCGCATCTTTCTCGAACTGCTGCACTTTTTTACGGAATTCAGCGATCTCTTTTTGCAAGGACTCGTTGCGCTGGTTAAATTCCTTTTCAATTTTCTCCTGTGCGGTCTTTGCCGGTTGGGAATCGCGCAAGATACGCTGCGTATTGACAAAGCCAATTTTTGTGCCAGCCGCTTGTGTTGCATCCGATCCCCCAGTGTTTGAGCTTGCAGCTGCTTGAGCCAATGCGGCTGGGGAAGGCAACGTGAGTAAGACTGCTGCTGCACCAATGGCAGCAACGCCTAACAGCTTTCTCGAAGATTGGAAAGCCAGATTCAAGCTAAAACTAAAACCAGTCATCACATCGCGCATGTTCATATCACCGTGGGAATTCAAATTTAAATAAAAGTTCTATCGACACATTGTGCCACTAATCTGCTTCTGTTGGCTTAGAAGGCCGTTCCAATCTGGAACTGGAAGCTTTGCAAATTGTCACCTGGTTTGGAGTTAAGCGCTTTGGCGTAGATAATTTGCAATGGACCCACTGGAGATAGCCAAGAAATACCAACACCGGTTGAGTATCTCAGCTGCCCAAAGTCGATGGTATCAGACGACGTACCATCACCCGTGCCGTAGACCTGACCGGCATCACCAAACACAAACGCACGAATGGTTCTGTCACGCGAAGTGCCGGGCAATGGGAAGTAGAGCTGAACATTACCCACAACACGACGCGAACCACCCAAAAATGTACCGGTTCTGCTGTCACGAGGTCCAAGCGAGTTGCCCTCGTAGCCCCTGACAGTGCCAATGCCGCCGGCGTATACATCTTTGATGACCGGGAATGGTTTGTCATCGCCGTACACGTCGCCATAGTCAAACAGTGCATTAAAGCCCAGCGTGAAATCGCGTCCCAAAGGCACATAATGCTGGTGCTGCGCGCTGAACATGTAGTACTTCAAAGAGACTGTCCCTACGGTCGTGCTTAAACGAGAAAACGAACCCTTGGTTGGATAAAGCAAGCTGTCTCTGGTGTCTTTAGACCAGCCAATACTCAAGATTGGCGTGTTGGTGCTGTCTCCATACGCCTGAATATATTGTTCATACGCGAGTGGTGAGTCGGAGTACAGCGAAATCGTGTTGTGCTCAAAGTTGAGCCCGAGATTAACGCGATCAAACTCGCTAATTGGCACACCAAAGTTAAGACCACCGCCGGCTGACTTGACTTGATAGTTGCCTGGGTTGCCTGCCGTTGGGCTAACCGTTCTGTAATAAACCGAGGTTGTGCGGCTTATCCCGTCTTGGGTCCAAAAAGGGTCTGTGTGGCTAAGCACAAACGTTCGGGCATATTGACTGGTGTTGACGCTAAAGTTCAAGCCTGTACCGCTGCCAAATACGTTCTCTTCAGAGATTCCGGCGCTGAGGATTACCCCATCGGATTGTCCATATCCAATACCGAGGTTGATAGCGCCAGTCTGTTTTTCTTTGACGTCAATGTTGACATCAACCTGATCGACCGATCCAGGAACAGGTTCTGTCGTGATATCGACCTGCTCGAAGTAACCAAGACGCTCAAGCTTGTCTTTGGATAGCTTGATGGCGCCGCCGTCATACCAGGCCGCTTCGAGTTGACGAACTTCGCGCCGCGCCACTGAATCGCGTGTGCGCTCGTTGCCAGTGATCTCAACTTTGCGCACGTAAACTCGACGGCTTGGATCAACAAAAAACGTGAGGTCAACTGTTTGATTTTCTCGATCGAGAACCGGATTGGGATTAACGTTGGCAAACGCGTAACCCAAGTCACCAAGGAAATCCTTAATCGCTACTGAGGTTTCGTTTGCCTTAGCCCCAGAAAATACCTCGCCGGCTTTGATGGTGACCAACTTTTGAATGTCACTATCAAGACTTAACAAATTACCGGCCAGCTGGACGTTCGAAACGGTAAATGGCTTGCCTTCAGAAATGGTTAATGTGATGAAAATATCTTGCCGATTGGGCGAGATGGTGACCTGAGGGGTCTCCATGTTGAACTCGAGGTACCCGCGATCTAAATAAAAGGAACGAATCCTCTCCATGTCGGCTTCAAGTTTCTCTCTGGAGTACTTGTCTGTGTCGGTGTACCAGGTCAGAAAACCGGAGGTCGTCAAATCCATCAGATCGAGCAGATCATCCTCAGAGAACGCCTCGTTGCCCAGAATCCTGATTTCTTTGATCTTTGCTGGCTTGCCCTCGAGGATATCGAAATTCACGCCAATCCGGTTGCGCGGCAACGGTGTCGTGGTAGCCGTAATTTCAACGCCATACTGAGCTTTGCTCAGGTATTGCTGCTTGAGCTCAAACTCAGCCTGCTCGAGCATGGCCTGATCAAATATTCGCCCATCGGAAAAAC
Source organism: Burkholderiaceae bacterium (assembly GCA_021208885.1). Taxonomy (GTDB): domain Bacteria; phylum Pseudomonadota; class Gammaproteobacteria; order Burkholderiales; family Burkholderiaceae_B; genus Algicoccus. The sequence goes on from JAJOJF010000045.1 coordinate 12,044, forward strand.
CAACCTGACGCAATGATTGGATGATCTCTTTGCTGTCAAACTCGGTCATGCCAGTAAATGATATTGACGCGATAACGGGTCGTTCTTGTACGCTAACCACAACCACATCGTTGGCTGTTGAAATACGTACATCGCTAAAAAAACCAGTGGCATATAGCTGACGGATGATGTCGGTGGCCATGTCCTGAGTGAAGGTGTCACCAACCTTCACTGGAATGTAAGCAAACACGGTGCCGGCCTCAGTGCGCTGAATACCATCAACGCGGATATCCTTGACTTTGAATGGTGTGAACGCCAATGCTATCGCTGGCATCAGCAAGACCATTATTGCAACCTTAAGTATCAAGCCAACCTTGATTCTTGCGCCAAGCTGCCGAATTAGCCCAAACTGACTCGCGTGCATAAATCCAAATCTCCAGAAGCTGGCTCTGAGTGAAGAAATTTCCGTCCAAACAACGATAGTGTACCCGGGTCGATGCGTCCTAACCAACAACCCTAGCCTAAAAGACGCGTCACGTCATTAAAGATTGCCAGAGTCATCAACCCAGCTAACAACACCAACCCGATTTTTTGTCCCGCAGCCATCCAGTGCTCCGGTGTCGGTTTGCCGCGCACCATCTCTACTGTGTAGTACATGAGGTGCCCACCATCAAGCATTGGAATTGGCAACAGATTCAGTACACCTATGCTCACGCTGACCAGCGCCAAGAAAGCCAGATAGGCAGTCAACCCGATTTGTGCTGTCTGTCCAGCATAATCGGCTATCGTTACTGGACCGCTAATGTTCTTCCAGGAGACTGCACCAGTGATCATGCTGCCAAGCATCTTTAACGAGAACCACGCCGTCTCGAAAGTTCGAGTAACTCCTTGCCAAACGCTTTGAACGAGGCCGTGCTCGACGGTCACCATGGGCATTTCGTTAGCCAGACCCACGCCAATACGCCCAACGATCGTGCCATCTTGACCTTGAGCGGCTGCTGGAGTGATTTCAAGCGAAATTTGTGCGCTTTGCCGTTCTACGACCATGTTCAGGCTGCGATCGGGGTTGGCCTGCACCGTCTGTATCAGTTCCAGCACATTGCGCACGGGTTGCCCGTTAATGAGCTGCACCACGTCACCATCCATCAGGCCTGCCCTGTGCCCAGCGCCATCAGGCTGAACACTGGTAATCACAGTTTTACCCGGCTGCAATTCTAAGCCTGCCTTTGCCAATGCGTCTGTGTCAGGTTCTGACCCAGCACCCGGCAGTGCGACCTGTAAATCGGATTGTCGGCCAAACCGATCGATCGACAACATGACAACACCCCCATGAATCATGTCATCGAGCATCAGCCAACGTGCCTGGTTCCAGGACTGGACGGGTTGACCGTTGACCGCGGTAACCCGGTCGCCCGCCGCGATACCTGCCTGTGCAGCGGGCGTTCCGACCGAGGGTTGAGCCAAAATCGGCGCAGGCTCCTCGGTGCCAATCAAGTTCAAGGCGGCGTATAGAACCGCTGCAAGAATAAAGTTTGCAATCGGACCAGCACTAACAATGAAAAAGCGGTTTTTGACGGGCTGCTGGCTAAAGGCCTGTTTTTTTTGTTCTTCGCTCGCACCAGGTTCTGGTTCGTCTTGCATCTTGACGTAGCCACCAAGCGGAATCCCTGCTACAACCCATTCGGTTCCGGTCTTGTCGACCCTCTTAAAGAGTGGTTTACCAAAACCAACAGAAAACCTCAGCACTTTGACACCGCAACGTCTGGCTGCCCAGTAATGCCCGTACTCATGGAAAGTAATGATGATGCCGAGCGCGACAATGAAAGCAAGGATGGTTGTCAGCATGATTAAGTCGTTCCCGTGATCTGTGAGCCAGTAGTTTGACGACAATTGGCTGCAAAGGTTCGGGCAGCCTCATTTAGCGCAAGGACATCGGCAAGACTATTGACCGGCGAATTGTCGGTGCGTTGCTGCCATTGAAGCGTCTGTTCAACGACCCTGGAAATGTCGAGGTAGCCAATAGCGCCCTGTAAAAATGCCTCGACGGCAATCTCATTGGCTGCATTCAGGGCTATACAGGCACCCTGCCCATCCTTGAGCGCAGCATACGCAAGACCAAGACAAGGGTAACGTTCGTGCTGGACGGCTTCAAACTCCAGTTTGCCATGCGCAGCCAGATCCAGGAAATCGACGCCAGCAACGATACGCTCAGGGTAGCCAAGCGCGTGGGCAATCGGGGTTCGCATGTCGGGGTTTCCCAATTGAGCCAGCACCGAACCATCTGTGTACTGAACCATCGAATGAACGATGCTTTGCGGGTGTATCAACACATCAATTTCATCTGCACCCATGGAAAACAGCCAGTGGGCTTCAATCACCTCCAGGCCTTTGTTGAGCATGGTGGCAGAGTCAACTGATATCTTTCGCCCCATATCCCAATTAGGATGTGCACAGGCCTGTTGCGGCGTGACACTTGCCAACTTCTCCAGTGGATACCGACGAAAAGGACCACCCGATGCAGTGAGCACCAAACGCTTAACGCCCGCTTTGCCAATTGCATTCAGTGTTTTGGAGCATGGTGGCATGCATTGAAAGATGGCGTTGTGCTCACTGTCTATTGGCAGCAGGTTAGCACCATGTTGAACAACCGCTGACATCAGCAGACTGCCAGCTGCAACGAGCGATTCTTTATTCGCCAACAACACGCGTTTGCCGGCATTAACAGCAGCAAACACCGACGGCAAGCCCGCTATGCCAACGATGGCTGCCATCACGATTTCACCGTCGTTCTCGGCAGCTGTGGCCACCAAAGCCTGCTCACCTACCCGAATCTCAGGCATGGGCAAGCTCGATGACCAGGCTTGTCGAAACGCACAGGCGGCGTCATCGCTCGGCACCACGACACAGTTGGCATTGGTGTCAACAGCAGCTTTTGCTAGTTCTGGCATGCGACTGTAGCCACTAAGTGCATGCACTTTGAATCTATCGGGATGACGTTTAATAACATCAATGGTGCTTTGACCAATTGACCCCGTCGCCCCGAGGATGGTGATTGATTTCACGCTCATGAATACCAAAAGTCAGAAACCAGAAAGTACGCCACTGGCACCACAGCCACCACGGCGTCGACCCGATCGTAGACACCACCATGGCCAGGCAGCAAGCGGCTTGAGTCTTTGACGTCAGCCTGGCGCTTTAAGAAAGATTCGAACAAGTCACCCATGATCGCTAGCACACCCAAAAGCAAGGAGATTGCGATCAACCCGACCCAGCCCCAAGACTGCAGCAGCCAGGAGGCATAGCTGCCTTCAAAGGATGCTGTTACCAGCATCCAGATCATGACGCCAGCCAGTCCAAACAAGGCTCCCTCGCGAGTTTTTCCCGGGCTGATGTGCACGGCTAGCTTGTTCTTTCCGAACTGCTTGCCCCCAAAATAGGCCAGAATGTCGGCAATCCAGATCAGTAGCAGTAGTGACAGTAGGCTCCAGGCGCCTGATTCCACCCAAAACAGCGCCAGCGCTCCCCACGTCGCGAAAAGACAGACCGGTGCGAATACGCTCCAGAAAACTGATTTTGGTTGATGGTTAATGGTGGCCGTGACTAAGCGCCAAGGGATAACTGTCAACCAGACCAATACACTAACAAATATTGTCACATGAAATACGGTGAGATCCCGTATGCCAGTCAGCCAGAGATTTGCCTGCCAAAGTGTGCCCAACCCCAACAGTAGCCCGACTGCAACAGCAATCACAGTCCTGTTTGGTGCAGTCAGACGCAGCCACTCGAACGCGGTGACTCCAACCAACAGGCTAAAGAAAATGAGCAATGGCCAAGGGTTATCCAACGAGAGGTCAACGGCAAGAATGCCAAGCAGGATAACCGCAGTCACCACCCGTTTTAACAGCATGGCTAGGTAACCTTTTCTGTTTCGGCAGGCGTTTGAGCACTGGTGCGACCGAAACGCCGCTCACGATGTCTATACCAATCAACGGCATGGGCCATGTCCGCTCGGTCGAACTCTGGCCAAAACTTTTCTGTGAAATACAGCTCGGTGTAGGCCAATTGCCAGATCAGAAAATTCGAAATACGTTGTTCACCGCCAGTGCGGATGAATAGATCTGGCTCGGGAGCCCACGCCATGCTTAAGTAGGGACTTAAAGCCCGCTCGTCAATTGAACCGGGATTTTTGACCAACGATGGGTTGTCTAGCAGCATCTGCTCGATAGCATGCAATATATCCCATCTGCCGCCGTAGTTAGCGGCGATCGTCAAATGAAACGTGTCATTGTGTGCGGTGTTTTGCTCGGCCGCACGAATCATTGCCTGCAGCTTTGGTTCAAAGCGACTGATATCGCCGATAACCCGCAGACGAACACCGCGCTTTTTAAGCTCATCGACCTCTTGTTCAAGCGCCTGCACAAATAAACGCATAAGCAAATTAACCTCTTCGCGAGGTCGGCGCCAATTCTCTGAACTAAACGCAAAAAGTGTCAAGTATCGTGTACCGAGCTCGCCAAAATACTTAATCGAATTTCGTACCGTCTGCACACCCTTGGCATGACCTGCGGTGCGTGGCAAATGTCGTTTGGTAGCCCATCGCCCGTTACCGTCCATGATGATGGCGACATGCTTGGGGACATCACAAACTTCAGGTACTTGTTGGGTCGAGCTGATAATTTTCAAATTGTTGTCCTGTCACGCATGGCGCCAGACGGCTCGGTATTGCTGCTTTGTAGCCGTATGATGGCTGCTTCAAACCTTCATCACCTCAGCTTCTTTCTGGGCAACAAGCTTGTCGATTTCAGCAACAAACTGATCCGTCAGCTTCTGAATTGCGTCTTGAGCACGACGCTCGTCGTCTTCCGAAATCTCTTTGTCCTTGACCAGTTTCTTAAATCCGTCATTGGCATCCCGACGCAAGTTACGGATGGCGACCTTCGCATCCTCACCCTCTGAACGGACAACCTTGGTCAGATCGCGACGACGCTCTTCGGTGAGCGCAGGCATCGGAACGCGGATTGAATCGCCCATGGCTTGTGGGTTCAGGCCGAGGTCTGAGTCACGGATCGCTTTTTCAACAACTTGCGCCATGCCTTTTTCCCAAACTTGTACAGTAAGCGTACGGGCATCGAGCAAGTTTACGTTTGCAACCTGTGACAGAGGCGTCATCGCGCCATAGTACTCAACTTCAATGTGGTCAAGCAGCCCGGTGTGGGCTCGGCCGGTACGGATTTTTGAAAGCGTTGATTGCAACGTTTCAAGCGATTTTTTCATTTTGGTCTCAGCGCTAGACCTGATATCCTGAATGCTCATCTTTTACACACTCCTAAAAACTTTACACGTGCACTAGGGTGCCTTCGTCTTCGCCGTTGATGGCACGAGCGAGCGCACCAGGCTTGTTGATCGAAAATACGCGAATGGGTAGCTTCTGATCACGGCACAAAGCAAATGCGGTGGCATCCATCACTTCAAGACGGCGGGCGATGACTTCGTCAAAACTGATGCGACTGTAGCGCTGGGCAGATGGGTCTTTGTTTGGGTCAGCGCTGTAAATGCCGTCGACCTTGGTGGCCTTCAGTACAATTTCAGCGCCTATTTCTGCGCCGCGCAACGCGGCAGCGGTATCCGTTGTAAAGAAAGGGTTTCCGGTGCCAGCAGCAAAGATGACCACTTTCCCTTCCTCTAAATAGCGTAGTGCCTTGGGCCTGATATAGGGTTCGACCACTTGTTCGATGTTTAAGGCCGACTGAACCCGGGCATCGACACCCATGTGTTTCAAGGCGTCTTGCAGCGCTAACGCGTTCATCACTGTGGCCATCATGCCCATGTAATCGGCAGTTGCCCGATCCATGCCTTGCGCCCCGGGTGCAACACCCCTGAAAATGTTGCCGCCACCGATGACCACCGCTAGTTGGACACCTAACTTGGCCACATCACGCACTTCTTCGGTCATCCTCACTATCGTGCTGCGATTAATCCCGTAGGCGTCTTCGCCCATGAGGGCCTCGCCGGATAATTTAAGCAAAACGCGTTGGTGACGTTGGGCAGACATGAAGTAACCTCGAGCGAAGACAAATACAAGCAAATCGAACTAGGACAAGTTTAGCCGATTAGTGCCAAAACAACTTCGTACAATCGACTGACAACATTCGCATGCGGCTTTGCACTTGACCATAAAAAACCGGGCAGACAGCCCTGATAGGACCACCTGCCCGGTTTGTTAGCGCAGCGATCCTAAGCGTTGCCTGCGGCAGCCGCGGCCACTTCAGCGGCGAAGTCCGATACCTTTTTCTCAATCCCCTCGCCAACAACATAAAGCTCAAACTGCTTGACCGATGCGCCCTTCTCTTTGAGCATTTGGCCAACGGTTTGCTTGTCGTTTTTGACGAACGGCTGGGACAACAAGGCAACCTCTTTGAGGTATTTCTGAACTGCGCCCTCAACCATTTTTTCAACGATCTCTGGCGGTTTGCCAGACTCGGCAGCTTTCTGCCGGGCAACGGATCGCTCGGTTTCCTTGTCCGACTCAGCAACACCGCTCTCATCAATTGCTTTGGGCTTGGTTGCGGCAATGTGCATGGCAACATCCTTGCCAACCTCTTCGCTGCCCGTATAGTCCACGAGAACGCCAATCTTGCCGCCGTGTACGTAGCTGGCTAACGAGCCAACGGTCTCAAAACGCTTGAAGCGGCGAATCGTCATGTTCTCACCAATCTTGCCCACTAAGGCTGTGCGGGTTGACTCCACAGTCCCCTCGCCCATGGGCAGCGCAGATAAGCCCGCCACATCAGCGGGTGACTTAGCAATTACGAGTTCTGCGATTTGTTGAACAAATCGGATGAAATCATCATTTTTGGCGACGAAGTCGGTTTCGCAGTTGATCTCAACAATAGCACCCGTCTTGCCATCACCCGAAATGCATACACCAATTAGGCCCTCGGCTGTGACGCGGGCAGCTGCCTTGCTAGCTTTGCTACCGAGTTTGACACGCAAAACCTCTTCGGCCTTGTTCATGTCTCCGTTGGCTTCGGTCAGAGCCTTTTTGCACTCCATCATGGGTGCATCAGTCTTTTCACGCAATGCTTTGACCATTGCAGCAGTAATTTCAGCCATGTTTGCTCCGTCTACTAAAATATTTGGATCCGGGCTGCAACAGCAACCCATTGGCGCAATCAGACTAATGTCTGATGCAAACTTTCCGTGCGACCTCTAACTCATCTTGCAGCCAGAGTTGATGACTGAGCGCAGCACGTTGCGCTGCGCTCAGTGTTTGTTCCTACTGCTCAGCAGCTGCGTCATCCTGAAGTTCGATGAACTCTTCATCGGCAGCGAGTTCTTGAACCAGACCGCTGACAGCTTGCTCTTTACCTTCTAGCACCGCGTCAGCCATGCCAGCAGCATAGAGTGCTACCGCCTTGCCAGAGTCGTCGTTACCCGGAATCACATAATCAATGCCGTCAGGCGAGTGATTGGTATCGACCACGGCGACCACCGGAATGCCCAGTGTATGAGCTTCGGCCACAGCGATCTTGTGATACCCAACATCAATAATAAAGATTGCGTCGGGCAGACCGCCCATATCCTTAATGCCACCAATGGACTTGTTCAGTTTTTCCATCTCACGCTCAAACATCAGCGCCTCTTTTTTGGACATGCGCTCCAAGCCGCCTTCAGCAGCCATCACTTCCATGTCTTTAAGACGCTTGATCGAGCTCTTGACCGTCTTGAAGTTGGTCAACATGCCGCCAAGCCAGCGGTTATTCACGTAAGGCATCCCACAGCGACTTGCTTCAGCGGCAATGATGTCGCGTGCTGCACGCTTGGTGCCGACAAACAGGACGTTGCCGTTTTTGGCAGCTACTGAGCGGACGAACTTGGCTGCCTCAGCGTATTTGGCAACGGTGTGCTCTAGGTTGATGATATGGATCTTGTTGCGATGACCAAAAATGTACGGGGCCATCTTGGGATTCCAAAAACGGGTTTGGTGACCGAAGTGCACACCCGCTTCCAGCATTTCACGCATTAGTGACATGAGGTTCTCCTAGGGTTGATTCTGGCAATGCGACTGCACCGATTGTTTTGAGACGGCACCCTGGTGTCGCACCACGCGATTTGGCAGGCTTATTACCTACCCTTTCCCCCTAAAACGCTGTCAGAAAAAGATACCCGTGCTAAAACCAAATCGAGATTAGATAACCCCGAATAGCGAATAAAGAGCGGTTTTTGGTGACTGCTTTTTAGGAAAGCCTATAATTCTACTATGTTTTTTAGTGAATTTTCAAAGGCCACGGACGATTCATGCGACTGGTAACTGACCCGACCGACTTAGACAAAATGCGTGCGGCTTGCCAAGATGCGGCTAAGGTGCTCGACTACCTCACCCCTTTTGTGAAAGCTGGCGTGACCACAGGGGAGCTTGACCGGTTAACGCTCCAATTCATCACAGACGTCTTAAACGTCAAGTCAGCGACAATCGGCTACGCACCGACTGGCTACCCACCTTTTCCTGGGGCGATATGCACCTCTGTTAACCATCAGGTTTGTCATGGCATTCCGGGAGACAAGGTTTTAAAAAATGGTGACATCGTCAATATTGACGTCACCATCATCAAGGATGGCTGGTTCGGCGATACGAGCCGAATGTATTACGTTGGCGAACCTTCGATTGCCGCCAAACGGCTCACTGAGACAACTTTTGAGTGCATGTGGCTTGGCATCGAGCAAGTCAAGCCGGGCAACACGCTTGGCGATGTCGGCCATGCTATCCAGTCATATGCAGAGTCCAAAGGCTACTCAGTGGTACGTGAGTTTTGTGGCCATGGTATTGGTCAGCAATTTCATCAAGACCCTCAGGTGTTGCATTACGGGCGTCCCAAGACTGGGGTCAAATTGCAGCCTGGCATGATTTTTACCATTGAACCCATGATTAACGCCGGCAAACGTGACATCCGCCAATTGGCTGACGGCTGGACAGTGGTGACACGCGACCACAGCCTATCGGCTCAGTGGGAGCACACGGTCCTGGTCACCGAGGACGGATTTGAGGTTCTTACTGTGTCTGAGGGCATGCCGGCTAGACCGGCGCTGATGAGCACTTAAGGCTGATATGAGCACTAGGCTTGACTTGACATCGATTCGTAGATCATTTGAGAGCAAGCGCGATCATGCTATCGGTGTGTTTCGCCAAAAGCCCAATGCTGATCGCTTGGTGCACGAATTGCGTCGGTTGACCGATGATGCGCTAAGGCAGCTTCTAAAGCTCTATCCCTTGCCCAAACACGCTGCGCTTGCAGCCGTGGGTGGTTACGGACGCGGTGAGCTCTACCCTTATTCTGATGTGGATTTGTTGATTTTGTTGGACAAGCCGCCCAATGCCAGCGATGAAGCACAATTAAGCGGACTAGTCGCTGCACTCTGGGACTTGGGCATCGAGCCCGGGTATAGCGTCAGAACGGTAGATGAATGTCTGCAGGAAGCCGAAAGTGACATCACGGTGCAAACATGTCTGCTTGAGAACCGGTTTATCAGCGGTCGGCGAAGTCTGGTTAATAGCTTCAATAAAGCCATGCTTAGCCAACTGGATCCGAAGGCATTTTTCCGAGCGAAGCTTGCCGAGATGCGTCAGCGACACACCCGGTTTCAGGAGACGCCTTATGCACTTGAGCCCAATTGCAAAGAGTCGCCAGGTGGGTTGCGTGATCTTCAGGTCATTCGCTGGATGGCCAAAGCGGCTGGCTTTGGTTCGAGTTGGGCCCAAATCGCTAAAAACGGGCTGTTAACCCATCAAGAGGCCAATGACTTGCGCCGCGCCGAGTCGGCATTCAAGCGACTGCGCGTAGAGTTGCATTTGCTGGCAGGCCGGCGCGAGGATCGTCTGGTGTTTGACATGCAACATGCATTAGCCCAAGTGTACGGATTGCAAGCAACCGAAACTCGTCGGGCCAGCGAAATCCTGATGCAGCGCTACTACTGGGCAGCAAGGCTTGTGACGCAACTCAACACTGTCTTGGTCCAAAGTATTGAGGAAAGTCTTTTCCCGGTGCCAAACAGTGCGGCAACCCCTATTGACGAGTGTTTTTACGATCTGAACGGTCGCCTGGAAATACAGGCTGACGATCTTTTTGAACGTGACACTCATCAGATTCTCAGGGCGTTTTTGATGATGCAGCAACACCCGGAACTCACCGGCATGACAGCTCGTACCATGCGCGCCCTGTGGCATGCACGACGTTTAATGGATGCTGATTTCCGGCGCGACCGGCGCAACAGAGAGACATTTCTGGCTATTTTGCAGCAGCCCCAAGGTATCGTTCATGCACTTAGGCGCATGACCATGCTAAACATTCTGCCGCGCTACCTGCCCGTTTTTCGTCGTGTTGTCGGGCAGATGCAGCATGACTTGTTTCACGTCTATACAGTTGACCAACACACTTTGCAGGTGATCCGCAATTTGCGGCGCTTCACGATGCCCGAACACGCCCAGGAATACCCTCTGGCATCAAGGTTGATGGCTGGTCTTGAACGTCATTGGTTGCTGTACGTTGCCGCTTTGTTTCACGACATTGCCAAAGGACGCGGTGGCGATCATTCCGAGCTCGGCTCAGTCGATGTCAGACGGTTCGCGCGCGAACATGACTTATCCAAAGAAGATACCGAGCTCGTCGTGTTTCTTGTGCGCCAGCATCTGCTGATGTCTCAGGTCGCGCAGAAACAGGATCTTTCAAATCCAGAGGTCATCCGCTCATTTGCCAAGCAAGTTGGCAATACAAGACGATTGACTGCCCTGTACCTTTTAACCGTGGCAGACATCAGAGGCACCAGCCCCAAAGTGTGGAATGCCTGGAAAGGCAAGTTGCTTGAAGATTTGTTCCATCTGACCCAAAGTGCCCTTGGCGGTCATGCGGAATCTGCCAATACTGTGCTGCAACAGCGGATTGAAGAGGCTACACGCCTTACCCGCCTGGTTGGCTTGCGTGATGAAAGTCGTGAGGCGTTTTGGCAAAAAGTCGATGTGGCTTATTTCCTGCGCCATGATGCGCCAGACATTGCTTGGCACACACGACATCTGTACTACCAAGTCAGCCCAGAAAAGGCCGTTGTTAAAGCGAGGCCTGTCGTTGGCGGCACGGGACTTCAGATCATGGTTTACACGCTCGATCAGAAGTACTTGTTTGCTCGCATTTGCGATTACCTCGGACACAAAGGACTGGACGTTCAGGATGCTCGCATCCATACAACACGACACGGTTACGCGCTTGACAGTTTTGTGGTCCTGCCCATCAGCGCCCAAAGAGATCTCCGGTCTTTGGCCGACTTGGTTGAACATGAGCTCGCTCAAGCGCTTGATCAAGGTGCGCAAACTGCCGTTGCGCGTGCGTCAAGTCCAAACAAGCGTCCTTCTCGTCTGTCCCGCGCTTTTCCGTTTGCGCCAGTCGTTGAGTTGCAACCCGACGAAGGCAGCCAACTCTGGCGACTAGCCGTGGTGGCCACAGATCGCCCTGGGCTACTCGCTGAGCTTGCGCACACATTTGCGCAGTTCAACGTTTCTTTACAGATGGCTAAGGTCATGACGCTCGGCGAGCGGGTTGAGGATGTGTTTGTGATTAGCGGCGATGCGCTATCCCAACCACGCCAACAGCGCCAGTTCCAACGAGCAGTCTTTGACACATTGAATGCCGAGATGATTCATGCTGCTTGAAACGGATTTCAACAAAAAAACGCTGAGCGCAATTGCATTCGTTTCTCTTGCTGCCGTCGGCGCTGCACTTATGAGTCAACATTTGCTGGGAATGCTGCCTTGTGCTTGGTGTATTTTTCAACGTTTGCTATTCATTTTGATTGCTGTAGTAGCTTTTTTGGGCGCCATGGTGGACCATCGCGTTGTCAGACGGACAGCTTTGATAATCACACTGCTCCTGTCTGTTGCAGGCATTGCAGCCGCATGGCATCAATGGACTGTGGCCGCAGAGTCATTTAGCTGTGACCAGACCTTGGCTGATCGTATCGTTGTTGGCAGCGGACTCGATGCGGCCCTGCCATGGCTCTTCGGTATTTATGCGACTTGCATGGATGCGGCCGTTAGCGTTTTGGGATTGGACTTTGCGGTTTGGAGTCTTTTGCTGTACGCGGTCTTTGCTGTAGCCAGTCTGGTGGCTTTGCGAACCAGCAAAATGAACTAACAGCCTGGAAGGTCTGTCAGCATAAAATCCCAAAAAATCAATGACCTTGTCAGCGCGAGCGACAAGGTCGGTTGCTGTCAGGCATGGCTAGTTGTCATTGGCTGCAAATCCAAGATTGAACTGCAAACCGCCCCCCTCACCCTCATCTTGTCGCGGTCTTGCTAGCCATCGCAAGTAGTCGGGTGTAATGTCGCCTGTGACATATTCGCCTGTAAAACATGAGCAATCAAAGTTGGTCAGGTTTGGATTTAGGTCCATGACTGACTTTTTCATGTCTTCAATGTCCTGGTATATCAGGGCATCAGCGCCAATGAGCTTGGCAATCTGTGATTCGTCGCGCCCGTTGGCGATGAGCTCGTCTTGCGTTGGCATGTCGATGCCATAGACATTTTGATAGCGTACCGGTGGTGCGGCTGATGCCATGTAGACCTTATTTGCACCTGCCGATCTGGCCATTTCAACAATCTCACGGCTTGTGGTGCCACGTACGATGGAGTCGTCCACTAGCAAAACGTTTTTGCCTTTGAACTCAAGCCCGATGGTGTTAAGTTTCTGGCGCACAGACTTCTTGCGCACGGCCTGCCCAGGCATGATGAAGGTTCTGCCCACGTAACGGTTTTTGATGAGCCCTTCGCGATATTCCAGGTTTAATTTCGCAGCCAACTGCATGGCAGCCGGGCGCGACGAGTCGGGAATCGGCATTACCACATCAATCTCGCTCAATGGCATGGTGCGGGCCAGCTTGTCAGCGAGATATTCACCCATCTTAAGTCTGGCGTTATAGACCGACACGCCCTCGATCACAGAATCGGGGCGTGCAAAATAAACATACTCAAAGATGCAAGGAGCATGTTGAGCGGGTTCGCTACAGTGTTGCTGGCTGACGTGCCCATCTAACGAAATAAAAACAGCCTCGCCAGGCTCAATATCGCGCACAAATTCAAATCCGGAACCCTCGAGTGCAACCGACTCGGAGGCCACCATCCATTCGGGGCCATTGGGCGAATCAAACCTACCAAGACATAGCGGACGAATGCCATGAGGATCACGGAATGCCAATAATCCATAGCCAGAAATCTGAGCGACCACAGCGTATGCGCCCTTGACACGCGTGTGCAAGCCTGCGACCGCCCGAAAAATAGCGGCTTCATCAAGCGAAATACCGTTAGCCGAGCGCTGCAATTCATGCGCCAGAACGTTAAGCAGAACCTCAGAGTCAGAATTGGTATTGATGTGCCTCTGGTCAATTCGGAACAATGACTCACGCAGCTCGTTCCAGTTAGTCAGATTCCCATTGTGGGCAAAGGTAATGCCAAACGGTGCATTGACATAAAAAGGCTGAGCTTCTTCGGCACTATCGCTAGAACCAGCGGTTGGGTAGCGCACTTGACCGATACCGCTAAAGCCGGGCAGCGAACGCATGCTGCGCGTCCGAAACACGTCTCGTACCAACCCGTGACCCTTAAACATGTTGAAGTGGTTGCCTTCCGAAGTGGCAATGCCGGCGGCATCCTGACCGCGATGCTGCAACAGTAGCAAACTGTCATAGATCAATTGATTAACCGGGCCACGCCCCACTACCCCAACAATTCCGCACATGATTTTTCCCAGTAGAAAGACTGTTGCTCTATATGTGTTGTTTTCAATACGGCAGCCACTGATCGATTGGCCCAGGCACTCGTGCCTTGAGCTGCTGGATCACACTGACGACTTGCTTTGAGAACATTGCTTGCTTCCACCACGTCTCTTGCGGCAATGGCGTGTAACCGGCAATGACCACTAAAACCAACACCATCAATACGCCGCGGACAAGGCCAAACATGGCCCCGAGGCCGCGATCTGCGGGTGACAAACCCGTTGTTTTGATCATCGCAGCCATGGCCATATTAATTAACCCAACCGCCAAAAGCGTTGCGATAAACAAAGCCGCGTAAGACACACCGAGCCGCAGGTACTCATGGCTAATCCAGTTCAGCAAATTGATTCCCGCAACAGCCGGTCCCCACCAAATTGCCGCTATGAAAGCCAGGCCAAAAGCCACCAACGAAAGCAACTCTTTAATCAATCCTCGTATGACTCCTAACAGCGTCGAAGCGCCAATTATGCTTAGGAGCGCGAAGTCAAACCCAGTCACTTGGTCGTTATAAAGCCATTGTCGTAGCCAAGCGTACGCAGCCGTGCCTGCGCTGCCTGCGCTGCTGCCCTAGAGTCGAATGGGCCCACACGCAACCGGTAGGTTGTCTTGCCGTTCACCGTAGCCTGTTCAATAAAAGCGTTGCTCACACCCTGACTCTTTAACTTGTCAACCCGTGCTTTGGCATCTGCATCAGTACCATAAGAGGCCACCTGCAAAACGAATGATCCTGAGGCACTGGAAGCCGGTGGTGTGCGTCCCTCCAAAATTGCAAGTGCCTGCTCGGTTTGATCAACTTTAGGTGCTGGCGCTGGTGCGGGTTCCGATATCGGGGTTGCAGGCGACTTCGGCACAGCAGGCTTGGGATCCGCTACTGCCGGTGCCGGCGCACTGTCGCTTTTGGGGGTCGTTGCCGGTGGTTGCGTCGCTGGCAACACTGAGGCGGCCTTGTCTTGCGTTAAGTCGGTGGTCGGCACGTCAACATTACCCACTTGTGCTTTGTCTTGATCGCCAACTTGAGCAGGTTCGCTTTGCTCAGAAGGCGGAGCACTTAGTTCTGGATTAAAGGCAGCGTTGCGTTCTGGCACTACAATCTCGATACTTGCAGGAACGGGGCGCGGCTCACCATCGAGCAACATTGGCAAGACGATTACAGCTGCCAGCACCAGTGCGACTGCGCCAGTCAGGCGTCGGCGTGCTCTAACCCTCAAGCTGGCAGCCTGGGCTTCACTCGATACGGATGGACGGGGACGATGCGCTGTTTTGCGCGAGGACTTGGCTTCTTTTCTGCTAAACAGACCCATGACCTAACCTTGTACGGGAGGAGGCACCGATGACCTTCAAGTCAAAACGATGCAGCATTTAGCGTCGCCCCAAATGGTCGAGCACGCCAGCTACCGTCAAAAATGACCCAAACACAACGATTCTATCATCCGGGGTGGCCTTCTGGCAGACGGCATCGTAGGCTTGTGCAACGGTGCCACTGACCTCAATATCTACCGGCCCATCTTCAGCTGTCCTATGTTTTGAGCAAACCTCGCGCACCTTTTCGGCTAGCTGATTGCCGGGCATTGCCCTCTGGCCCGGCAGACTTACGCAGTACCATCGATCAATTCGTCTGGCCAAGTGCCCAATGACCGAATCGATGTCTTTGTCGGCCATCATGCCGAACACCGCGTAGGTGTAGGGATGAAAGCCCATGTTGCCGAGATTTTTCTCCAGAACTGCCGCGGCGTGTGGATTATGCGCGACATCCAGAATCACTACCGGCTGTCCAGGAAGAATCTGGAATCGACCAGGCAGAGCCGCTTGTATCAACCCTTGCCGAACCGCTTGCTGGGTCACAGGGATTCGATCACGCAAACTCTCAAGTGCAGCCAATGCGCCGGAAGCATTTAGCAGCTGATTGGCACCACGCAAAGCCGGGTAAGCCAGCGCGTTGCGCCTGGCAGAACGGCCGGCAAAGCCCCACTGTTGGCGATCACCTGCATAGTTAAAGTCTCGTCCGAATAGCCATAAATCAGCCCCTATTTCGCTGGCGTAATCCAGCAGTGTTTGCGGTGGTTGCGGGTCAGCACAAATCGCCGGGCGCCCTGCCCTAAAAACGTGGGCTTTTTCCCAGCCAATCGATTCTCGTGTATCACCCAGCCAGTCCTGATGGTCCAAGTCTACGCTTGTCACAATGGCACAATCGGCATCCACGATATTGACCGCATCAAGCCTGCCGCCAAGCCCCACCTCCAAGACCCAGACATCCAAGGATTGCTTGGCAAACAGCAAAAAGATCGCCAGCGTGGTGAACTCAAAGTACGTCAGTGAAACATTCCCCCGATTGGCCTGAACGGTCTCGAACGCCTGAATCAAATCGATGTCACTGACTGTTTCACCGTTAATGCGGGCCCGCTCGTTAAAGTTGATCAAATGCGGCGAGGTATACATGCCGACTCGCCAGCCTGATGCGAGCAAGATGGCCTCAAGCATGGCGCAAGTTGACCCCTTGCCGTTGGTGCCAGCCACTACGAACTTGACAGCCGAGCTTTGAATTGGCAGTTTCGCTGCTACTGATTGAATTCGATCCAACCCCATCTCAATGGCCTTGGGGTGCAGGGACTCCAGGTATTGCAGCCAATCCTGCAACTTAGCATCACTGCCAGGGGCACTCAGTTTCGGCGATTGAGCAACAGACATCGGTCGTCCCACAAAACACAGATTAATCGGCAAACAACAAAACCATGCAACAGTTTAGCGTTAGGTGACTAATTGGTGGCAGCTGGCCTTTATGCCAAAATGGCTAGCAAACCAAACCTAAAGAAAACATGAACGATATCCGTCAGCCACTTGATGCCAGAGCCGTCTCGCTCATGTTGCTGCTGTGCATTCTATGGGGTGGACAACAGTCGGTCATCAAGCTCGTGGCCGATGACATGTCACCGACATTGCAGATTTCGCTGAGATCAGCCATTGGCATGGTACTAATCGCTGCCTTTATGGCCTGGCGGGGGATCTCATTTGCCTTGCATAAGGGTCCTTGGCGTGCCGGCGTGGTGGTGGGCCTTTTGTTTGGTTTTGAGTTCCTTTTTATTGGCGAGGGCTTACGACATACCACTGCCTCGCACATGGCTGTATTTCTCTACACCGCGCCCATTTTTACTGCCTTGGGCTTGCATTTCTTCATTCCATCTGAGCGCCTGTCTGGCAAACAATGGGTCGGCATCGCATTGTGCTTTATCGGCATTGCGGTCGCATTTCTAGGGGGCTTCACAAAACCGACCATCAGCACCGACATCCTCTGGGGTGATTTTCTGGGGTTGATTGCGGGCTTTTTATGGGGGTCGACAACGGTGGTGTTGCGAATGACGGGGTTAAACCGAATCCCCGCGGCTCAAACTACGCTCTACCAATTAATTGCTGCGTTTCTCGTGTTGTTGTTTGCGGCGATGATTTCAGAGCAAATGACAGTAAATTGGACCCCTGAGCTAATCGTTGCATTGGCCGCCCAGGGGGTCATCATTGCGTTTTTTACGTTGCTGATCTGGTTTTGGTTGTTGACGCATTATCTGGCCTCCCGGCTGGCGTCGTTTACCTTTTTGACCCCATTGTTTGGTGTGGCTTTTGGTGTCCTGCTACTTGACGACCCCTTGGACATGGCCTTTGTCCTAGGAGCAGCGCTGGTCATTGTCGGGGTGTCGATTGTGAACTATCCCAAATCGAGACAGGGTTAAGCCATGTGTCTTGCCGTATTTGCATTGAATACCCATCCGGACTGGCCTGTGATAATCGCGGCCAATCGGGATGAGTACCATGCCCGAGCCACATTGCCCATGCAACCTTGGCCAGAAGCACCAACACTTTTAGCAGGCCGGGACCTGCAAGCCGGTGGCACTTGGTTGGGGATCAGCTCAAGCGGTCGAATCGCGCTGTTGACCAATGTGCGTAATCCTGCCGAATTCAACCGCCAGGCATGGACACGGGGTGAACTCGTGCCCGGGTTTTTATGCAGCGAAGATAACGCCCAACATTACTTGAGCAAGTTGCAAAGTCGTTCTGACCAATACAACGGCTTTAACTTAGTATTGATTGACGACAATCTCAATGCATGGCATGCCTCGAACTGTCAGGATCCGTTTTCGATGCCCATTGAGCCTGGTCTGCATGGCATATCCAATGCACTGCTCGATACGCAGTGGCCTAAAACGCAACGCACCAAAGAAGCGTTAGGCGATTACTTGAGAAAAGCCGCTCGCCCGGATCCAGACAGGCTTGTCGAAATCATGCTTGACACCACACCGGTTGACGATTCGTTGTTGCCCGAAACAGGTGTTGGCTTGCCCAAAGAACGCTTGCTGTCAACGCCTTTCATTGTCAGCCCTGATTACGGCACGCGCTGCACTACCTTGGTTTTACGGAATCGTCGTGGCATGTGCTGGGTTCAGGAAGATAGCTACAACCGACTGGGTGAGCAAACGCAGCGTCTCCGCTGGCAACTTGGTCAAGGACGATCCTGGCAGCTAACTCACCTGCCTGCCGGCAGTTTGATTACCGATTGACCAGCAATCAGGTATAGCGTCTCACCGGTTGCAGGCTTGTAAAGGTGGCCACCCGTAAAGGCCCCGTAGGCCGGCAAAATCATTTGTCTAGTGCCAACCACAAAACATGGCAAACGCAGGCGCTCACGCGCTTTGCCGTAAATGACTGCAACCGGATGTATATGACCCGACATGGCGCATGCATCGGTTCGACTTTCCGTGGTTTCAGGGTCGTGACAGCAGGCGATAGAGGCAAACTCGAACGGTTCATCCACGACGTCAATGGCCAGGCTGCAGGGTGGGTCACCTGCACTGTCGTCATGATTTCCCCGAATCAGGGTGATCTTGCAAGCCTGATGTCGGGTGCGCCAATCGGTCAACGCTGCCAGCGTTGTCTTAGATTGATGCACCAAAGAGCCATGCAAAAAATCACCCAACACAATCAAATGATCGACGCGATGATTTTCCAGGTCAGCCGTGAGCCGGCTCAGTGTGGCGCTAGTGGTTCCCTGCGGCACAGGTTGACCCATACGCCGGTAACTCGCAGCCTTGCCCAGATGAACGTCGGCGACCCAAAGCGCTCGGTGGGCAGCGCTGTAGACCGCACCGGAGGGCAGCAACAGCATCTGCTGCCCAGCAAATTCAACAAGGCGGCCTTCAGCCGTCAATGGCTCGCTCCAGTTGCTGCACCATACGTGCCACGCGATCTGACAACTGTTCTGAACTTAAGCGCTCGCGCAATCGGTCCACAATCAGCGGAAAAGAAAATGGCGTGGGACGTTCAAGCTTTTTAATCAGTAGCGACATAGATTGAATCCGGTCAAGTGTCTGTGCCAGTCGGCTTTGTTCAAGCTCGTGGCTCAAGACCTCGTCATAGGCTTGCTTGAGCAATTGGTTGTCTGGATCATATTGTTTGAAGACCTCAAAAAACAACCCGGATGACGCCTGAATTTGTTTGGCCGTTTTTTTTGGCGCCGGGATAGCCTTGAAACACTAGGCCTGCCACCCGGGCGATCTCACGAAACCGACGCTGCGACAATTCAGCTGCATTTAGGCTCATCAAGATGTCAGAGCTCAAGCTATCGGAATCAAACAGCTCTGGACCGAGTACGTCGTTAGCCTCCAAGTCCTGGGCACACAACAACTCAAAGCCGTAGTCATTGACTGCCACCGTAAATGTGCGGGGCATTTGCTTTGACAAGCGCCAGGCCAAAAGCGTAGCTAGTCCCATGTGCACATGACGCCCGGCAAACGGGTAAAAAAACAAATGACTGCCTTCGCGTGATTGCCATTGTTCGACCAGCAGGTAGCTTGCACTTGGCAAGGCGGACCAGGTGGCCTGCAACTGTAAAAGTGGTTTGATTGCCAACCAGGCGGCCTGTTCGTCTTGAACCCTTCCATCCAAGCGGGCTAGCATCGAATCGGCCAGTTCCGATGACAAGGGCATGTTGCCACCGACCCACCGCGGCACCACAGCACGTTGACCACTTGCTTTTTTGACGTAGGCAGTCATCTCCTGAACCCTGGCGAGTTCGAGAAGACGGCCAGCAAAGTAAAAACTGTCGCCGACTTTAAGTCGGGCAATAAAGCTTTCTTCAACTTGGCCCAGGCGTGAACCTGCCCCACCCTTGCGCCAATAGCGCACCTGCATCATGGCATCACTGACGATGGTGCCAATGCTCATGCGGTGGCGCCTGGCCAGCTGTCGGTCGGTTACACGCCAAATGCCATTGTCATCCGCTTCGATGCGCCGATAGTCAGGGTAGGCAGCGAGCGCCTTGCCGCCGCCGCTCACAAAATCGAGTGCCCACTGCCACGCCACTTCGTCAAGCGTCCGGTAAGCATAGGCTTGCCGTACCTCTTGGTATAGCTCTGTGGCGTTAAACCCGCCGCCCAATGCAATCGTGACTAAATGCTGCACCAACACATCCATCGGCGCTTTAGGGCTTGACCGAGCTTCGATGCGTTTATTTGCCACCGCGTCTTGCGCGGCAACTGCCTCTAGAATCTCCAGACTGTGGGTTGGCACGAGCACCAGCTTTGCTGTTTTGCCAGGCGCGTGGCCTGCACGGCCAGCACGTTGCATTAAACGCGCCACGCCCTTGGCCGAGCCAATCTGCATGACTTGCTCGACTGGCAAGAAATCCACGCCAAGATCCAGGCTCGATGTGCAGACCACGGCTCGCAAATCGCCAGACTTAAGGCCCGCTTCTACCCAATGGCGCACGGACTGATCAAGTGAACCATGGTGCAAGGCTAAAAGACCTGCTAAGGACGAATCATGCTCAAGTAATGCCTGATACCACCGTTCGGCCTGGGCACGTGTGTTGACAAATACGAGTGTGCTTACAGCTTTCTCAATGCGCTTGGCGACTTGATCAACTAGCGACAAGCCCATGTGCCCTGCCCAGGGAAATCGTTCTACCCGGGCTGGCAGCAGCACATCAATTTCTATGCGCTTGGGCGTATCATCTGAGATCAGCACGCCCTTGCGACCAGACGCACAAGTCAGTACCTCACAAGCTTCATCAAGATTGCCCAATGTCGCTGACATGCCCCAGCAAATCAGTTCACGGTTCCAGCAAAACAAACGTGCCAAAGCCAATTGAACCTGCACGCCTCGTTTGCTCGCAATAAGCTCATGCCACTCATCAACGATGACCACTTGCACGCTCTGAATTCGTGTTTGTGCATCGGCATTGGCAAGCAATAGGCTTAGGCTCTCAGGCGTGGTAACCAGAACTTCCGGCAAATGCTTGCTTTGACGGGCTCTGAGCGCTGCCTGGGTATCGGCTGTACGCATTTCGACGCGCCAGTCCGGAACAAACTCGGCTGCATTTTGTGCCAGCGTCGCGGTGGTATCAGCCGCCAAAGCCCGCATGGGCGTAATCCAGAGAATCTTGAGTCGTCCCGGCTTAAGCTGAGCACGCGCTTCACAGGTCTGTAAAGCACCTAGCCACGTAGCCAGTGTTTTTCCGCTGCCGGTGCTTGCATGCAACAACCCCCACTGTCCTTCTAGCATGGCATGCCAAACCCGCTGCTGAAACCCAAATGGTTTCCAGCCTTGGCGCACAAACCAGCGATGAATCAAAGCATGCATCACAACAAGGCCTTTAGCTGTTCAAGTGTGTCGGCTTGCTCAATGGGCTTGTCAGTGCGCCAACGCAGCATTCTGGGAAATCGCAACGCAACACCGCTTTTGTGACGACTGCTAGGCATAATCCCCTCAAACCCAATTTCAAACACCAGTTTGGGTTCCACTTGACGCACCGGGCCAAATGATTGCATTGTTGACTTTTTAATGATGGCATCGACTTGGCGGAACTCCTCATCAGTTAGCCCTGAATAAGCTTTGGCAACTGGTACAAGCACCGCTGGTGAGCTGGCATCCGGTTGATGCCAAACCGCAAAGGTATAGTCAGTGTAGAGATTGGCTCGTCGCCCATGGCCCTTTTGTGCATAGATCAGCACAGCATCAATCGACAGTGGCTCAAGCTTGAACTTAAACCACAGGCCAGCCTCACGCGTGCGCCCAATCCCGTAGCGCGATGACAGCGCCTTTAACATCAGACCTTCGGTTCGAGCCTCGCGCGCCGATTGCTGCAATGTCAGTGCCTGATCCCAGCTGCTCACATGCTGTGTAGGTGAAAGACGCAGGAGAATACTGTGCAATCGGCTAACCAGGACTTGCAACAGTTCGCGTCTCTGAACCAGTGACATTTGGCGGCAGTCTTGTGCATCGAGTTCAAGCAAGTCATAGGCCATAAAGACGGCAGGAAAATCTGTCAACACGCGTGACGTGACTTGTTTGCGCCCCAAGCGTTTTTGTAGATCGGCAAATGGCGCGGGCATTTCAGTCTGGTCATGCCACACCAGAATCTCACCATCGAGCACGGTACCATCTGGCAGCGCGTCAGCGGCCTGCACCAGGTCGGGGAACTGCTCATTGATCAGCTCTTCACCTCGCGACCAAAGCCATGCCTGATTGGCGCGCTTGACCAGCTGGGCTCGAATGCCATCGTATTTGAATTCAAGCTGCCAATTGCCAATATCGCCCAGGGCATTTTGCAGATCGATGGCTTGTCCTTTGACCGACTGCGCTAAAAAAAACGGGTAAGGCTGGCCTAGCGACAATGTTGCTTGCTCATTGGGGTTGATGAGTGCCCGAAACTGTGCTGCATCAGGATGAGCCTGACCACCGAGATAGCCCACCAAACGCTGTGCCACCAAGGTGGCAGGCAACTCACTGGCCTGAGCCAAAGCACGGGTCACTAACAAGCGGGATACGCCCACACGAAACCCGCCAGTCACAAGCTTTAAGCAAATAAATCGGGTGTCGCTATCCCATCCCTCTAATGCCTGATGCAAATATTCCAAACGCGCTTGTGAAGGAGTGTTCTTAAGGGGCAGCAACACGTTGGTGACCCAAGCATGCAAACTGTCATGGCGTGTGCATGTCGTCGGTGGCAACACCAGGGTAATGGTTTCAGCCAAATCGCCCACACTTTGGTAGCTCGCCTCAAACAGCCAATCGGGCATCTGAGTTTGCTGCCTCGCATACGCTCGCAACTCCTGGGCTGGAATTAGCCGCTTTAGTTTCCCGCCGGCTAGAAAGTAGACTGCCCAAGCTGCGTCAGCAGCGTTGGCCGTGGAGAAATAATGCGCCATGAGTTCAGTCTTTAAGCGGCTCGATGTTGTGCCGTCTAGTGCCTGATAGAGCCGGGCAAACTGTTTCATCTGTGTCAGTTCCCTAATCTACTCATCATGAGCATCACCCTCATGACCGTAGTCAGTCTCAAAGGCCTGCGCGTCAATGCCTTGCTCTAAAAGCCAGCGTATCAACACAGCGGTGCTGCCGTGCGTCACAATGACCCTTTGTGCCCCGGTGGCTTCAATGGCGCGCAGCAGACTTGGCCAGTCGGCATGGTCTGACATCACAAACCCGCGATCAACGCCACGACGCCGACGCGCGCCTCGCACGCGCATCCAGCCACTGGCCATGGCATCACTGGTCTGACCAAGCCTGCGCATCCAGCTGCTGCCAGCAACTGCTGGCGGGGCCAGCACCAGTGCGCGCTGTCGGTCAGTGGCATCTACGTCAGTGATTGCCTGTGTTGCTGGCAAACATACGCCGCAAGCTTGGTAAACATCATTTAATGCATTAAGCGATCCGTGCGTGATGATGGGTCCAATCGACGCGTCAATGCCAGCCAGTACGCGTTGACCCTTGCCTAGCGAATAGGCATACAAGACGCTTGCGCGATTCAGTTTGGCATTCTCGGCCCACCAGTCATTGATCTGTTGCATCA
This sequence comes from Burkholderiaceae bacterium, assembly GCA_021208885.1. GTDB lineage: Bacteria > Pseudomonadota > Gammaproteobacteria > Burkholderiales > Burkholderiaceae_B > Algicoccus. The sequence continues at coordinate 35,670 of JAJOJF010000045.1, forward strand.
CCACAGCAGGATCAGGCCAGCGGTAGACCGGCAAGCCGAACGTTGATTCAGTAATAAAGGTGTGGCAAGGTACCGGCTCAAATGGCAAGCAAGTAGGATCAGGATCCAGTTTGTAATCGCCAGACACCACCCAAACCTGGTCACGCCACTGTAGCCGAACCTGAGCAGAGCCAAGCACATGGCCTGCCGGATGCAGGCTTATTTTGACGCTGTTGTGTTCAATCGTTTGACCATAGGCTAGCGTCTGCAGCTGAATGTCGCCTAAGCGCGTGCGCAACACTTGCTCGCCTGCGGCACTGGCCAAGTAATGCTGGTGACCAGTGCGGGCATGATCAGCATGGGCGTGCGTGATGATGGCGCGATCCACCGGGCGCCAAGGGTCAATATAAAAATCACCAGGCGGACAATACAGCCCTTGAGGGCGCCTGATGACTAGATCCTGAGACATCGTTGTAAGCCACTAAACAGAAAATTTGCCAAAAGTTAACTGCCTTTGCTTGCTTTGATTACTGTATATTTATACAGTAATATGAGTTTCACCATCGAGTTGTCGCAAACCACCCCGATGGTTTAAAGCCGCTAATTTGAATTGAACTTGTTTGGTGTAGCACATGGCTAGCGATCCTCTTATCGTTTCCTCACAGATATCCCTGTCAGCCCCAAGCTTGCCAGCCGGGGTATGGCGCGCCAGCGAACAAGCGATTGCACCGTTACAAACCTGCCGGACAGGGCACAGCGCACTCGATGCCTGCTTGCCTGGCGCAGGATGGCCCATTGGGTGCTTGATTGAGATCCTGGCTGATGCACCTGGCTGTGGCGAAATCGGGCTGGTTGCGCCCGCACTCGCCGCTTTGCCTACGCACCGTCCTATCGTACTGCTGAACCCGCCAGGCGTTCCCAATGCCCTGGCTTGGCAGCAATGGCAAATAGCCAGCCAACGACTATGGTGGCTGCACCCTAAAACCTTGCCGGATGCCTGGTGGAGTGCTGAAACCGTTTTGCGTGGACGTGCATTTGCGGCGCTGTTGGCTTGGGCTGACCCTCTGGATGACAAAACCTTGCGGCGCCTGCATGCCTGTGCGCAAGACACGAGCACCGTGATTTTTATGTTTCGCCCTAAAAGTGTGGCCCGACAGTTTTCACCGAGCCCCTTGCGTTTGGTGTTGACCCCGGATGACACGGATACCCTAAACATCGAGATACTGAAATGCAAAGGCAACAGACCGGCTGCGCCCATTACCTTGATACGCAAGTCAGGCATACCGTTATTAGTTGGGGATACCTATGTGGATGGCCATCGCACCCTTGCCGTGGCGTCCTGAGTGGCAATCCCCACTCCTTGATGTTGGGGCAGCAGTCACCCCAACCATGACTTGGCACCACCAAGTGTTATTGCTCGACGTTAAAGCCAGTCTGAATTGGCTCGGTGGCGTTCGGGGTTTAAAACGTCGACTGCAGCAAGAATTGTTGGCGTTAGGCGTTGTTGCACGCTTGGCTATTGCACTGACCGCAACAGGCGCCTGGCTATTGGCCATGGACCGACGCAATTCACCACATACGCTGACTTGGCGCTATGGACTGTCGCCTAGGCGATTGCATCAGCGCCTCGATACCGTTGCGATTGACGGTTTGCCCGAGGCCAAGCGTCACGTTCAATGGTTGCACCGCGTGGGTTGTTATCAATTGGGGCAGTTGCGCCTATTGGATCGTGCAGAACTCAGCGCACGCACAGATATGGCTTTGCTAAACGCACTCGATCAGGCTTACGGACAGGCAGTGTTTCGCTATCAACCACTGACGCTGCCATTGCAGTTTGAGCAACAACTTGAGTTGCCGCGTTTAATTGAGCATACCAACGCACTTGTGCCGTACATCAAACGACTGTTGCAGTCCTTGTGCGATTGGCTTGATAACCACCACCTTGCGTTGACGCGCCTGGAATGTCGCCTGTACCACCGTGACCGTCGGCGCGCCTGGCAACCCACTATCCTGATGTTGGCCGTGAGCAACCCCACAAGTGCCCATGACGTTTTGTGGCGCTGGCTAAAAGTGCGGCTTGAACGTTGTGCGTTGCCAGCACCCGTATCGGATCTGGGTGTCATAAGCCGAACATTAGGCCCGCGCGTCAAGGGCAACTTGTCTTTGTTTGCCGATGAGCGACTGACCAATGAGTCGACGGTTCAAACACTGGACTTGCTACGGGCGCGACTTGGCCAAACATGCGTACAACAGGCCACCCCTGTGGCTGACTACCGTCTGGAGGTAGCTAACACCTGGGGCGACTCAGAAAGCCGGCAATCAAATCCGGTCACCCTTGATTGGGGAGCGCACTGCCCGGCTTGGTTGTTCTCAAAACCAAGACCACTGTTTGTGCGTCAGGACAAGCCTTGTTTGCAAGGTCCATTACGACTGCTGCAAGGCCCTTACCGCATCGAAACGGGCTGGTGGGACCAGGGCCTGACGCTACGCGATTATTTTGTGGCTGCAGATCAGTCGCAACGACGTTACTGGATTTACCGTGAGCGCGATCAATTACATGCTCGGTGGTTTTTACACGGATTGTTTGGTTAAGCCATGGCACCGCCAGATTATGCCGAGCTTTGCTGTCAAAGCGAAATGTCATTTCTGCAAGGCGCCAGTGCCCCAGAGGCATTGGTGCAACAAGCAGCACAATTAGGCTATCGGGCCCTGGCAATAACCGATGAGTGTTCTGTGGCAGGCGTAGTGCGAGCGTGGCGCCAGGCTCGTGAATCTCAAATCCAGTTAATTGTGGGCAGTCTGTTTCGCGTCTACTGCACCACTGAAACGTGCTGGGCCGTGGTGATATTGCCCACATCTCGTCAAGGCTATGGATCGCTTTGTCAGGTCATTACCAACGCTTGTGCTCGTGCAGCCAAAGGCAACTACCAGTTGGTGACTGAAGACTTCGGTGCGTTTCAGGACTGTTTAGCCATTTTGTTGCCACCGCCCGCAAGTTCGCTCATGGCGCTTGAGGATGGGATAACGACTTTAAAACAACACTTCGGTGGACGCTGGTGGCTTGGTGAAACTGTCCTTTTGCATGCCAACGAATTCGCTATCTGCCAGCGCATACGTGAACTGGCTTTGGCACACGGTATCAGACGTGTCGCCATTGGACAGGCTCACATGGCCAAACGCTCTGACAAGCCCTTACAAGATGTGATGACTGCTATTAGCCATCGCAAGCCCGTGCGAGAGTGCGGCCCATTATTGGCACCGAATGCAGAACAACATCTGCGCAGTCGTTTGCGTCTCTCGCAACTTTACGATCCAACTAGCCTGTCTGAAACCTTGCGCATTGCCAGTCAGTGTCAGTTCGAACTGGGCAGTCTGCGTTATGAATATCCAACCGAAATAGTGCCCGCTGGCTATACAGAACAGGCATATCTGCGTGAACAAACCTGGCTCGGTGCTACCTCACGTTACCCCCACGGCATCCCGCAAACAGTCGTTGGACAGCTTGAGCACGAACTCGATTTAATCGCAGATCTAGGCTATGCGGCCTATTTTCTGACGGTCTACGACATGGTGAAGTTTGCGCGTGGCCGGGGGATCTTGTGTCAAGGACGGGGCTCAGCAGCGAACTCCGCTGTTTGCTATTGCCTGGGTATCACTGAAGTTGATCCGCAACACGGCAACACCTTGTTTGAACGATTTATCAGTCGTGAGCGCAACGAACCGCCGGACATTGACGTCGATTTTGAGCACCAACGTCGCGAAGAAGTCATTCAGTATTTGTACCAACGCTATGGCCGCGATCGCGCAGCCTTGACAGCGGTACAAATCACCTACCGACCTCGTAGTGCTTTGCGTGATGCCGGTAAAGCTTTGGGCATTGATGCCACGCTGATTGATCGGGTCGCCAAGTCACAAGCGTGGTGGGATGGCTCACCTAACTGGTCCGAGAGCATGGCAACGAATGCCTCAGCGTTAGAGCCGTGGCAGATCGAGCAATGGATTTATTTGGCTCGGGCGCTCATTGGCAAACCACGCCATCGATCCCAACACCCTGGCGGATTTGTGCTTGCGCGTGGCCAGTTAAGCGAACTTGTGCCCATTGAACCAGCGAGCATGGCGAATCGCCAGGTTGTGCAATGGGATAAAGATGATCTCGATGCACTGGGGTTGCTTAAAGTCGATGTCCTTGCGCTTGGCATGTTGACAGTGATTCGACGTGCCTTGGACTTTGCTGCCTGGCGACGTGGATTGACCAAGTTTCAGATTCAGGATGTGCCTAGACACGATACAGCGACCTTTGAAATGATTAGTCAGGCTGACACAGTTGGCGTATTCCAGATTGAGTCACGCGCACAGATGAATATGCTGCCACGCTTAAAACCGCGCGAATTTTATGACTTGGTCATCGAAGTAGCCATTGTTAGACCAGGCCCCATTCAAGGGGGCATGGTCCATCCCTACCTGCGACGCCGCCAGGGCTTGGAGCCCATCACCTACCCTAGCGAGGCGGTCAAGTCTGTGCTTGAGCGCACGCTCGGTGTGCCTATTTTTCAGGAACAGGTCATGAAACTGGCCATGGTCGCCGCCGGATTCACCGCCGGTCAAGCAGATAGCCTGCGGCGCGCCATGGCAGCATGGCGACGCCGTGGTGGCCTGGAGAAGTTCCAGCGCCAACTCATCGAAGGGTTGCTTAATAACGGCTACAGCCCTGAATTCGCACAAGCGGTGTTCAGGCAAATTGAAGGGTTTGGCGAGTACGGATTTCCTGAAAGCCACGCCGCGAGCTTTGCCTGGTTGGCTTATGTGAGCGCCTGGTTAAAGTGTCATGAGCCTGAAGGTTTTTTAGCGGCATTATTAAATTCACAGCCCATGGGTTTTTATAGCCCTGCGCAATTGATCCAGGATGCTCAGCGCCATGCCGTTGTTGTCCTACCCGTCGATGTCCAGGTCAGCGTCTGGGAATGTGTGCTGCAGACAACTCATACCGACTCATCAAGTGCACAACGTCCTGCTGTACGGCTTGGACTAAACCAGATCAAAGGCTTACCAGAGGCAGTCGTAAAACGCATTCTCAACGCAAGAGAGGATTCTCAGTTTCTGGATATGGACGATTTGGCCAGGCGTGCAAGCTTGGGGGCAGCCACGCTTTCTGTATTGGCCAATGCAGGTGCTCTGGTCGGCCTCTCGAGCAATCGACGCCAGGCACTGTGGCAGGCTAGCGTACCGAGACGAACCGATGACTTGCTGGCCATTTTAGCCACCAATCAATCGATCTGTAGCCATCTACCCCAAGCATCAGAGGCCGAAGAGATGCAGCTTGACTACCAAAGTCTGGGCTACAGCCTGGGCCGCCATCCGCTAAGCCTGATTCGCAGCGAGTTGCAGACACAGCGCTACCGTAGAAGTGATGCCCTGCTCGACTCTCGCCATGGCCAGTTAGTACGAGCCTGCGGTTTAGTCACTCTCAGGCAACGACCACACACGGCACGCGGCGTGATGTTTGTGACGCTCGAAGACGAAGCTGGTCAAGTTAACGTAATCGTGCAGCCACATCTGGTAGAGCGCGCCAAAGATGCTCTCTTGCACGCCTTATTGTTGGGCGTAGTGGGCACCTGGCAAACCGATGGCAATGTGCATCATCTATTGGCTGGGCGCTTGCTCGATGAGAGCAAGCGATTGGCTAGCCTGGGATCCGTGCCAAGCCGCATGGGACCACATCGCATACTGATGGGCTAAAGCAATGGCAAGCTAGGGATTGAGAGCTTGTTTGACTTGCTGTGAGACCTGACTCATGTCGGCTCTCCCAGCTAGCGACTGCTTAAGGGCAGCCATCACCTTGCCCATGACAGCAGGCCCTTGCACGCCATCGGCTCGGGCTTGTTCAATAGCACTCGCAATAGCCGCAGTGACTTCCTCTGGCGTTGCTGCTCTGGGCAAAAATTCCTGCAACACTACAATCTCAGCCTGCTCTTGAGCGGCTGTGTCTGTGCGGCCAGCCTGCTCGTAAGCAGCAATCGATTCGCGTCTTTGCTTGACTTGTTTTTCTACAATGGCGGTCACCTCAGCATCGGACAACTCTTTTTGTTCGTCGACCTCACGTTGCTTGATGGCAGCTTGCAAGAATCGCAGCGTTGACAAGCGGGCGCTGTCCTTGGCACGCATGGCGCTTTTAACTTCTTCGGCGATGGTTTGTTTTAAAGACATGTTAACGGTTCACTTTGATGATTCGTTTTAAGGGTTTGCTCTGATCATTTTGAAAGAAGCAGTTGCCTTGGCCACCAACTGATTGTCAGCATCCCGTATCTCACCCTCACAAAAGCAAATCGATCGTCCTCGATGAACGCAAGTGGCGGTGATCGTAAGATCTGTGGTGCCTGGGGTCATAAAGCTGGTTGACATGTCAATTGTTGCCATGCTGACACCTGTGGGGTCGTGAGATCGCCCTGCAGCAGACAGCGTGAAGTCCAAGACGCTCATGATGGCACCACCGTGAACGTGACCACGACTGTTAAGTAAATGCGGCTTGATGGGTAATCTCACCACCGCCATATCGTCTGCGCATGTTTGTGGTTCGACACCAAGATGCTCCAGGTACGGAATAGTGATATCCAAAAAAACTGATCTGATCGGCTGTTGCTAGTATGGCCATATGAAACGGTGATTAGTTGGTTTGTTTCTGATTGGGTAACGGTAGTCGATTTGCCTGATACGCCTAGCGTTTTTTAGGGGTTGCGGACGGGAAATAATTCACACAGCTTGGCACACCAAACTCAATGGCTGCCTGCATGGCATCGACGGCGGTCATGTCCCATACATCGACTCCCCACATTTGTACGCTGACTCTGGATTTATTGGGAGACACTGCCACGATGCGAACATTCGACAGCAGCGTGTCGGTCAGCGTCATATTCACCCGAACAAAAGCAAACTGTTCGTCAGGGTTAATTTCTGCTGTCATTGGGAAACGATCTGCCGTGACCAAACACATCCTGGTTTGTGCAATCGCCCGTTCATAAGCGGTTTTAACCGGCATATCGACTTCAAAGGTTTTGCTAGGCGACTTGGACGGATCGATGCCTTTACATGCACCAAGCAGAGAAACAACGCCCGCCAACACTAGTAGGCGGCCAAATAAACGCCAGTCAAATGCGTGCACAGGTGCCATTCAAAACTCCATCGGTCTAAGTGTCATTCGGGTCTGGCCTAATCGCATGCGTTTGGATCGATTTGCATCAAATCCCCTCAAATATTGGCATGATAAGCTTGCGCCCATTGTTAAGGACATTCGTGACATGAACTTTAACGCCAAATTTGCATGGTTGCTTGTTTGTGGTTTGCTAGGAGCCTCGGGTGTTGCTTTAGGTGCTGTGGCAGCACATGCATTCAGTGACCCGCAAGCCGCCCTCGCCGTTGAGCGAGCCTCAACCTATCAACTGTTGCACACCGTTGCTATTTTAGTCCTGCTCACGCATGAGGGTCGCCTGATGAGGTTGGCTCGTGCCACGATGCTTGCCGGCATCCTCGGATTTAGCGGTGCCATTTACGCCAAGTACCTGCTTGGGCTTACCGCGCTCGGTGCCCTAGCCCCCTTTGGCGGCAGCTTATTGATCCTGGCATGGTTAATCGTGGCCGTCAGCCGCCTCAGACCGAACCACGGACCCAACTGAAAACCGCCAAGTGGTTTGGGCCCTAAGACCGAAGCCATTAACGAATCAAATAATCCCCTTTTCTTTGAGTCCTTGAATTTGCTCATCGGTTAGCCCAAGCTCATGTTTGAGTACTTGTTCATTGGCACTACCAAGCGCCGGTGCCGACCGCGTTAAATTGACCGGCGTATCGGAGAACCTAACAGGACTGTCAACGCTAGGCACTTGCATGCCCAGTTCATGCTCAAGGTCGATTCTCATGGCACGGTGTTTGACCTGTGGGTCTTCAAATACTTGATCGAGCGAATAGATAGGACCACTGGGCACGTTGTGCTTCTCAAATATATCGACCCACTGCAGCATGGTCTTCTGTTTGAGTGGGGTTTCGAGGATTTTCTCAAGCTCAAGACGATTGCGCACACGATCAAAATTGCGCTTAAAACGCGGGTCTTCAGCCAATTCAGGCATGTCGATGGCCTTGCACATGTCAGCAAACTGCGTGTCATTGCCAACGGCGAGAATGACATCACCCTCTTTACAGCGAAACACCTGATAAGGCACGATGTTCGAGTGCACATTGCCCATGCGTTGCGGCACCTTACCCGACATGAAATAATTCATCGACATGTAGGAGGTCAAAGAGACCGCGCAATCCAGCAACGAAAGATCGATGTATTGACCTCGTCCACTGATGTGTCGATGTTCTAGTGCCGCCAAAATCGCAAACGCGGCATACATGCCAGTTGTGAGGTCCGTAATGGCCACACCATATTTCATGGGCCCACCGCCTGGCTCACTGTCTGGCTTGCCAGTCAGGCTCATTAGTCCACTCATGCCTTGAAACACAAAGTCGTAACCAGGCAACGGGGCATATGGTCCGGTCTGTCCGAAGCCGGTGATCGAGCAGTACACCAACCTCGGATTGATGGCGGAGAGACTCTCATAGTCCAGCCCGTAGCGCTTGAGCGTGCCGACTTTGTAGTTTTCAACCACCACATCAACCGTTTTGATGAGCTCACGGATGATTTGCTGTCCCTCTTGCGTGGCGATATCGACAGTGACGGAGTGCTTGCCGCGATTGACGGACATAAAGTATGAGGAATTGCCGGTGTCGTTGCCGTCTTTGTCTTTCAGAAAAGGCGGCCCCCATGCCCGAGTATCGTCACCGCGCCCCGGGCGCTCTACTTTGATGACATGCGCACCTAGGTCGGCAAGGTTTTGTGTGGCCCAAGGCCCCGCAAAAATCCGAGAAAGGTCAAGCACGCGAATATGTTCCAGGGCTTTTGTCATGTTGGATGGCTCAAACAATACGGGTTGTGTGAATCAAAGTTATCCATCTAAATGTACTCGAAGATATGACCTGTTCCAAAAAAGTTGCGCATATCTGCGCATAGGATTTATCCGCAGTCAATGGTTGACGTGCTCGCGCACCCAACTCGACCCTCTTGACGCTCAGTTGCGCCGCAGAACGTGCCAGCAGGATTCGACGGACTTCCCGATACGGTGTGTATCGGTTGATGTCCTTGTCCTCGAGTCTTGCCAGCACGTTCAGAGCAGCGCAATGCTTGGCTTGGTCGGCTTGGAGAACGTCCCCCCATCCCGTTATTTGCACGGTAAAACTTCTCGCCCACGCGCTTGCCTTGCAGCAAGCCGTTGGTCGAGTCCATCTGCGACGTCATTTGCGACGTATAAGCCCCGTTGACCAAGATATGCTTGGCATGACGCTGCTCACAGACAGAGTCCAGAGCCTCGGCAAGTATGCCTTTGGCGCATGCACTCATTCTCCTATTGAACCGCTTCCACTGATGTTTTGATGCAATGGCGGCGGTTAAATCCTCAGAAGCAACCACGGCTGCCTTATCAACGATTGAATGCGCCGCCTGATAAGCGATGGTGCGCAATTGCTTCTGAGTGGTTACTTGACGGGCGTCAATCTTCTGGCGCCCTAAGTTGTTCTTTTTGATCCGGTCAGCCTTGGCAATGCGTCCAGCAGCACAGTGCTTCTTGTGTAGCGCATGCAACTTGTTGCGCTGCTTGCCTGTCTTGGCCACCTTGTCGCTGTACTCGGTCATGACTTTACCGAAGTCCTGCCCGTGATGGTCACCATCAGAATCGGTGAAGGCTTCGGTGTACCCCTTGTCGATGCCAAGCACCCGGTTGCCGCATGCACGCCCTTGACCTTTCTCGGTGGCGTAGTGAATCTCGGT
>JAJOJF010000018.1 GCA_021208885.1 Burkholderiaceae bacterium
GCACCCTGAAGGTTTTCCGGGGCACTCATGTAAATCATGCGTGTGGCAATCGCACTTGGCGTAAACCCGTGCTCCATCAGCGTAATCAAAACTGCGTCGAGGATGCGCATGTCTACAGCACGCGGCTCACGCCCCATGATTTGCATGAACATCACCTCAGAAAACGTGCGTTTGCCAAGCAAGTCCTCGACCAAATCCTGGTCGCGGTAATTCATGCTGGTCAGCGTGTGCGTGCACAGTTCAGTGACTGGCTTTTCCATGAAGTTGCCTCCTAACAGTCGAGATTGTGAGGAGTTGTACCACTATGGCGCGCCTGCGCAAAGGGAGCCCCACGCTGATTAACGTGGGGCAAGTGAATTAGGTGTCCGATTTGGGTTGCCGGACAATCTTGACGCCACCGATTCGCCAGGTCTTGTCTATTGGCACCATTTCGTAGACCAGAATGTGAAGCGTATTGTTGTGGTCCGTGATCATCACGGTTTGCAATGCGTGGTCGCGGTACTGCTCTACCTTTAGGTACTGCACTTGCGACGGGCGCCATACCATGGGGTAACGGTGTATCACTGTAAATGCAAATTTCTCAGGTGACCCAAAACGTTGCTGAATTCCAGGTGCCGCATATTCAAAAGCAGACTTGAAATCGTCAGCCTTAAAGGCTTCGATCTGCTGCTCGATGACTTTTTCAATATCGGTGTTGCGATTTGGTTGAGTCGGTTCAGCCTGCGCACTACCAACCACAAAACTCATGCAGACAGAAACCAGCCAGGCTGCGATTCGCATGGTGATCCCCTGTTAGTGTGTATTGGCGTTATAGCCTGCCCTAAGCATGCATCCGAATGCCACCATTAAACCATCGGGGATATCCCGAGCGAGCCTTAGCTCACTTGCCCTTGAAATCTGGTTTGCGCTTTTCCAGAAAAGCCTTTCTGCCTTCCTGAAAGTCTTCGGTGCCGAACATGATGCACTGAAGGTCAACTTCCAGGGCGAGCAACTCGTCCACACCCATGGCGCCTCTGGCAAGCGCTGATTTGGTCAAGCCGTGTGTCAGTGGAGCAAACTGCGCGATTTCTTGGGCCAATTTGATCGCGGTTTCAAGCGCTTTGCCAGGTTCGCAAAGTTCTTCGACCAAGCCTTGCGCCTGGGCGGCAGTTGCATCGAGCGCGCGACCCGTCAGCATCATCATCTTGGCGCGGCCAACTCCCATGCGTGCTGGGATAGACCAAAGGCCACCAAGGTCCGGAAGCAGCCCTATTTTGTTGAAGGAGCAGGTAAATTTCGCTTCGGTCGATGCCACCACAATGTCGCAGTCGGCTGCCACGCACATGCCTGCGCCAGCAGCGTGCCCTTCAACAGCAGCGATGATGGGCTTTTCGCTGTTCATGATCATGCGAACCATTTCATGGGTTTTTTGCATGCGTTTGCGGCCGTTGACCGAATTCACGCCGTCAAAGCCGCCGATGTCGCCACCAGAACAGAAGTGTCCACCTTCGCCGGTCAGCACGATCACTCGACACTGCGCATCATTGAGCGCATCGCGCAAGGCGTCACGCAGTTTTTCGCGCAAAGGCATGGACAGCGCGTTGCGTTTCTCGGGATAGCTCATGGTGAGGATGGTGACGGCGCCTTGTGTTTTGACAATGACGTTTGGGCCTGAAGCTTTGGTCATGGGGGTTGCCTCTTGTTTGGTGCGCTAGGTTCGTGTGTTTCGTTGATTTTAGAGCGCTGGCGCACTGTCCCACACATGTTAGCGACTAAACTTGCACCATGACTTACCAACTTGACCATGTAACCATTCGCCGACAAGGCAAGGTTGTGATTGACGACCTGTCTCTGACGCTAGCACGCGGCAGGCTAATCGGGCTGATCGGTCCCAACGGTGCTGGGAAATCGACTTTGCTCGCGGCACTGGCAGGGGATTTAGAAATTGATCAAGGTCAAATTTCGTTGGATGAACAGTCTTTGACCCGGCTTTCACCAGAGAGGCTTGCCTGGCGGCGCGCCATCATGGCGCAACAAACAGCTGCGATCTTCAACTTAAGCGTTGCACAGGTCCTTGAGCTAGGCTTGTACGCCTTTACTCATTGGCCGCATCAAGATCGTGTGGCGTTGTTGTCGGCAGTCGCAAAACAGACAGAGGTAGGGGATTGGCTGGCGCAATCAATCACCAAGCTCTCGATTGGGCAGCAGCAGCGTGTGCACTTTGCCCGCGCATTCTTGCAGGCAAAGGCGGCACAGATTGAGCATGGCAAAGCGTGGTTGCTGCTAGATGAACCGACGGCAAGCCAAGACCCCTGGCAGCAGCAAATGATGATGTCGGTGTGCTGCAACTTTGCCACAAACAGTGATGTTGGGGTTTTGTTGGTGATGCACGATCTAACACTGGCAGCCCAGTGGTGCGATGAAATTATCGTGCTCAAAGACCAGGCACTGCTAGTCCATGGCGATAGCCGAGAGGTCTTGACACCCGAGGTGCTAAAGCGAACGTATGGTAATGAACTCGATGTGCAGGTTCTCTGGGAGCCAGTGCCGGGCGTCATGATGTCCGGGCGCAAGCGAGTTTAAGGCGCTTGCATCGGTAAACAATGGCGGGTCAACCAGGCAGCGCCGCGAACGCCGCTTGAGTCACCGTGCATGGCAACAGCCAACTCAGTTTGCATGTCCGTCCCAAACACGTGCTGTGACAAGCGTCCTTGTACAGCGTGACACAGGCCCGGCAACTGACTTAAGCCGCCGCCAAATACGATGATGTTTGGGTCAATGACATTAATGACGGTGGCCAAGCAGTGAGCTACCGCATCGAAATAGTGGCTTAGAGCCGCTTTGGAAACCTTATCGCCAGCCTGTGCGGCGTTAGCAATTTCGGTGGCGACAAGCAACTTTGACTGTTGGGGTGCTAGTGCCTGATAGGTAAGGCTCAAGCCTTTTCCGCTGAGATAGGTTTCAATGCAATCTGTCAGGCCGCAATAGCAAGCTCTGGGCGTTGATGTTCCATGCGCCAGGTCAAACCATCGTGGCAATGGGTTGTGACCCCACTCGCCAGTGATGCGATTAGGACCATTGACCAGTTGCCCGTTGATGACCAAACCACCACCCACGCCAGTTCCCAGAATGACACCAAACACCACCGGTGCACCGGCGCCAGCGCCATCGGTGGCTTCCGATAGCACCAGGCAATTGGCATCGTTTTCCACGATGACAGGGACGTTGAGCAAGCTCTGCAAATCAGTTGCTAGTGGTTGACCAATCAGGCAGGTGGTGTTGGCGTTCTTTAGACGACCTTCGGGACCAAATGGCGTGCCGGGGGCGCCAACGCCCAAGGCCTGAGCAGCCGTGCCCAGCGCGCCTTCAGCCTGACGAACCAGTGAGATGATGGTTCGAAGGATAGCCTGGTAGTCACTAGCTGGTGTGGGAACGCGCTCTCGAAACCGTTCGTGACCAGTTTGGTCCAGAACGATTAGCTCGGTCTTGGTGCCACCAAGATCAATGCCGAATTGGAATGTTTGCACGGTAGAGCGTTGCCAGATTTAGGGGATTGCTTGACACCTGATTCTAGTGGCTTAAAGATGACGAATAAAGACAGCCTAACCAAATGTGTTGACTAACTGAAAGTTCGCTATTGTCGCGAGCGCGGTTTTTAGGAGTACATCCATGTTCGCACCCATGCTGCCACGAATTAAAAAAATCATGATCGTTGCTCTCGCCAGCGCTTTGATACCAGCGCATGCTTTGGCAGTTCAGGCAGAGGTAGTCGCAGATGGCTTGGCGCACCCGTGGGCGGTGGCTTTCGTGGGCGATGGCCAGATGCTAGTCACAGAGAGGGCTGGACGGCTTCGGCTTGTGGGTGTTGATGGCTCGGTCAGTGACCCCTTGGTTGGTTTGCCTGACATTGCGGCGCAACGGCAGGGTGGATTGCTAGATTTAGTGCCTGATTCCGACTTCGCTAACAATCGAATCATTTATTTTTGCTACAGCCGTCCCGACCCGACGCAAGCTGGCTTGAACTCAACGGCGATGGCATCAGCGAGGCTTAGTGATGATGCCAAGTCACTTGAGAGTGTGCGTGACTTGTTTGTGCAAAGCCCGACTTATCGAGGCGGGTTTCATTTTGGGTGCCGAATCGTTGAAGGTGCTGATGGCACTTTGTACATGGGCTTGGGAGACCGGTACCAGTTAATGCAAGAGGCCCAGAATACGGCCAATGAGATCGGCAAGGTGATTCGGGTAAACAAAGACGGCTCCATCCCCACGGACAATCCATTTGCTAACACGCCGGGTGCGTCAGCCGCAGTCTGGAGCTATGGCCACCGCAATATTCAGGGCGCAACGCTTGACCCTCAAGGCAGACTGTGGATGACAGAACATGGCCCACAGGGTGGTGACGAGCTGAATCTGATCAAGCCAGGTGTTAACTATGGTTGGCCGGTGATTACATATGGTGTCAATTACGGCGGCGGGCAAATCGGTGAGGGCATCACCAGTGCACCCGGTATGCAGCAACCAGTCGTTCACTGGACCCCATCGATTGCGCTTTCCGGTTTGGCGGTTCTAGACACTGAGCGCTATGGGCGTGACTGGAAGGGCAACTTAATGTTGGGCTCACTAAAGTTCGGGCACTTGGTCAGGTTGGTGCTCAAAGACGATCAAGTTGTGGATCAGGAAGTCGTTCTGCCAGACCTTGGACAGCGCGTGCGCGATGTAAGGCTTAGCCCCGATGGGTTTCTCTATATCCTGACCGATAGTCCGAACGGACAATTGTTGCGCCTGATACCTTAGTTTTTACTCGCTCACTTGAAGGTCCATTTGCCCCACATGAACAAAACGTTGCCATTGTTTTGTCCACCGGGCACGTAACTGGCCTGTATTGCTAACTGTTTGTAGCTGATCGAAGCGATCGGCAATATGCCAGGGAAAGGGAAGCCGTTGAATTCGTTCGTGCGGGTCATCAAAAAGCCCGTCAGGCCAACGCCAGCCTTGAAGTCGTTGCCTAGATCCCAAGTGGGTGCCCAAGCATAACCAACCATGAAAGATGGCTTGTTGTGGGAATCTGCGAACCCCATGGCGTAGATGCTTTCCCAGTTGCCCTTGTCGTTGTAGCGGGCCTTGCCCAAGCCAAGGCCCGCCGGAAATTCGTTGTATTTCTGGATCAAGTCATCCCGGTACGCCCAGCGCATGTGGTAAGTCAAGAACGGTACATAAAGCTCTGTGTCGCCCGTGTCCCAGATCTCATTGACATTTTGCCAAGCCGTATCAAACCAGCCAGGTTCATTGTCTTGCGTATTTGCCATTGCGGGTGTTGTCAGCAAAAGAGCTGCTGCCGTCAAAACAGAGGGGGCGATTCGGAATGTCTTCATGGTGACAGTTTAACGGTGGCTTTGGTTAAAGCTCGATTTCAGTTAAGCAAGATAGGCACCGAGCCGGCAATTTCGATGGATGCGCATCCAAGACCTCTGACACAGCAAACCACGCCTGGTTCCACAAAATCGGCAAAACAACACGTCTTGTGTTACCTAGCGCATCAATCCCAGACATTGTCAGGGTTTTTGCAGGCCATGCTGCTGGTGTGACTAAACTTGCTATAGGACTGTTTACATCAACCATCAATATGCTGACGGGGGCGTGATGCAACTGAATATTAATGGCAAATCGATGCAGATTAGCGTCGACGATGACACACCGCTATTGTGGGCTTTGCGCGACGGCGCTGGACTGACCGGCACTAAGTACGGCTGTGGCGTCGCCCAATGCGGAGCCTGTACGGTTTGGGTTGATGGTCAGGCAATTCGATCTTGTGTGACACCTGTATCGGCAGTGCAGGGTCGGGAAATCACCACAATTGAAGCAATTGAGAATGATCCTGTTGGCAAAAAGGTGGTTCAGGCTTGGGTAGCGCATCAAGTGCCGCAGTGCGGATATTGTCAGTCTGGCCAGGTGATGGCTGCGACTGCGCTGCTCAAGCAAATGCCAAACCCCAGCGATGATCAGATCGAGGCAGCCATGATTAATTTGTGCCGCTGTGGCACATACAACGCAGTGGCGGCAGCCGTGCGTGATGCTGCCAAGGCTTAAGGGAGAGGGCGATGAGACACTCGAACGTATTCAATGCCCAAACCAAAACCGGATCAGTCTTTAAGCTGACACGCCGCCAGTTTTTAGCGGGTTCAGCCGGCGCCTTGGCGCTCGGGGCGAGCTTTCCGGTGTTTGCACAGGCGGCTAAAGAAGACACTGTCAAGCCTGGGTCGAGAGTGCAGGCCTACCTCTTGATTCGTCCTGACAATACAGTCTTCTTGCAAAGCCCATTTGTTGAGGGCGGACAAGGCGTTAATACCGCCATGGCGCAGATCATCGGTGAAGAGCTTGACATGGCACCAGCACAATTCACCGTGCAATGTGCACCACCAGGACCGGACTATCTGGTCGTTGGTGGCCGTCGGTTCACCGGCGGTAGCCGGTCAGTGCGAGCAAGCTATGACACGATGCGTCAGTTGGGCGCAAGTGCGCGTCTGATGTTGATGCAAGCGGCAGCAAAGCAGTGGGGCGTTCCCGTAGATACGTTATCGACCGAACCAGGGTTCGTCGTGCACGCCACTAGCAATCGCAAGTTGCCTTACGGCGAACTCGCGCAGGCAGCGTTCGAGTTGCCGGTGCCTGCCAATGCACCACTTCGAGATGAAAAGTCATTTCGATGGATTGGCAAGCCAGTCGATCGACTAGATGTTCGAGACAAGAGCACAGGCCGCGCACAGTACACGATTGATCTGACAGTACCTGGCATGTTGTTGGCTGCGGTGCAGCACGCGCCTCGATTGGGGCTTGAGCCAGGCGACATTGCAAATGAGGCACAAGTCAAGCAGATGCCCGGTGTGGTTAGTATCAATCGGTTATCCGGCGCGGTCGCCGTGGTGGCGGACCAATGGTGGCGTGCTCACAAGGCCGCGCAAGCTTTGCAGGTTGCGTGGCGGGTGCCCGACAAGCCCAACGCACGCCTTATGCCAGCTGATTTCTCATCCCAAATGTTTGCCCGCCAGCTCAGAGATGCGCCAGGCCCCGGTGTCGTGGCGCAAGCCGTGGGTGATGTTGCCAATGGTTTGCAGTCTGGTCGGGTAGTCGAGGCGGTCTATGAGGCACCGTTCCTGGCTCACGGGCAGTTTGAACCGCCATCGAGCATTGCACGCTTTAACGATGATGGCACGCTTGAGGTCTGGGCACCCAACCAGATACCTGATGGTTTTAGAACGATCGCAGCCAAAGCTGCTGGAATCCCCCCTGAAAAAGTCATGGTGCATTCGCCACCACTAGGCGGTTTCTTCGGTAGGCAGTTCTTGTATGAAGCGGCATTACCGTTGCCACAAGCGGTATTGCTGGCCAAGGAGCTCAAGCGCCCAGTCAAGGTAATCTGGAGTCGTGAGCAGGAGTTCTTGCGTGATGCGCTAAGACCTTATTCGCTTGCTCGGTTCAAGGCTTCTATCGATGAGGCTGGCAGGCCCATCGCGATGGATATTGAGGCGGTGGGCGAGGGACCGATTGGCCGGGTGTTTGGTCGCAAGCCTGACGCGGCTGATCGCTCCGTGGTCGAGGGACTCAATGACCGACCCTACGCCATCCCGAATATCCGGGTCGCGCATGTGCCTGTGGAAATGCCACCAGTGATTGGTTTTTGGCGTGCAGTGGGTCATTCTATGAATGAATATTTCTACGAGACATTTCTCGACGAAATTGCACAGGCCGGTCAACAGGATCCCTACGACTTGCGCATGCAACTGTTAGCTGACAGACCCCGGCACAAATATCTGTTAGGTGAACTCGTCAACATGACTGGCGGGTGGCAGCGTGGCCCATTTAGCGCTGCAGATGGAACGCGGCGTGCTCGAGGGCTTGCGATGGCCTCGGCTTTTGGGAGTGAAGTTGCTGCCATGGCTGAAGTCAGTATCAACCAAGGTGCAGTGGTGGTTCATGATGTTTGGGTGGCTATCGATCCTGGCAAGATTGTCAATCCTGCCGTCATTGAGCAGCAGGTTCAGTCTGCTGTTGCACTGGGTTTGTCTGAGACTTTGGTTGAGTCATACATTTATGAAAACGGCGAACCCAAAGCCAGAAATTTCGACCGTTATGAGATCTTGCGCCCCAACCAAATGCCAACGGTTCATGTGAAGATCATTGAGAGTGGCGCAGAAATGGGTGGGATTGGTGAGCCTGGCTTGCCTGCGGTGCCGCCTGCGGTTGCGAATGCAGTGGCGACATTGACGGGGCAGCGGCCACGCAGTTTGCCACTGTCGCAGTACAAATTCGAGACGTTGGTTTGATGGATGAGACCTAAGTGCCGGCAATGCCCGATGTGCATTGCCGGGCAACTGTGCTGATGTCTTTTTCTGCGATTATGTTTATGACTGGTTATTACCGAGGTTAAGTATCAGTTGTGAGTTAAAAAACAACGGCATCACGTAGGCTGCTGCCTGATGCCAAGTGATCAAACCCTTCGTTAATTGTGTCTAACGTGAAGGATTCGCCTAGCAATTTGTCGACCGGCAGACGGCCAGCCTGGTACAAATCGATGTAATGGTTAATGTCAATGGTCGGCACCCCTGAGCCGAGGTAACTGCCCTTGATATCGCGCTCTTCGGCGACTAGCTGTGAAAGTGACAACGAAAACCGTGATTGAGGGTTAGGCAGTCCTGATGTGATGGTCGAACCGCCTCGCCGGGTAAGTTTGTATGCAGATTCAAACGCTGGAACTGCACCGGCCATATCAAAGCCGTAATCCACTTGACCGCCCGCTTGCTCAATGAGATCTTGATCATCTTTGACATGCTTTGGGTTGATGATATGCGTCGCGCCAAGTGATTTTGCCAAAGCAAGCTTGTCATCAGAAAAATCGACAGCAACAATGCGACGGGCTCCCGCACCCACAGCAGCCAATAGAGCGCTCAGTCCTACACCACCGAGGCCAATAATGGCTGCTGTGTCACCAAGTCTAATCCTTGCGCGATTGATAACCGCACCTGCACCCGTCAGAACCGCACAGCCAAATAGTGAGGCCTCTCGGTGACTGATCGGCGCGTTGACTTTGACGCAAGAACGACGAGAAACCACGGCGTAGTCAGCAAAGCAAGACACGCCTGTGTGATGGTTTAGATAATCTTGTCCGATGTGAAGCCTGCGCGCGCCGCCAAGCAGTGTGCCTTTGGTGTTGGCTACAGCGCCGGGTTCGCAAAGTGCGGGCCGAGCTTGCATGCAAGGTTCACATTGTCCGCACGACGGGACAAAGACCATGACAACATGATCACCTGGCTTTAGATCGGTCACACCGTCGCCAACTTCGACGACTTCACCGGAGGCTTCGTGACCTAGCACAATTGGCATTGCTCGTGGACGATCGCCGTTGATGACAGACAAGTCAGAATGGCACAGCCCTGATGCCTTCATCTTGACGAGTACTTCGGCGAAACCGGGCGGATCGAGCTCGACTTCAGTTACTTCTATAGGGCGAGATTTCGCGTAAGGAGCAGGGGTACCCATTTCTCTTACAACGGCGGCTCGGATTTTCATGATGTGCTCCTCGTGATCTGCCTGACTATGGGAGTGTCAATGTAGGGCCTTAGCATACTGCTAGTAAAAACTACTGTGCGTGAAATTCCCAGAGCGAATGATTTAAAAGATCTGCGGCGGCCGCTAGCAGCATAGTCTTTGCGAGAAATCAGCGTATCTGAGTGCATTCGGCTGATAGATTCCTGCAGCTCTGCAGTCATACAAGCACAAAGCAAAGCGGGGCACACCAATCAGAGTCATACCCGACTGTTCGCATCGATACGTTGTTATGTCATCTAGAGAATATGTACCCCTGTGGGTCGCCCGAGCACACTGCAAAGCCGCACACCAGAATGTTGGAGGCTAGGTTGCCAAGTCCGAGGATTAACAATAGACCTCCAAGTAGCGAAGCTAACCAGGTCTTGCCGTGCAGTGACTGACCAGCTAGACGGTTACGGTCGATCACGAGCATGATCGCAGCGAAGATGATGGTGGACATGAATGCAATAAAGCCCCAGGTGTACATGTGGTAGCCAAAGATGGTCGACCCAAACCCGCCTGTACCGGGTACGACATGAAGCGACACTTGGCGCAATGAGGCGACTGCACCAGCCACAGACGAGAGAATAATGATCGCATAGTGAATTGCCGAGGCGCCAAAGCGCACGTTCAAGAAAAACCCAAAACCCACCAGCATGAGCCCAATTCGCTGAAGCATGCAGAGCGGACATGGGATCTCACCGAGCACTAATTGATAGAAAAAAGCCACCATCAGCGATGCACAAACACCCGCTAGAGCTAACGAGTTCAAAATGTGTGATGGGTACCCGCTAATTGATACATGAGAAGATGTCGCCATTGCCTGCCTCACAAATCAATCTTTAATACATCGTCCATGTGATAGGACATGGCACCGAGCATGGCCAGAATGGCCAATACCCATGCAGTGATCGCCACTGTACGTGAACCTCGGATAGCCATCCACGTGCCGAATACGGTTAACAGGATTGAGGGCATGATAATCATCGAGTTTGTCTCCTTGGCCGCATTTGCCTTGGCTTCATTACATGCCGAGTGTGACGCACGAACATGACATTCGTCAATTTTTTGCAGGACAAGACTAACAATTTGATGCGGGGTGTTGGTTCAAAAGAACGATTGCCCTGCCCGTTCTCGAGCCCCACCGCAGTGCAGTGAAATTTTATCTGGTGCAACCTCTCTGGCATTAACCCGCGCGCTATGCATACACTGAAGGCTGTGAGACTGGGTCGCAAAGGGGATCTGACGATGAAGGCATCTGTTCGAATTGGAGCGGGTTCTGCCTGGTGGGGTGACAGGGTCGAGCCTGCGGCCTTGAATGCCGAAAAGGGCAGGCTTGATTACCTGTGCTTTGAGACGATGGCTGAAGCGACGATTTCAGCCGCGCAGGTGAGGGCACGGCGTGACCCGTCATTTGCCGGTTACGACACCTACCTCGACGACCGCATGAAAGCAGTGTTGCCGCATTGTGTTGCTCAGGGGATTCGCATTGTTTCGAATCAAGGCTGGATCAACCCTGAAGGTGCAGCCAGGCGTACGGTTCAATTGTTAGCGGAGATGGGCTTTCACGGTGTGAAGGTTGCGGCTGTCAATGGCAGCCTGATCACGGATCAAGTGCTTGAGCTCACCGAAAAAATTCTTGAGAACGGCGAAAGCACCCGAACGCTTGAGCCCAGTATGATCTCGGCTGAGGTCTATATGGGTGCAGAACCGATTGTGCAGGCTTTGCGCGAGGGTGCACAAATTGTCTTTACGGGCCGCGTTGCCGATCCCTCGATTTTTTTGGCGCCTATGATGTATGAGTTCGGTTGGGACCCGCTGGATCACGAGCGAGTTGGCGCTGGAAGTGCGATTGGTCATTTGCTTGAGTGTGGCGCACAGGTCACTGGGGGTTATTTCGCGGATCCCGGTTTTAAGGATGTGCCTGAACCATGGAACTTCGGATTTCCAATAGCTGAAGTGTCACCAGATGGCAGTGCGGTTTTATCCAAGGTTCAGGGTACCGGCGGTGCAATCACGTTACAGACAGTTAAAGAACAAATGCTCTATGAGGTGCATGATCCAGCTAACTACATTACGCCAGATGTAGTGGTGGACTTTACCCAGGCCAAGCTGGAACAAATCGAGCCAGACCAAGTTAAGGTAACAGGACTGACGGGCAAGCCGAGGACTCCAACGCTCAAAGTGTCGATCGGATGTGTGGAGGGATTCATTGGCGAAGACATGTTCTTTTATGCCGGGCCTGGAGCTTTACGACGCGCGCAGCTCGCCAAGAAAATTCTTCAGGAGCGGTTCAAGATTGTGAAGCTAGAAGCCGAAGAGATACGAATCGATTTTCTTGGCCTAAATGCTATTCACGGTGACGCAACACCAGACGATGCGCCAGAGCCTTATGAAATCGCCGTCCGAGTCGCTGCGAGAACAGCCAGCCGTGAGCAAGCTCTAAAAATAGGTCGAGAAGTCGACGGGATGGCTGTCTCTGGCGTCTCGCACACGGGCAAACGCGTACCGCACCAGGAGCGTGTGCGTGAAATCATCGGGGTTTGGTCATCGTTGGTGCCGCGTGATCAGATTGAGCCGACCATCACTTACTTGGAGAGTGGATCATGCTGGTGATGCTGCAACACATTGCTCATGCCCGTTCGGGTGACAAAGGCAACACATCGAATATCTCGGTATTTGCCTATGAGCCTGAGTTTTACCCCCTTCTCAAACAACAGCTAACTGCTGAACGGTTTAAAGCGCATTACCGCGCTGCAATCAAAGGTGAGGTTCAACGCTACGAGGTTGACAATATTCATGCGCTGAATTTTGTGGCGCACGGTGCTTTGGGTGGTGGGGTATCGCGTAGTCTGTGTCTCGATAATTATGGCAAAGCTCTCTCAGCAGCAATCCTAGGGTTCAAGATTGAGCTGCCTGATCACTTGGTTGATCGATTACGCGGCATGGACTCGCGCTAGGCAAGGCAAAGAGGTCTTCGCGCGTGCGCTAGAAAAGATATTTGCCTGGCGACAAAACAATTTAAGGAAAACAGTAACCCTAGGGAAAATACGACCCGGCACTTTCACCAGATAAAAATCAGTTAGAGCTCCTCACAGGTATATTTTTTCTCAGGCGATGCGTAGAGATAAAAACGCCTTCTGACAGAAATCATTCGAGGAGTGTCCGTGGGGCAGCGGTGGAAAAAAAGGCCAGAAGGCTCGAATTGGGGGGATTTTGGGGCTGACGACCAAATTGGTCGCCTCAATCTGTTGACCCCTGAAAAAGTTAGGCTTGCTGCCCAAGAAATACAAGCAGGGCGTACTTTTAGCTTAAGTTTGCCACTGGATTTTCCCGGTGGCAATGTGATGAATGAAAACCGCTACCCCCCGATTTTGAGGCCCAACCTAAGACATGGTGATGTAAACATGAACTATGTCTTTAGCCAGCGCAATAGTCATTCTCATGATGTATTTTGCGATGACTTGGCAATCTTGCATTTGCAGTACTCAACCCAATGGGACAGCCTGTGCCATGTTGGTGCTCTTTTTGACGTAAATGATGATGGCCAGCCAGTGCCTGTTTATTACAACGGGTTTCGAGCGGGGGAACATATTGTCGCGCCTGAATCCGCCGATGATTGCGGCATAAAAGACCACATGCCGGCGCACAGCACGTCGAGGGTCACAGCGCTAGGCATCGAGAACATGGCGGCAACCGGGGTACAGGGGCGCGGCGTTATGGTGGACTTGCGCAAGCATTTTGGGGACAAGCGTGTGGCTGTGACCTACGCAATGCTCGAGCACATTTTGCGCGTCGACGATATCACGGTCGAACAGGGCGACATGCTTTGCTTTCACACGGGCTTGTCAGACTTGATTTTGCAGATGAACAAAAATCCTGATCTGAAAGTGCTCAACAGTAGCTGTGCGGTACTTGATGGCTCAGATATCGCCCTGCAAAACTGGATCCGAGATTGCGGGATATCGGTGATTGCCACAGACAACTATGCTGTCGAGGACTATCCGGCCGAGCTACCGAACAAGCATTGCTCTGTTTTGCCGCTGCACCATTTATGCCTTTTTAAGCTTGGGATTCATCTCGGAGAGTTGTGGCATTTCACGCCGCTGGCTAATTGGCTCAATGAGCACCATCGCTATCGATTTTTCCTGACTGCTCCGCCTCTTCGTTTGCCTGGGGCGGTTGGTTCCCCTGTTAGCCCTGTGGCTACTGTTTGACAACATCACGTAACTCAGCCGAAAGAGCTGAAAAAACTTTTAACTGGAGGTGACAAATGAAAAAGCTATCAATTCATACTGCAATTCTAGGTGCCCTGACTGGGCTGGGAATCACGACGGCTTTGCCCACGCAAGCTGCCGAGGTGACGCTTAATTTCGCTGACTGGCAGGTGCCTGCCGCTTTCACCACGCGCGAGGGTGCGGGCGTTTTTATGGACAAGGCCAAAGAGCTGTCCGGTGGTGAAATTGATTTCAAGTACTACCCGGCTGAACAGCTGGGTAAGGGTGGCGAGATGCTTCGCTTGGTGCAAACAGGAGTGGCTGACATTTCCCACGTTTCACCGGCGTACATCACAGAAAAATTTCCATTGACTACGGTATCAGAGTTGCCCGGCATGCCACTGGACTCATGCTTGTTGGCCAATGCCATTTATGACATGGCACAGCCTGGTGGACTTCTTTACGAGAGTGAATTTAAGCCCAACGGCATTCGGTTGCTGTTTGCCGGCAACCTCGGTCCCTACAGCATCCTGACGACCAAAAAGGCTGTCAAGACATTGTCTGACTTGTCAGGCCTAAATATTCGTACGGCTGGTGGCCCCATGGAGATGACGGCTAAGGCACTTGGTGCTAACGCGGTTCGCATGACGGGATCTGAAACTTTGCCGTCGCTGTCTCGTGGAACGCTTGACGGTGTTTTATGGCCAATCCCGCTGGTGACTGACTGGAGCCTTGAAGATCCACTGAATCATATGACGCCCAATCTAAGCACCGGCAGTTTTGTGGTGACTTACTCCATCAGCGATCGCAAGTGGAACTCGCTTTCTGAAAAGCAGCAAAATGCTCTGCTTGAGGCAGGCAAGTACGCAACTCAGAAGTACTGTCAGTACGTCAACGGTATTTGGCAACAAGCGAAAGATGAACTCCAAAACAAATACAACTTCGAAGTGAGCGAGTTCTCCGAGGCTGATATTGCCAAAGCGCAAGAGCAGTTCGCCACGGTCAACAAAACATGGGCAGAGAGTTTGGCCAAGCGTGGTTTGCCTGCACAAGCAGTCTATGACGACTTCAAGAGCCGCGTCTCCAAGTAAAAAGCAAAACTGTCTGGGACTGGCTATCACACGGTTGATAACCGCGTGATAGCCCCTGGGCTAATTACAAATCGGATCCTTTGGATCTAAGCCGCATTACTGATTGACTGATGAGCCCAGCAGATAACATGAGCAAAGAGATTCCGAGCGGGATCACCTACCAATATTTTTATCGGCCTCTAGACAGGGTAACGACGGGCGTTGAGTATGCACTCCTGGCCGTCAGTTCATTAGCGATACTGCTGGCCATGATTCTAACTACGGTTGATGTGCTGTTGCGTTATGGATTCAATAGCCCGCTAGGATGGTCTTTTGATTTGATCTCGTTGTATTTGTTGCCAGCTGCTTACTATTTAGCGTTTGCCTACGCGATGAGAGCTGGTGCGCATCTTTCGGTTGATTTTTTTAAGCATCTATTGCCCAAGGTGGTTGTTCTGAAGATTTACCCGCTTTTGCTAGCCTGCGCCTCGATATTTTTCGTATTTGTTTCTTGGCTCTTGGCTGAGGAGGCTTTGCGCAGCTTTCTTGACAATGAGGTTCTTTTTGGGCCGATTGCCTGGCTGAAATGGCCAACTGCCGCCATTATTGCGATTAGCTTGTTTACTTTTTCAATTCGGTTGCTACTTAGCGCTTACCAGAAGGCATTTCTTGAGGGGAACCGGTCATGGAAATAGCACTGCCTATTCTGACGCTGCTGTTTCTTCTGGTTCTCGGTCTACCTGTTGCAGTGAGCTTGGCTTTGGCCGGTGCGCTGGGGATTTTCATGCTAAACGGTGTGGACTCCGTGGTTGGCATTCTTGCCACTGCGCCTGGTTCGGCTTTGGGCAGTTATGAGCTTCTAACAATACCCATGTTTGTTCTGATGGCCGAGTTAATGGGGTTAAGTGGCATTTCGTCTGACCTGTTTCGGGCAGTCGCTGTTTGGACTAACCGCTTAAAAGGCGGCGTAGGGATTTCGACGGTCATCACGGGCGCCTTGTTTGGTGCTGTATCGGGTTCGAGCACTGCTGCAGCGGCAACACTGGCTAAAACCGCCATTCCTTCCATGCTGAGCCAAAATTATCAACCAGGAAGAGCAGCGGGCATTACAGCGATGGCTGGAACGATCGCTATGTTGATTCCGCCAAGTGTCGCATTGATTTTTTATGGCTTGTTAAGTGGGGTCAATATCTCGGCGCTGCTGATTGCTGGAATCGTTCCTGGCTTGCTGGTAACGCTGGTTTTGTCTCTCGTAATCAGGGTAACTGTACGTAATGACAAGCTAAATTCTGATAGCGAGACGAACTACAGCTGGGCAGATCGTTTCAAGTCATTAAAGGTGGCGGTTCCTTTCGTCGCGCTCTTTGGTGCGGTTACTGGCTTGATCTATACCGGCGTGGCTACGCCGGTTGAGTCGTCGGCAATCGGGGCGTTTGCCGCATTGGTTTATACGGTTCTGAACCGAACGTGCTCTTGGTCGGGCTTTGAAAACCGTACATTGATCAACACATGTGCTGTGACTGCCATGATAGGGCTGATCATTGTATGTGCACAGATATTTGGTTATTTCGTAACCATGTCGCGGTTTGCGCATGATCTTGCCAGTTTTGTGGGGGCGTCGGATTTGCCAGTTTGGGCATTTATGGCAATCATCATCGTGCTTTATCTGGTGTTAGGGCTCTTTCTGGACCTGATCTCTATTTTGATTCTGACCGTGCCCATCATGATGCCAATCGTTGCGCAGCTTGGGCTTGACCCGATCTGGTTCGGCATTATCGTGATTTTACTGGCCGAAATCGGGATCGTCACCCCACCGGTTGGGATGAACGTTTTTGTGGTGTCGAAAATTTCTGCTATCCCCTTGAATGATTGTTTTGCTGGTGTCGTGGTGCCGGTTATTGCGTTGTTGGGTTTGATTATCGTGTTGGTCATTTGGCCTGAAATCACACTGTGGTTACCGAGCACCATGAACTGATTGTGTTTAAGGAAAACGTGCAAATGTCTGAGTCCAAGAAAAAAAAGCTGCTCTTGGTGGGCGCTTCTGGTGTGATCGGTCAATCAATTCTTGCCCATTTCAATCAATTATCTGACTGGTCGGTATTGTCGGTTGGACGTCGCTTGCCTCCCAATTGCTCGGAGGCCGACTTCTTGAGTGTTGATTTGCTGGACAAAGCCGCATGCGAGCAGGCGTTTTCTGGCTTGCGTGATATCACGCACATCATTTATGCAGCAGTCTACGAAAAGCCGGGCGCGCTAATTGAGGGTTGGCGTGATCCGGACCAGATGAGCAAGAACGACCAGATGTTGAGGAATTTGATCGAGCCTATCAACAAATCCCCTAGCAAGGTAAAGCACGTTACCGTATTTCAGGGCTCAAAGGCTTACGGCAGTCATATCGAAAAGCAGGTTCCAATCCCGGCCAGGGAACGATCGCCAAGACACAACCATGATAACTTTTATTGGCTGCAGGAAGACTATATCCGCTCAGTGGAACCAAGCGCATCTTGGTCGTTTACTATCTTGCGCCCGAGGATCGTATTTGGTGGGGCTCTAGGAAGCAACATGAATCCGATTGCCGCGATCGGTGTTTATGCAGCGTTGCAAAAATTCAAAGGCGAACCACTGCACTATCCAGGCGGTTTGCCACGAATTAATCAGGCGACCGACGCTGATCTGATCGCCCGCGCTTGTGCTTGGGCAGCCGAATCATCTGCTAGTCATAACCAGACGTTTAATGTCGAGAACGGAGACGTGTTTGTATGGCAAAACGTCTGGCCTGCAATTGCTGATGAGCTTGATATGCCGCTAGGTGAAGATGTGCCCCTGTTTCTTGACTCGTTGCTTGCGACCGATGCGTCGACCTGGGCGCAAGTTGTAGACCGCTACCAGCTGCAAGCGCCGAAAGACATGAAGGCATTTGTTGGTCAGAGTCTGAGTTACACCGACTTTCAAATGGGCACCGGTAAAGAGCAAGCGCCAAACCCTGTCATTGTTAGTTCTATCAAGATTCGTCAGGCCGGATTTTCTGACTGCATTGATAGCGAGGACATGTTTAGAAAGTGGTTCCGTCTGTATCGAAAGCAACGCTTGCTACCTTAAACGGCAATGTCGTTCAAAAGATTATTGTGACGCGCACATTCACACACTTTCACTGAGTAAAAAAATGGTGCAATGCAACTTTACGCTACATCATTGAAGGACATACCGTTTAGCTTAATACTTTGAATGATCAGAAATGATGGCGCGCGTAGCTGAAAACTCCTCTAACTATCTGTCTTCTATACAGAAAACTTGTCGTGTTTTGTCGACTCTGACGGATCCGAAGCGTGTGCGTCTGACCGACATTGCGGAGGCTGCTGGGCTGGATATTTCAACAACGCTTCGAATATTAAAAGAACTTGAGTCAGAGAATTTCATTGAGCGAGATCCTGAAACAAAACACTATTCGCTTGGACCTCAGGTCTATGTCATGCACAACGCGATGGTCGCTGGCATCGATATCAAGGCAGCTGCGCGGGCATCGTTGATTCGATTGGCACTGCAATTTGGCGACACGGTGATTCTTTCGGTGCTGACAGGATGGGAGTCAGTATGCGTGGATTTGTGCCTTGGCGACTATCCAATCCGTGCCAATTATCTTGATGTTGGCAGTCGCAGACCACTTGGCATTGGTGCAGGCAGTCTGGCGCTACTGGCAGCCTTGCCCAAGCAACAACAGTCAAGCATATTGCCCCGCGTGCGGCAGCATCTAAAAAAGCACTACCCGAACTACAGCCCAGATTACTTGGAACTTGAGCGCGAACGCACGGAAAAACAAGGTTATGCCGTGCTGTTAGAAGTCGTCGTGCAAAAGATGGGTGGCTTGGGCAAAGTCATCTACAGCCCAGCGGGTGTGCCTGTCGCGGCTTTAAGCGTAGCGGCATTAAGTGAACGAATCCAAATGCGCGAGAAAGAGCTCGCGACAGCGCTTACGCATGAGGCCAAGCTGATTGAAAACGCCTGGCTACCCTGACACAGTGAAGCGAGAATCAATGCAAAAACATGCTTACATCAAAGCCGCCGAGCACACGGCCTATGGCCGTCTGCCGGGCAGGTCGGCTATTGAGCTGATGGGTGATGTAGCTTGCAAGCTGTTTTCTGACGCAGGCGTCATGCGCCAGGAGATCGATGGCGTTTTGTGCGGCTATGCCACAACATTCCCCCATTTAATGCTTGCAAGTCTGATGTCAGAGAAGCTTGGCTTAAAGCCTTCCTATGCTCATGTGGTTCAGACAGGTGGTGCCACCGGTGCAGCCATGGTGATGCTTGCGCGCGACCTGATTCGAGCAGGGCGTTGCCGCAATGTGCTCGTGATCGCTGGCGAGAATCGTCTGAGTGGCCAGACAACTGACGCTTCGATACAGACCTTGGCGCAGGTTGGTGATGCCGATGTAGAGGTGCCCAATGGAATGTCTGTGCCTGGTTACTATGCTTTGCTGGCGGCGCAGTATATGCATAGATCTGGCACGAGCGAGGCCGATCTCGCAGAGTTTGCCGTATTGATGCGCAAACATGCGTCTGTGCATCCGCAGGCTCATCTAAAGGACCCCATATCGGTAGACGATGTGCTTGGCTCGAAGATAGTTGCCACGCCCCTGCATTTGCTGGATTGCTGTCCCATCTCGGATGGGGCTGCGGCGTTGATCATCAGCGCTGACCCGGGCGAGGTTGCAATCACTGGCGCAGGCCAAGCGCACCAGCATCAGCACGTTTCGGCCATTGCTGATATCTATCAAACTGGCGCAGCCATCGCAAAACAACGTGCACTGGCAGATGCCGGCACTTCGCTTGATGACGTTGATTACCTTGGCATTTATGACTCGTTCACGATCACGCTGGCCATGCTGCTCGAAGAGCTCGAATTTGCTGGGCGCGGACAGAGCGCTGCACTGCTGCGTGCAGGTGTCTTTGATGCACATGGCAAGTGGCCGCTGAACACACATGGCGGTCTGTTGTCCTTTGGACATTGCGGTGTCGCTGGTGGCATGGCGCATATTGTCGAGGCGTACAAGCAATTAAGCGGCAAAGCAGGTTCTCGCCAGATAAGCGGCTCTCGGCACAAAGCTTTCGTGCATGCCGATGGTGGCGTGCTATCGGCGCATGTAAGCCTCATTCTTGAGTCGGAGCACTCGTAATGCCAAATAAGGAAGTTGTTGAGCCTAGCCCCGAATTCGCCCATGGCGCCATCAAACTGGTGCGGTGTCAATCTTGTGGCCATTGGTGCAACTTAAGGCCCTTGGTTTGCGAACAGTGTGGGTCTTCGTTGCTTGAACTTTGCAGTGCTAGCGGGTTAGGTAAGGTGAAATCGGTCACGGTGGTGCACCGAGCGCCAGACCCGTTTTGGAGAACCAAGGTGCCCTATGCAGTTGCACTGGTCAATACGGACGAGGGTCCTGTGCTGATGGGTCACGCTGATGAGGGAGTGAGGATTGGCGACCGTGTGAAGGCGCATTTATTTGTGCATGCCGATCAGCAACTGGTTCGTTTCGTGAAATGCGACAGCAATATATGACCCCCTGTCTTTTAAGCCACTGTTTTTTGTTTCGGAGCCAGTATGACCGCTGCGATGTCTGACCTTGATTTTTTGTTGAACCCGTCTTCTGTTGCCATTGTTGGGGCATCGGATAACGCCGATAAAATCGGCGGCCGCCCAATTTACTACATGCGCAAACATGGTTATTTGGGCAAGGTGTTCCCGATCAATCCACAGCGTCCAGAGGTCCAAGGTCAGAAAGCCTGGCCGTCAATCGAAAGCTTGCCTGAAGTGCCTGACCTGGCGATCATTGCGGTTCCTGGTGACAAAGCAGTGCAAGCGGTTGATGAGTGTGCGGCGCTTGGTGTCAAAGGCGCGATTGTTATATCTGCTGGGTTTTCGGAGGTCGGTCAGGCGGGGCGTGAAATTCAAGATGCGATGACTGAGCGTGCACGGCATGCAGGCATGCGGATCGTTGGGCCCAACACACAAGGCTTGGCCAATTTTGGCAATGGCGCAATTGCCAGTTTCTCCACGATGTTCTTAGAAGTTGAGCCCGCTGATGGACCGGTGGCAATTATCAGTCAAAGCGGCGGCATGGGTTCCATGATCTATGGCCTAGTGCGCCAGCGTGGCATTGGCGTTAGACATTTGCATGCGACGGGTAATCAAGCTGACGTCACCGTATCGGATTTGGCGCTGGCTGCGCTGTCTGATCCTGAGGTTCGGATCATTTTGCTGTATCTAGAATCACTTCAGGATCCTGAGATATTGGCCGAAGCAGCAAGGGTAGCGAGGCGCAAGGGCGTAAGTATTGTGGCCGTCAAAGCTGGCCGATCGGAAGTGGGGTTGCGCGCAGCCGCTTCTCACACTGGCGCGCTGGCCAACGAAGACCGGACTGTGAGTGCGTTTTTTGAGGCGCATGGAATTACACGTGCCAAGGACCCACACGAACTCGTTCGATTTAGCGAGCTCTTTATTAGGCATGGATCGGTTGCTGGCCCGCGAGTTGTCATTATCAGCAACTCAGGGGCAAGTTGTGTTTTGGCGTCAGACGCTGCGGATGAAGAGGGTCTGGAGGTTGCAACGCTTTCAGACGCTACTCAAAATCGCCTCTCGGGATTTCTGTCTGAATTTGCAACGAGACACAATCCAATCGATATCACAGCGGCGCTACTCTCGAACAACCGGCTATTTGGCGAGGTTTTGACTGCAATTGCTGATGACCCAGCTGCGGATTTGTTCTTGATCGATATACCGGTTGCAGGGCGTGGCTATGATGTTGTGTCTTTTGCACGGGATGCTGCTAATTTTGCGTCTCAGTCTGGCAAGCCTGTGGCCGTCGTTGCTTGGCAAGAGCTGGTGGCCCGAGAATTTCGTGCATTGGGGGTTCCGGTGTTTGACGATGAGCAGCAGGCCATGGCCGCATTTGCTGCGCTGTTGCGTCACAGTCGCTACGCTGATCAAGATAAGGGTGGCTCAGATGCGATGACCATACCGGGTGCTAGTCTGGCGAATCTGGGGGAGGGAGTCCTGTCCGAGGCCAATAGTCTTGGGATCCTGGCGCAGAATTCGGTTCCTGTGGTGCCTCACAAGATTGTCAGCAATGCGCGTGAAGCAATTGAGGCCTGGGAGTCTTTTGGTCAACCTGTGGTTTTAAAGGCTTGTTCTGAGAAGATCCCACACAAATCTGATTATGGTCTGGTGGCGCTTGGTCTGCAATCAGCTCAGGCAATTGAAAGCACCTTACAAAGCCAGATGAGCACCCTGATCGAGATGCGTGTCACTCCCGATGGATGGATTGTTGCACCCATGCACAAAGGGCTTTGTGAGATGATGGTTGGCATGCATGTAGATCCTGTTTTTGGACCAGTCGTGGTGTTCGGTGCCGGTGGAAAGTACGTCGAGGCAGTGCCCGATGTCGCCGTGTTGCTTGCCCCTTGCGGTGCTCAGGATGTTTTGGAAAAACTGAAGGGACTCAGGATTTGGCCAATCCTGCAAGGCGTTAGGGGCGAGCCTGCTGCTGACATAGATGCGTTTGTGCAGCTCGTGGTGGATTTTGCAAAGTTTGCCCATCGGAACGCAGCAAGCCTTGTGTCAGTTGATGTCAACCCTGTGATGCTTGGCAAGCAAGGTGATGGCGCTGTCGCGGTCGATGCTTTGGTTGAACTTGCGTAGCGTAAACTTATCGGAAAGCGATTGTGAAACTGATGTTGCCTAGATGACACCGAGGAAGTAGCGTCGTCATTTTTGTGGCTTCTAACCGGTATTCGAGACGTGAGAATGAGCAAATTCAGTGGATTGGCGGCAGCGGCCTTGCTGACAGGCTGTACCGTATCCGGGCCTGATCCGCTGCTGGGTCTACAGTTGCCCAATCCAGCCTCGGTGTATTGCATCGAGCGTGGTGGCACCATTGATATCAAACAGAGCCCTCAGGGTGATGTAACCTCTTGCGTGTTGTCAGATGGCACAAGGGTGGATGAGTGGGAGTTCTACCGACAAAACCATCCGCAATGATGTAGCGATTGACGAGTCATGGCTAATCCATATTGCCACGGTAGATGAACTTTGGCATCCCCCAGCTGAAACGAATAGCCAATAGTCTCAAGGTTAGGCCAATGGCCATGGCCACGCCCATCATGATGTCGTGATTCAGGCCTAAGGTCTCGCCGCCGACGTACAGCATGCCAGTGACAATTGAAACGGTGGCATAGAGCTCTGCGCGAAAGAGTAGTGGGATGGTGTTGCACAGCAGGTCACGCAAAACACCCCCCGCGCAACCGGTGATCATGCCCGAAGCGATCACGACGATAAATGGCATGTCTAGGCTCATGGCAACATTGCAGCCAATGACGGTAAAGACCACCAGCCCGATGGCATCAAGTAACAAAAATATGTTGCGCAGTTTGTGCATGTAACGCGCTACTGCAATCGTGAACAGTGCGGCCCCACCGGTTAGCAAGAGATAGTAGGGGTGTTGCACCCAGGTCAGCGGTGTGTTGCCAAGCAGCACGTCTCGCATGGAGCCCCCGCCAAGTGCGGTAATGCACCCTAAAAGAACCACCCCAACCCAGTCCATCTCACGGCGACCAGCAACCAAAGCCGCGGTCATGGCTTCTGCCACGATGGCGATCAGAAAAAGGGCATGCAGAAGCGTTGTGGTGTCGTAGGGGCCGGTCATGGGCAGGTCAATATGTGGTTATCTGGGGAGCGCTCGCAATGAACGAAAACTCGAGGGGTGGTTTGTTCAGGTCTGTCTCGGCTGTTGCCCATGACGTCTGAACAGCCTCGCCGCCAAATCTGCTTGCCTTCGCAGTTGAGATTTTACCTGTTACCACTTATCCGGTGACCATTAAATAACTTATATGGCAATTTCGATTCATAAATATACGATCCGCATTTTTGCTACCGATCTTGTATGAGCGGTTTCGCCTGTGTAAACGAATCCTAAAACGAATTGGCTTTTATTGGCACCCGGAACCGTTTGCCAAAACATCGCCGACTGGCATACGCGGTGCTCGGCGAACAGGGCTAGCTAGCCCTAGGCGAATAATGAGTTGGGGAAATCCATCGCTTTGTATTAGGTCCGCTAGCTGCTGGCGTGACCGTGGTAACTCACATGGCTGATTCATGTAGGCTGAATACCGACCCGCAGCCATGGCCATCAACGTCAAATGTGCCAAAGCTCGACCAGTCTGAATCCAGGCGGCCGGTGTATCAGTAGAACTTGAAAGCACGACGATGTCGGGTGATCCTTCTGTCAATTTGCTATCGGCTGCTGCCTGCGTCGCGCCGACATCGAAGGTACGCACGATCAAGGGTGCGACGTATGCAGCTAGGCCGTGCTGACCAAGCAGGTCAGTTGGTATGCCAACCTTGCTTTTCTTGGCATGCATCCATTGTGATAGCTCCTTGCGAAACGCGGGCAATGCCATCTGCTCGCGATCTGCCTTCATGATAAGGTCGACTAGCAAAGAGCGAATTGCTGGCTGACTAATCCAAAATGTTTGCACATCGAATTCGGCACAAGCCTGATCAAGCAACACTCTGAGGTCCCGGGTTATTGGGTCGCCGTGATAAGCAGTTCGGTTGGTACGTCTAAGTTGCATCGCATCAACCAAATCCGGGCATCTTGCGTAGGGTTCGCCTTGGCCAACGACCACTTGAGCTAAAAGCTCAGGCTGGCTCGCATCTGGTAGTAGATCAACTCGTACAGGATCACCATCGAGGCCAACTCGCAGTAAATAATGCTCTAAAGACGAGCCACAACCAATAATCAGCTCGCGGGCGTCTGGGTCGCAGACGGCAAGTCGCCTTGAGTGATCGGCGTATAGACGCACCACGCCATTTTGGACTGACCATCTCCAGGGCTGGGTATTGTGAGGTGAAGGGGAAAGAAGTGCCCATGCGAGCATTTCTTTCAACCGTTGATCGCCAGTGGAAGCTAAGGGGTATTGCGTGGCGATGTAGGGGTCTAGTTCAAGGGAATTAACTGGCTCATGAGCCATTTGTCTCTCCAAGCGACTTGTGCCGGCATAAGTCCTGGCATTACTCTCTTGCGCAACCGCTTCTGATGCAAAGGGGCAGTCATCTAAAATTTTAAAATGGTTCTTCCATGCTTTTGATGATGCTGTTGGTCGTTGCGGTTACTGGCATGTACTTCATCAAGAGGTTAATCAGTGCAGACGCGCTCGCATGTTTGACCATCATCAGTTTGGCCAGCTGGCGAGAGTCATTCTGGTTGCCATGCACAATCTTCTCGACTCGTTTGCTCCACCGTCTGACTGCCGCCTGCGCGCTGTCTTTATCCGACAAAGAGAGTTCATATGCGAGGGCCGCACCACTTCTCAGTGCGTTGCTTGCGCCCACGCCAGCCGTTGGCAGGAACCCCACACCAGCGTCGCCAAGCAGCGCAACCCGGTCATTTAACGCTGTGAGAGCCGGTGCCCTGACATCGAACATAGGCCAAAGAAACGGTTTGCCGGCTGCGATTTCCCATAGATCCGGCATCTCGGCCACTTTCGGTGCGTGTTTGGCGACTGAATGGCGTAGTGCGTGCAGAATTTCTTCTGACGAGCCTTTTGGGTTCGGTGACAATTCCTTCGGTACCGCAACGGCAACATTGATGAACTCTCGCATGGGGTACAGACCCACAAATGCAGATGGTCCCCAGAACTCAGAGACCGTATCAGGCCTAGTCAAGCGAAGTGGTGCCCACCACATCCAGGCATCGAACCCCGTTAGGTGGGGTTCAACTTCCCCGAAAAGTGACCGCCTGATCGCGCTGTGCATGCCATCGGCTGCGACGACGATGTCGCTTTCAAGCGTCCGACCATTCTCCAATGTCATGCTTACTTGGTCGCCGGCCATCTTGACACTTTGGGCACGGCAACCAAACTGGATAACACCATCCGGTACAGCACTGTGCAAAATTGAAATCATGTCCGTGCGCGTCACACCTAGCAACGGACCGTAGGCAGCGAGCAAGCCGCTCAGATCAATTGATTGAAGTAATTTGCCGTCTGGCCCATGGACTTCGTAAGTCTTTAAAACCACTGCTTTGTCGCGCAACTGGTGGCCCCGACCGATGGCGTTGTAGACCATCGCACCTAGCGGGTAGAGTCCAATCCCATACCCGGCTTCGTGAAATCCAGCTGCCTGCTCAAGGACAGTCACATCGTGCTGTCCCGTTCTTGATAAAAGTGCTGCGACAGTTAAGCCGCCCATGCCAGCGCCTACGACCGTGACTTTCATGACAGCTCCTTGTTTGGTGAAAGCTTTTTTACCCAACTTGCGTGTTCAGTGGTCAAGTCCATCAATTCCGATTGGTTGCAAGTCTCGGGTGTTGGTTTTTTTCATCTCGCGCAAAGTCCAGAGTAACCACGGGATGCACAATGCCGGCAGAAGGATCGCCGCGCCGATCACGCCTAAATTCAAGGCTAATGCGTTTTGTGAAAGCAGCGCAAACACACATCCCAAACCCAACAGGATTTGATAGAAGCCAAGCATGCGGGTAAACCGAATCCAGCGTAAGCCAACGCCAGCCTTGCGCGCGGCTGCGAGGATTAGCAATGCGGCGATACCACCCGGAAAGATGCTGGCTGCCGAGACCCAGTTTGTGCTTAGATTAATGCCACCAAGAAATGCACCCGCGAACTCAGGTGAGAACATGGCCGAGCCATTCCGAAACACTTGGGCAGCAGCCACCATCGCGACATCACCGAGTAGGCCGAATATGCCAGACAGCACAAAGAGGGCGATCACCATGCCAGATACCAACAGGGAAGCAGGCCGCAGCCAGGTGCACAGCATCACGCCCAGCAGCGCGATGGTGCCATCGGTGACAACCAACACACCATAGGCTGCCGCATACCAGCTCCAAGCATCATGTAGTTGGTCCAGATATGCGGTGGTGATAGGTAACACTGGCAAAGTCGAGACTTGAAATGACGCCGCTAACACGAGAGCCGTACCGATTAGCCAAGTCATGATCAGGGTCGCTACATATTTCTGGGTCAAGCGAAAGTCGGATTCATTCATCGCTGCCCCCTGTTCTAACATCAGCCTCACAATGCCATTGAACCTGAATCCGTATCGTAGTTGTGTGATCCCCCAAAGTGCATCTCGGTGTCATCTTGGGCGAGTACGAGATGAGCAATTGCTGCCGCGAAAGACATCTTCTCTGATTCAGTATTGGCTCATTGGGGAAACTGCGTCCCGAATGCAAACTCGACATTTCATGCTCTCCCGGGTGGACATGGGACAAGCTTATATCGGACAATTACAGGCCTGTAGTCCTAAAAGTGCCGATAATTTCGCGTGCTTCCTGTGATGTGATGCGTGACGTTGTGGCGTGATGGAGCAGAAACTTAGCTTCGTCCAAAACGAAGGCTTCGAACGCAACAACCATGGCCTCAGTGGGAACATACCCTGCTGTCGCTGCGTCTTGATCAATCCAGCCGTGTGCTTTTGCGTCTTGCACGAGCTTAAATATATGTGAGCGTGAGACACCGAAGAGGCTCTTGTATCGGCTGACATTTGTGCACGGTTGGCCACGGTAGTGACAGCACATGACTATTGCGAGCAATTGAAAACCAGCGTGTCTTTCCGAGAAGAAAGCAATCAGGGGATAGTCCTGCCAGGCAAATTCGCCTGAAAGGCAAGCTCGCCCAGCTTGGGCTTTGAACTGCAAGAACCATTCAGGGTCCTGCAACAACGGGGATAGTTTGATGGCATTGTTGAGGTCACAGTGATCAATAAACCTAAAAGCCTGCGTCAACCAATCTGTGAGCACTTTTTCTAGCTTTGGCAGCGGGATCACCGTACGCGCCCGACGATCGTTTGGCAGGGAATGAATTTCGATTAAGCGATAAAACGCCAGCGTGGGCAAAAAAATTTGAATGGCTCTGTGGCTTAGACCACTTTCTTCTTTGATCTCACCCACGGTCATCTGGGTTGTGCGCTTGCCAAGACGAAATTCTGCATCGGCTGTCAGTAGCGAAACCAGCAAATCAAATTGAATCCACTTGGAGAATAATTTCACCAAAAGCGCATTGCATTCATAGCTCTGGGCAAAGGCTTCACAATAATCTGCCAGTGCGCCATGATGAAGGATGTCTTGGCTAGGCATGGATGCCCCTGATGTTGGACGGCCGAGGCTGCTTTGTTTCGGATCAGACTGAATCGGCATGGTGGCAGCAGCCAATTTGTTCTGTATGGTCTGTATCTGATTGAGTTTCGAATAATACCTATTGCGGGTTGATTTTGAAACCTGATTTCTACTCGCTTTAAGGGCTTCTGTCGGCAAAGGGGTAGTCTGGTGAATGAGCGCATGAAAGCGTTTTTCTTTTTACTGTGACAGTGGGGAATAAGGCTGCAGCTACGGTGGCCATTTACCTACAACGCTGAATCGCTGAATTTAAAACGACGCGGTTGATCCAGTGAGACGTCAGCTTGGTCACTGCTGTTAAGTGCTCGGCTATCTGACAAACCAAGATGCCCGTTTACAGAGCCGATTGACTCACCGCAAGGTTACACGCTACAAGTTTTCCTGACTATCGCGAAAAAAGACATATCCTTGGTGGTTGGCGAAGGTTTTTGTGTTGTTTACTGTTGCTTTGTGCTGACCCGGCATCAACAAAGCTGTTTACGAGTTACGAGGAAATCATGGTTTCGGTCAAGCTTCATCAAGGGGAATTACGCGGCTCAGAGCTTGGTGCTGTGAGCGTATTTCATGCTGTGCCGTACGCCATAGCTGAGCGTTTCCAAGCTCCTGACTTCGCGCCGAAATGGTCTGGTGTGCGCGACGCGACGCGGCCGGGCGCTGTTTGCCCGCAAAGCCCATCTCGAGTGGATTTCATTATGGGTGCACCAAAGGTCAAGCGGGAAATGTCGGAAGACTGCCAGCTTTTGTCCGTCTTTACGCCTGATCTAAAGGGCCGTCGGCCAGTCATGATGTGGATTCATGGTGGTGCCTACATAACTGGTGGAGGGCAGGAACAATGGAATGATGGCGCGAGGTTGGCACAAGACGGTGACGTCGTGATCGTGACGATCAATTATCGTCTTGGTGCATTTGGCTACTTATATGCACCTGAACTGGGGACGGTTAACGCCGGCCTGCTGGACCAGCTCGCAGCACTGCGTTGGATTCATGAGAATATTGAGCAGTTTGGTGGTGACCCGGAGAACATTACGATATTTGGTCAATCGGCTGGCGGGCATTCTGTGGCCACGATCCTGGCTACGGCAGACCGGGCACCAGTGCGGCGTGCCATCATCCAAAGTGCGCCTCTGAGTGAGGCTTTTGATACAACGCGAGCAGCAAACACGGCCCGACAGTTCATGGAGTTGTTAGCAAAGTCTCCACTAGAAGCTAGCGTTGAGGAAATCCTTACGGCGCAGGCAAAAGTTATGGCGAACTCGAATGTGGGTTTGCCGTTTCGTCCGGTAGGTGATCCGAGCGCCTTCATTATCGGTTGCGGTCCGAAGCCCGACGTCTTGATCGGCTGGGGTAAGGATGATGCTGCACCATTTGTTGCGCTAAAGCATCCCGAGCAAGCCTATGGTAGTGCCGAGGACAAGGCGCAAACGCTTGAACTCACAAGCGAGATTTTCTCGGCGCCTGCTCGAGCCTATGCTGCCAGGTTGCACGAGAGCGGTGTCGCCGTCTCCCTCTATCAAAACGAGTGGAACCCGCCGGACAGCCCTTTCGGCACTTGTCACTGTATCGAACTGCCTCTGCTATTTGCCAGTTATCCAGTCTGGGAGGGGGCGCCCATGCTGGGTGGCGCGAATCAAGAGGAAATCGAACGATTGGGACGGCAGGCTCGGACAATCTGGACGGAGTTTGCGCGATCGGGAACGCCTCCGGAACCCACCGACTGGTTAAAGTGCCCCAACCTATCCTAATCTGTGATAACCGTGGCAATAGCCTAACTGCTTGGGTAAGACCCGACTTTAATTGAGGGATGCCCGGTTTGACTAGAGGCATCACCCGCTCTGATGTTTATGGCCGCCCCTATCTGATTAATCGGCGGTCGTTACAGGTGGATGACGCCAACGGCTAGTGGCTGTGGCGACAACTCATATTTGTACGCTTGTTTCGCAGTACAACGTCTAAAGTGGCATGTCAGGATCAATGATCAGTGGCGCTTAACTTTTAAGTGGGGACCTACTGGTCCTTTTGATGTCCTGATTGAAGACCCGCATTGAAACTTATTGGAGATACCAGCCTTATGTTTAAAAATGGAATGCGACCCGTACACCCTGGCGAAGTTCTGCTGGAGGACTATATCAAGCCCATGGGTGTCAGTGTTCGCGCTTTGTCTATTGCTTTGCATGTTCCTTATTCGCGCTTGCGTGAAATTGTGGACGGCAAGCGAGGAGTTTCGGCAGATACAGCCCTCCGACTCGAGCGCTACTTCGGCAACGCTGCAGTGATCAACGTTACGGCTGACTTTCGCTTCACGGTTGCCTTCCTGCCGAACCATCCGTAAATTCCAGATAGTTGAGTCTTTGTCGGGTTCGTTCTCTTTGCCCGTGTTATGGATAAAGTTTTGTTCCCCATGCAAAATTTCACTTCGGTGTCAGCAGGGCGCAACAGGGACAGTCGGAAAACCAGGTTAGACTAGTCTAGTTTTGTGATTTCTAACAACGGATCGATTTTGTTGCGAAGTTTCACTGTTGATTGCGCCACCACTCAGACTCATCTCAAAAGTTGGGACAACCACCACCAAGCCATGTCTGTCGTCTTGAGTTCAGCTTCGCAAGTTCGCGTGATGGTCAGTGCCATGCTTGTGCATCAGCGTATGTAGACCTAAACACCGTGTGCTGCTGGCTCCTGCCAAATGTGCAAGCTTTTCCAATTGGCGAGAAAGCCCATGGCTGTGACAGGAATCTCGTGCCTGTCAATCAGTTCCTTCAAACGAGTCCGCCAATGATGATCTGGTGCGATTGAGTCCATACAATACAGCAGCAAGACGAGTGTGTTGTAGAGTTTGCGAGAGCCCGAATTAAATTGGTTAGATAAGCACAGCGGTTTGTTACGTGGCAATAAAGGAGTGATAGTGAACTCACGGTTCCACAGTCGGCTGTGATGCGCACAGGTGTTCCGTACCAGTGAAAGATGACGTAGCCATGACTCTAGCACCTTCTCATCTAATCCGTAGGCATTTGCGATAGCACGTCTAGTAGGCATTGGTTTCAAGTTGTTGTACCAGCGCGAGAGCAGTCCCAACGACATGACCTCGCACACGGCCCATACAGGCGGCAAGGACTCCTGATAGGTATTTTTTAGATGCTTGATGAAGGTCTCGTCCGAGCGATTAACTTCGCTACCTAGCTTATCAAGGTTCTGTTGCCATAGGTGATACTTGAAAGCTATCGATGCATTGAGGTGAGCATGCGTGCCGTGCCGATGTGCCATTTGATAGGCCCAGTGGCTGCGCACGGACACTTCAACTCGCTCAATGGCGTCAAGTACTAAAAGGCGCAGCTCACGGTCAAATACGTATAGGTTTAGAACCCGCTCGAACCTCGTGTTAGGTTGGAAACGGTGAGTTTTGTGGTCAGCCTCGAAGGGAAGCCAGTAGGCGCTAAGTCGATAATAATTGAGGTGTTCAAGGTAAAACTCGGCCGTGCCGAAGTCGTCGAATACCATGCCGCGCTCACGAAGTAACTCCACTTGTTGTGCATGGGTGGTCGCAGGTTTACTGAATGGTGGTTTGGTCATTTGCGCGCTACGCTATTAGCTCTCTGTGAGCTCAATGCGCTAAAAAAAGTAACCCGCCGGTTTGAGGGTGCACTTTCGCGCATAGCCTTGGCGGGTTTTGTTAATCAAATTGTACCTGTTAAGTACGTATCTTGGTGGTCAGCACTGCTGTTTTTTGCAGTGAATAACCGAATCTAGTTGGTCTAGTGGCTGCGGGTGTTTTTTCGGATGCACTGGCGCGTGGTTTGCCAAAAGGGAAATGATGATGATCACTAAAACTAAGACGTTCGATGTCTATTGGCTGTCAGAAATATTGCCCGCGCTCGCGGGATGACTCAACTGGCCCGAGATACCGGTCTTGGACGTGAAAGCCTCTACAAAGCGCTCAGTGAAGGCGCTAAGCCACGGTATGACACGATCTTAAAAGTTGTGCGAGCGCTTGGTGTCAAGCTACACGCCGAACCCGCGCATGTCTAAGTGATTAATAGGTTTAACGAATACCCTCGCCTCACAGTGGGCGGGGCATAAAAATCGTTATGAATCAGTTGCTTGGGCGTGGTGCCCGGGGCCGGACACAAAAGCCTCGTGAATACTGGCTTTGCGCGAGTTTGGGGAAATTAATTCGTTCCCCACACAAAATTTCACTTCGGTGTCAGCAGGGTGCAACAGGGACAATTGGGAAAGGTGGGTCAGATGGCCCGCAGATCATGTGCGTTCAAATCCGAACCAAATAATCCCAGTCACTGGCAAGATTGCTGCGTCATCATTGGCGAAGAATGCCATAGCCCACTGCTTTCCGTTATAGGTTGTGGCATTCTCTCA
This sequence comes from Burkholderiaceae bacterium, assembly GCA_021208885.1. Taxonomy (GTDB): domain Bacteria; phylum Pseudomonadota; class Gammaproteobacteria; order Burkholderiales; family Burkholderiaceae_B; genus Algicoccus. The sequence continues at coordinate 32,395 of JAJOJF010000018.1, forward strand.
ATTCTAAAGGTGTAGGTCATGCCAGTGTAAATAAGCCGAGTCCAAGTCAGAGGTTGGATAAGCGATTTGTTGACGTGGCGAACTCGATATTCGGCATGGTTAACGTGCCGGGTTCCGGTGAGCCCCTTTCACGCTCTTCGACTCATGAGTAGTGCGGTCAGTCTGAAGCAAGTGTCAAGGCCTAAGAGTGTTAGGCGAAGTGTTGGATAAAATTGACTGTTAAACGGATAACAGATAAGGTATTATGGCAATTCAATCATTTGCATGTGCTGATACGCAAGCACTTTTTACAACCGGACGTTGCCCGCGTTTTGCCAACATCAAAAAAGTTGCTGAACGTAAGTTGGCTCAACTAGACGCAGCACCGACTTTGATGTTTATGAAAGCACCACCGGGTAATGACTTAAAAGAGTACGCGGGTTCGTGGCATGTCAGGATCAATGATCAGTGGCGCTTAACTTTTAAGTGGGGACCTACTGGTCCTTTTGATGTCCTGATTGAAGACCCGCATTGAAACTTATTGGAGATACCAGCCTTATGTTTAAAAATGGAATGCGACCCGTACACCCTGGCGAAGTTCTGCTGGAGGACTATATCAAGCCCATGGGTGTCAGTGTTCGCGCTTTGTCTATTGCTTTGCATGTTCCTTATTCGCGCTTGCGTGAAATTGTGGATGGCAAGCGGGGAGTTTCGGCAGATACAGCACTTCGACTTGAGCGCTACTTCGGTAGTGACGCTAAAGGGTGGCTTGCTCTGCAAGCGGCATATGATTTGCGAATTGCAGAGAAGCAAAATGCAAAAGCCATTGTTCGACAAATCTCTCCGTGGGCCGCGGCACCTGCCTAAGGCGGTGGCCGTTATCCAACCCACGTAGAGCTGATACTGATCCCCCCTTTTCCGAGAGGGTAATGGTCGCCTCTCTCTTTTGTTAGCAGATGTGATGGCAGTACAACCCACAGAGGGCTAGATCACCCTAGATGACTGGCGCGATAATTTCGATCACGCAGTGGCGTCATATTTATGCCCAGGGGTGGCGTCATTACAGTGATCGCTGACACCGGTTGGCGGTAATAAATCTACTCAAAAGAAAGACATCAAACGCGCATTAGAACTGGCGCGTGGTTTGCCAAAAGGGGAATGATGATGATCACTAAAACTAAGATGTTCGATGTAGCAGAGTTTCTCGAGGACGAGGAGACTATTGCCGAGTACCTGAATATGGCACTCGAAGATCCGAATCCAGAAATGCTTCTATTGGCTGTCAGAAATATTGCCCGCGCTTGCGGGATGACTCAATTGGCCCGAGATACTGGTCTTGGACGTAAAAATCTCTACAAAGCGATCAGTGAAGGCGGTTGGAATCGAGTCATTAACCGGGTGTAATGGATACCGTTCCTCCCATAATGGGGTAGAGCCCAAAATTATTATTTTAAATCAATGGCTTGTCAGCCGTGGTGCCCGGGGCCGGACACAAAAGCCGCACGAATAAAGGCTTTGCGCGAGTTTGGGGAAAAAACAATCTTCCCCACACAAAATTTAACTTCGGTGTCAGCAGGGCGCAACAGGGACAATCGGGAAAAACACGTCAGACTGGTTTTGTATGCCTGCAACTATGGGGGCTTAAAAACATCAGACGGCTTGCAGTTCGAGCTTAATCGTTTTGCCTAGTGCCGCCGCTGCACTGGCCAGCGTGGTTAATGTCAGACTCGTGTCTTCCTCGTCCAGGAGACGGTTCAGTGCAGCTCGGCTGGTATGCATCATTGAGGCCAGTTGTGTTTTGGTCAACGACTGAGCTTTCATTTCTTTAGCAATTTGCCAGGCAATGACGCGCTTGATAGCGACTGCTGTCGCTTCTTCGAGCATCGATTCTTCCTGCAGGAACTCATCAAAGCTGCTACCGATATTTTTCTTTGCCATCGTCATCTCCGTTTCAGTTGTTTCAGACGGTCTTTAGCTAAATCTAGGTCCGACTTGGGCGTGGCCTGTTGTTTCTTGATAAATCCGTGAAGCAGTACCATCGTGGATTGATCCAGTGCAAACAGTACGCGGACAATCCGGTTCTCGAGCTTGATGCGTGCTTCCCAGATGCCATCACCGATGGTTACGCACTAAAGGCATACCCAGGGGCCAACCTAATTGCACCGTCTTGATGTCTTCGCCAATGACTTTGCGCTCGATAGCTGGCAAGCTCTTTAGCCATTCTCTGACTGGTTCAGAGCCGCCATCGGTCATGAAGAAGCGAATATCAAGCGTTGGTTTCATTTCGTAGTGTATCAATATTGGTACGTTAGGACAAGAGATATTTTGACAGATGTATCTTGGCCGACTGAGGTCAGCAGGGCGCAGTAGGGTTCACACGTGCACGACGCGGCAACCAGCCAGGCGATTACCGCTCTATCGGACGAGGTTGAGGTAATCGGCGATAGATGTCCGATAGAAAATGTCCGATAGAAATATTTTCTAAAAAAATCAGTGGGTTCTATCGCCCACTGAGGAGGCTAATCGGGCGATAGAATACAGCTCTCGGGTAATAGGCGACCGGCAGCTCGGTCCTACGCATGGACTCACGTGTTTGTTGCTCAGCTATTCTGGGTCGACTCAAAACTTTGACGGTCTTCTGAGTCTTGGGGATCTGAGGTTGTAATAGAGTCAACAACCGGTCAACTGAAGACTTAAAATCTCTATAAACCAATAACTTATACGTGGTGCCCGGGGCCGGACACGGAAGCCGCATGGATACTGGCTTTGCGTTAATTTGGGGAAAATTTTTTGTTCCCCATGCAAAATTTCACATCGGTGTCAGCAGGGCGCAACAGGGATAATCTGGAACTGCAGGTCAGATTGGTCTTGTATGTCCGTTTTTGACGTGGTGTCGATCTTCTTGGCCCACAGGTGTCCAGTTAGAAACGGAGGGTCACTAAAAATCCAGGTGTAAGTAAGATAGCCATCACCAAGACGGCTCGGCAGTCATGTCTTTTTACAGTATTTTCACTCAATTCATTTGTTGCATTTAATGCATCTAGAGCGTTAACATATGTTCACCTTAGAAAGGAAAACATCATGCGAACAGTCGATCGAGTCCGCGAGGTTGCCCCACCCCTATTGAACCCTCACGACAAGGAGATGGTTCGAGCGGCTCAGCGTTGCATCATGGCATCGCTTGATCATTCTCGTGCCGCGTCCATTACTTTAACCACAGACACTGGGGAGACGCCAACTGTTGAGGTGCCGCCGGCAGCACTGAAGTTGATAGGTCAGTTGCTTGGTGCAATGAGCGAGGGGCGTGCAGTTATGTTGGTGCCCGCTGATCAAGAATTCACAACGGTGGAAGCGGCGAATTTCCTCAATGTGTCACGTCCATTTGTCATCAAGGAAATCGAATCGGGAAGATTGCCGCACCGCAAGGTGGGATCACATCGTCGTATCGCCTTTGATGATCTGATGGCCTACGCACAAAAAATGCGTGAGCAGCAAGCCAGTGCACTGGAGCGGATGGCAGATAATGCACGCGAGTTGGGTCTGGAGTATTAATGGCTGGTCATGCTAGGTACACGGCACTTCTGGATGCCTGCGTTCTTTATCCCTTGGCGATGACCGATGCGCTCATGAGCCTTGCTACAGCAGGACTTTATGCAGCTAAGTGGACAACCAGAATTGAACAAGAGTGGATACGCTCTTTGGAGCGGCAGCGACCTGAACTTGTCGGCAGGCTTATGATACGGCGTGACTCGATGCGTGACGCCGTGCCTGATTGGGAAGTAACAGAGTCCGCGTGGGCACCGTTGGTTAGCGGAATCGTGTTACCTGACCGTGATGATGTACATGTTCTGGCCGCTGCGATTGCTGGTCATACTGATTGCATCGTAACTTCGAACCTGAAGGACTTTCCGGTAGAGGTGCTACAGCCTTACGGCATCGAAGCAATCGACCCTGACACATTCATCGTCAACCAGTGGGAACTTGACCCCGTGCGCGTCATCACCGCATTCAAGCATATGCGAGCGCGCCGAAGAAAGCCTTCGGCAGGTCCAGAGGAGTTCGCCTATGCGCTTGAGGTTGGAGGCTTGCCGGCCACGGCCGAACGGTTGAGAGTCGCTGCGGAATTAATCTGAGATGGGTTGGACGAAAAGTCGATCATCCATGATGAGTCACGAGCCATACTCCGGCACGCAAACGACTGCGGCGAAGAAAATCGCGAGAGGATGGAATAAGGATAATGACTGAGAAACTGATTGCCTACGATCCGGCTACTGCATTGATCGACGATGAAGAGATCGCGTTTTTCATGGCGGATGCTGTTGAGACCGGTGATTCAGCGTACATAGCCAGAGCCCGTGATGCAGTTGCTCGTGCAAATAGGGTGGTTAAGACTTCTGACAAGAATGGGCCATTATCGGGGAGTGAGTGATTACTTCCCCCCCATAATGGAGTAGAGCCAAAAATCGTTATAAATCAATAATTTATGCGTGGTGCCCGGGGCCGGACACAAAAGCCGCATGAATAAAGGGTTTGCGTGAGTTTGGGGAAAAAACAATCTTCCCCGTGCAAAATTTCACTTCGGTGTCAGCAGGGCGCAACAGGGACAATCGGGAAAAGCAGGTGAGAGCGGCCTTGTGTGCCCATTTTTGACATGGTGTCGATTTTGCCGTCATATCAGGGGCTGTTGACGTGGTCGGCCAGCGCGGGTTGGACGATGTGAGCGATGGGTGTTGCTACCCATTCTTTACATAATCGCTAGAGCACAACAGATGAGAGAAACTGCTGTAGCTCGGGTGTTTTGGGGTTACCAAAGATATCTTCGGGTGGTCCCGATTCGTGCACCTTTCCTTGATGCATGAACACCACCCGATCGCTGACCCTACGTGCAAAGCTCATCTCATGGGTCACCATCAGTAGTGTCATTCCTTCTTTAGCCAAGTCTTCGACCACTTTGAGTACCTCACCCACAAGCTCAGGGTCCAAGGCTGAAGTAACTTCATCGCAGAGCAGAACAGATGGATTCATAGCCAACGCTCTCGCAATGGCAACGCGCTGCTGCTGACCACCTGATAATTGATCCGGGTAGGCATCAAATTTATCAACTAAGCCGACACGTTCAAGTAGACCTTGTGCTCTTAAATGAGCCTCCTTTTGCGACTCTTTCTTAACCAGACATGGTGCCAGCATAATATTGCGGCCCACACTCAAATGCGGAAACAAATTAAAACTTTGGAAAATCATGCCTACGCGCTGTCGTAACTCTCGCATAGCATTCGCATCATGGTGTTTCAGTTCGAGTCCTTGCACCCTTAAGGTTCCAAGATCAAACGTCTCGAGGCCGTTCACACAGCGAAGAAGTGTGCTTTTGCCGGAACCACTTTTGCCAATGATGGCGATTACTTCGCCAAGCGCAACATCAATGTCAATGCCTTTGAGCACCTCGTTCGTGCCAAACGATTTACGCAACTGAGAGATCTCAACAATGGGTGTCTGATCAACCGCGGGCATTAAACCTCCCTTCTAGCGAACGTGCATAAAGACTGATGGGATAACACAAAAGAAAGTACAGCAATGCCACCCATCCATAGACCAAAAATGGTTCAAAGGTGGCATTGGCAATCATCGTGCCAGCTTTTGTCAATTCGACAAATCCAATCAAAGAAGCTAACGCTGTGCCTTTTACTACTTGCACCAAGAAGCCAACTGTTGGTGGAATGGCTACGCGAAAAGCTTGCGGCAAAATGACGTATCGAAGTTGTTCCGTGTAGTTCAGCGCCAGACTGCTACTGGCCTCCCATTGCCCTTTCGGTACGGAATTGACACATCCACGCCAAATCTCGGTCAGGAATGCGCTGGTGTATAGCGTTAACGCTAAACCGGCCGCTATCCAAGGACTAAGCTGCAAGCCAAACAATGACAAACCAAAATAAGCCAGAAATAATTGCATCAGTAACGGAGTGCCTTGAAATAGCTCGACGTAGCCAGCAATTAATCGTGACAACCAGCGTTTGCCAGCCATACGAAAGACAAGCAACACTAGTCCCACTAGCCCACCACCAACGAACGCAAGTAACGACAACAGAACAGTCCAACGCAAGGCTAGCAACAGATTCCTGACAATATCCCAAGTAGAGAAATCAACCACGGGGATCCCCGAAGAGAAATTTCGGACCGACCCAGTTCAAAAGTTGTCGCAACAAAATTGCCAACAAAAGATAAATCACAGTTACAACGATATATGACTCAAAGGCGCGAAAGTTCCTGCTTTGAATCAGATTGGCGGCATAGCTAAGTTCAGGCGTTGATATTTGACCGCAAACAGCTGAGCCCAACATCACAATGATGATTTGGCTTACCAGAGCTGGCCAAACTTTCTGTAACGCCTGCGGTGCAATGATGCGCGTATAAATCTGCCTAGTACTTAGCGCCAAGCTCTGTGCTGCCTCGATTTGACCTCTGGCAGTAGCTTGAATGCCTGCCCGGATGATTTCGGTTGAATAAGCACTGAGGTTAATGACCATGGCTAGCACCGACGCCCCTTCAGGGGACAGCTTAAAGCCCATCGCTGGCAAGCCAAAAAAGATAAAAAAGAGCTGGACGATAAATGGTGTGTTACGGATGAACTCAACATACGCCCCCACCACAACGCGGGCAGTCAGTGGCCCTGAGGTCCGAACCCAGGCGAACCCCAGTGCCAAGACCAACCCGAGTATTGCTGACAATGAGGTCAGCAATACAGTCCAGTAGAGCCCTGTCAAAAGAATAGGCCACTGCTCGAGAACTGCGACAAAACTCAACTCAACCGACACCCGCCATGCCCCTATTGATTACCTAATCAACATGTTGATTGATCAAGATTTGGGTAAATTACCGGCTGGGCGGTTAAGCCACTTTTGAGCCATCACATCGATTTCACCGTTGGCAATGGCCGCCTCAATAATCTCATTGACTTTGATGCGTAAAGCGTCCTGCCCTTTAGCAACACCGATGTAGTTGGGGCTGTCGATCAACAATAGTTTGTACTCGGTATTTAGTGAGGGATTTCGCCGTATCACATTCTCAGCCACAGGTACACCAGTCGCGATCAAATCAACCTGACCTGATACATACGCGGAGACAGTGGCATTGTTGTCTTCGAAACGTCGGATTTCAGCACCAGCCGGCGCAATTTTGGTGAGCTCCATGTCCTCGATTGAGCCACGCGTGACACCAATCGATTTGCCTGCTAAGTCGGCCGGTGAGGACACTTTCATCGACTTTGCTCCAAATACTCCCTGAAAAAACGGCGAGTAAGCGTGAGTGAAATCGATCACCTTCGCGCGTTCAGCATTTTTACCTAGCGTGGAAATCACCAAATCAGCACGCCCCGTTTGCAGATAGGGAATTCGGTTTGCGCTCGTAACTGGCACGAGCTCAACAACCGCGCCCATTTGCGATCCGATATATTTCGCCATGTCGATATCGAGCCCTTGAGGGGCTAAATCCGAGCCTACGAAACCATATGGTGCAAAGTCGGTGGGAATTGCGATCTTGATAACTTTGGTCTTTTCAATATTCGCGAGAGCATCTTGTGCTTGCGCGATACTGAGCGAACCTAAAGTTAGACTAATGGCTGTGGCGGCTAATAGACACTTGCGACGAATGTGGTTAAGCATGACGTGTTTCTCCAAAAAATTTGCCCAAAAACTGCGACTTTTCATTTGGAGCAAGTTCTATGCCAATTGTTGAAAGTGCTCTTGCAACGTTAGCAATCTAGCGCTCGAGCTCAATCGTGGTGCAAGCGCACCACGAGCCGTCATCATGCACTGAACTAGTTCCTTGATAGTGACTGCAACAGCATTCACGACATGACGTCGAAATGTTCAAGTGTCGTGCCGTCAGATGCCCGTAGTGTGCTCGAGCTGTGTTTTATGCGCCTGCGCTACTGGGTGTGAAAGTCGACAGCTAGGTGTTGTCTTGATGTCGGCTTTGTTGTTTCTTTGTGATGATGGCTAGATTACTTTGATCACAAAAATCTGCAGAACCGGAGCGCACAGAGCAACAACCCAAGTGGGGAAACAGAAAAATTATCATAAATGAATGTCCTAGACGTGGTGCCCGGGGCCGGATACAAAAGCCGCATGAATAAAGGCTTTGCGTGAGTTTGGGGAAAAAACAATCTTCCCCGTGCAAAATTTCACTTCGGTGTCAGCAGGGCGAAACAGGGATAATCTGGAAAAGCGGGTCACAGTTGCTTTGTGCAACCGCTTTGCGGCATGATGTCAAGACAGCCATCATGCCGCAGTTGTCGACTTAGGAGAACAGCTCTGAATGGGTGCCGCTGCGCACAAATACGACGAATCCGTGCTTGCCAGAGTCATCGAGCTTGTAAATCAAAAGAAAGTCACCACCGATATGGCACTCACGATATCCCGCCCAATCACCAGTTAGTGGGTGATCGAGCCACTCAGGCGGTAATGGGCCGTCGTTACCAGTCAACAAAGCCATTGCCTCTTTGAGTCGGTTCATGTCATACCGCCCCGAGTGAGAGAGTCGTTTCCAGTCTTTTAGAAATTCTTTGGTGTAATCGGATGCCCGCGGAAGGTTGGCGCGTTTACTTGAGGCTGGCTTTTTCGAGGTCATCAATCAGGGCATCGGCGTTGGTGAAGCGAGCACGACGGCTCTTGATAATTTCATCGGTTTGAGTCATTGCGGCACGACTACGCGAATTTGGGGCTTTAACCACAAAAGGAAGCTCTTTGTCGGCGACGACTCGTGTGAGAAATACACGAACGGCGTCAGAAACTGTTAGCCCCATTGAGGCTAGCGTTTCGGCCGCCTGCGTTTTGATACTTTCATCTATGCGTACATGCACCATTGTCGTGGCTGCCATGACATGTCCCTATTGAGAGTGATTGATATACAATGTATCTCAATTGAGAGACAACGTCAAGCGCGTCAAGATTGATTGCGTCAATATTGCGCCCGCCTAGGGCACGTATCCGTCGGTGGACGATTTTCTATTGTGTGGCTTGCTCGTCACCACACACTCAGTGTGCTTTTTTGGGGGTGACCGTTGCTTGATAGTCTGTCGTTTTAAACACTAAGAGTGTTGGCCATTTCGTGTTTCGTGTCAGCCGTTTTGAATTTGAATGACTTAACGGAGTCGCGAAAGATAGGGGCTTTCTATTGGCGTGTTCTCGGTTTCAGGTGCTTTGAAAGTTACCGGATGAGAGTCTTGGCCCTATGCGGCTAGAGTGGTGTGATCAATAAAGTGTGTGATGAATGCTCATCCCCCCTTAATGGGGTAGGCCCAGAGCCGGTAGATCCTGATAAATCAATGACTTATCCGTGGTGCCCGGGGCCGGACACAAAAGCCGCATGAATAAAGGCTTTGCGTCAATTTGGGGAAAATTTTTTGTTCCCCAAGCAAAATTTCACTTCGGTGTCAGCAGGGCGCAACAGGGACAATCTGGAACTGCAGGTCAGATTGGTCTTGTATGCCCTTCCTGAGTTCTGCCAATTAGTGCGGTTTGGTCGGCTCCAGCAAATCGATTAACTGCGGATTGCCGAGCTGGCGGGCATCCATCTGCACGATGTGAGTTTTGCCGGTGATCTCATTGAGCAAGTGCGCCTCGTGGACTTTCCATAGCTGCTTGCGGATCTGTTTGATCGAAGCCCCGGTTTTGATTTCGAGATACTTTCCCATCATGAGCGCCATGAAACAGACAAGCACGTGGGAGCGGATAGCGTCTTCGGTTCGATGGAAGATGGGGCGGGTCTGCAGGTCCGATTTGCTCATCCGAAACGCCTGCTCGATGTGCCAGAGGTCGTGGTAGTAGTCCACGATCTCTTGATTGCTGAGTTCACTTTGCGCAATGTTGGTCACATAGCCTTTGATGCCCAGCAGCTGCTCGGCCTTGGCCTTCAGTCCGGTGTTGAACTCGAACAGCTTTTTGTCATCGGCTTTTTTGACGAACTTGGCTCGCCGCCCGGGCTCATTTCGTTCCAGTAGCGCCAGGGCTCGGGCTACTTGCTTGTCAAACTCACGCCGATCCTTTTTGTAGCGCACATCGGAATAGTGGCAAATGACATCGACTTCGGTTTTAAGGGCTCCTTTGCTGAGCGTGTGCTTAAACCGTGCCAAGGCGCCGTCGGTTCGTGGCAACTGCGCCTCTATCTGGTCGACAAACGTCTTAGCACTATTCGCTAGTCTTGCGCCCACGATATAGCGATAGCCTTGTTCGTCTAGCGTTTGCATATTCGATGTTGAGAGCATGGCCGCATCGGCTACGATCACGGGCTTGCAGTGCTCGCCCACCCGTTGCTGGAATCGTTTCAAGATCGCCAACATCGTATGCCCCTCGAAGGTGTTGCCTTCAAATACCTCGTGCATGACTGGAAATCCCGAGCGAGTCGTGATCAGACCAATGACAATCTGTGGCTGCTGTGGTTTGTTGTCTTTAGAGAAGCCTGGTCGTTGAAAGTCATATTCCTTGAACGACTCAAAGTACAGCGTGGTCACGTCATAGAGCACCAGGCTAAAAGATTCCTTTAAATCACGACCAACCAGATCGATGGCAGCCGTTTCAATGGCTGCCTTATGCGCGATCAGCTTAGGCAGCAAGCGGTAGACAGTTCGCTCAGCGTAAGACACCTCAAAGTATTGCTCGAGCAGCTCCACCGTCTGCAGCTTAGAGGCGGGCTCAATGATGCGCATGAGCGCCAGATCCCGGTACAGCACCGGCAGATCACTTAAGCCACATAAGTCTGCGCACACCAATAGCGCCCGTCGAGCATACGCATGCGTGACGCCAACCAAGCGCACCTTGGATAAATCGACCAGCTGACTTTGCGGCTCAGCATCTGTCCACAAACTCGGCTGGGCATCATGAGCTTGAATGTAACGATCAGCTTCTGACAACAGAACCACCAACGTGCCCTCGTCACGGGCGCTGCCAATGTGCTTGACCACGGTGCGACGTTTGTTCTCGTAGCGCACCACTTGCACGGCAGTCGCACCAGAAGCGGTTCGTGTTTTACGGATTCGCAGATCGCGTCGCATGACGCGAAGATAGCATTAGTGCGTTTTCTAGTGCACCAAAAAATCGCAACCCCATGAAATACATAGACTATTTCTTTGGCCTCAACAACTCTTGGGAGAGTTGGCAGAAGTCAGGAGCAAAATTTCACTTCGGTGTCAGCAGGGCGCAACAGGGACAATCTGGAACTGCAGGTCAGATTGGTCTTGTATGCCCTTTTTTGACATTGTGTCGAATTTGCCATCACATCAGGGTCTGTTGACGTGGTCGGCCAGCGCGCGTTGGACGTTGTGAGCGATGGGTGGTTACCCATTTCTCAATGTCGGTGCGTCGCCATCTTGGATTGCTACGTTTGCCATCGGTATCGAGTTTGAGACGGATGGCGATTGGAAAGCCAGGTGCAAGTGCAATGGTTTCGCGAATGTACCTGGCGGGGTAGCCGAGCATGGCACCCACATCTTCGGCACTGAGTAGTGCTTCGGGTGACATTCTCGCGGCAATCTGTCGCGCGAGTTCGGCGTAGTTGAGATCGGAGGCAGTCGTTGTCATTCGATTCATCTCTTTGCTACTAGCTGCTCGAAGTACCCGGAGCATGCTGGCGGCGAGTTGTGAAAGTACAGCGAGCGAAGTGTGGGACAAGCCCTCACTTCGCTGATGCTTCGTTGTGCGGTCTTCTCCCGCTGTCTTCAACCCGATTACGACGCCATCGGCTGATTACTGGCGCGGCTCTCATCCCTGAGTGCCGACCCCATGGGCTCAGCACCGTACAAAACCTCGCGCAAGAGGTCGGCGGTAAGCGCATGGATTTCACCTGTTTTGCTTCTACCCAGGTGCCGTGCAGGTAGTCACGCAATCGCGTGCCACGAAGGGCAGGGCGTGATGTTCATCGATCGTTGATTGTTAAAGAGCG
>JAJOJF010000034.1 GCA_021208885.1 Burkholderiaceae bacterium
CAGATTGATCAACCGTCGGAAATGCCGCTCGTTTCGCTACCTGTGCGCTGTGCACCAACGCTTTTAACCACGAAACAGAAAATGATTTAATACAATCACTTGACTAGTCAATACATATCAGGAACAGGCGACTATGATGAACAACGCAGTCAACCAAACCCTTGGTTTATTGAGCGTTTTGATGGCGATTTGGTTTGGGGCAACTGCCCATGCCCAAAGCAGCGCGGTAGCAACAGATTTGTCGTTGTACATCGTGCAGCATTGTGCTTCGATGTCCAAGGGTGGGCGCTGCAATCTGTCGTTTGTGCAGACACCGACTGGCATGACCGCTAGTGGTGACGTGACACAAACGTGCTCGCCGGGCTGGCTGGCACACGTGACCGCCGAGCGTGGTACCGTCGAAAAGGGCGGCGTTAATCGAGGTCAAGCGGTGGTTTGTGGTCATACGGAGCCGGCTAATGCTCTGCGGGCTTTATTTGTATCGTGTAATGAGCAGACCCTTGGCATCTGTCGGGATGCTAATCACGTTAACGTGCAATGGGCTTACTGGTCAGGCGATGACGCGGCCTTAAAGCGGTTACCCATGGACAGCGCGCTACAGATAGAGCAATTGCCGCAAGCACAGCAGTGTGCGTCCGTTGTGCCTTTAGTAGAGTCAGTTAGTTGCTCCCCCGAGGCAGCCGTCCTATTGCGTCAAACTGGCTTGAGATAACTTTAGGTCACTGACTTAAGCGTGCGTTGGTTTTTTAGTTGCATCTGGCGTTCAAGTACGGTTTTCAAGTAGTGCCCTGTATGGCTGTCGGCGCAGTGTGTAATTTGCTCCGGGGTGCCTTGGGCGACGACGTGCCCACCGCCCTCGCCGCCTTCGGGCCCTAAATCAATAACCCAGTCGGCAGTCTTGATCACATCGAGGTTGTGTTCAATCACCACCACACTATTGCCTGCGTCCACCAGCTTGTTCAGCACGCTCAAAAGCAGTGAAATGTCATGGAAATGCAATCCGGTAGTTGGTTCATCGAGGACATATAGTGTCTGGCCACTGCCGCGCTTTGACAGTTCGAGTGACAGTTTTACCCGTTGAGCCTCACCGCCTGACAGTGTGGTGGCGCTTTGGCCTAGACGAATGTACGATAAGCCGACATCAAGCAATGTTTGCAGACGCCTGGAAATGGCTGGCACTGCATCAAAGTACGATAGGGCTTGTTCCACCGTCAAATCCAGCACTTCGTGAATGTTTTTGCCGCGGTATCGAATTTCGAGCGTTTCACGGTTATAGCGCTTGCCATGACAAACCTCGCACGGAACGTACATATCTGGCAAGAAGTGCATTTCTACCTTCACCATGCCGTCACCCTGGCAAGCTTCACAGCGTCCACCCTTGACATTAAAACTAAATCGTCCTGGGTCATAGCCTCGCGCACGAGATTCCGGCACACCGGCAAACAAATCACGAATCGGTGAGAACAAGCCGGTGTAGGTTGCCGGGTTGCTGCGCGGCGTGCGTCCAATCGGGCTTTGGTCGACGGTGATGATTTTGTCCAGATGCTCCAGCCCTTCAATGGACCGATAGTCTGCTGGCTCATCGTGGCTGCGATTGAGCTGACGTGACAAGGCAGCTGCTAGCGTGTCGTTGATCAGTGTTGACTTGCCTGAGCCTGAGACACCGGTGATACAGACCAGACGACCAAGCGGCACATGCAGATCCACATCTTTCAAGTTGTTACCGGTGCAGCCGAGGATTGACAGCCGAGGCGTGCCAGTGTCGATTTTGCGGCGCTTGGGCACTTCAATGGCGCGTCTCCCGCTCAAATAGTCACCGGTTAGTGAGTCTCGTGACTCGGTGATCATGGCCGGTGTCCCCTCGGCCACCACCTGGCCGCCATGCTCGCCAGCGCCGGGTCCCATATCGACCACCCAATCGGCTTGACGGATCATGTCTTCGTCATGTTCGACGACCAGCACGCTGTTGCCAAGCTCCCGCAAGTGGGTCAGTGTGTTGATCAGTCGGTCGTTGTCTCGCTGGTGTAGCCCAATTGAAGGCTCATCTAGCACATACATTACGCCAGTTAATCCTGAGCCTATCTGGCTGGCTAGCCGAATCCGCTGCGCTTCGCCACCCGAGATAGTGTCAGCCCTTCTGTCCAGGGACAAATAGGTGAGACCCACATTGTTTAGAAAAACCAGCCTGGCTTGAATTTCGCGCACGATGCGTTCGGCAATTTCATGCTTTGCACCCTCGAGCGCTAATTCTTCAAACCAAGTCAGGCAGTCAATCAAGGTCAGTGACTCAACCTCATGAATGGCTTTGTCACCTACGTGTACACATCGAGCCTGGGCTCTTAGGCGTGAACCGCCACAATCAGGGCAATGACGCTGGCTGCGCAATCGGTTCAGTGTTTCGCGCACCGTGGCTGAATCAGTCTCACGCCAACGACGGTCAAGATTAGGCAGTACACCTTCAAAGGGATGGCGCTTGATGCTGCTTTTGCCACTGGGATCTAAGTAGAAAAATGCGATTTCCGTGGCATCTGAGCCATGCAGAATTACCCGTTGTATGTCTGACGGTAAATCTTGCCAGGGCGTATCAAGATCGAATCCGTAGTGCGCCGCTAGGCTTGTCAGTAGCGCAAAGGTAAATGCGTTGCGTTTGTCCCAGCCTTCGATGGCACCAGCGCCCAGACTGAGCTCGGGAAATGCCACCACTTTTTGTGCGTCAAATACATCTACAAAACCCAAACCGTCACAGGTCGGGCAGGCGCCAGTCGGGCTGTTAAAGCTAAACAGCCGCGGTTCGAGCGTGCCGACGGTGTAATCACATTGCGGACAAGCATAGCGGCTCGAGAAAGCCTGCTCGCTCTGCATGTCGAGGTTTAGCACCAGCACTTTGCCCTCTGCCAGTCCGGTTGCGGTTTCCAGGCTTTCGGCGATCCGTGTTTGACTGTCGGGTTTGACGCGAAGACGGTCGATGACAACATCGATATCCAGTGGTTTGTCATTGGGCATTTTAGGCAACGGGTCAAGTGCCAGCATTTCGCCGTTGACCCGAATGCGCACAAATCCTTGAGCCTGCCACTGCTGGCACAGGCGATTTGCGTCAGCAGTCTGCCCTCGCGCAACAGGCGCGACGATGGCAATTCGCGTGTCCTCAGGCCACTGCATGATCATGTCAACCATCTGGCTGATGCTGTGCGAGATAAGTGCATCGCCGTGTGTCGGGCAATAGGGTGTACCCACGCGCGCAAATAGTAGGCGCAAGTAATCGTGAATTTCGGTAATGGTGCCAACAGTCGAGCGTGGATTGTGACTCGCAGACTTTTGCTCGATGGCAATGGCCGGCGACAGACCTTCAATCAGATCAACATCAGGTTTTTCCAGGCGCTGTAAAAACTGGCGTGCATAGGCCGATAGGCTCTCCACGTAGCGGCGTTGCCCTTCGGCATAAAGCGTGTCGAACGCCAGGGACGATTTGCCAGAGCCGGACAGGCCAGTGATAACCACGAGCGACTTGCGGGGCAAGTCCAGTGAAATGTTTTTCAGGTTGTGGGTGCGAGCACCGCGAATTCTGATTTGATCCATGCCGACAGGCGTGTCCGGTACGTTTTTTGAGGGTAACTTGGTACTATAACGCGCTAAACGGATTTTTATCTATGCAATCTCACTCCCCTCGACTTGCCCTCACAGGTGCTGAGCGGCGCGCCAGTATCTCTTTGGCAGGATTGTTTGCTGCCCGCATGCTTGGGCTGTTTTTGTTGCTACCCGTTTTTGCTGTGGCTGCGCAAAGCCTCGAGGGTGGGATGGATCCGGCTAAGGTTGGCTTGGCGCTAGGTATCTATGGGCTGACACAGGCTGTCATGCAGATCCCTTTCGGTATGGCGTCGGATCGTTTTGGGCGTCGTCCGGTCGTGTTAACTGGGCTTACCCTCTTTGTTGCAGGCAGCGTGATTTGTGCGTTGTCGGACGATATTTTCTGGGTCACCATCGGTCGGGCCATTCAGGGGTCGGGGGCTATCTCTGCGGCAGTGACCGCCTGGCTCGCTGATGCCACACGCCCTGAAGTGCGTACCCGTGCCATGGCGATGATCGGTGCCTCGATAGGTTTGTCATTTGCCCTGTCATTGGTTATTGCGCCCCTGACCGTGGGCTGGGGAGGGCTATCCGGTTTGTTCTGGTTGATTACCGGGTTGGGTGTTGTCGCATTTGTGGTGGCCGCCTTCGTGGTGCCAGCCGTTGCGCGCACCCCCAAACCGGAGAATCCCACCAAGTCCAAAGTAGTGCTCAAGCACCCTGGATTGCTACGGCTGAATTTTGGGGTGTTTTGTTTGCATTTAAGCCAGGTGGCGCTCTTTGTCGTAATGCCCCCGTTATTGGTCAAGCTCGGTGGCATACAGACTGATGCATTGTGGCAAGTCTATTTGCCAGTTTTGTTTATCTCATTCTTGTTTATGGTGCCCATCATCATCTTCACGGAAAAGCGTCGGGCTCATCCCAAGACGCTGCGTTGGGCCGTCGCTGGTCTAGTGGCTGTTGGGCTGGGCTTTGCCCTGACAGGCACGAATTGGATCTGGCTGTTGTTCTGGCTGACGGTGTTTTTCATTGCTTTCAATGTGCTTGAAGCACTTCAGCCATCTCTGGTCTCGCGGGTAGCGCCTCCAGAGCTAAAGGGTTTGGCACTCGGGGTTTACAACACGACGCAGGCAACCGGGCTTTTTCTAGGGGGTGCGGTGGGTGGCTGGTTGGTGCAGTCGGCGGGAAATGAGTCTGTCTTCTGGGTCATCGCGGCACTGAGTGCGATTTGGCTGGCAGTGACTTGGAAATTGACAATGCCATCGATGGATACTGGTTTGTCTGAACCAAGGACACCGACGGCTGTAAATACGGCTGCTTAGCCATCCGTTGTGGAATACACTGATGGGCAATCGTCTGCAGTTTGCCACCCAAGCCCGGCAATTTCAGGCACCATGACGGCATTGCGATCTGTCTCGCAAGCAGAAAAATTTTTGAGTAAGGGAGAACTGAGTGGCATCGGTCAATAAAGTGATTCTGGTGGGCAATCTAGGGCGTGACCCGGAAGTGCGTTATAGCCCCGAGGGTAGCGCAGTTTGCAACATTTCGATTGCTACCACGAGCAATTGGAAGGACAAAGCAACTGGTGAGCGCCGTGAGGAAACCGAGTGGCACCGTGTGGTGATGTACAACCGTTTGGCTGAAATCGCCGGCGAGTACTTGCGCAAGGGCAGACCTGTCTATATCGAGGGTCGTTTACGCACCCGAAAGTGGCAAAACAAGGAAGGACAAGACGTCTACACCACTGAAGTGATTGCCGACCAGATGCAAATGCTAGGTGGTCGCGACGGCATGGGTGGTGGTGAAGGTGGCGGTGGTGGGTACGAAGGTGGATCTCGCCCAGCTTCCCGTCCACAGGCCCAGCGACCAGCGGCACCCGCTGCGGGTGGCAGTTCCAATCTGGGTGATCTGGACGACGATATTCCGTTCTGAGTGGTCCACCGACGGCTTTCTGTGACAGCAAGCTAGCTCTAACAATACCGAGCAGTACCAGGCAACACCGATTCCCGGCCGATGCATCTTGGCTGGGATTTTTGTTTTAGGGGAGGTGTGACTGTTGTGTGGTACGACGTGTCCTTAAAACTGGTAGGGCAGACCGCGAGGCAGCACGTCGCGTAGATCGTCATGTAAAAGCGGTGTATGGCGACGTGACGGCACTCGTGAATGCTGGTGTCCTTTGTCGAACACCAAACGGTCGGGTTGAGTTCCCGTTTGATGCTGTCAAAGTTGAGTTTATGTTGCGGGCCGCTTGAGAACCTGCAAGGACAGCTCGCACTATTGAAGCGTTATCAGTGCGTCAGCAGCATATGCCCCCTCACCCTCAGGCATAACAAAGACCGGATTCAGATCGATGGACTGCAATCTGGGACCTGCAGCCATGGCAAAGCCGGAGAGCTTTGCAAGCATGGTGGCCAAAGCCTTGATGTCTGATTTTGCTTGGCCGCGTGCACCGAGTAGCAATGATGCGCCCTTAATGCTGTGAATCATCTGAAATGCCACATCTTCGTCAAACGGGCAGCGATGCAGGACCACATCATCGAGAATTTCCACGAAAATGCCGCCCAATCCAAACACCGCCATAGGACCAAACACGGGATCACGTTGAATGCCTAGCAAGCACTGCACACCGCCTTGCATCTGTTTGGCCACGAGTACGCCCTCAATTCTGGCAGCAGGGTCATGTTGCTTGGCTCGCTCAATCAGCGTATCAAAGCCTGCTCGTACCTGGTCATCACCTTCTATGTTGAGCAGCACGCCACCCATCTCGGTTTTATGGAGAATGTCGGGCGAGACAATTTTAAGAACCACAGGGCCATTTAGTGATTGAGCTGCAGCGATGGCTTGCTCCGCGGTCTTGCAGACTGTCTCTGGCACTATTGAAATACCTGCCGCGGCTAGGATGCCTTTGGCACTGGCTTCGCTTGGTGTCTCATCTGGCAAATGGATGCTGTTGGTCGGTACCGAGGTTGGCGTACTTTGACGATTAAAAGCCTTACCATAGCGACCCATGGCAGCAATGGCGGCAACTGCCCGGCTGGGGTCTTCAAACACGGTAAATCCATCATCTTCGTAGCGACGCAACTTGTCTTTTTCACCCAGAGCGACCAATACGAACAATCGGTCTGGATATGCTTGCTTTAATGAAACTAATTCCCTGTGCAATCGATCTTCTGTTGTTGGCGCCGTTGCGGTGTAAGTCACGAATCCAAGGATCGATGTGTAGCCGCCATCAGTGACCAGTGACTCGGTAAAGGCTCGCATCAGTGTCATGTCGTTTAGCACTTGCGCGGTCGTATCCACAGGATTGACTGGGGAAGCGAATGGCAGCAGCTCTAGCAATCTCTTTTGGGCGTGCTCGGGCATTGGTGGCATTGCCAAACCATGCGCTGCTGCTGCATCGGAGATGATGACACCAGCCCCGCCGCTAATCGTAAAGACCCCTAGTGTGTTGTCTGCTGGATAAATGCCGCGGATGGCTAGCCGAGCAATATCCAGCATTTGTTCAGTCGTTTGCGCACGCACCACACCAAGCTCAGCCATCACCGCATCAAACACCCGGTCGTCACCAGCAATCGACGCCGTATGTGACAGGGCTGCGGCTTGCCCCAAAGCGCTTTGGCCAACCTTCATGATGACTACTGGTTTGCGCATTTGTCGGGCACGATCAAGCGCGGAAACCAAAGCGCCAGCCTCACGCACGCCCTCGGAATACAGGGCGATAACTTTGGTGTTCGGGTCATCAACGAGCAAGTTGATGATGTCACCCAAGGTCAGGTCAGCTTCATTGCCCGTCATAACCATGGTCGATAAGCCAATACCGGCAGCGACGGCCGCAGTCATCAAGTGCGCCCCGTAGGCACCGGACTGACTGACAATGGCAACATTTCCTGGTTTGGGAAACCCGAGCTCTAAGCCAGTGGCAAAGCTGCCGTAAAAATTCGTCTGTGGGTTAACGATCCCTAGTGAATTAGGTCCGATCAAGCGCATGCCATGCGCTTTGGCAGTGCTGACCATCTCGTCTTGCAGGGCAGCACCTTTGTCACCGACTTCGGCAAACCCGGCGCTGAAGATAATCGCACCGGCACAACCTCTATTTGCTAGGGCCGATACAGTCTCAAGTACTGCTGAAGCAGGCACTGCTACGATAGCCACATCGGGTGTTTGCGGCAGGGCATCGATGCTTGGATAGGTTTTCAGACCCTGCACGGTCTCGCGGTTGGGGTTAACTGGCATGATTTGGCCGGCAAAGCCTTGCCTGAGCATGTAGGCAATCGGTTTGCCACCAATGCGCGAGGGGTCGTCAGATGCGCCAATGATGGCAACCGTGTTGGGATTGAGCAGACGGCTAAGACTGGTGGTGTTCATTTTTTCGTTAGGCAATGCTGTGGATGAGTCCAGTTTAAAAGCGGGAATCTCATTCAGCGAATTGCCATAACAAACCTGTCATTAAAAATTCACAAATATTTCGATAATTATCGAAATACAATTTACGCATGATTTCAAAAACACTACCCGCCGCACGTGTGATGCAAAGCTCGAATGCAGACCAGATCATGCATGAAGATGCTGCCCTCATGTTGGCAGCCATCGGACACCCGATTCGACTGCAAGTATTCCGGACGCTCGTGCAAGCAGGCCCCAACGGTTTGGCAGCAGGCGAAATTGCTCGAATGCTGAAAATGGCACCTTCATCGTTGAATTTTCATTTGCGGGCTCTGCAACAAAATCGTCTGATCAGTTCTCGAACTGAGGGTAGGTTTGTGATTTACACCGCTTTGTTCGATTCCATGTCTGCTTTGCTAGGGTTTCTGACCGAGAACTGTTGCGGCGGTAACCCATGCATGCCATCTGCAACGCCAGCCCGCCTGGCGCGTTGCGCCACCAAACCTAAAACGGAAACATCATGACGAGCGATCAACGTCCCTGGAATGTCCTCTTTTTGTGCCGCGCTAACTCGGCTCGCAGCCAGATCGCAGAGGTTTTGTTAAACCGCATGGGCAATGGCCGTTTCAAGGCCTACAGTGCTGGCAGCAATCCAGCGCAAGCGGTGCATCCCATGACCTTTGAGGTACTTAAAGGGCTTGATTATCCACTGGATCAATTGCGGCCGAAGGATTGGGCCGAGTTTGGCCAGCCAGAGGCACCGGTTATGGATTTTGTTTTTACAGTGTGTGATGACACTGCTGGTGAGGTTTGTCCCACCTGGCCCGGTCAACCGATGACTGCCCATTGGGGCGTGAGTGATCCGGCCGCTGTCACTGGAAATGAGGCACTGCAAATGACTGCGTTTGGCGACGCATTGCGTCAAATTCGCCGTCGGCTTGAAATATTTGTCGAGCTGCCTATCGAAAAACTCGATCGCTTGTCTTTACAATCAAAAGTCGATGAGATCGGTAAAACAAGCGAATGAGTGTATTTGAGCGGTATTTAAGCGTTTGGGTTGTGCTTTGTATGGTCGCGGGCATTGCTATCGGCAGTGCAGCACCAGGTTTGGCCCAATTCGTGGGTCGTCTGGAGGTGGCCCATGTCAATCTGCCAGTTGGCTTGCTGATCTGGGTCATGATCATCCCGATGCTCATGAAAATCGATTTTTCGCGCATCAGTGATGTGTGGCAGCAGCGCGCGGGTATCGGCATCACCTTGATGGTGAACTGGGCGATCAAGCCCTTTACCATGGCAGCACTGGGCTGGATCTTCATCGGGTATGTTTTTAAGCCTTGGCTGCCTGCAGATCAAATAGACAGCTATATTGCGGGTCTAATTTTGCTGGGCGCCGCACCGTGCACCGCCATGGTGTTTGTCTGGAGCAACTTGTGCAAAGGCGATGCCAACTTCACCATTAGCCAGGTGGCACTCAATGACCTTGTGATGGTGTTCGCATTTGCGCCTATCGTAGCATTGTTGCTTGGCGTGTCTTCGATTCCGGTCCCTTGGGATACGCTGTTTTTATCAGTGGTGATATACATCGTTATTCCATTGGCCATTGCTCAGTGGTGGCGCAAGCGCCTGATAAAAAACGGGCCACAGGCTTACGCACGAGCTCTGGAGCGGATTGGTCCTTTCACCATCATGGCTTTGCTCGCCACGCTGGTGTTGCTGTTTTCGTTTCAGGGCCAAGCCATCATCGATCAGCCCTTGATTATCGGCATGCTAGCAGTGCCAATCCTGTTGCAAGGCCTATTGATTGCCGGTATCGGATATTGGTTGAATTTGCGATGCCGGGTGCGTCATGATGTGGCGGGGCCTTCAACCATGATTGGCGCTTCGAACTTCTTTGAGCTCGCGGTGGCCGTTGCCATTGTGCTTTACGGCTTTGACAGTGGTGCGGCACTAGCCACGGTGGTTGGTGTGCTTATCGAGGTGCCCGTGATGCTCTGGCTGGTGCGCATGGTCAACCGGTCGCGAGATTGGTATGACGCAAAATTACAAAAATCAGCCTGAAGTATTGTCCAATCGTTAAGGTTTGCGAGCTACTAGATCCACCAAGGCAGACATGCCATGGTGGCCTTTGCCTTCGCTTAGCTCGGCGTCGTATTCCTCTAGAACTTCAATGTGCATGTCACCAAAATATTCGCGCATGAGATCGAGGGTGTAAAGATGCTCGGGGATGCCAGGCCCACCAGTTTTGTAGTCAAGTTGTTTTAGCCCGTACCCTTCGATGAGCAGATAGCCGCCTGGTTTGATGGCTTGTTTCATTCCGTTAAATAGCTTGGCGCGCAACTGGGGATTGGCAAACTGAAAAAAGATGCCAACTACCAGATCGTATTGACGCTCGCTCCAGTTCATTTCGGTCGCGTCCGCGGTTATCACATGCATGTCCACACCGCGTTCGGTTGCAAGCGCCCGCGCCCGATCTGATGCTGCCGGTGCAGAGTCAACCGACCAGACCTCGCAGCCTTGTTCGGCCAGCCACACGCCGTTGCGACCTTCGCCGTCAGCTATTGCCAGCACGGTCATTCCTGGCTTGATCCGGGAACTAGCCTGCCTAACAAGGAAGGCGTTAGGTTCTTTGCCAAAGATGTAATCATCAGATGCCAAGAAGCGCTCGTTCCACTTGGAGATTGGCGTTTTCATGATCTATGCCAGTCTCATCATCCAGCCATGGGGATCCCCCGCACGACCGTACTGAATGTCGGTCAAGGCCTTACGCAACGACATGGTGAGCTCGCCTGCCGGTGCATCGTCACGGCCAGCCACAAAGCCCTTGCCCTTGATAGAGCAAATCGGTGTGATGACCGCCGCAGTACCACAAGCAAAGGCTTCAGCAATCTCGCCGTTGTTCATGCCCACCTGAACTTCTTCCAATGTAATTTGCCGCTCTTCAACGACTCTACCTTGGTCTTTGGCCAACTGAATCAGGCTGTCTCGAGTGACGCCCTCCAATATGCTTCCAGTCAGCGAGGGTGTCAAAAGTGAGCCATCTTTTCTGACCAGAAACAGGTTCATGCCACCAAGTTCTTCCAGATAGGTGCCATCGACAGCGTCAAGAAACAGCACTTGCGAGCAGCCATGTTTGTAGGCTTCCTGCTGTGGCAAAAGCGAGGCTGAATAGTTTCCACCGCATTTGGCCGCGCCGGTGCCACCGCGAGCAGCACGGGTGTAGTGTTCCGACACCCAAATAGAAACTGGAGCAACACCCTTGGGGAAGTAAGCCCCTGCTGGCGACGCAATAACGTAATACGACGCTTTTTGTGCGGCACGCACGCCTAGAAACCGCTCGCTGGCGATCGTAAAAGGTCGCAAGTACAAACTGGTCTCAGGTGCGCTTGGAACCCAGTCTTTGTCGACCATTATCAACTGCCGAATGGACTCAAGGAACTCAGCCTCTGGTAGCGGTGGCAGCGCCAGGCGCTCGGCTGAGCGTTGCATGCGGGCGGCATTGGCCTGCGGGCGAAATGCCCAGACCGACCCATCAGCGTGTCGGTACGCTTTCAAGCCTTCAAAAATTTCTTGTGCGTAGTGCAAAACCGAACATGCTGGGTCGAGGGAGAGAGGCCCATAGGGCTGCACTCGCGCGTTGTGCCAGCCGAGATCTACCGACCAGTCGATGCCAACCATGTGATCGCTAAAATTGACACCAAACCCTGGGTTTGCGAGTATCTTGGCACGATCTTCTTCGCTGCGACGATTTGTCGAAGGCGTAACCGAAAATTCAATAGATGCGGTAGCGGTCATGGTTGATTCAAACTGGTTAGGGCCGAAAGCGGCGGGGCACAGGCGACTTGACGATCACCCACGAAATGAACTAAATCCAACAAAACTACAACTTTACACACAATTCGCGCTTTTCAGGGGGCCGGCCGGGGACAAGATGCAAACTGATTCGACAAGCAGCACGACAATCTCAAGCGCAGGCGAGTTTGACTACATCGTAGTAGGAGCGGGCACGGCCGGCTGCCTGCTGGCCAACCGCCTGTCAGTTGATCCCTCCAAGCGTGTGTTGTTGCTAGAGGCCGGCGGTAAAGACAACTACCACTGGATTCACATTCCAGTGGGATATCTGTATTGCATCGGCAACCCGAGAACCGACTGGCTGTTTAAAACCGAAGCTGACCCGGGGCTCAATGGACGTCAGCTTGGCTATCCGCGCGGCAAGGTCATGGGTGGCTGCTCATCGATTAACGGCATGATTTACATGCGCGGCCAGCGCCAGGATTACGACAGTTGGCGCGATGCTGGCAACGAAGGCTGGGGCTGGGACGATGTGTTGCCTGTGTTTAAGTCGATGGAGGACTATCACGCGGGCGCAAGTGATATGCATGGCGCTGGCGGCGAGTGGCGAGTAGAAAAGCAGCGTCTATCTTGGGAGATTTTGGATGCCTTTCGCGAGGCGGCTAGTCAGGCCGGTATCCCAAAAATCGAAGACTTCAACCGAGGAGACAACGAGGGTGCATCTTACTTTGAAGTCAACCAGCGCGCAGGCTGGCGCTGGAACGCGGTCAAGGCGTTTATCAAGCCAATTGAGCATCGCAAGAACCTCACGATCCTTACCCATGCACGCACCACGCGCTTGATCTTCGAGGGCAAGCGAGCAACAGGTATTGAGTTTGTTCGCCATGGACAAAAGCTAACAGCCACTGCCAAAGGCGCGGTGGTGCTAGCGGCTGGCTCCATTGGTTCGGTGCAGATTCTTCAATCGTCAGGCATCGGGCCAGCATCACTTCTTCAAAACCTAAACATCCCGGTATTGCATGACTTGCCTGGGGTGGGGCGCAATTTGCAAGACCATTTGCAAATTAGAACCGTGTTCAAGATCCAGAATGCCAAGTCTCTGAATACCATGGCCAATAGCCTGTGGGGCAAGGCAAAGATGGGGCTTGAATACTTGATCAATCGGTCAGGACCCTTGAGTATGGCACCATCACAGCTTGGCGTGTTCGCTAGGTCTGACCCGAGCTACGACCGTGCCAACGTGGAATATCACGTGCAACCGCTATCGCTAGAAAAGTTTGGTGACCCCTTGCATGACTTTCCTGCATTCACCGCATCGGTTTGCAACTTGCGGCCTTCGAGCCGAGGATTTGTCGAGATCACCTCGCCAGACACGGATGTTGCGCCGCGCATCAACTGCTGTTACCTGTCAACCGAAGAGGACCGAAAGGTGGCAGCGCAAAGTATTGAATTGACGCGTCGCATCGTGGCGCAGCCAGCCTTGAGGCCATACCAACCCGAGGAAATCAAACCTGGCCCACAAATCACCAGTCCAGAAGCGCTCGCTCAAGCCGCTGGTGACATCGCGACGACGATTTTTCATCCGGTGGGCACTTGCAAGATGGGCAATGATGACATGGCCGTGGTTGACTCATCGCTTCGAGTGCACGGCATTGACGGGCTATGGGTTGCGGATGCCTCAGTGATGCCTACCATCACGTCGGGCAATACCAATTCGCCGACATTGGTGATTGCACAAAAAGCGGCTGATGCTATTTTGCGGGCAGAGTGATCGTCAACGGTTGCCATTTTGCCCCCAGAGTGTTTCGCGCGGTCTTTGCTGGCTGCGTGTCTTAGGATCACTGCCTACCTGACACAGGATTTGCAAGCACAAAACACTCATTGGAAAGATCGATTCATCCAATATCGGGGGGCACATCAAGAGCTTGTCGAAGTGTTGTGTCTGATGCGACAACGTCTGCTAACAACGCTTGAGCAGTTAGGTGTTGTTCGCAGATTTGAGATTACGTGTAAAGCTTCCTTACAACGTTTGCGTGACTGCTTGGTTGCGCAAGGTGCCGTTGCATTAGTCGGTTTTAGAGATGCTATCCATGAGTGTTTGAGGCGCGGATTAGTCGTGGACGGGGACGCCTCGATTGCGATGCTCGAAGACCGTCAGAACACGGCATACGTCTGCGATAAACAAGTGCTTAAGCAAACACTCGTTAATGTGCAGCAACGATACCTAACTTTGTTCTCTAAGCTCGAGGTTCGGTTCGGGCGCTTGGCGAGTCACAATGCGTAGGCTTTGAGCATCAAAGGTGGGTCGATGGCAGCTACGTCGCAATCGATCCCAGCAGCCACCCGTTCAATCACCACAAAGTCTCCATCGGCTGCTGCAATCAAGCCATGATGCCAAGTGCCGGCACGCAACGTGATGGCATGATTGCCATCGATCCAGAAAGCACGCAAGGTCTGGAGGTCTGGGCCATCGTTAGCGGTGTCAGACAGTGCCACCACCACCACAAAACTCACCCCGCCCATGGGCACAAATGTTTGGCTGCCAAGTCGGTGACGTTCAAGCTCGCGCAGTGTCAGTGGCAGCGATTGGCCTTTGGCCCGGTAGAGAAACGCCTGGCCTTGGCCGTCATCGGTAGCCAGGTTCAGTGCTTCAGTTGCAAACTTCGTGGTCGTGCCTTGGTTAATGAGCGTGCCATCGGCAGGCATGTGGCCACCGATGACATCACCGTAGCTGGCAAATGATGAGCGCGAAAGCGGCTCGATGTGAAGGATGTCGCTCATCAAAAAAGCAGTATGTAAAGCCCGTAGAGCGCTACAAAGAACACGACCCAGACAGTCGTTAAACCAATGCTCCAGGTTTGACCAATCGGGCCATTACTGCCATAGGTCTGGCTCATGGACTGCCATAGGCCGCCCAAGAGTTTTTGCATGGCAGCGATAAACCCACGCCATGTTTGGCGCACGACATCGCTAATACCAAATACCAAGATCGGCGCCAGCTTGCGATAGACCCAGTCAGTGTCGACACTGAGCTTGCGCTCACCACCCAGATGCTTAAGCATCAAGAAAAAGCCCAGTCCGGTAAACAGCAGCAACTGCAATTCCCAGAACAGATGCCCTGCCGAGTAAGCGTTGTATTCCACTGGTGCTGGCATGAAGCTATACAGCCAGGCTGGATACACGCCAATGAAGATGCAAAAGAATGCAGCAATGCCCATAGCCAGCAACATGTTCCAAGGCGCCTCTGCCGGACGCAAGCCCGCATCCTTGGACAAGAACGTGAAATACGGTAGCTTCAGACCGGTGTGCAAGAACGTGCCTGCAGAGGCCATCGACAACAGCAGCCAGACCCAGGCTAGCTTGTCGACAGCCGCTGCCTCGACCACCATGGTTTTACTGACAAAGCCACTAAAGAGCGGAAAGGCCGAAATCGAGGCTGCACCGATCATGTAAAGTACAAACGTCAATGGCATGTATTTATAGATGCCACCTAGTTCGGTGAGCTTGCTTTTACCGGTCATGTGGATAACAGCACCGGCACCCATGAATAGCACAGACTTATAAAGAATGTGGGTAAATGCATGGGCAGTTGCACCGTTAAGAGCGATGGCTGTACCCATTCCAACGCCAGCTACCATATAGCCCACCTGACTGATGATGTGATAGGCCAAAAGCCGGCGAATGTCGTTAGCCAGCACCGCATACACAACACCCCAAAGCGCCATCACGACACCCATCCAGATTAGGAACTCGGTGCCTGGAAAGCCTCGGATCAGTGTGTAGACAGCTGTCTTGGTGGTCAGTGCACTCAAAAAAATAGCACCGGTGATGGTCGACTCCGGATAAGCGTCTGACAGCCAGGCGTGCAGTGGCGGCACCGCAGCGTTAATCAGGAAACCAATCAGGATCAGGTAGAAGGCCGTGCCTGTGGTCTGCATTTGCTCAAAGGCTAGCGATCCGGTTTCGCCATAATGAAGCACGATGCCAGCCAATAGCATCACGCCGCTGACCGCATGTACGAGCAAATAGCGGTAGCCAGCAGTGTAGGCTGTCGGTGTATTGCGGCGCCAGATGAGCCATACCGAAGCCAGCATCATCATTTCCCAAAACACATATAGTGTGAGTAAGTCGCCCGCAAAAGCAACGCCAGTGGCGGCCGCGGCATAGATCAGCGCCGAGACGTGCTGGATGTTATCTTTTACATGCAAGGAGTAGATGGTGGCGATCAGAGTGATCAGGCTAAAGACATAAGCAAATGCCAGGCTTAGCTTATCGGCACGCCCAGTGACGAACTCAAGGCCTGCTACCGAGAATTGGCCATAAACCCCAGCCTGAGTCTGAAAGACGATGAATATGAAGGCAAGAGCCAATGCAACGCGATAGCCTTGCTGGACGGTGCCTTTCAAAAATGGGATGACCAGTGCACCCAGAATCAGGAAGATGCCAGGATGCAGCCACCAGCTGCTTTGCACGATAGCCTGCGTCTCAGTCATCTTGGTTCTCCCGCTTGGCAGGATCGCCAATCAGGTTGTTGGGCTTGTTCTCGTTGTCATAGTAGTCCTCGGGCCGATACAGAAACTTGTATCCAAGGAATTTGGAGACCACCACAATGACAAAACACGAAAAGATGCCGTACACCGCTCCAGCGCCTGGAAGTGACTCCCAGAAGAATCGGTCATAGCCCGCCGGAAAAATGAAGTTGGCAATCACTAACAAAGCCATGATGGTCAACATCACGCGGCTTAGCAGTTTGGAATTGTTGACCATCCATTCGAGGATGCGCCCGAGTCTTGAGATTTTCATGACGCGACTCCGGTGAAGATTGTTTCAAGCAAAGCACGAATTGGCACCCATTCAAAGAACAGTACAAATGTGCCCAGCGCAGTGAACATGAGAGGCACCAGACAAAACAACGGCGCTTCAGCTAGCCCGAAT
Source organism: Burkholderiaceae bacterium (assembly GCA_021208885.1). GTDB lineage: Bacteria > Pseudomonadota > Gammaproteobacteria > Burkholderiales > Burkholderiaceae_B > Algicoccus. Next base: position 16,672 of record JAJOJF010000034.1, read on the forward strand.
CGACGCAGGCTGGTGCTGTCATGATCGTCGTGGTGATCATGATCGGCATCTTCTTTTGGTGGCGCGAGCAAGAAAGCTCGGATCACTGGCGGAAGCAAGTAGGCCACGTTTAAAAGCGTGCTCACGAGCAGCACCACAATCATGATGGCGTGGTGAGCTTCGACGGCACCTAGCATCAGGTTCCACTTGCTCCAGAAACCGCCCAACGGGGGGGCGCCAATAACAGACAGCGCACCCAACAGGAACGCAAAAAACGTGATCGGCATCTTGCGCCCTAAACCGTCCATTTGCGGGATCTCGCTTTTATGGGCAGCGACATAGATAGCACCAGCACAGAAAAACAGCGTGATCTTGCCAAACGCGTGCATGACAATGTGTAGTCCGCCACCCATGATGGCTAGCTCATTGGCCAGCATGGCGCCAAGCACGATGTAGGACAGTTGGCTGACTGTCGAGTAGGCCAGTCGCGCCTTGAGGTTGGTTTTTTGCAAGGCTACGATGGAGGCCGACAGCAACGTGAATGCTGCTACCCACATGATGAGATCGCTACTCCAGAGGCTTTGCAAGTAATCGAGGCCGAAAAGATACACGCTGACTTTAAGCACCGTGAACACACCGGCCTTAACCACAGCTACTGCATGTAGCAAGGCACTGACAGGTGTCGGTGCGACCATGGCCGACGGCAGCCACCGATGAAATGGCATAAGCGCAGCTTTGCCGATGCCGAACATGTAAAGAATCAGCAGCACTGCTCCAATGCCACGGCTGACGTTGTCCTGCAGGATGCCGCCAGGCACGAAATCCAGCGTACCAGCCATAAACCAGGTCACGAGCATGGCCGGCAACATCAAGCCAATGGAGGTGCCCAACAACAGGCCAAGGTAGATCCTCGCGCCACGCTTGGCCTCTTCGTTGCCTTTGTGCGCCACCAGCGGGTATGTTGAGAGCGACAAGACCTCATAAAAAATAAATAGCGTGAACATGTTGTCAGCAAACGCCACGCCAAGAGCAGCAAAGATCGCAATCGAGAAACACGCAAAAAACCGGGTTTGGTTTTTTTCATGAGCGCCCCGCATGTAGCCAATGCCATAGAGCGAGGTCACCACCCAAAGGCCCGAGGCGACCAAACCAAAGATCATGCCTAGGGGCTCGACGGCAAACGCCAAGGGCAACCCGGGCATGATTTCAAATAGCACCACGCCTGGCCTGCCACCCGCGTTGACTGAGGGTAAGATAGATAGGACGGTTAGAAACACCAGCACAGCTGATGCCACCATCAAACTGTCACGCAGATTGCGGTTGGCACCCGTCAATGCAATGACGAGCGCGCCCACGAGCGGGATGGCCAGCGAGGCAAGGATCAATGTCGTGTCGTTCATTGTCCGCCCCCCATCAAATCAAAAGCTTCCATGTTTGCCAGACTTAAGGGCAGATCCGGGTCGATGCCAAACCAGATATTGGCTGCAACCAGCACCCATAGCGTGATCAGGACCGGCATCGGGGCTTCTTGCCGTTTGACGTCGTCCAGGCTGCCGTTGGAAGGCACCTTGAAGTAGGCTGTCTCAACAACTTTCCAAATGTAGACAACAGCCATCAGCGAACTGGTCAGAATCAAAATAGTCAACAAGATGCCCAACCCAGGTTCTTCGAGCACGGCCTGAATCAGATACCACTTACTGATAAAGCCGGCGGTCAGTGGCACGCCAATCAATGACAGGCCAGCGATTACAAAGCCCAGCGTTGTGAGCGGCATGCGACGCCCAAGCCCTGCAAGCTGATCGAGGCTTGAGCTACCAAAACGCAGCACAATGCCAGCTACAGCGACAAACAGTGCCGCCTTCATTAATGCGTGGTTAAAGAAATGCACCACTGCAGCGGTAATGCCAGCGCTACTCGCTAGCGAAATAGCCAGAACAATGTAGCCAATTTGGGCCACGGAGGAGTAGCCTAGCATGCGCTTTAAGTCGCGTTCGAACATGGCCACAGCCGAACCTACCAAGAACGCAGCTACACAAAGAGGAATCAACAGGGATGACAGGAAATAGGCTTGTTCACCCAGGTTAGGCAGAAGCACTACAAAGTCAAACCGCAACATGACAAACAGCGCCACTTTGGTTGAGCAAGCTGCGAAGAATATCGCTACCGGAGTAGGGGCAAACTGGTACGCATTGGGCATCCAGGCATGCATTGGAAACAGCGCTGCTTTCAGTGCCAGGCCCAGCACCAGGAATCCACCGGCAATAAGAACGGGCAGTGTGTCTGACACATCAGCCAAGCGCTCAGCCATATCAGCCAAGTTAAGCGTACCGGTCATCATGTACAGATAGCCCACGCCAATAAGATAAAACGTCGCTCCAGTTGTGCCAGTGACCAAGTAAGTAAAGCTAGCAGTCAGTGCGCGGCGGTTAGGCCCGTTGGCCACCATGACGTAAGAGGCCAACGATGAGATTTCCATGAAGACGAAGACGTTAAAGGCGTCACCCGTGACGGCAATGCCGATCAAGCCAGCCATAGCTAGCAGCCAGCATGAGTAAAGCAAGGATTGATGTTGCTCGCCAACCTCGCTGTCCATGCTTTGGCCACCAGCCGCCAAGGCAGCCAGTGATGCGCCGCTAATGATTAACACCATCAATGCTGAGAAGGGCCCTATTGTCAGGCCGATACCGAACGGCACTGGCCAGTTGCCAAGTTCATAGTAGATCGTGCCGGATTGCAAGACCTGCGTGATTAATCCGATGGCGATTAGAAAGGTCAGGGCGCTTGTGAGTGTGGCTATAAGCCAAGGCAGTCTGCCCTGGCTAGCGACCATGGCAAGTAGCGGTGCTACGAACAGGGGCACCACGACCACGAGGATAGGAAGTTGTTCGAGTAATGTCATGCTTGCTCATCCAGTCGACGTGTGTCGGCTTCTTCGACTGAGCCGTATTCCTCGCGAATGCGAATGGCAATCGCAAGACCCAGAGCAGTTACAGCAATGCCGACTACGATGGCGGTCAGAATCAGCACCTGTGGCAACGGGTTGGCAAACAATTGATCCGGCGATGGTGGACCGCGGAAGATAGGTCCCGTGCCGCCTTCGACCTTGTCCATGGTAATGAATAGAAGAAAGACCGCTGACTGAAAGATTCCAAGCCCAATCATGCGCTTGACGTAATTGCCGCTGACAATCACGGCATACAGGCCAACGACCAACAAGAGAATGAAGACCCAATAGTTGTAAAGTCCGAGTAGCGTCATCTGCGAGCCCTCTAGGCTTGGTAGGTGGGGCGATTGGCAATCGCGTTAAAGATCATTACGAGCACCGTGGTTACGGTCAGGCCAACACCGAACTCGACAAGCAAAATACCGACATATTGGCCCGTCACCGGATTTGACCAGAGCACGTTGTAGTCAAGAAAATGACCACCTAAGAGCATGCAGACGATCCCCACACCGGTGTACAGTGTCGCACCTAAGGCTGCCAAGCGCAGCATGATGCGCTGTGGCATCGCTGCTTCTGAGCGATCAGCGCCTTCGAGAATGCCGTAGAGCATGACGGCTGCGGCAAACAAAGCACCAGCGGAGAAGCCCCCACCCGGGCTGTATTTGCCATGGAACTGCACCAAAAGTCCAAACAGCAACAGAATGGGAATGATCAGTTTTCCCACTATCCGCAAAATCACATGATGCTGAACGCCACGAACTTTTTGGCCAAGCTGCTCACCGGACAATGACTGTTTGCTTTTAGGCTTAAAACTCAAAACAGACAGAACACCGATGCCGGCAGTGAAGATAACCAGCACCTCACCCAAGGTATCGTAGCCGCGGAAGGAGGCCAGAATGGCGGTCACGATGTTGGGAATATTGATGTATTCGGGGGTTTTCTCGATATACCAAGGTGCCACATGTTGATGCACAGGGGCGTTGATGTCGCCAAGCACAGGTTGTTCGAATGTCGCGACAAACAGAACTATAGAGAGTCCGATCAGTGCAACGATTGGCAGCCAGTTGGTGTTCATCTTGACGGTTTCTTTTTCTGCGGTGAGCGCCAAGGCCCCCATGAAAAGCACGGTTGACACCCCAGCTCCCACGGCCGCCTCGGTCAGTGCTACATCAGCGGCATCCAGAATAAAAAAGTTTGATGCCATTAACAGGCTAAAAATCCCGAACCACATGCTCGCGACGAACAGATTGCTGGACATAATGGTGGCAATTGCAACGATGGCCACCATGGTCAGCGTAAAAAGCCCAAGAATGGTCTCAAGCATCATTGCTGTTTCTCCCCATCCAGAAGAGGCTCGGTGCCGCCAAGCAGGGCGGTATTGGCCAACGCATATGAAGAAACCGGTGCTGTGAATAGTAAGAACAACAAGATGGCAAATAACTTGAAGGTGGCGAGAGACCATCCAGCCATGACCATTAAACCAAGCAGCACCAAGATCGTGCCCAAGGTCTCGGTCACGCTGACGGCATGCATGCGAGTGTAAAGGTCAGGCATGCGCAACACGCCGATGCCGCCCACCACCACGAAAAAGCTACCTATACCAAGTAATAGCCATGAAATCATGTCCAAGACCATCATGATGACGCACCTGTTTGGTCTTTTTGTTGTGACTGACGAGCCTCACGATTCTGCACAAACTGCAGTATCGCTAGCACGCCAATGAAATTGATCAGCGCGTAGGCCAGTGCAAGATCAAGGAAATCAGGACGACCCATGATCATGGCCACGACGGCAACGAGCAAAACAGTTTTTGTGCCAAACATGTTCATCGCCAAAACCCGGTCGTAAACGCCGGGACCGAGCAACCCTCGTATGACGGCCATGAACATGGTGACCACAATGGCCAAGCCAGCAGCAATCAGCATTATTTGTCTCCAAACCCAGGCAAGGCAGCCACTCTGTCATTCATGTCGCCATTGACGACACCTTCAGCACCTTCTGCAGTAAGTGCGTGCACAGTGATGAGTCCATTGTCATCAAGGTCAGTGGTCAAGGTTCCAGGGGTCAGCGTAATAGAGTTCCCAAAAATTACTCGGCGCACTTCACCTTTGCTTTTGGATTGAACTTGCACCATTTTGGGGCTGATGGGCATGGTGGGCGACAAGACGATTTTGGTGACCTGAATGCTGGACACCACAATCTCTTTAATCAGCCAGCCCCAGTAGCTGATCACTTTGAAGCCAAGGTGAACAGGCACAGATTCATGATCGATGGTTTCGAACCGCCTGGTTAGCCAAATGACTAGCAAGCAAGACGCTGCGCCTAGGGCCAGCATCAACGGGAGATACAGACCTGACCAAAGTAGCCAAAGTGCTGCAAGGGTGATGAACAAGACAACTATGTGCATTTGGGAGCCACCTCGTTGTTGGTTTCTCGCCCGAATACTAGCAGTTTGCTCACCTCCTCGGGCTAAACCCTTTGAAGATGGCAGACAATCGGGATGGCATTGATACCGGATTATGGCAGATGAACGCCGCAAACGCTCAATGCATGTGGCACGCGCTTTGCTTGTCGGTGCAGTGCGCAAAAATCTTGCATAAAGCGCCGCGCGCCGCTAATGTCGATTGCAGGATTGTTGTATTAGCCAGCTTAACTAACGTCAAATAGGACCATCATGACGAGACAAGATGCTTTTATGACCATGACCGAGATAGCCGATGCCTTGGCGCACGGCCAATTTACGTCTGTTGAAATTACTCGGCTTTATCTCGATCGAATTGCAAAGGCCAATGGCAAGCTACACGCTTACGTCAGTGTTGATGAGGATTTGGCCATCTCGATGGCACGAGCCGCAGACGAGCGGCGTGCCAAGGGCGTTTCGTTAAGCCAGCTTGATGGTGTGCCATTTGCTGCCAAAGATCTGTGTGAACTTAAGGGCACCGTCACGACTGCTGGATCGCAAGCCTGGATTGATAGACGCAGTGAACTAGACTGCACTGCGCTTATGAAATGCCTGCAAGCCGGCATGGTCATGCTTGGTAAAACTCACATGGTTGAGTTTGCGTTCGGTGGCTGGGGCACTAACCCAATCATGGGTACGCCCTGGAACCCTTGGGACCTTCAAACTCACCGAGTACCTGGCGGCTCTTCGAGTGGCTCCGGGGTGGCTGTGGCTGCCGGACTTGCGCCAGCGGCTATCGGATCAGACACGGGCGGCTCAGTCAGAATTCCTTCCGGGTTAAACGGACTGACTGGTCTTAAAACCACCCGTGGGCTCATCAGCTTGCATGGTGCTGCATCCCTTTCATTTACGCTAGACACCATTGGCCCCATGGTGCACAGTGCCGAAGATGCGGCCCTTTGGACGGCGATCATGGCGGGTCCTGACCCGTTGGACAAAAGCAGTCTGAACCACCCGCCGTTTGTTTGGGACATAACCTCGACTTTGCCCGCTAAGCCATTGCTTGGCGTCAAGCTTGGGGTTTTACCGCCTGAGCAGTATCCAATGGGGGTCGATCCAGATGAGCTAGCTGCTTTTGAGGCAGTGTGCGCGACGCTAAAAACGCTCGGTGCCGTCATCGAACCGCTGCGGCTGCCGTTTGATTTCCATGACCTGATGGTGCGCAACGGTCAGATTATCGCTGCTGAAGCTTACGCACTGCACCAAGCTTACATTGAGGATGAGAACCTGCCGCTTGGCCAGTATGTTCGCCAACGGATCTTGGGCGGCAAATCAATAACGGCCGCTCAATATATTGAGGCGATCAAACACCAGAGAGCTAGCGGCGCACAATACGTCCATCTCATGCAAGGCTTTGCTGCCTTGATCACACCGACATTCCCGTTTCCTGCCATACCGTTGACCGAAGTCGATGAGGCCCAGACCCCCATGGCCGCGTTTTGTCGGGCGGGCAACTATCTGGCCACATGTGGCTTGGTACTGCCGGCGGGACTCTCTAAGAATGGCTTGCCTTTGAGCGTGCAATTGATGGGCAAACCGTTTGACGAGGTCAATATTCTGAAACTAGGTGTGGCAGTGCAGGCTGTAACTGATTGGCACCGCCAGCGCCCCGACCTTGATACCCTTGGTATCTAGTGACTCGGCTAATTGGGATTAAAAAGCGCTAAAATCGAGGGCTTTCCCGAATATTCGCGACTTTTACTTAAGGAGTGGAAGGTGCCGATCTATGCTTATCGATGCTCGAATTGCGGTCACGAGCAAGACGTGCTGCAAAAGATGTCGGACGCGCCGCTAACCCAATGCCCGGCATGTGGACAGTCGACCTATGCCAAGCAGGTAACTGCTGCCGGTTTCCAGCTCAAGGGGTCGGGTTGGTATGTTACCGACTTTAGAAATAATGGCTCAAAGTCAGGAGCTGGTGCGAACAAGCCTACGGAAACCAAAGAGTCGGCAACGTCTGCGTCTTCAACGACAGCCGACTCAGCACCGGCTGCACCAGCGGCGCCAGCCCCGACTGCAGGCGCGGTTAGCTCAACATAGCCTGGCAAGGGGTCAAGGCCTGCCTTGATTCGTCGCGCCGGGCGCACTGGAACAACATGCGGGCTTTCAAGCGTTATCTCATCGCCGGGTTGCTGATTTGGGCGCCCTTGGTGATTACAGCCTGGGTGGTGACTTTGTTGGTCACCACTCTAGAAGAGATCGTGCCCGAAGCTTTGTCGGCTAAAGCTTTGTTTGGCGTTGACATCCCGGGATTCCGAATACTGATTGTCCTGTCAGTGTTGATATTGACGGGTTTGTTTGCTGCGAACTTTATCGGCCGCAGTCTTGTTGAGCGTTGGGAGCAGTTGCTAGGCCGTATTCCATTGATTCGCTCGATCTACAAGTCGGTCAAACAAGTCGGTGACACAGTGCTCGCACCAAACGGCCAAGCATTTCGCCGGGCGGTGCTAGTGCAATTTCCACATGCTGGCAGTTGGACGGTGGCTTTAGTCACTGGCACACCTAGTGCGGCGGTAGCCAAACATCTCGAGGGTGATCACATCAGCGTATATGTGCCTACTACTCCAAACCCCACATCGGGGTACTTTTTAGTGGTGCCGGCGAGTCAAGCCGTTGAGTTGGATATGACAGTTGACACTGCCTTGAAATACATTGTTTCCATGGGGGTGGTTGCGCCCCCAAAGACGCTTGAAGGAGCATGACTGAATGCGTACTTGTTACACCGGCGAAGTTTGCCTTGATCACCTTGACCAGATCGTCACCTTGTTTGGGTGGGTGCATCGGCGCCGTGACCATGGCGGGGTGATTTTTATTGACATGAGAGATCGTGCTGGGCTTGCGCAGATCGTCTTTGATCCTGACAACGCGGCTGCCTTTGAAACCGCCGAGCGTTTGCGTAACGAGTTCTGCATCCGAATCACCGGGCTAGTGCGCCGTCGCCCTGAGGGCACGGTCAACGCCGATCTTGCCTCCGGTGAAATCGAAATCTTGTGCCGTGAAGTTGAAATCCTGAACCCATCGGTGACACCAGCCTTCCAGCTCGATGATGAGAATTTGTCTGAGACCACGCGCTTGACGCATCGCGTGCTGGACTTGCGCCGCGACCAGATGCAACGTAACTTGATGTTGCGCTATCGAGTGTCGATGGCGGTGCGTCGTTTTCTGGATGCACAGGGGTTTATTGATATTGAAACGCCCATGCTTACAAAGAGCACGCCCGAAGGTGCTCGTGACTATCTTGTGCCATCACGTGTGCATGCCGGTGAGTTTTTTGCATTGCCGCAGTCGCCTCAGCTTTTTAAACAGATGTTAATGGTCGCTGGCTTTGATCGGTACTACCAGATCACCAAGTGTTTCCGTGATGAAGACTTGCGCGCTGACCGCCAACCGGAATTCACTCAGATCGACTGCGAAACTTCATTTTTAGGTGAAGAAGAAATTCGCGAAATTTTTGAGGGCATGATTCGCGAAGTATTTCAGTCGGTGCAAGGCGTGGCCCTTGCCAACCCATTCCCGATCATGACCTACGAAGAAGCCATGCGCCGTTTCGGCTCGGACAAGCCGGATATGCGTGTGAAGTTGGAGTTCACCGATCTTGGCGATGTGATGCAAGACGTCGAGTTCAAGGTGTTTGCGCAAGCGGCTACCGCCCAAGGCAGCCGTGTGGTTGCCCTGCGTGTGCCCGGTGGTGGCGAACTCACGCGTAGTGAAATCGATGCTTACACCAAGTATGTTGGCATATACGGTGCCAAGGGTTTGGCGTGGATCAAGGTCAATGAATTAGACAAGGGTCGTGACGGCCTTCAGTCACCGATTGTCAAGAATATTCACGATGCCGCGTTGACTGAAATGCTCAAGCGCACGGGCGCTCAAGATGGGGATATTCTGTTCTTTGGTGCAGACCGTGCCAAGGTGGTTAACGATGCCATGGGCGCGCTACGACTAAAGATCGGACACAGTGAGTTTGGCCAAGCCAAAGGCTTGTTTGAGCCCGGCTGGAAGCCGTTGTGGGTTGTTGATTTCCCGATGTTCGAGTTTGACGAGGAGTCAGGGCGCTACGTCGCGTTGCATCACCCCTTTACCAGCCCAAAAGATGGTCATGAAGATTACCTCACCACCGATCCGGGTCAGGCATTGTCCAAAGCCTACGATATGGTGTTAAACGGCTGGGAAATTGGTGGTGGATCCGTACGTATTCACCGCGAACAAGTGCAGAGCAAGGTGTTTAGGGCGCTGAAGATCGACGAGCAAGAAGCACAACAGAAGTTTGGATTCCTACTCGATGCGCTGCAATACGGTGCCCCACCACATGGTGGCATTGCATTTGGCCTTGATCGAATCGTCACCATGATGAGTGGTGCAGAGTCGATTCGTGATGTGATTGCTTTCCCCAAAACGCAGCGTGCCCAGTGTCTTTTGACCCAAGCGCCGTCGCCGGTTGACGAGAAGCAATTGCGCGAGTTGCATATCAGGCTAAGGCAGACTGAAGCAGCTGTTGCGCCGAAGTCCTAGGTACATGGCTAAGCTCAGGGTTGTTAGTTACAACATTCACAAGGGCCGTTCTTTAGGCGGCCGTGATTCTCTGCCTGAACTTAGGCTTGGCTTGCATGGCCTGCATGCTGACATTCTGTTTTTGCAGGAAGTACAAGGACGTAACGAGCAGCGAGCCAACCTTGATGCGCAACATGAGTCACTTGCGGCAGCTCTGCACATGCAGGTCGCTTATGGCTGCAATGCAGTCCGGCAAATGACGGATCATGGCAATGCGTTGCTCTCGCGTTACCCGATACTGAGCTTTGAGAACGAAGATGTGTCGGATCATCCGCTCGAACAGCGTGGCTTGCTGCATGGTCAAGTCGATATCGAAGGCCGTTGCGTGCATTGTTTTGTGGTGCATTTGGGCCTGTTCGCAGGTAGTCGTATGCGCCAAATCCAGACGATGGCGCAACGCATCGAACGGTTGGTTGGCCCGCATGAGCCGGTCTTGATTGCAGGCGACTTTAACGATTGGCGTAATGAACTAGCTCCATTGTTCGTCAAACAGCTCGGTGTTTATGAAGTATTCACCCATGCCTCGCAGTCTCTGGGCGATGTGCCTCGGTTGCGAGACTCGGTGCGTCAGATCCGCCAGGTTCTGCGCGGTCAACAACCGCTGACTGCATTGTCACGTGACCGCCAACTGCGCCAAAACCAGCTCTCCATGGCAGGTGCCGAGAGCCTGCAGCCGCCACCCAAGACTTACCCCTCTAAATTCCCGATGCTGCGTCTTGACCGCATCTATCAGCGGGGCTTTGCAGTCAAGCGTGCACAGGTTTTACGGGGCAAGCCCTGGAGTCTTTTGTCAGATCACTCTCCGATTGTGGCAGATCTCGAGCTTGAATAGCCTATGCGGCTAGCAAGCCCCAAGCGATGGTCAAAGCAATACCCCACATCATCAGAGCAACGAATCCATCAATCCAGCGCCAAACCCAAGATTGCCCCAGCCTTCTACCTAGCCAGCAGGCTAGTGTCCCAAGCGCTAGGAACCAGATCAATGATCCTGCCATGGCTCCCATGCCAAATCCGGCACGAGCCTCGGCTTGATAAGCCAGGGAGGCACCACCGATCAGCACTGCTGTGTCGATCCATGCATGTGGATTCAACCAAGAAAACGCAAGTGCAGCCGTGATTGCTTGCCGGCGTGACATGGGTGAATCGGTCACGCTAACTTCTTGGTGCGTTGTTTTAACGCCATGCCAGAAACGTTGGGCGGCTTGCCAGCCATAGAGCAGCAAAACCAAGACAGTGGCGCCTAGCAGTGCGCCATACAGCCGCTCTGATAATTGGCCGAGTTGTGCCAAACCTACCACGCCGATGGCAATCAGGACCATATCAGCAACGGCACAAACCGCGACACTGAGCCACAGATATTGCCGCTGCAGACCCATGCGCAGCAAGTGAGCGTTTTGTGGGCCGATGGCAATAATGAGTGACAGGCTCAAGGCCATGCCAGCCGTGAAGGCGGTCAATGAGGCAGAAGCAAATAAGGGTAGGGTGTTCAACATCATGGTCTACATCTGACAACTGGTTGGTTGGCTGGTACGCCAAACGTCTGGCGCCGCATTAGCCAACATGATGTCAAACCCAAGCCTTTTATTAAATAAAAGTAAATAAATTTTATTTAAATTAAATAAAATTAACTTTTAGGCTTGTGCCAAAAGATAAGGTACGTGTGGATCGCAGGTTTAGTCAGCAGCCCGCTGATTGGCAGTCACACCAATGTCGGAACGGAATTTCCAGTGGAAATGATGATTGAAGACAAACTCGCGAAGTCTCTGGTCGCTGTCGTGAATGAAGGCAGCTTTCAGGCAGCCGCCAGAGTGTTGAACCTGACACCAGCCGCAGTTACTCAGCGTATCAAGGCGCTTGAGGCGCAGATCGGTGCTCGCGTTCTGGTGCGGGGCAAACAGTTGCGTCTGACACCGCAGGGCAAGGCCATCGTCGCGTTTCATCACAAGAACGAATTGCTACAAGATGAGCTTTTACGAGCTTTGAATCTTGACGCCCAAAGCTATCATGGCAACAAGCGCTGGCGAACGCTGCGTGTGGCGGTCAATGCTGATTCCATGGCGAGCTGGTTCTTGCCAGGTGTTGCCAACGCCCTGGTGCAGCACAATTTGTTGCTCGATGTGGTGATTGATGACCAGGATCACACCCACGAGGCGCTGCGAACGGGTGAAGTAATGGGGTGTGTGACCACTTTGGCAGATGCCATGCCGGGTTGTCTGGCTGAGCCCTTGGGCGTGATGCGTTATCGGGCGTTGGCCACAGCGGAAATTATGAGCCGTATGAAGACCCAGACAGGACGGATCTCAGCTCATCGTTTGTTGGAACAGCCAGCGGTGATCTTTAACCGCAAGGATGCTATTCACGATCGTTTTTTGAAGCAACATCTCGACTTGCAGTCACCGGCTTACCCCAAGCATTTTGTGCCAGCACTCGATGCGTTTGAGGCTGCGATTGCTTTGGGGCTAGGTTGGGGCTTGGTGCCAGATGTCTTGCTAGATTCACCACAGAATAAAAAGCAAACCGCCAAGCTTAAAGAAGTCATGCCGGGTTGTCATCTCGATGTGCAGCTCTATTGGCAGCACTGGCAGCAAGAGCCGTCGCACGCCGCGGCCTTGACGCAGGCGGTTAAGGTAGCGGCTAAACAGCGTCTGCTGTTTCTCTAGGCTCGTTGAATTGGTTCTTGAAATAAACTCGTTCGTGGCGCAACAACAGACAATGCATAGTGGGTAGTTCTGCCACCGCCTGGTAGTGCGGTAATGATGCCTTTGGCAAGCAGATCAGATAAGTCACGGCTCGCAGTTCGGTTTGGGCACTTCGTGATGGTTTCATATTTTTTTGTTGTGATCCCACCTTTGGAACCCTGACGGCCCTCGGCAAACACCCGTGTCACCATCTTGGCTTGTCGCTCATTGAGTTCGTTTCCAAACGCTTCATAAAAGCGTGTCTTGGCCAAAACAAAATCGACCTCCTCTTTAGCAATTTCCTGCGCCCGGGTCACTCTATCAGCGAAATAGTCTAGCCAGGCATTGATGTCGACACTTTTACGGCTAGCGCTTTCAAGGGCGGTGTAATAAGACTTTCTATCTGCCGCGATAGCGGTGGCCAGGCATGCAGTGGTTGGGTATCCAAGCGATTGCGACAGCGCGTGATCTGCAATTGCACGACCAACTCGACCGTTGCCATCATCAAACGGATGAATGACTTCGAACCATAGGTGAGCGATGCCCGCTCTAATTAATCCGGCCAGAGGTCTTTGTCCTTGCGATGGTTTTGAGTTGTTGTACCAGTCGATGAATCTCGCCATCTCTTGGGGCACATCAGACGATGGAGGGGCTTCATAGTGAACGGTCTGTCGCCCATAGGGCCCACTGACAATTTGCATAGCAGACGGGTCATTGCGGTAAGACCCTCGCATGATAAGTTTGTAGCGTTGGTCTGGCACCGCCATTGACTGCCATTTACCAAGCAATTCATCTGACAAAGGTTGATTCCAGTTCTGGCGGACGTCCACCAGAAGGCAGGCGGCGCCAGCCGCTCTCTGGTCAGTATTCTCCGGTATGGTGTCCGATGCCATTAGCGACAAGAGCGATGATCGAACGGACATTCGGTCCAGATGTTCACCTTCGATCGCGTTTGTCTTGATGGCCTCAGACAGCATTAGATCGATCGTGGCGTCTACACGTGAGTTGTTGGGCAACGCCTCAAATAAGCCCGCCAGGCGCTCTGAGCCTTTGTGAAAAGCGTATTCCCGATCAGCAATCGTGGTCGGGTCATATCGGAAGTTCGGCCAGTCAGCTTGTTGCCATATCCATTTCATGGCGTGATTGTATGGGATATTCACGCCAAAAATCACCTTTTTTTTGGCGTGAATGCTGACCCTATTCACGCCATTTCGGGTCTGAACTACGAGTTTGCCCGCCCGTAATTGTCTTCGAAGCGCACGATATCGTCTTCACCGAGATAGTTGCCGGACTGAACTTCGACAATTTCTAGTGGTTCCAGCCCTGGGTTGGCGAGTCGGTGCACAGAGCCAAGCGGGATGTAAGTCGACTGGTTCGGCCCGAGGTCTAAAACCTTGTCATCACATGTCACTTGGCCCTTGCCGCGCACCACAATCCAGTGCTCAGCACGGTGATGGTGCTTTTGCAGACTGATGCTCGCGCCTGGTTTGACCATGATGCGTTTGACCTTGAAATTCGATCCTTCGTCGATGCTGTCGTACCAGCCCCAGGGGCGATGTACCTTGCGATGCAGTTCGGGTTCAGAGCGTGAGTTGGTTGACAAGGTCTGCACGATTTCTTTCACACGTTGTGCTTGATCGCGCCGACCAACGAGTACCGCATCTGCTGTTTCAATCACCACGAGATCGTCCACCCCGACAGTGCCGACCAAGCGGTGGTTAGCGTGCACCAGGCAATTGTTTGTCTCAATCGTAATGGCATCACCGTGGGTGACGTTGCCCCGACCATCTTTTTGACCGACTTGCCAGACGGCGTCCCACGCGCCTAGGTCGCTCCAGCCAGCATCGAGCTCCACCACGTCAATGTCGAACTCGCTACCAGGACATTTTTCAATGACAGCGTAGTCGGCTGAGATAGATGGTGATGCCAGGAATGCATCAGATTGTGGACGGATAAATTGATGGTCAATGGTCTTGTTGTCCCAGGCTTGTTGCACGGCTTCGTGCACATCAGGGGCAAATTTCTTGATGGCCTTTAGCCACACGCTGGCTTTGACCACAAAGAGACCCGCGTTCCACAGATAGTTGCCAGCCTCGACGTATTTTTGGGCTGTTTGCAAATCGGGCTTTTCCGTGAACTGTCGTACTTTCGCGCTGAGCTCACCGCTATTGCCTGGCTCACGCTGAATGTAGCCATAGCCGGTCTCGGGGTGTGTTGGCGTAACACCCAGCACAACCAGTACGCCAGTGGCCGCGCGTTCGATGGCGTTTCTCAATGCCTTGGTAAAGGCAGGACGGTTCGTCACGATCTGGTCAGCAGGCGACACCACCATGACGGGATCGGCGCCTCGTGCCAGCGCTGCCATGGCAGCCAGAGTAATGGCCGGAGCGGTGTTTCGGCCTTGTGGCTCAAGCAGTAATTGGGTCTTGTCATCCCCATGGATCTCACGCAGTTGCTCGGTGGCCAGAAACCGGTGAGCGTCATTGGTGACAATTAAGGCTGGATCGGCTTGCATCCCCTGACCACCAAGATCGGCTAATCGCTGCACGGCGAGCTGAAACAGGCTGTCATTGCCTTGTAGTACGAGAAATTGCTTGGGGTAGCCGTTGCGAGATAGCGGCCAAAGACGTGTGCCAGAACCGCCGCATAAGACCACGGGCACAAATGACACAATGTTCGATGAGTTGGGCATGTGAGAACCACAAAAAACAAGAGGTCCTGTCATTATAAGAAGACTTAGTGACCGCGATGCGGCGATACACTTTGCCTGTATCGCTCGACCGTTTTGAAACCAAGTTGCTCAAGGACTTGCTCGTGGCAATCACTGCTCGCCGCATCGCACATCTGGACATGGACGCATTTTTTGCGTCGGTGGAGCTTTTGCGGTATCCACAGCTAAAGGGCAAACCGGTGGTAGTCGGTGGCCGACGTGTGCCGGCACCACAATTAAACGCCGAGGGTGAATACATTTGCGGCCGCTTGGGCGACTACGTTGGTCGAGGCGTGGTGACTACATCCACTTACGAGGCACGTGCCTTAGGTGTATTTTCTGGGATGGGGCTGATGCAAAGCGCCAGACTCGCCCCAGATGCCTTGCTGCTACCGGCTGATTTTGAGGCATACAAGCACCATTCGCGTTTGTTCAAACAAGCTGTTGCAACGGTTGTCAATGTTATTGAAGATCGTGGCATTGATGAGATTTATCTCGATCTCACCGATATTGACGAGGATACTGAACCGTTAGCCCAACGCATCAAAGCTGCGGTGCGGGACGCCACTGGTTTGTCTTGTTCGATCGGCATATCACCGAACAAACTCTTGTCAAAAATTTGCTCGGATCTAGACAAGCCAGATGGTTTGACCATTTTGCAGATTGGTGACTTGCCCGATCGTATTTGGCCGCTGCCAGTCAGCAAGGTCAATGGCATTGGACCCAAGGCCACGCGCAAGCTAGAGCAATTAGGCATCGCAACGATTGGCGAGCTTGCGCAAGCATCTGAGCAGGTCTTGCAGCAGCACTTTGGCACACATTATGGCCAATGGTTACACCAGGCGGCGCACGGCATTGATGACCGCCCCTTGGTGATCGAACGTCAGCCAAAGTCGTTAAGCCGAGAGACAACGTTTGAGCGTAATTTGCATGTTCGGCACGACCGCGCCGAGCTCACCCGAATTACAGACAGTCTTTGCCAACGGGTATCGCAAGACCTCGCGACAAAATCGTTCTGGTGTCGAACAGTTGGGTTGAAGGTAAAGTTTGCCGACTTTACAGTGGTCACCCGAGATGTCAGCTTGCCACAGCCAGTACAGTCAGCGCAGGCGTTGCGCCAAGCGCTATCCGAGTGTCTGAAGCGTGTTCAGTGGCACGATCGAATACGGCTATTGGGAGTCAGAGCGAGCGCTTTGTCGGATCAACCGGGCGTGATCCAGCAAAACCCGCAGCTCGGGTTTTGGGAAGCCGAGTCAGACCGGAAGTTAGAGACCAAATAATTGTTTGGACAAAACTTGGGCGGCGGTGTCTGCACCCGTGAAATGCTGCCGATTTAGTTTTGGCGATTCAAGCAGCTTTGCCAATTCATGGCTGAACTCGCCTCTAACCACTTGTTCTAGTGATAGCTTCCTAGCGATTGTATGCATGGCTGCCCAAGTCTCGAGGCAGGCACTTTCGGGCCAATCATCACGGGCGATATAGAGCATGGGCTTGCCGCAGGCCCGCGATTCGACAAACATCCCGTAGCCAGGCTTGGTGAGCACCGCATCACAACTGGTCATCATCTGGCTAAAGCCCAGCTTTTCAAGGTTAAATCCCACCGCATGCGGGCATTGGCCAGCGACAGCGGGATCCGTCAGGTAGATAACTTTGCGGCCCAAGCACTCGGTAGGCCACTTCGCGGGGTGCAGTGCCAGACCAATGCCACCCATGCTCGTGAGTACGATCAAGCAGTCGTCGTGGTCACCAAGATAATCGCCTATCTGACTGCGAACGAACTCCATTAAGCAAGTTCGATTTGGCTCAGGTGGCATTTCCACCAACGGTTCTGTCGTTACCGTCTCAAATCCGGTTGTTTCGATGGCGGGTTCAGGCCGAATAACAATCGCAGCACTCGTGTAGGCATCACGCATTTGCGTCAAGATTGCATCAAGTGCATGACTTGAAATTTCTGCTGCTTGCAGTGCCTGTGGTGATGCTCGTACGCAGCGCTCCAAAATGTCAGCCCAGTTGAGCGAGCAAATTGCGGCTGATGGAATGTTCGCTGCCTGAGCAGCTGCGAGTGTCAGATAAGGTGTGTCAGCCAACAGGTGGGTGATGCCCCTGCTTTTGAGATGACCGGCAAGACTATCAACGTGAGCAGCCCAGTGCTTGTGTAGATCAGCATAGCATCGCAGGCTTTGAACCAGGTCGACCCGCAAAGCATCGTGCATCACCATCCCAAAATCATCTGAACCCGGGTCGAGTTGGAAGTCGCGATGAACACGCCAGGCAATTTGCTGTTTGGAGAGGCTTGTGCGGATCGTCAAGTCAAATTCTGCAGCGGCCTGTTGTGTGCTGAGATTTTGCAATGCATTGATAACTGGGGCAACTTGGGCCAGATGCCCAAAACCGTGTGATGAGATTGCTAGCATTAAATGGGGGGTCATGAGCAAACTTGGTTCGACTGGTTGGCTGCCGTATCGGGTTAGAGACCACAAACAACCCGACGACTATTTGACAACAAAGCTAAAATTTTTATTAATTAAACGGCAGCAAGCATAGCTCACCGACGCGTTCAGGATTGTGTCGGCACTTGAATTGAGCTCAGACGAGCATATCCCTGGGCTGAGCGAGTCAGCCATGGCGGTATGTTTTTTCAGATTAAGATTGTCGAGGTCTAAGCCATGACAGTGGCACAACGTTTCACAACAGAGTTTGTCGATTACGAAGACCGTTTGCGGGTCAGTGCAGAGCTGCCGGGCAATCATGTGGCTGTATTGTGGATTACGCGCCGGCTGCTTGATCGTCTGGTTTCACATTTGGCGGGTTTGCTCGAGCGTGAGACCGCCACTGCGCCAGTGCCTGAGGTGCAGCAGTCGTTTGCCCAGCAAGCGGCTCAGGCTGAACATCAACAACAGTCACAAGAACAGCCTCAGCCACCGGTTGTCCCACAGCAAGCTCAGACGGTGCACGAGTGGCTAGTGCGTGAGGTTGATCTCACACCTGGCACGCAGGGGGTGAGCCTCAGATTTAGAGGCGTGATGCCCGAACAAGTGGTCGAGCTCGGCATGCCTGCACTGTTGTTGCGCCAGTGGTTAGGCATTGTGCATGGTCAATATCGACGTGCCCAATGGTCACTCGATCCCTGGCCCAATTGGATGAATGAAGATAAAACCACCACGATTGGATCGGGTGATTCGGCGGTGTTTCATTAATCCGGGCATTCTTTTGCGATGGCTGTTTCTAGTTAGTCTGTCATTGCGGAAAGCGGCAGCTCGAGCGGTTACTATCTGGCGGGGTGATGTTACGTAACGGGACGAGTTATGTGGTTTAGATGCTTCCTGGTGGGAATAATGCTGGTATGGACTCTCTCAGCACGCGCCCAAACCTTGCCTGAGGCCGTACAAATTGCTTTATCCCAATATCCTAGCATTCTGGCGGCGCAGTCTCGGGTCGAAGCTGCAGATCACCGAATTACCCAGGCTCAAAGTGGCCACTGGCCGCAAATCGGCTGGCAAGGTACCAACAGCGTCTATAGCAACGTATCACCAAATCCATTCGGACCAGAAGATACCTGGATTCAGTCGCCGACGCTTAACGTCAATATCTGGTCTGGTTGGCGTATTCAATCGGAGGTCGAGCGCGCGCAAGCAATTCATAATACAAGGCAACAGCAGCATCGGATCACTCGGGATGAGGTTGCGTTTCAAGTTGCCGACGCCTATTTGAACTGGATTCGCACCCGAGACTTGGTCAAGCTTGCACAAGAGAATTTGACCGCACATGAGCGGTTGACCCGCGATGTGCGTGAAATTGCTAATGTTGACCAAGGTCGTCGCATCGACGTTGAGCAAGCCCTTGTACGAACTGAAAACGCTCGTTTGTCCTTGGAGCAGCGACGATCCGAACATGAGGTGTATGCGCAACGCTTGCGAAGAATGCTGCTTGGCAGATTGCCGCAGTTTCCCGGTGGTTACGAGACCATCAAGGGTTCTTTCCCTAACACAGCCGAGCAAGCCTTGGCCGAGTTAAATGATGCACATCCTGTTATTGGTCAACAGCTCGCCCAAATTGAGGCGGCCGAGGCATCCGTGCGGGGTGCGAAGTCAGGCTTCTCGCCAACGGTTGATCTTTCTTATCAGCGGCAGACCACTCAGGGTAGTGGGCAGGGTGACTACATAACGCAACTTAATGTGCAAGTCCCTTTGTTCGATGGTGGCTCGGCTTACGGCGCGACGCGTAGTGCGTACTCAGAGCTAGATGCTGCCAAGCAAGGTTTGATTGAGGCGCGGATAACCCTAAGAGAGAATTTGCTTGCAAGTTGGTCGGAATATTTGTCGGCTGCACAAAGGGCTGTTCTCGGTCGCAAACAGGTTGCCAACGCGATCAAGTTGGTACGAGGCTACGACGAGCAGTTTCGCGTGGGGCGCCGTTCCTTGCTTGATCTTCTCACAATCCAGGACAACCTCTATTCGTACCAGACCAACGCGACCAATGCGAGTTTTGAGGAGCGGATTGCCAAAGCCAAAATTCTCGCAATTCTGAACAAACTTGCTGCTGCATACCAGCCTGCAGGGAATTAAAGCCCTCAAAACAGTTCTCGTTTCTTTTTTGAACCGTTTCGCACGGGTAAGCGACTAACTGGGTGAGTTCATTTCAGTCAGGTACAGTTCGTGGATATTCCCATCGTTGATAAAGATGCAGCATTTGAGCAGCCCTCGCAAACTGATCCACTGCTTGTGAGCCTGGCGATTGTCACGCAACTGCTAGGTAATCCGCTGCCTATCTCTGCTCTTCGATCTGGCTTTGCACTCGATGCTAAAGGTCATATCCCCAAATTAGTGGCACCCGAAGTGGTTGCACGTCATGGCTTTGATGCCGTGTGGATCAAACGGCGCGCGAGTGTGTTCCCGAATTACGCCTTCCCCGTGGTTGCCCCGTTGATCGATGGCCGCGTGGCTATCGTCCGTTCCATTAAAGACGGCATAGCGACGGTTTTATATGCTGAATCCGGCATGCGACCTCACGAGGTACCACTCGAGGAGTTTGATGCGCTGCTTACTGACGAGGTTTTGGTAGTAAAGCTGCCTGCTAAAACGAGCAAGCAACAACTTGTGGCAATTAAGCATCAGGCTTTTAGCTGGTTTTGGGAGACGATGTGGCGGTTTCGTCGGTTCTATTACGAATCGATGGTTGCCACAGTGGTAGCCAATATTCTGACTTTGGCTACCGTTTTTTTTACGATGAATGTGTTTAATAGGGTGATTCCCGCGCAGGCCTACGTGTCTTTGTGGACGTTGACCGTTGGCGTTGCCATTGCGA
The DNA here is from genome assembly GCA_021208885.1 of Burkholderiaceae bacterium. GTDB lineage: Bacteria > Pseudomonadota > Gammaproteobacteria > Burkholderiales > Burkholderiaceae_B > Algicoccus. The sequence goes on from JAJOJF010000034.1 coordinate 37,299, forward strand.
TGGGACTTGAGTTTTTGATGCGTTGGTTGAAAGCTCGTTTGGTAGACGAGGGCGCCAAACGTGCAGACTTAGCGGTGAATTCAACGCTTTTAAGGGAAATCATGTCAGTCCGGCTCGATCACCGGCCGCAGTCGATTGGCATATTTTCAAGTGCAATGAGAGACTTTGATACGTTACGCGAGTTCATCTCGTCGTCGCTTTTTGTCACGATTGCTGATTTGCCCTTTGTCGTGATGTTTCTGTTTTTAATCTGGGTAATAGGTGGCCCACTGGTCTTGGTTCCCTTGGTGGTGGTGCCAGTGTTAATGGTGTTGTCACTGTTGGTGCAACCCAAGCTCATGCATGCAATGCGCAAGAACATGCAACAGGCCGGCGAAAAACAGTCTGTCCTAGTTGAGGCGCTGATTAACCTTGAGACGCTCAAAGCACACAATGCCGAAGGCTATCTGCAGCGTCGCTGGGAAAGGTCTAATGCGGCTGCGGTGAAGTCTTTCATGGACGTGCGTAAAACCAGTGTTTGGTTAACTGGGTTGACGACGACTTTGCAGCAAGCAACTTCTGTGGCCATCATTGTGATGGGGGTCTACTTGATTCATGACAATACCCTGTCTCTGGGTGGTTTGATCGCCTGCAATATCCTGGCAGGCCGGGCTGTTATGCCCTTGGGTCACATCGTGCAGCTCGCAACGCGCTATCAGCAAGCAAAGACCTCTCTGGAAATGCTCGATGGCTTGGTACAGCGACCGCGTGATCGTGAACATGAGCGGCGTTACATAACACCAGAAAATTTTGAAGGTGCCCTGCAAGCCGAGCAACTGCAGTTTACGTATCCAGGCCCGGACGCTATTCCAGTAATTGATCGAGTCAGCCTGACGCTAAAGCCCGGTGAACACATGGCTTTGCTTGGTCATGTGGGTTGCGGCAAAAGTACCTTGCTGCGGTTGATGGCTGGTTTCTACAAACCAGCTAGTGGCAGCCTTCGGGTCGATGACCTGGATATGTTGCAAATTGAACCGTCGGCTTTGCGCAGCCGTATTGGGTATATCGGCCAAGATGCACAACTCTTCATGGGTACTTTGCGTGAGAACCTGATCTTGTCCGATGTATGGATCACGGATGAGCAAATCATGAAAGTATTGGAATTGCTAGGCATCAGTGCGATGGTCAAAGCTCATCCTCGAGGCCTTGATATGCCATTGACCGAGGCTGGCGGCGGTTTGTCGGGCGGCCAGCGGCAGTTGCTGACGATCGCGCGAATGATATTGCGCGACCCGATTTATGTTTTTATGGATGAACCAACCGCAAGCATGGACCAGGATACGGAGGCACGTGTGATTCGTGTACTCGGGGATTGGCTAGAGGGTCGGACGCTTTTGATTTCCACTCACAGACCACAGTTACTCACTTGGGTAGATCGGGTGGCAGTTATGCAAAAGGGCAAAATCATCAGCGAGGGTCCACGTGATGATATTTTGCAAAAACTCTCACGCCCTAGCTCGCGAGCCAAAACAAGTTGTCACCGCAATTCAAAGACAGGCGAGGCACTCAACTCGGGGGCAACTCAGGCCTGAGGCTCAACCCGAACCCCAACCAAGCGTAGGTGTGGCATGAGCACAGCGTATCGAGCACAGTCAGACCCGGAACATGACGACTTCGTTTTTACAGCTATATCAGCTGATGAAAGTAAATGGGGGCGTTATTTGATCTATCTTGTCTTGCTGGTCGTTGTAGCGGCCGTTGCTTGGGCGTCATTTTTTAAGCTCGATGAAGTAACTATTGCCAATGGCAAAGTGATTCCAGCTAGCCGAGGTCAGGTGGTGCAAGTTCTTGAGGCTGGCATTTTGAAGGAAATGCTGGTGAAAGAAGGTTCCGCAGTCAAAAAAGGCCAGATATTGCTGCGTCTTGATGACTCGCGTGCTGGCCCGGTTTATCGCGAGTCGTATAAGAAGTGGCAGTCGTTGCTGGCAAGGGCGGCTCGGCTTCGCGCCGAGGCTTATGGAGTGGACCTGTCTTTTCCGCCAGAGGTAATGCAAGACAGTGAGCTTGTGAGAATCGAAACCCAGGCTTTTAAAGCGCGGCGTTCTGCGTTGGAGCAACAACTTTCGGCACTTGCGAAATCTCGTAATGCCATGGGCCGTGAAATTGAGCTTACCGCTCCACTGGTTAAGCGGGGTGTAGTTTCAGAGGTGGAGGTATTGCGGCTAGAGCGTGAAGCAGCAGGCCTAGAAGCACAAATCGCTGAATTACGTACTCGCTACCTAAGCGCGGCTAGTGATGAGCTTGTTTTGGTCGAAGCCGAATTGGGTCAGGTAAACGAAGTTTTGTCAGCCAACAAGCAGACACTCGGTCGTACAACGGTGAGGTCACCAGTTGATGGCGTGGTGAAAGATATCAGCGTTACTACGGTTGGTGCTGTCATCAACTCTGGTCAGGTCATTATGGAAATTGTCCCGGTTAACGACGACATGCTCGTTGAAGCATTTATGCCCCCAAGCGAAGTGGCCTACGTCACAGTGGGTTCACCAGCCAAGATCAAGCTTAGTGCCTACGATTCTCGTCGTTATGGTGATTTGGAAGGTGAAGTGGTGCTCGTTAGCCCCGACGTGTTGATGGAAGACGTTAAAGGAGGCAGCCGGGCAGATTCGACACCCATAAATCTGGAGCCTGGTTATTACAAGCTGCTTGTCAGAATCAAGAATGCTGGCATCGAACGCAATGGCATGATTATCACGCCTAAACCAGGCATGACTGCGACTGTCGACATCCTGACTGGTGAAAAAACAGTTATGGCCTACGTGTTTGAACCCATCAGAGCGCTAAGTGACACGCTGCGTGAGCGTTGAAATTGTTGAATCGTTGATTGCACACATGTCGCGAAAAAATGAACCGAATTTTGATGTCTAACGACCAAGAGTACTGGCTAGTTTATTGGACCAGTGTTTAAGCACTGAAGCCTAGCCAAAGTATACGTACTCACAGGAGATTTAGACGTGTCAACAGAAGGCATTAATACCAAGGCAACCGTGCATAGTATTCAGTGGTTGTGGGGCCAAGACATCGAGCTTGCATTCGATCCTGCTCGTGATGTGTTGGATTTCGGCTGGTTCGCGGGAAATAGCTTTACGCTGAGTGAGGTTGATGGATCGGTGGTAATTTCAATCCCATCAAACCAGCAGTCTTACACGTTAAGCGGTGTGTCATTTGCAGATTTGAGCAGCACCAATATTGTCGCGAACGATTCGCTGGCACAGGCTCAGTGGGCGCAAGTGCTCACTGGCTCAATCAATGATGCTGTTACAGATGAAAAGGAGTCAGTTTCGCAAGATCTGGTGGCCGACATCAGTGGTAGTTTTACTCTAACCTGGGCCTGGAATCAAAATGTCGTTGTGGCTTTTGATCCGGCAGTCGATCGAATTGATTTTGGTTGGTTTGGCCCGGATAACTTCAGCATCACTGAAGCGGATGGTTCGGTTGTCATCAGCGTGACGGGTAATCAGCAGACCTACACCTTGCAGGGCGTAATGCTAGACGATCTCTCCCTAGACAATGTGGTGGCGCTTGATGCTAATACGCAGGCAAAGCTAGGCTCGATTGTTGGAGAAGGTGCTGAACCACAGCCACAACCAGAACCACAACCACAACCACAACCAGAACCACAACCAGAACCACAACCAGAACCACAACCAGAACCACAACCAGAACC